>CAWGGQ010000035.1:0-242533 GCA_963822125.1 uncultured Gammaproteobacteria bacterium | reverse complement strand
CTGGCGAACGAGTATGGCGGCAAACGAGATGAAAAACCCTAAAACTAGATCGACGGAGGAGTGGTGCCGTAAGCCTCGCACGAGGAAGTAAAGCGCGATCATTACAAGCGAAATGAACGGAACATCAGTCATAAAACTGTTCGCAAGAGCAAAATACAGTGAATTCACAGCGAGCGCCAGTGCGCCAACCAGAGCGGTTCTGCGTTCTCCGCCGAGTTCTCTGACTAAGGTGTATAACGTAATGATTCCAACCAACCCCAGCGTCAGTGTAGAAATCCTCAACGCCGTGAACGAAAATCCAAAAGGAAGGCAGAACAAATATCCCGAATACACTTGAGGTCCCACGTTCGAACTTGTCCCGGAAGGAAACTGGAAATAGCCCGTTTCCAATACCGGCGACTCTAACGAAAGAGCATAGACCCAGTCGTCGTTCAAAGGGAAATCGCCCACAGGATTTGTAAGGACGATCATCACCAGCCAAATCATAACAATCGTTAATATATTGGCGATATCGGATTTATGATTACTCAGCCACTTGGCGAAAGGCTAGCTGAGGCGATAATTTGTTTAAGATTTGCATACGTTGGTTGTCCTTACACCGTAACGCATCGCCTGATGTAGCTTTTGCGGGCATAGCTGTTGGCTGGGCAGGCGATCTTCCAGCGCTCTTTTCCACACGGATTTGACAAAAACTAAGGTATTCTTTTAACGCATTACTCATCGGTAAAGGACTCCAGGGTTTGAGTGTCGTTTTTTCGATTAGAATCTGAACTTTCTGCTCCGCTTCCTGCAAGGCTTTTTGACGGGTACAGGTAAGCGTTACCCCGCGTTCAAAAGACTTAATGACTCCTCCAGCGAAATATCACCCTGTTCCGCTGGTTAACTAGTTGTTCAAGTTCTGTGAGTGAGTCTTCAAATAAAGTCGTACTTTTCTTTTTCGGCATGTAGATGGTGATTTGGTGGTATGACGTATCAATAAATTGCACATTATATATGAAATCGGCTAATGGGAGATTAGGACAGGGCAAGCCTCCAGGGCAAACGCATATAAAAATATTCAAAAACAATATGCTATGAGTTTATATTAACGCTTTTTGAAAAGAAAGCATACGAATACTATGTTTTGTAGAATATTTTTCAAAATTACCTGATCCCAGAATAGAACGCAATAAGCTTCACGCGTTAATGGACATCATTGTTCTTACGATATCTCACGCAACACATATTACAAATATACGCAGTCAAGGACAAATTAGCAGAGGCAACGCAGAAAATACAACAGTCAGAGGATAGCGCGAACACAAAATATCACCAAAGTGATGAAAGTCGAATTATGTTTGCAGATTGAAAACAATAGTAAGTTTGTGCGCGGAAAAGGCAAGGTACGGAATGAAATTGAACAGTTCATTCTTAGCCAGTTTGCTATGGAAAAATTGGATAAGAATAACTGTCGATATATTCTTTCGATCCCCTATACCTCAGATAAAGAGCTCGACAGTATTATCTACGATGAAATAATGGCTGAAGCCGAACACACAGCTGACATGCGTCATTGTTTTATAGAGGCGGATATTTTTTCTGTGGACGATCCAGAACGAAGCTGGTGATAGTCGCATGAGTCCAAAATTATATCAATGCAACCTTATGGCCCGAAAATGAAGAAACGTTCTGGTGCCCAAAAAACGTCGGATGGCCGCTTGGGATGGTGAATTCCGGGCTAAGGTATTATTTGCTGATAAATTTTAATGCGTTTGCCCTGGGCAAGCCTCCTAGCCCTTGCCAAACAAAAAGCATCGTCAAGCCGAAGGCTGCCAACCAGAGCAAGACAACCATACGGTAACTATTAGGTTTCTCATTTATCCGTACTCTAAAAACAAACCACGCCTGTATAAAATAGCTTAAGATCGCCATCGGTAGGAGATAATTGCCATTGCCCAAACTCGCCCACCATACAAAGGAGCAAGCCACTCGATTAATTTTAAGTTAATTGCAAAAATAACAGCGTAGGACATAAGGAACCGTGGAACTCTGGCTAAGCCCAGATCACGAAATGCCAGGCCACCCGTAGTAAAGAAATTGAATGTTATCCCGGCTATATTTGACACCATCAATACCATGAAGGTTGAAAGCTCAGTCAGTGCAAAAAGCGTATAGATTGCAAATCCGGACAAGGTATTGAGGCCACCGACACCCAGAAACTTAAAAAAAGGATATGACATCAGTTTTGCTAACCATCCCAACTTACTCATTGTGTGCTCGGAAACTAGCCGTGAAGGTATTGCCGACATTGACGCCGATTTTAAGTCGCCCCATTCTTGTGCTGTGACTTATCCATTTTAAACTGCGCTTAAATGCTTTGGGCAATAGCGTGAGACGTATCCAGTAATCCAGTGCATAGCGATTAATGAAAAGAGCGCTTGAAATTTCAATAAATCCAGATCGGTTAAAAATCTCACAAATGCTGGCCTTTAAAAATAACTGCATATGTCGTTTGCCTTATTTACAACTAGTAGGTTTTTGTTTAGAACGGTTTCTTTGCAGTTAATGCGTATCCTAATGGATCTATTCGTGAACCCACGCCCAAATATTAATGAAATATGCGCGATAAGAAGAAAAATTAACGCACTTGGCAACAGCATTAATCCAAGCAGGAATCGTTAAAAAATAAAGTTTTTCTTTTTTGGTGGAAAAAACAGGCCTTGGATTAAACATAAAATTTTATTAAAGACTACTGCGTAATCATTACCTCTTTCGATTATTTCCACATATAAAAACCCATTGCTCTTGAAAAGAGTATTCAAGGGCTTCCGGGGTGAAATCGAAAATAATCATAAGGTAGATGATGCCTTCTAGCTGACCAAGGAACTGTCAATATTAGCTTCCCGTTAGGCTTTAAACACCTGTAAATCTCGCTCAAAAAAAACTCCGTATCAACAATATGTTCCATTACCTCGACACACAAAGCATTGCTAAAATTATTTTCCAGAAAAGGGAAAGTGCCTCCATTGTAATAAACGATTTCGTCACTATTACGCATAGCAAATTCGTTGGCATTTTCAATATCCAACCCTGTGTATTTAACACCTTGCGATAAAAAGCTTTTCCACGGCGCATTACCCGCACCTATATCAATAATATTATTTGAAAGTGTCGCCAATTCTGGACGTAGAAAATCTGTAATTGTTTTCAATTGTAAATCAACTAAACAGCGAATAAAAAAAAGTAACGGATTTTCCTTAGGCGAAGAAACTGGAATGGGTTTAAATACTTCTTTACCGCTGTAGAAGGTATTTTTTTTGTTTGTATTCATGGTTACCTTAATTTTATAGGGCTTGCTTACCATCAGGTAATAATTCGGTACCACTGTTACCATTACGTATCAACGCAGAACGAATCAATCTGGGGCGTTCCTTAATCAATCGAAAGAAAAAAACGTAACGGAAGCCATACATGAATCTGCACGAATACCAAGCAAAACAGCTGTTTGCCGAATACGGTTTGCCGGTTTCGACGGGCTATGCGGTCGATACGCCGCAAGCCGCGGTCGAGGCGGCGAAAAAAATCGGCGGGAACAAATGGGTCGTCAAAGTCCAGGTGCACGCCGGCGGGCGCGGCAAAGCGGGCGGCGTGAAGCTGGTCGACACGCACGGCAGAAGTCGAGGCGTTTGCGAAGAAATGGCTCGGCAAGCGACTTGGTCACGATCCAGACCGACGAACACGGCCAACCGGTCAGCAAGATCTATGTCGAAAGCTGCACCGACATCGAGCGCGAACTGTATCTCGGCGCGGTGATCGATCGTGCGTCGCGCCGCGTCGTGTTCATGTCGTCGACCGAAGGCGGCGTCGAAATCGAAAAGGTCGCGGAAGAAACGCCTGAGAAGATCATTCGCACCACGATCGATCCGTTCGTCGGCGCGCAACCGTATCAGGGTCGCGAAATCGCGTTCGCGCTCGGTCTGAAAGGCGCGCAGGTCAACCAGTTCGCGAACCTGTTCGTGAATCTGTCGCGGCTGTTCCACGAGTGCGACTGCTCGCTGCTCGAAGTCAATCCGCTGGTCGTCACGACCGCCGGCAACATCCATTGCCTCGACGCGAAGATCAACATCGACGGCAACGCGCTGTATCCGGCAGAAGCGTCTCGCGGCGATGCACGATCCGAGTCAGGAAGACGAACGCGAAGGGCTCGCTGCGAAGTTCAACCTCAACTACGTCGCGCTCGACGGCAACATCGGCTGCATGGTGAACGGCGCCGGGCCTCGCGATGGGCACGATGGACCTCGTCAAGACGCACGGCGGCCAGCCGGCGAACTTCCTCGATGTCGGCGGCGGCGCGAACAAGGAATCGGTGGGTGAAGCGTTCAAGATCATCCTCTCCGACAAGAACGTGAAAGCGGTGCTGATCAACATCTTCGGCGGCATCGTCAGCTGCGTGACGATCGCCGACGGCATCATCGGCGCGGTGAAAGAAGTGGGCGTCAAAGTCCCCGTCGTGGTGCGCTTCGAAGGAAACAACTCCGCTAAGGGGTCGGCGCGCCTGGCCGAAAGCGGACTGAACATCATTGCTGCGAAGAGCCTGGTCGATGCGGCGAAAAAAGTCGTCAAAGCGGCCGGGGGCAAAGCATGAGCATTCTGATCAACAAACGGACCAAGGTGATCTGCCAGGGTTTCACCGGCGCGCAAGGCACGCTGCACAGCGAACAGGCGTTGGCGTACGGCACCAAACTCGTCGGCGGCGTCACGCCGGGCAAAGGCGGCACGACGCATCTCGGGCTGCCGGTATTCGATACCGTGCGCGACGCGGTGGAAGCGACCGGCGCGACGGCGTCGGTGATCTACGTACCGGCGCCGTTCTGCAAAGACTCGATTCTCGAAGCGATCGCTGCGGGCATGAAGCTGGTGGTGTGCATCACCGAGGGTATTCCGACGCTCGACATGCTCGCGATCAAGGCGCGCCTTGCAACGAGCCAGACGCGCCTGATCGGCCCGAACTGCCCCGGCGTGATCACGCCGGGCGAGTGCAAGATCGGCATCATGCCGGGCGACATCCATCTGCCGGGTACGCGTCGGCATCGTGTCGCGCTCCGGTACGCTGACGTACGAAGCGGTCAAACAGACGACCGATCGCGGCTTTGGCCAGAGCAGTTGCGTCGGTATCGGCGGCGACCCGATTCCCGGCAGCCACTTCATCGACATCCTCGCATCTGTTCGAGAAAGATCCGGCGACCGAAGCAATCGTGATGGTCGGCGAGATCGGCGGCACCGCAGAAGAAGAAGCGGCGGCGTTCATCAAGGACAACGTCAGCAAACCGGTGGTGTCGTACATCGCGGGCGTTACTGCTCCGCCCGGCAAACGAATGGGCCACGCGGGTGCGATCATTGCCGGTGGCAAAGGAACGGCCGACGAAAAGTTCGCTGCGCTCAAGGCGGCCGGCGTGCAAAACCGTGCGCAGCCTTGCCGATATCGGCAGCGCGCTGGCGAAGGTCACCGGCTGGAAGTGACACGACTTGATTTGACTCGTCGCCGTCCCCATAAAAGCGGCTGTTTTGGCAGTGCGCGGAGCGGTGTGATGGCAGAGGCGAATCAGGCGGAACAGACCCTCGGATTTCAGGCGGAGGCGAAGCAGCTTCTGCAGTTGATGATCCACTCTCTGTACTCGAACAGAGAGATCTTCCTGCGGGAGCTCATTTCCAATGCGTCCGATGCGGTCGACAAGTTTCGTTTCGAGGCGCTCGAGCGTCCCTCGCTGCTCGAAGACGATCCCGATCTGCACATTCGCATCTCGGTCGACGAAGACGCCAAGACGATCACCATCTCCGACAACGGCGTGGGTATGTCGCGTGAAGAGGCGATCGCGAACCTCGGCACGATTGCAAAATCGGGCACCGCCGAGTTCCTGTCGAAGCTCTCCGGCGACAAGAAGAAAGACGCCGCGTTGATCGGCCAGTTCGGCGTTGGGTTCTACAGCGCGTTCATCGTCGCCGACAGCGTCGACGTGTTGACGCGGCGCGCGGATCGAACCCGCTGATGCCGCGACTCGGTGGCGATCGAGCGGCGAGTCGGATTTCACCGTTGCGGTCGACTCGAAGCCGACGCGTGGCACCGATGTGACGCTGCATCTCAAAGACGATGCGAAGGATTTTGCCGACGGATATCGGCTGCGCAGCATCGTGCGGAAGTACTCCGATCACATCGGCGTAGCCGTAGAGATGGTGAAGCAGGCGGTCGACGCAGACGACGAGAAGACGGAGAAGCGCAAAGGCGCGGCGCCGATCGAATGGGAGTCGGTCAACTCAGCGAAGGCGTTGTGGACCCGGCCGCGTACCGAGATCTCCGACGATGAATACAAGGAGTTCTACAAGCACGTATCGCACGACTTCGACGATCCACAAACGTGGAGCCACAACAAAGTAGAAGGCAAGCTCGAATACACGAGTCTTCTGTACGTTCCGAAACACGCCCCGTTCGATTTGTGGAATCGCGACGCGCCGCGTGGCCTGAAGCTGTATGTGCAGCGCGTGTACATCCTCGATCAAGCCGAGCAGTTCCTTCCGCTGTACCTTCGTTTCGTAAAGGGTGTACTGGATTCGAACGATCTGCCGCTGAACGTGTCACGCGAGTTGCTGCAAGAAGACGAGCGCGTTCAGACCATCAAAAGCGCGCTGACGAAACGTGTGCTCGACATGCTGGCGAAGCTCGCGAGCTCGGATGCCCGAGGCGTATCGCACCT
Organism: uncultured Gammaproteobacteria bacterium; assembly: GCA_963822125.1. GTDB lineage: Bacteria > Pseudomonadota > Gammaproteobacteria > Pseudomonadales > Azotimanducaceae > DATJGR01. Next base: position 235,805 of record CAWGGQ010000035.1, on the reverse strand, counting down.
TCTATAAAGACTTCGGCGAAGTGTTGAAGGAAGGACCGGCTGAGGACTTCACCGAATCGCGAAGCCATTGCCAAGCTCTTGCGCTTCTCGACGACGCACACCGACGACGAAGAGCCGACGGTTACGCTCGAAGAATATGTTGCTCGGATGAAAGAGGGTCAGAAGGAGATCTTCTACATCTGCGCCGACAACTTCGCGACGGCGAAGAGTTCGCCGCAACTCGAACTGTTGCGTAAACGCGGCATCGAAGCGCTGCTGTTGCATGAACGGCTCGACGACTGGCTGATGTCGACGCTCAACGAGTTCGACGGAAAGCGATTCAGAGATGTCGCGCGCGGCGAGCTCGAACTGCCCGAGACCGAAGAAGAGTCCAAGGAAGAGGCCGCGGACACCGTAGGCGACGATTTGCTGAAGCGTCTCAAGACCGTACTCGCAGACAAAGTCGACCGAGGTGCGGCGTTCGAAGCGCCTTACGACGTCGCCCGCATGTCTCGTTCTGGACGAGCACGCCATGGGTGCGCAGATGCGTCGCATCATGGAGGCGGCCGGTCAACGCGTGCCTGACGCGAAACCGAATTTCGAAATCAACCCGGCGCATCCGCTGGTCGGCCGGCTCGATATGGAACCCGACGAGAATCGCTTCCGTGAACTTGCACTCGTGCTGTTCGATCAGGCCGCATTGGCAGATGGCGGACAGCTGAGTGATCCGGCCGCGTACGTGACGCGCTTGAATGCACTGTTGCTGGAGTTGCTGGGCCGCAGCGGCTAGGGGAAACGTTGAATCCGTCGGAAGAGTTGCAAACCGTATCCGACTATTTGCGCTGGATGACGACGAAGCTCGCGCATTCCAGCGTGCACTATGGCCACGGCACCGACAACGCTTGGGACGAAGCGCTGGCATTGCTTTGCGGACGCCTCGGAATAGCGCCGGAGAAAATCGAATTCGTGCTTTCGGCGCGTTTGACGCAGGTGGAGCGACGCGAACTCGTGAGACTGGTGGAACGGCGCATCGTGCATCGGATGCCGGTTCCGTATCTGGTCGGTGAAGCGTGGTTTGCCGGGCGACGTTATCTGATCGAGCCTGGCGTACTCATTCCGCGCTCGCCGATCGCTGAGTTGATCGCCTCGGAATTTGCGCCTTGGTTGACTCGCTTTCCCGATCGGATTCTCGATCTCTGCACCGGATCCGGGTGTATCGGCATAGCGTGCGCACACGCGTTTCCGTATGCCGAGGTCGTGCTCTCGGATATCGACGACTGCTGCTCTGGCGTTGGCTGCGCGCAATGTCTCACTGCACAACGTCGGCGATCGTGTGTCCGTGGTCCGCGCCGATGTTTTCGAGGGACTCGATGCTTCGACGTTCGATCTGATCGTCACAAATCCCCCATACGTCAATGCGGCAGATCTCGCGAACATGCCCGCGGAGTTCCGGCATGAACCGCCGGCGGGCGCTCGCGGCGGGCGATGACGGACTCGATATCGTTCGTCGGATTCTGACGGGCGCGCGGAAATGGCTTGGCGGAAGATGGCACTGCTAGTTGGCGAGGTCGGCAACAGTGCCGACGATCTGCTGGCGGCATTCCCCGAGTTGCCATTTGTTTGGCCGGAACTGCAACAAGGTGGGCATGGCGTCTTCGTTATGGATGCGGCCGGGTTGTCTTGACCTGGCGAGCGCCGATACTGCGCCGGCGCTTCGAATACGATCCGCGCCGGAACGCGGTCATGGCAGGCAATACATTCGGAAAAACCTTCACCGTTACGACGTTCGGTGAAAGTCATGGGCCGTCGATCGGCGCGATCGTGGACGGCTGTCCGCCGGGACTGCCCCTCAATGAATCCGATCTGCAACGCGATCTCGATCGGCGCCGTCCGGGACAATCGAAGTACACGACGCAGCGCGACGAGGCGGATGAGGTTCGGATTCTCTCCGGGCGTCTTCGAAGGCGTAACCACCGGCACGCCGATTGGACTGATCATCGACAATACCGATCAGCGAGCCGCGACTACAGCAAGATCCAGGCGTCTTCCGTCCGGCGCACGCCGACTACACCTACCAGAAGAAATATGGCATTCGCGACTATCGCGGCGGCGGTCGCTCTTCGGCCCGAGAAACAGCCATGCGCGTGGCAGCAGGCGCAATTGCTAAGAAATATCTTGCACAGCAATTCGGTGCGTCGGTGCGCGGCTACCTTGCGCAGATCGGTGACATCCGACCGACACAGTTTGATTGGGACGAAGTGGAACGGAATCCGTTCTTTTGTCCCGACGCTGCCGTCGTGCCCCAGATTGCCAATCTCATCGACAAGCTGCGCAAGGACGGCGACTCGATCGGCGCACGCGTTACCGTCGTTGCCAGCGGCCTGCCGGTTGGTCTTGGGCGAGCCCGTATTCGACAAGCTCGATGCAGACATCGCGCGCGCATTGATGGGAATCAACGCGGTGAAAGGCGTGGAACTCGGCGCCGGTTTCGACGTGGTGAAGCAGCGCGGCACAGAACACCGCGATGAGATGACCGCAGCCGGTTTCCCCAGCAACAACGCCGGCGGTGTGCTGGGCGGGATCTCCACGGGTCAGGACATCGTCGCAAGCATGGCGCTGAAGCCCACTTCGAGTCTGCGATTGCCTGGCCGGAGTCTGAACGATCGGGCGAAGAGGTCGAAGTGGTCACGACCGGCCGACACGATCCGTGCGTGGGTATTCGTGCGACGCCGATCGCCGAGGCGATGCTTGCGTTGGTGCTGATGGACCATCTGTTCGCCAGCGGGCACAGAATCCCAGCTGGCTCGACAGAGTCTGATCGCGCCGGACGGATGTTAGGCGGTGGGCACGTCCGCGAAACTCTGCAGTACTTCGAGAAACGCGCGGCCGGATTCGATAAGGTGCGTGACGGGATTGGTAACTGCGCCCAGGTCGCGGCCGAGCAGTTCACAGTCGACGTCGAGGCGCGCCAATGGCGCCTGAACCATGGTTGCTGGCAGAACGCTCCATCCGAGGCCGATACCCACCAGCATCCCGATGGTCTCGAGATAGTTAGTCGCCATCGCGGTTCGCAGAGGCAGACCTGCGCGCGCAAACCGCTCGGCAACTATTCGGCCGGTGTAGGTTCCGAGGCCGGGTAGTATCGCCGGGTATCGTCGACAGCCGCTCCAGCGCGATTCGTTTCTCTCCGGCCAGTGCGTGGTCGGCGGCGACCGTGAATGCGAGCGGATCTGCCACAGACGTTCGCTGTTCAGTTTCGGTATCCGGCTGCGGCGCCAGCGTCACGACCGCGAGTTCGGTGCCACCGCTTCGCACCAGATTCGTGCGCGGCTTCAGAGTCTACGAACTCGATGTCGAGTTCGACATCGGTGAAGCGCTGTGAGAACGCCTTCAGCACCGGTGCGAGTCGATGCAGTCCGACGTGATGGCTCGTTGCCAGGCGAGGCGACCGTCGATGCGACTGTGAGATTGCGCAGCATCACCTCCGTATCGGCTAGTCCGCTCAGAAGGTCGAGCGCGCGCGGCTTGAGTAGCGCGCCAGCCTCGGTCAGATAAACCCGCTTGCCGACACGGTCGAACAAGGTCACTCCAACACTCGCCTCGAGCGCCTGGATGCGTTTGCTGATCGCTGGTTGAGTCAGATGCAGTTGTTCCGCAGCACGTGAGAACGACCCGTTGTCAGCAACGGCAATGAAGGCCCTTAGTTCATTCCATTCCATGATCGAAATTATGAAAATAATGAATTTGTCTTATTCGAATTGGATCCTACCATCGCGGCCCTTTGATCAAAGGCGTTCCGCGTGGCCCAGACCCTCTACGACAAGATCTGGCGCGATCATCTCGTCACCGAACGCGAGGACGGCACGGGTCTCATCTACATCGATCGCCATCTATTGCATGAAGTCACGTCGCCCCAGGCATTCGACGGCCTGAAATTGGCGGGCCGCAAACCCTGGCGTATCGACGCCAACCTGGCGACGCCCGACCACAACGTTCCGACCACCGGGCGCGCGCTGGGTATCGACGGGATCACGGATGAGACGTCGCGTATTCAGGTGGTCACGCTCGACGACAACTGTCGCGACTTCGGCATCGAGCAATTCGATATCCGCGATGTACGTCAGGGCATTGTTCACGTGGTGGGGCCGGAGCAGGGCGCCACGCTGCCGGGGATGACGATCGTGTGCGGCGATTCGCACACTTCTACTCACGGAGCGTTCGGCGCGTTGGCCCAGGGCATCGGCACATCGGAGGTCGAGCACGTTCTCGCCACCCAGTGTCTGGTGCAACGCAAGACCGGCAACATGGAAATTCGCACCACCGGCGTATTGGGCGAAGGCCTGTCTGCGAAGGACCTGTGCTCGCGATGATCGGACGCATCGGCACCGCGGGCGGAACCGGACAAACGCTCGAGTTCCGCGGCGCTGCGATAAAGGCATTGACGATGGAAGGCCGCATGACCGTCTGCAACATGGCTATCGAGGGCGGTGCGCGGGCCGGGCTGATCGCGGCCGACGACGTGACGTTCGATTACGTGAAGGGGCGGCCGTTCGCACCGACGGGCGAACAGTGGGACGCCGCCGTTGAATACTGGCGGACGTTGCACTCGGATGAAGGCGCGAATTTCGATCGATCGGTGACGATCGACGCAGCTGCGCTGGAGCCGCAGGTCACCTGGGGAACGTCGCCGGAACTCGTCACCGGGATATCGGGACGCGTGCCGGATCCGAATACCTATACCGACGTTGCCCGGCGGGAGTCTGTGGAGCGCGCGTTGGTGTACATGGGGCTGGAGCCGGGGCGTGCCGCTCACCGAAATCGAACTCGACCGTGTGTTCATCGGCTCCTGCACCAACGCGCGTATCGAGGACTTGCGCGCGGCGGCCGCGGTGGTACGAGGGCGAAAGGTGTCGTCCCGGATCCGACAGGCGATGGTCGTTCCGGGTTCGGGCTTGGTTAAGCGGCAAGCCGAGGCGGAAGGGCTCGCGAAGGTGTTCCTCGATGCCGGCTTCGAATGGCGCGACCCGGGTTGCTCGATGTGTCTTGCGATGAATGCCGACCGGCTCGAACCCGGCGAACGCTGCGCCGCCACGTCGAACCGGAACTTCGAAGGACGCCAGGGCCACGGCGGACGCACGCATCTGGTCAGTCCCGCGATGGCGGCAGCGGCAGCGGTCGCTGGTCATTTCACGGACGTCAGAGAACTGATCGGAGCGCGGACATGAAGCCTTTTACTACGCTGGCCGGGACGGTCGTGCCGCTCGACCGTGCGAACGTCGATACCGACCAGATCATTCCGAAGCAGTTCCTGAAGTCGATCCGGCGCGTCGGCTTCGGCGAGAACCTGTTCGATGCATGGCGGTTTCTCGACGAAGGCTCGATGGGCCAGACGCCGAACGAGCGGAAGATCAACCGCAGTTTCGTGTTGAACCAATCTCGGTATCAGGGCGCGTCGATCCTGATCGCGAGAGCGAACTTCGGTTGCGGTTCGAGCCGCGAGCATGCGGTCTGGGCGCTGGAGGAATACGGCATCCGCTGTGTGCTGGCGCCGAGCTTCGCGGATATATTCTTCAATAATTGCTTTAAGAATGGTGTTTTACCCATTGTTTTAGAAGAAGAAGTAATCGAAGAACTGTTTCGGCAGATCGCGAGCAGCCCCGGATACGCATTGACGGTTGATTTGCCCAATCAGGCCATCATCCGGCCCGATGGTTCGCGACTGACCTTTCACGTGGAACCTCATCGCAAGCATTGTCTGGTGCATGGTCTCGACGATATCGGCCTGACTTTGCAGGCCGAGACGCGAGATTCGCGCCTTCGAGGTGTCCCATCGGGCACGACAGCCCTGGTTATTTAAAGCAAAACTCTTAGAAATACTGCTGTAACTATAAGATTATGAAAAAGAAAGTTCTGATATTGCCCGGCGACGGAATCGGACCGGAGGTCGTCACCCAGGCCGTGCGTTTGATGCAGGCCGCCGCGCTCGGTTGCCGGGTTCGAACTCCAATTGGACGAAGCGATGTTGGGCGGGCGGGCGATCGATACTCTCGGCACCCCGCTGCCCGCAGCGACGTTGTCCGCTGCCAAGGCTGCCGATGCCGTGTTGCTCGGCGCCGTCGGCGGGCCGCAGTGGGATGCGCTGCCGATGCAGCAGCGACCGGAGCGCGGGTTGCTCGATCTGCGCGCGGGTCTCGAGTTGTTTGCAAACCTTCGACCTGCGTTGCTGTTCGGGCCGCTGGCCGATGCCTCCTCGCTCAAGCGCGAATTGGTAGAGGATCTCGACATCCTGATCGTTCGAGAACTCACCGGGGGCATCTACTTCGGCAAGCCGCGCGGCATCGAGTTGGTCGACAACCTGCGGCGCGGTTTCAACACCGACGTCTACGACGAGACCGAAATCGCCCGCATCGGCCGGGTTGCGTTCGACCTGGCGCGCAAAAGAAATCGGCGTGTTTGCTCCGTGGACAAAGCGAATGTTCTCGAAGTGACGCAACTCTGGCGCGAAGTGATGAAGGAAGTGGCGGCGGACTATCCAGACGTGGAACTGAGTCACATGTATGTGGATAACGCGGGCATGCAATTGGTCAGACGGCCCAAGCAGTTCGACGTGATCGTTACCGGCAACATGTTTGGCGACATTCTTTCCGATGTCGCGGCGATGCTCACCGGTTCGCTCGGCATGCTGCCGTCGGCGTCTTTGGGCTCGGATGGACGCGGACTCTACGAACCCGTACATGGGTCGGCGCCCGACATCGCCGGCCGCGGCATATCCAATCCGTTGGCGACGATACTCTCGGTTGGGATGATGTTTCGGTACACGTTTGGCGCCATCGACGTGGCGGCGCGCATCGATCGGGCGGTACAGCGCGTACTCGAACTCGGTCTGCGGACGCGCGACATTCTTCCGGACGACTCGGCAGGGCTTCGGATCGTCGGCACGGAAGAAATGGGGCAGGCAGTGCTGCAGGCATTCGCGGAAGGAGGCAGATGATGCGTCAGGTCAATGTCGCGGTGGTTGGAGCGACCGGGGCGGTCGGTGAGGCGATGATCGAAATTCTGGAAGAGCGCAACTTCCCGGTGAAGGAGTTGCACCTGCTTGCCAGCGAGCGCTCCGAGGGGAAGGTGATCAGATTCCGCGGTCGCTCCGTGAGAGTGAAGCGTCTCGACCAGTTCGACTTCACTGGCGTGGACATCGGTTTGTTTTCGGCAGGGTCCTCAATATCGGCCGACTTCGCTCCGAAGGCAGCGCAGGCGGGGTGTATCGTCATCGACAACACGTCGCAGTTCCGCTACGACGACGCCATTCCGCTGGTCGTTCCGGAAGTAAATCCGCACGCCATCGCGCGGCGGCACCCGCGCGGCATCATCGCGAATCCAAACTGTTCGACCATTCAGATGGTGGTTGCGCTGAAGCCGATACTGGACGCGGTCGGCATCGAGCGGATCAACGTTGCAACTTATCAATCGGTATCAGGTGCCGGCGCGAAGGGCATTCGCGAACTCGCCAGCCAAACGGCGGATCTGCTGAACGCGAAGCCGATAGAACCGAAGGCGTTTTCGCGGCAGATCGCGTTCAACGTCATCCCGCACATCGACGTGTTCCAGGAGAACGGCTACACGAAGGAAGAGATGAAGATGGTGTGGGAGACGCGCAAGATTCTCGAGGCGCCTGACATCCTGGTGAATCCGACGTGCGTGCGCGTGCCCGTCTTCTACGGACACTCGGAAGCGGTGCACATCGAGACGCGCGACAAGTTGAGCGCGGTCGATGCGCGTGCGCTTCTCGCGAAAGCGCCGGGCGTTCAGGTTCTCGACGAACGCAGGAACGGTGGCTATCCAACTGCGGTTGTCGATGCCGCTGGAAAGGATCCGGTTTGGGTCGGCCGTATCCGCGAAGACATCTCACATCCGCGTGGACTCGATCTCTGGATTGTTTCCGACAATGTCCGCAAAGGGGCGGCCCTGAACAGTGTACAAATTGCAGAGCTTTTGCTAAAAGAACAGCAATAAGTGTTACTTACTGCACTTTTTGAACACCTCTTCTAAGATATCTTTTAGCAGGCATGGAATCGGCGCCTTCGGGCGCCGAGTCGCTATGAAAGGTGATGTCACAGGTATCGGGTATGACGCGGCCTGTGTGTGAGTTCCGAAGCTCGCTATCAACGGACGATATCGAAACTAGGATCGGCGCAGCTCGATAAATCGAAGGACACGACTATGGCTCGCAGGTTGGCACTTGGTTACGCCCTGATTGCGACCCTCTGGTGCACTCAAGCGTTCTCCCTCGGGCTGGGTGACATAACGATTCACTCGGCGCTGAATCAGAAACTCGACGCAGAAATCGAGTTGCTCGAATCCCGCGGCATGACCGAGTCCGAGATCGTTGCTCAACTCGCGTCGTCGGAGGATTTCAAGCGCGTCGGTATCGAACGCTTCTTCTTTCTGACGAGCCTGCAATTCCATGTGGAAGTGCGTGATCAAGGTCACGCTGTGCTGCGCGTTAGCAGCGAACAACCGATGACGGAGCCCTACCTGAACTTCCTTGTACAGGTTATCTGGCCCAACGGTCGCTTGTTGAAGGAATACACCGTTCTGCTCGACCCACCCACATATAAGGAGCAGGCTGCTCCCGCCGTGGCGAGTCCAGGACGGAGCGATAAAGGCGGAGGATCCGCCGGTCGCGTCGAACGGACACCGACGAGACCCGATTCCCAGGTTTCCCTCAGTAGTGCCCCCCGTTCGACCCAGCCAGCCACCCAGTCCCAGCCCCCCTCAGATCGTTTGACCGGCGATAGCTATGGCGTCACCGATCGGGACGATACGTTGTGGGCGATTGCTCAACGCGCCCGTCCATCCGGAAATGCGACGGTGCAGCAGAACATGCTGGCCATCCAGCGCATGAACCCCGAGGCGTTCATCGGCGGCAACATCAACTTGCTGAAGGCCGGTTACACCCTGCGTCTGCCGACGGAAGCGGACGTAGAGGCGATTTCCAGCACCGAAGCGATCAGCGAGGTCGCGGCGCAGAACCAGGCCTGGCAGGCGTATCGACGCGGCGAGGGACTCGCCAGTGTCGCCGCACCGGCAACATCTGCGCCGGCCGAAGAGAGTCAGGCGCTTGCGGGCCAGGTAGATGCGACAGCGAAGCCATCCGTGGCGAAGGCACCACAAGGCCCCGACGGCGAACTGCGCATCGTGGCCGGCGATGCGTCGGACCACGGAACCGGTGCGGGTGGCGGTAGCGCGGATGCAGCAGCGCTCGAAAGCCAACTCGCCGCGGCGAAGGAAGAGGCGGACCGCATAGCTCTCGAGCGCGACGATGCCGTCTCGCGTCTGGACAAGGCAACGTCGCAGGCGGAACAGACGCAGCGGCAGATCGAAGTACGCGATCAACAGATCGCACAGATGCAGGAGCAGTTGAAGGCGGCGAAAAATGCCGCATCCACCGCACCCGCGGTTGCGAAGAAGGAAGAAGGCGGTGGCCTGGGCGCATTGCTTGCGTCGCCGCTTGTGCTTGCGGGAGCGGCAATCGTTCTGGTGCTGATCGTGGTTGCCGGAATGATGCGGGCGCGTGGTCGGCGCCGTGAGGAAGACGAACAAGTCGCAGAGTTCGAGGACGAGCCGGTTCGATCTGCATCGGTTTCGCGAACGCGGCCGCGTGTAGAAGAAATTGCGGACGATGACGAAGTGCCAGCAGAGCCCGTTGCGCGGCAGGAGGAGGAGCACGAGTTGCCGGTCCACCACGAGGGTGCGCAGACCAGCGACGTAATCGGCGAGGCTGACATCTACATTGCTTACGGTCGCTATCCGCAAGCAGTCAGCCTGCTGCTCAGCGCACTGGACGACGACCCGAGCCGGTCGGATGTTCGTGTCAAGTTGCTCGAGGTGTACGCGGAAACGAAAGACGAAGCAGGCTTCGAAACGCACATGAACGAGCTGCTCACGCGCTGTGACGACAACGAGCTGCTGCTCGAGGCGCGCGAGTTGGAAACGAAAATGCGAGAGGATAGTCCCGTTGCGCCAGTTGCTCTCGACGACGACGAAGCTGTCACCGGCAATCTCGACGACTTCGAACTCAGTCTCGATTCGGACGACGCAGACTTGGATGACGCTGCGGCACCTACGACGACGCGCGCGAACACGCTGACCGATCGGGACGAACGCGTGTCGGACGACCTCGGCGGCGATCTCGGTATCGACTTCAAGCCGGACGACGAGCCGACGGTGGTGCGAACACAGCCCTCTGTCGCCCGCGTGAAGCAGGAACTCGACGATGTCGCAGTTGCTGCCGAAGAAGGAGACGACTTCGATCTGGAAGATCTGGAATTCGAGCCGGTTGCGCGTAACGATGCGAAGCCGCGAACGGCGGGTACGTCAACGGAAACAGACGACGCCTTCGAATTCCTCAACGAGGAAGACGCTGCAACCACCAAGCTGGATCTCGCGAGGGCTTACATCGACATGGGCGATGAAGATGGTGCGCGCGAGATACTGACCGAGGTGCTGCAAGAGGGCAGCACCGAGCAACAGCAGACAGCGAACGAGCTTCTGGCCAAATTCGGCTAGTGGTTTCGATGCGCTGCTGCTTGTAGCAGCCCGTGCACAACTTCGCGTTAGGCGTCGAATACGACGGGCATGCCTTTCATGGGTGGCAACGTCAGGTAGGGCAGCGCTCTGTTCAGCAGACGCTCGAAGAAGCGCTCTCGAGGATCGCCGCCCAACCGATCAAGGTAACGGCGGCGGGGCGTACCGACACCGGCGTACATGCGACGCAACAGGTCGTATCGTTCACGACGGGGGTGGACCGCCCCGAACGCGCGTGGGTTAAGGGCACCAACAGTTTGCTGCCCAATGAGCTGAGCGTTCGCTGGGTGTTGCCGGTGCCGGCACAGTTCCATGCGAGATTCAGCGCAACAGGGCGACGCTATCAGTACGTCTTCCTCGAAGCCGAGCCCGCACCGGCGATCGCTCGACACTACGTTACGTGCTCTCCCACTCTGCTCGACGACGCCGCGATGCACACGGCTGCACAACAGTTGGTCGGTGAACACGATTTCACCTCTTTCCGCAGTGCGTCGTGCCAGGCCAAATCACCGTTCCGGTGTATCTTTTCGATAGCCGTGCGGCGGTTTGCCGATCTGGTAATCATCGACATCAGCGCAAACGCGTTCCTGCAACACATGGTGCGCAACATTGCCGGGGCGCTGCTCCAGGTGGGCCGAGGCGAGAGAGAGCCGGGATGGGTGGGGCAGATGCTGATGGCGCGGAGCAGGGAGCTCGTCGGCGCCACCGCGCCGCCTACGGGCCTGTATCTGGTCGATGTCCAATACGGGACTGTTCGAGTTGCCGCGCGCCCAGCCGCCGTTGATCCTCCGAGCCTTGGGCGACGTCTGGTAGACTACCGCGCTTTTTCCGGGCCCCCCGATGCGGATCAGAGCAAAAATCTGCGGCATCACGCGTTTGGAAGACGCCCAAGCGGCCGTCGAGGCCGGATGCGACGCGCTCGGTTTCAACTTCTACGAGTCGAGTCCGCGCTATCTCGAGCCTGAACAGGCGAAGGCGATCATCGCGGCGGTTCCGCCGTTTGTGGCGTGTGTGGGTTTGTTCGTCGACGCGAATGCGGAGCAGGTGCGACGCACCGCGAGCATTGCCGGAGTGAACATGCTGCAGTTCAGCGGCGTCGAAACCGACGCCGACTGTGCCGCGGCGGGGTACACATTCATCAAGGCCGTGCGCGTTTCAGGACCTATCGACGCGGCAGCGCTGGCGCAACGTTATCCGCGGGCGACGGCACTGTTGTTGGATTCCGGAACTGTAAACCAACCGGGTGGCACGGGAGTGACGTTCGACTGGTCGTGGTGGCCGAGCGCCAGCCCGGTACCGCTGATCCTCGCCGGGGGACTAACTCCCGACAACGTCGCTGAGGGGATCCGCCGAACCCGACCGTACGCGGTCGATGTAGCCAGCGGTGTAGAGGGCGCGCAAAAAGGCGTCAAAGATGCAGAGAAGATCCGTCAATTCATGACTGAGGTGAAACGTGCGCGAGGGAACTAACGACCTGTATGAGGCGCCGACGCGCGATGGTCACTTCGGACGCTATGGCGGCAGGTTCGTCGCCGAAACGCTGTTTCACGCGCTCGATCAGCTCGATGCTCTGTATCACGAGCTCAAGGAAGACCCCGATTTTCGTCGTGAGCTCGCGCAGGACCTATCGCAATACGTGGGCCGACCAACGCCCTTGTATGCGGCGGAACGCCTGACGCGAGAGCTCGGCGGCGCGCAGATATTCCTGAAGCGCGAAGACCTGAACCATACCGGCGCACACAAGATCAACAACACGGTTGGTCAGGCGCTTTTGGCGAAGCGCATCGGCAAGCGCCGGATCATTGCCGAGACAGGCGCAGGGCAGCACGGCGTCGCAACCGCGACCGTTGCTGCGCGGCTCGGTCTCGAATGCCACGTCTACATGGGATCGGAAGACATCAAGCGGCAGAGTCTCAACGTCTATCGGATGAAGCTGCTTGGCGCACAGGTGGTACCGGTGACCTCGGGTTCGCGGACGTTGAAGGATGCGATGAACGAAGCAATGCGCGACTGGGTTACCAACGTCGACGATACGCACTACATCATCGGCTCGGTCGCCGGACCGCATCCGTATCCGATGATGGTCCGGGACTTTCAGTCCGTCATCGGTCAAGAAGCCCGTGCGCAGTGTCTGCAGCAGACCGGACGCCTGCCCGACACACTCGTAGCGTGTGTCGGCGGTGGATCGAATGCGATGGGTCTGTTCTATCCGTTCGTCGACGACTCGTCGGTTCGATTCGTCGGTGTAGAAGCCGCGGGCCTGGGTGTCGGGACTGGAAAACACGCAGCGACGTTGACAGCGGGAACCCCCGGCGTACTGCATGGCAGCCGAACGTATCTGTTGACGGACGCAGATGGTCAGGTCATCGAAACGCACTCGATCTCGGCGGGTCTCGACTACCCGGGTGTAGGTCCGGAGCACTCCTATTTCAAAGATCTCGGCCGCGCCGATTACGTGTCGGTTACTGACGCGCAGGCACTCGCGGCATTTCGGTTTGTTACGCAAGTGGAAGGCATCATGCCGGCGCTCGAATCGAGCCACGCACTCGCGTGGGTACGTGAGTATGCGCCGCAGGCACCGCGCGACGAGATCATCATCGTCAACCTGTCGGGGCGGGGCGACAAAGACATCATGACGGTTGCGGCAATCGACGAGATCGCGCTGTGAGCCGCCTTCACGCACGATTGAGTTCGTTGCGCGCTTCGGGACGCAAAGCGCTCGTAACGTTCATTACCGGCGGTGACCCCAACAAGACAACTACGGCGCCAGCGATGCAGGCGATGGTCGCAGGCGGCGCAGACGTTATCGAACTGGGCGTGCCGTTCTCGGACCCTGAGGCGGAAGGGCCAGCCATTCAGAGAAGTTCCGAACGCGCGCTTACGGCCGGCACCCGACTCACGGACATTCTCGACGTAGTGCAGCAGTTCCGCGTGCATGATGCGACGACGCCGGTTTTGTTGATGGGCTATCTGAATTCTGTCGAGCGAATGGGATATCGGGAGTTCGTAAATCGCGCGGCGGCAGCGGGCGTTGACGGCATGGTCCTCGTGAATCTTCCACCGGAGGAAGCAGGCGAACTCCTCGAATTGATGCGCGCGCGCGGCCTCGAACTCATTTTCCTCATCGCGCCAACGACCACACCCGAGCGCATCGGGCTGATCGCGAAGCAGGCCGGCGGCTTTATCTACTACGTTGCGTTGAAAGGCGTGACCGGTGCGGGTCACTTACGCGCCGAAGGAATTGCCGAACAGATCGCGCGCATCCGCTCGCATACCAATCTGCCGATCATGATCGGATTCGGCATCAAGGATGGCGCTTCAGCGCGGATGGTGGCGCCGCTAGCCGATGGTGTAGTGCTCGGGACTTCGCTCGTGAACACGATGGAGCGGCATCAGCACGAACCCGACCGGATTCCGGCGGCGCTCGAAGGACAGCTGCGGGAGATTCGTACGGCGATCGACAACGTATGACGGTTCGAAGTCTGGACGACTGGTTGGTGCACGCCGAGCGCGTGCATCCGGTTGGAATCGACATGGGGCTGACGCGTGTTCGTCGGGTAGCGGAACGGCTGGACGTTCTGCCGCCCGCGGCGCGGAACATCGTAGTGGCCGGTACGAACGGAAAGGGATCCACGTCGGTGTATCTGGAGGCGTTGCTGGTCGCAGACGGTCGGAGTGTCGGTACCACATTGTCGCCGCATCTCAGCCGCTTCAACGAACGCGTCCGAGTGAATGGTGAAGCCGTCGACGATGCCACGCTGTGCGATGCGTTCGCGACCATCGAGGAAGCCCGCGGCGAAACGACGCTGACGTACTTCGAATTCGGCGTACTGGCCGCGCTGTTCGTGTTTCGACGCGCCCGCGTTGATACGACGGTGCTCGAGGTGGGCCTCGGCGGCCGCCTCGATGCGGTGAACATCGTGGATGGTTGTGTCTCGGTGATCACCAGCATCGGCATCGATCACGTCGGATATCTCGGCCCCGACCGCGAATCGATCGGCCGAGAGAAAGCGGGGATTCTGCGTCGAGGCGTGCCTTGCGTTTATGGTGAAACTTCAATTCCGTCCAGCATTGTCGACGCGGCGCGTGCACTCAACGTGCCGATAACGCGGTTTGGAACGGATTATTCGGCGAGCATTTCCGAGTGCACGTGGAGCTTCGAAGGCCGCTCGGCTTCGCAGTCAGTTCATCTCACTGGCCTTGTTACGCCGTCGGTTGCCTTGAACAACGCAGCGACCGCGTTGCAGGCGCTGCTGTTGCTCGGCGTATCTACTCCGATCGAACGACTCGTTGCCGGCGCATGCAGTGCGCGTCTCCCCGGACGGTTCGAACGATTCGACTATCGCGGTGCATCTGTGATCGTCGACGTCGCGCACAATCCGCACGGCGCGACCTTCCTAGCGGAGCAGTTGCGGACCACGCGACCCGCCGGTCGAACGATCGCGCTTGCTGGATTCTTGCAAGACAAAGACGCAGCGGGCATCGTAGCCGCGCTTTCGACGGCGGTGGACGAATGGACGCTCGTTGCAACGCACGGCCCGCGCGGTCAAACCGCGCTGCTTTCGATGGAGAAGACCGGGCTGACCGGACAAGCCGCGGTATCGGAGGAAGATCTGGTCGATGTTCTCGACGGTTGGGTACGACGCATGACGGTACACGACCGGCTGATCGTGGTTGGCTGCTTCGACCTTGCGCAACGCGCCCGATCGATCCTTCTACAGGACACACATCGTGACTGACCGGACCCGTGATCGCGTCATGGGTGGGGTGTTCCTCGCCGCTCTCGCGATCATCGTGCTGCCGATGCTGTTTGATGGTGCCGGAGTCGAATCGCCCGCACCGCCCGCCTTACCGCAAGCGGCGCCCGAGGACGTCGGGCCCGTACCCGCGATGGATCCGGCGAATCTCGCTAACGCGGAAGCGTTGCGTAAGCGCATCGACAACGAAGGCTTCGATCAATCCACGTCGACGAAGGTCGGGGATCCGGTGGTGGCACCCGCCGACCGGCGTCTCTCCACGACACTGCCTCCCGCATGGGGAGTGCAATTGGGCAGCTTCGCCGATCGCACCAAAGCTGTTGCGCTGCGCGACCAGTTGCGCAGGGATGGGTATCAATCGGTACTTACGGAAGTGAAGGGTCTCACTGGAATATCGACGCGCGTCGCAATCGGCCCCATGGTCAATCGAGACGATGCGACCAAACTCGAGCGCGAACTGGAGAAACGGTACGGCATGGACGTGATCGTCGTGGTATTCGGCCAATGAAGCGGCGATGTCTTGGCGGCCGCTGACTATGTCATCGTCGGCATCATCGCGATCTCGGCGCTTATCGGCATTGCGCGCGGCTTCGTTCGCGAGGTGCTGTCGCTGGCGATCTGGGGTGTGGCTGTGATCCTTGCAGTGGCGTTTTCCGATGATGTCGCAGCGTCGCTACCGAAACGCCTCGACGACGACTCGTTGCGCTACATCACGGCTTTCGCACTGGTGTTCGTCGGCACGCTCGTGGCCGGTGCGCTGGCGCAATGGATCATCTCTCGGCTGGTGCAAACAACCGGTCTATCCGGCACCGATCGTCTGCTGGGTTTGCTATTTGGCGGGTTGCGCGGTGCGGTTGTGTGTATCGTCGCGGTGATCGCGCTGCGCCCGTTCGCGAACGAGGAGCCCTGGTGGCGCGCGTCGCACGGAATTCCCATGCTCGCCGCGTTCGAATCGGATGTGATGCATGTGTTTTCGTCCGCTGGCGCAATGGTCAACCGGCTTCGAGAGAAGCGATGAAGGAGCGAGTATGTGCGGCGTAGTCGGGATGGTGAGCGGCAGCGCGGTCAATCAGCAGCTGTACGATGCGCTAACGGTTCTGCAACATCGCGGCCAGGATGCCGCGGGTATCGTGACGTGCGACTCGGGGAATCTCTACCTGAGGAAAGGAAACGGTCTCGTCAGCGACGTGTTCCAGCAGCAGCACATGCAGCGGTTGGTCGGCAACATGGGCATCGGCCATGTGCGCTATCCGACGGCCGGCAGTTCGAACTCGGCTGAAGCTCAACCCATGTACGTGAATTCACCCTACGGCATCACGCTTGCGCACAACGGCAATCTGACGAATTCGGAACAACTGAAACGCGACGTCTATCGGGAAGACCTTCGGCACGTCAACACGGGTTCCGACTCCGAAGTACTTTTGAACGTGTTTGCACACGAGTTGCAGCGCGTAGGGGGGCATCGTCCCGAACCCGAGCACATCTTCGAAGCAGTCGCTGGCGTACACCAGCGCTGTCGCGGCGCATACGCGGTGGTGGCGATGGTGATCGGCGGCGGCATCGTCGGCTTTCGCGATAAGTTCGGTATCCGGCCGCTCGTGTTCGGCAAGCGCGAGACCGAATCGGGCACCGACTACATGATCGCGTCGGAGAGCGTGGCGCTCGACATTCTCGGGTTTCAACTGGTTCGCGACGTAGCGCCGGGCGAGGCGGTCTATATAAGCGCGCAGGGTGAACTCGCGACGCGGGTCTGCGCAGAGAGCGCAGTGCATACGCCCTGCATCTTCGAGCAGGTGTATCTGGCCCGGCCGGACTCGATCATCGATCAGGTGTCTGTCTACAAGTCCCGGTTGCGGATGGGCGAAAAGCTAGCGGACCGGATCGTCTCCAAGTACTCACGCCACGAACACGACATCGACGTGGTGATTCCGATTCCCGATACCGGCCGCACCGCAGCGCTGCCGTTGGCGCACCGGCTCGACGTGAAATATCGCGAGGGCTTCGTCAAGAACCGCTACATCGGACGGACATTCATCATGCCGGGCCAGCAACAACGTCGAAAGTCGGTGCGGCAGAAACTGAACCCCATCGAGTTGGAGTTCAAAGGCAAGAACGTGCTGCTCGTCGACGACTCGATCGTGCGCGGCACTACGATCAGTCAGATCATCGCGTTGGCACGTGCGGCTGGTGCACGCAAGGTTTACATGGCGTCTGCCGCGCCTGCTGTCCGGTTCCCGAACGTATACGGCATCGACATGCCGTCCGCCGGTGAGTTCGTCGCCTACAACAGAACCGACGAGGAGGTTGCGCGCGTCATCGGCGCCGACTGGCTCATCTACCAGAATACCGACGACCTCGTCGCGTGTGCCGTCGAAGGAAATCCGCGAATCACTCGCTATGAGTGCTCGATTTTCGACGGCGATTACGTGACGGGAGACATAGACGATGCGTACCTGGAACGTCTATCGTTCAACCGTAACGATCTAATGAAACAACGCCGTGAAGCCGACTACAGCGGTGATCACTCCTTCATCGAGCTACACAACCACGCTTGACGGTTCGACGCACGACGTCATTGCAGACGTCATCGATCGGCTCGGCTCCGTGCTGCTCGGCAAGGAGCATCAGATCAAGCTGGCGCTGGCGTGTCTCTTTGCCCGCGGTCACCTGCTCATCGAAGACTTGCCCGGCATGGGTAAGACGATGCTGTCGCACGCCTTAGCGCGCGTGTTGGGACTTTCGTTCAACCGCATTCAGTTCACCAGCGACGTTCTGCCCGGCGACATCGTCGGTGTGTCGGTGTTCGATCGCGAGCAGAACTCGTTCCGCTTCGTTCCCGGTCCTGTGTTTGCCCAGGTCGTTCTCGCCGACGAGGTGAACCGCGCAACGCCGAAGTCGCAAAGCGCATTGCTGGAAGCGATGGAAGAAAAGCAGGTCACCGTGGACGGACAAACGCGAGCGCTACCGGATCCGTTCTTCGTCATTGCGACGCAGAATCCGAGCACGCAGACCGGCACGTTTCCGTTGCCGGAGTCGCAACTCGACCGCTTTCTCATGCGTATCGAAATCGGCTATCCCGAACCCGATGCTGAACGGGAGTTGCTGAAGCGAGGCGATCGTCGCGAAGAACTAGTGCAGCTGCCCGCGATCGTCGATCGCAGGCGGCTCGTGCAGATTCAGGCGGAGGTCGACGGCGTCAAAGCGGCCGACCCGTTGATCGACTATGTGCAACGACTCGTTCATTTCAGTCGGCACGAACAGGATTTTGCGTTTGGACTCTCGCCACGCGGCGCACTTGCGCTGCTGCGAAGTGCACGCGCGTGGGCGTTGTTGCATCGGCGCAGTCATGTGGTGCCTGAAGACGTGCAGGCGGTCCTGCCGAGCGTTGTTGAGCACCGCCTTCGTTCGGCGGCGGACTTTTCCGGCCACGGTGGCGGCGCTCTCGCGCAGAAGCTGTTGTCCGGCGTCGATGTGGTCGGCTGATCTATCGCGTTTCGGATTCGTGTGTAGCTGACCGATGGCTGTTGAACTGTCAGCATTCGAGCGTTCCCCTCGATTCAGTCGTTGGCTAGATCGACGCATTCCGCCATCGCGCAGCCTGACGCTCAGTCAGGAATCCATCTTCATCTTTCCGACGATCACCGGATTCCTGTTCGGGGGACTCATCGTGCTGCTCATTCTGGGCGCCATCAATTACCAGAACAGTCTCGTGTACGGTGTCGCGTTCACGCTGGGAAGCCTGTTTCTCGTCACCATTCTGTACACCTTCAGAAACCTCTCCGGGCTGACGATCGAATTGATTGCGGCAGGTACCGGATTCGTCGGGGAAGACGTGGAATTTCAGGTCCGAATTTCTCGGGCGAAGGGTAAGGGGCGCGAAGGAGTTCAGCTCGGGTGGTTGGGTGCGATTGCGCAGTGGGCTGAACTCTATGATAGCGAAGCCTGCACGGTTCGATTGTTCGTCCCCGCGAAGACGCGTGGGTGGCTCGACCCGGGAAGGCTGTTGATCGAGACGCTGTATCCGCTCGGACTACTGCGCGCATGGACCTGGGTCGACCTGGGCGCTCGGGCGCTCGTCTATCCGCAACCGCTGTTCATCGATCAACCGGATCAGATTGCGCGGCGGGGCGAAGACGGTGAACTCATGGACCCGCAAGGCAGCGACGATTTCAGCGACATGCGTTGTATCGACCTGGAGATCCGGTTCGGCATGTCATCTGGCGTGCATACGCGCGCACCGATCAGCTCATCGTCAAGGAATACACGAGCTACCTGGACCCGAGATTGATGCTCGACTACGACCGTGTCGCGGGCGGAACGGAGGAGCGCCTGTCACGCCTGACAGGCATGGCACTGAACGCGGCGCGATCGGGCCGCGAGTTCGGCCTCGTGCTGCCGGGTACGAAGATTCGACCAGGAATTGGCGATCCACACCGCGATTCGATACTGCGCGCATTGGCGTTGTATGGCCTTCCTCAAGCGTAACGAGACGACTGAGGCGCTCGGGATCGGTTATCAGATCCCGCGCAACAGCCTTGCGTTGTTGATGATTGCGCAGGCGGTCGTTGTATTGCCTCACTCAGCGCACATCACGCCGTGGATCATCGCGGTGGGGTTGTTCTGCGGATACTGGCGCTGGATGGTGTTTCAGGGACGCTGGGATTACCCGCGGCGCTGGATCAAAGTTCTGCTCGTTGTCGCGTCCGCCATCGGCGTGGGCGCGAGTGGCCAGAGTGTGTTCAGCCTTGAAACGGCTACAGGACTCCTGATCGTCGCGTTTGCCCTAAAGCTGGTGGAGATGAAGAGCCGGCGCGACGCGTATCTCGTCATCCACCTCTGTTACTTCATTGTCGCCGCCGAATTCCTGTTCGATCAATCGATTGGTATCGCGCTGTATAGCGTACTGTCGATGGTGATCGTGACCGCGGCACTTGTAGGCCTGCACCAACTGCATACACGCGTGAGAGTTTCGACTTCGCTGCGTACTGCGGCCGTGCTCGTGATGCAGGCGATGCCGCTGATGCTGGTGTTGTTCCTGTTCTTTCCGCGCGTCGCGCCACTCTGGTCAGTGCCACTTCCCGGCGGAACGCGTACGGGCATGAGCGACCACGTTGCCCCAGGCGATATCGCGGCGCTCACTCGGTCCGACGAGATTGCATTTCGCGCGGTTTTCGACGGTGCGACGCCGCCGACGCGCGATTTGTACTGGCGCGGCCTGGTGTACTCCAATTTTTTGCAAGGGACGTGGTCCGTTGGCGGAGTGGCAGCCGTACCTGAGAACGCGCCCGTCGGGGCCGGCGTGCGCGCCGACTTCATGCCGGATGTTTCGGGAATCGAGCCGCTCTCGTACCAGGTTCTGCTCGAGCCGACGCAGCAATCCTGGTTGTTCGCGCTCGATGTGGCGATGCCGGTGGGGCAGGGCGTATCCCTGACACGGGACTTCAGGCTGATCTCTGCTGAACCGGTTCATACGATGATGCGCTATCGCGGCGCGTCGTATCAGGGCGCATCTATGGATCTGCAACTACCGGAGTGGTTGCGTATCCGCGAAACGCAACTGCCCGATGACGACAACCCGCGCATCATTGCGTTCGCGAAAGATCTCGCTGCACGCAGCGACGGGGATGAGGATTTCCTCGCGAAGGTGCTGCAGTTCATTCGGGACCAACAGTTTTTCTACACGCTGAGTCCACCGCTGCTCAGCGACACGAACAGCGTCGACGCATTCTGGTTCGATTCACGCCGCGGATTCTGCAGCCACTTTGCCGGCGCCTTCGTCTATATGGCGCGCGCAGTGGGTATACCGGCGCGCATGGTCGGCGGATATCAAGGCGGTGAAGTAAATCCACTCACCGGCCATCTCGTAGTTCGCCAATTCGACGCACACGCCTGGACGGAAGTGTGGCTCGAAGGACGCGGTTGGGTGAGATTCGACCCGACCGCAGCGGTTGCGCCCGCGCGGATCGAATCCGGGCTGAATGCCGCGCTATCCGAAGCTGATCGCGAAGTGTTGTCGTCCGTCACCGGTGCGCGATTCGAGGGCGTACCGGGACTGCGCGACGTGGTGTACCTGTTCGAGTCGATGCAGCACCGCTGGAATCTGTGGGTGGTCGGATACGACACCGAAGTGCAGGCGCGGTATCTCGCCGATCTGTTGGGGAAAGTGACACCGACGCGCGTCGGTGTTGCGATGCTGCTCGGAGGGGGCGTCAGCCTCGCGCTCGTCGTTGTCAGTCTGTTCTGGCGCCGGCGACCGACGCCGGATCATCCTGCGCAACGGATATTCCGCCGATTTGCACAACGGCTCGTACGTAGCGGGCTGAGGCGTGCGCCGGAAGAAACACCGGCTCGCTTTCTGATACGTGTGAATGCAGCGCGCAATCGCGCCCCGGCGGACATTGCGCCGCTCGTCGCTCATCTCGATTCGCTCCTCTACAATCCCGATGTCGTCTGCAGCAAGGACGCATTGCGTACGCTGCGTACCGGATTGCGTCGCTTGCAGGTCGAAGTGGCACTGCGCGCGCGCTGACAACGGGTTGGAATTCATGTCGAGACTCATGCGATCAACGCCGTGCGTCGGCATTTGTTCGACGACGTACGGCGATCTCGTTTGCCGTGGCTGCAAACGCTTCTCCCACGAGATCGTCGCGTGGAATGTGTACACCGAAGATCAGCGCGAACGCGTCTGGTCGCGGCTGCATTCGCTGCGTGATCAGGCTACCGCGGTGTTCGTCGCCGTATCGGATGAAAAGATGCTGCGCGACGCGGCTCTGGCCGCGAGGATCGAGTTACCCGCATCGGCATCTGCGCTGACGTTGGGTTACGAACTGTTGCGACGCAAAGCGCGCGATCTGCATTCCGTGATGGAAGTGGGGCTCGTTGCGGTGGACCCGAATCGTGCGGCCCCGATCGTCGTGCGTAACGCGATCGACGCGGAATTCCACGTTCGATCGGTGGCTTACTTCGAACGCAGCTTCCACACGCCGGTGGATTCCTAGTGGCAGCGCCTTTCAATGCACGCGCGCTGCTGGAGTGCGCTACGCCGGAGAGTTGGTACGCCGCTGCTACGGCAAACCTGCGAACCTTGTTGATCGATCACGCCAATTGCGAGAAGAAGGCCGCGGGCACGGCGCTGAGCTTGCTGTATCGCTACGTCGACAAGCCCGAATTGTTGCGCCGGATGTCGCGTCTCGCTCGAGAGGAATTGCGTCACTACGAGCAGGTGTTGTCGATGATGGACTCGCTCGGTCTCGAGTACGGACATCTCACACCGGGGCGCTACGCGGGCGCAATGCGAGCACTGATTCGTACGTCGGAACCCGGACGCCTGATCGATACGTTACTCGTCGGCGCCGTCGTAGAGGCGCGTTCCTGCGAGCGTTTTGCGGGTCTGGCGGAACGATTCGACGGGCATCTAGCGGCGTTTTATCGGCGACTGCTCGAGTCCGAAGCGCGACACGCCGGCGTGTATCTCGCTTTGGCTCGTCGTTATGCAGGTGATGATCCGATCGATACGCGCCTCAGCGCGTTCGTTGGCTGCGACAGAGAACTCGTCAACGAGCCTGACGCACAGCTCAGATTTCACAGCGGCCCGCCAGCGGAAATCGCACGAGCGTGAACGGCCCGTCGAAACGCAATACCCAACCGCATCGATTCCAGTCGCCAAGTACATAGCGCTTTGCAGCCGTTCCGATCGAATGGATCCCCGGGCGGTGCGTGTGGCCATGTATCAGGGCGGCAGCACGATGCAAAGAGACGGCTTCCGCGACGGCGCTGTCAGCCACATCCATGATATTGCTCGGCTTGTTGGCATTTGCGTTGCGGCTCTGCGCGCGCATCGCGGCGGCCATCGAGCGCCGTTCCGCGAGCGGCTTCGCCTTCACTTCGTTCTGCCACGCTTGTGAACGCAGCACTTCGCGCGTGCGTTGATAGGGGATGTCGTCGACACACAACGCGTCGCCATGACACAAGAGCAGGCGCTGGCCGTTGCGTTCGATCAGGAATGGATCGTCGATGAGCTCGACGCCGGTTGATCGAGCGAAGTTTTCGCCGATCAGGAAATCGCGATTGCCGTGCATCACGCGAATGCGACAGCGCTTCGCGGCGTTGTGCAGTTCGGTAGTGAGCGACTGAGCGAACGGCGAGTCGTCGTCGTCGCCGATCCATACTTCGGTCAGGTCACCGAGTAGATACAACTCGTCGCTTTGACTGGCTTCGTAGCGAAGAAACCGGTTGAAGGCTTCAACTCGTTCCGGATTCGCCGAATCGAGGTGAAGGTCGGAAATGAAGCTGCATCTCACGAATGGAAATGCTCGGCCGCGTACAGTGTGTTCTGCAGGATCGCGACGCGGGTCATCGGACCCACGCCACCGGGGACCGGCGTGATCCAGCTTGCGCGCTTCCGCGCTTCGGTGAACTCGACGTCGCCATGGAGCCGTCCGTCCGCATCTCGTGTGATGCCTACGTCGATCACGATGGCTCCGTCTTTGATCCAATCGCCTTTGATGAGGCCCTGTTTGCCGGTGGCGGATACGAGGATGTCCGCCGAGCGCACGTGCCGCTCTGTGTCATAGGTGAACTTGTGTGCGATCGTCACAGTGCAGCCGGCCAGCAGGAGTTCCAGTCCCATCGGACGGCCCACCTGGTTCGACGCGCCCACGATCGTTGCGTTCAGACTGCGAATCGCGGTTCCCGTGTGTTCCAGCAATTGCATGATGCCCTTCGGCGTGCAGGATCGAAGCACGGGTTGGCGTAGCGCGAGCCTGCCGATGTTGTACGGATGAAATCCGTCGACGTCCTTGTGCGGCAGGATTCGCTCCAGAATATCGGTGCTGTCGATCTGCTGCGGCAGGGGCAGTTGCACCAGCAGACCGTCGATCGTCGGGTCGGCGTTCAATTCGTCGACGTGGCGTACCAGTTCCGCATGTGGCGTATCCGCGGGAAGGTGTCGAACGTCCGATTTGAAACCTACTTCTGCGCAGTCCTTCTGCTTGGCGCGTACATAGATGGCCGAAGGACCATCGTCGCCGACGAGAATGACTGCGAGCCCCGGCCGCCTGAGCCCCTTGGAGACGCGTGTTTCGACCTGTGCGGCAACGTCCTTTCGCGAGCGTGCGGCAATGGCATTTCCGTCGAGAATCTGTGCGGTCATGAGTTGGTTTGTGAGAGTTCGGAAGGGAATTCGCGCGAAATTCTACACTGCGCGTTGCGGAGTCGTGCGCAAGCTCGCGGTTTGACGCTAAAAATAGCGGTGAGTATCATGCGGCCGCGCCACTGCGGCGGCGATCATTGAGCCGCCTATCGTTGGTTTCGATCGGGGTATAGCGCAGTCTGGTAGCGCGCCTGCTTTGGGAGCAGGATGTCGGGAGTTCGAATCTCTCTACCCCGACCAATCAACTCCGTTAGGGTGCGGTCACGAGCGCCCGTAGCTCAACCGGATAGAGCATCGGCCTTCTAAGCCGAGGGTTGAAGGTTCGAGTCCTTCCGGGCGTACCAGAAATTCCGGTTACGGCTTTGGTCGTAGTTTTAGACACTGGTGGACGTAGCTCAGCTGGTAGAGCTCCGGATTGTGATTCCGGCGGTCGCGGGTTCGAGCCCCGTCGTCCACCCCATCTTCGATGCGCGTCGTAACGCGCGGCAGGCATAAAGAGGTAGCAGCAAGACATGCAGGTCTCCATTGAAACCACGAGCGGTCTGGAACGCCGCATGACGATCGTGGTGCCGTCGGAAACATTCGAACAGCAGATCAGCGAACGCTTGAAGGCGACTGCGCAGCGCGCGCGTCTGGCGGGGTTTCGGCCGGGCAAGGTACCCGTGAAAGAGATTCGCAGACGTTTCGGAAAATCGGTGCGTCAGGAAGTGGCCGGCGAACTGATGCAAAGCACCTTCTTCGAAGCAATTCAACGCGAAAGCATGGCGCCAGCGGGCTCGCCGAGCCTCGACGTATTGCGTATGGAGCCGGGTGAAGACTTCGAGTTTGCGGCGACCTTCGAAGTGTATCCACCGGTCGATCTTGCGCCGCTGACTCGCATCGATGTGAAGCGGCCGCGCGCGCAAATCGTCGACGCCGATGTAGACAAGATGATCGAGAGTCTGCGCGAGCAACGAAAGCACTGGCATGCCGTCGATCGCGCCGCCGCGGACGGCGATCGCGCGACGGTCGATTTCAAAGGCAGCATCGATGATGTGTTGTTCGATGGAGGGACCGGCGAGAACGTCGCGTTCGTGCTGGGCGCGAAGCAGATGATCGACGACTTCGATCAGGGCGTTCGCGGTGCCAAGGCCGGCGACCAGGTCACTTTCGACGCGGCATTTCCTGCGGACTACCGAGTCGAGAAGCTGGCGGGCAAAACGGCACGCTTCGAAGTGACGGTTAAGGAAGTCGCGCAGGCGCATGTGCCTGAACTCGACGAGACGTTCTTCAAGGCGTTTGGCATTACTGAAGGCGGTTACGACGAATTTCGCGCCGAAGTGATGAAGAACATGCAACGCGAACTCGACGCCTCGGTTCGTAATCAGCTGAAGCGCCAGGTGATGGACGAACTGAAGCGCTTGCACGAAGTGCAACTGCCTCAAGCCATGGTCAATCGCGAGATCGGCGCCCTGAAGCAACAGATGGCGCAGCAGATGCAGAGTTACACGCAGCCGAACCGTGAAACTGCGCGTGACCATGACCATGACCATGACCATGACCACGACCATGACCATGACCATGACCATGACCATGATCACAGTCACGACCACGGTTCACGCGTGCCGGAACTGCCGGACGATCTGTTTCGGGGCGAAGCGGAGCGCCGCGTAAAAGTCGGGTTGGTCGTCAACGAACTGATCACTGCGCACGGATTGAAGGCCGATCCGGCGCGTGTTCGTCAGCGCGTGGAGGACATCGCGAGCACGTATGTCCAACCCGAGCAGGTGGTCAATTGGTACTATAGTAACGAAGCCCAGCTGTCGCAGATCGAAATGGCAGTGTTGGAGGACCAGGTGGTCGACCATATTCTCGATAACGCGTCTGTCAGTGAAATCGACAGCAACTACGAAGACGTCATCGGTGGTCGCGCGATTCCACAACCCTCTACGGAGTCGACGTCTGCGGAATCGAGTGGCGCATAGTCAACGCTTTCAGGAGAACAGCGATGTCGTATGACAAAACGGAACCGATGACGAGCCTTGGCCTCGTGCCGATGGTCGTCGAACAGTCGGCACGCGGCGAACGCGCGTTCGACATCTATTCGCGACTGTTGAAGGAACGGATCATTTTTCTTGTCGGTCCGGTCGAAGACCAGGTTGCGAATCTCGTCGTGGCTCAGATGTTGTATCTGGAATCGGAAAACCCCGACAAAGACATCCACCTCTATATCAATTCACCCGGCGGTTCCGTCACCGCCGGCATGTCCATCTATGACACCATGCAGTTCGTTCGTTGCAACGTCA
Organism: uncultured Gammaproteobacteria bacterium; assembly: GCA_963822125.1. Taxonomy (GTDB): domain Bacteria; phylum Pseudomonadota; class Gammaproteobacteria; order Pseudomonadales; family Azotimanducaceae; genus DATJGR01. Next base: position 209,049 of record CAWGGQ010000035.1, on the reverse strand, counting down.
GCACGATGTGCATCGGACAAGCCGCGAGTATGGGTGCGTTTCTGTTGGCGGCCGGTGCGCGCGGCAAACGCTACGCGTTGCCGAACTCGCGCATGATGCTGCATCAACCGGCGGGTGGATCGCGCGGCGTTGCTGCTGACATAGAGATTCAGGCGCGCGAGATCTTGCTGATGCGTGGCCGCTTAAATGCGCTGTTGGCGGAACATACCGGACAGTCGCAGGAACGTATCACGCAGGACTCCGATCGCGATTTCTGGATGAGCCCCGATGAAGCCGTTGGCTACGGGCTGGTCGACCTGGTACAGCGTCCGCGCAAGCCGCTCGCGAAAGTAGTCGGGCAGTAATTTCCGCGCGACGAAGCAAGGGTTGAAAAATCAGTGGTTTCCAAGCAAGGTGTCCAGACCTTTGGGCATCCGAGGCAACTGAATGGCGGACGATCACAGCGGCAGAAGCGACGATTCGAGCAAACTGCTGTATTGCTCCTTTTGTGGCAAGAGTCAGCATGAAGTCCGGAAACTGATCGCCGGACCCTCGGTATTCATCTGCGATGAATGCGTCGAGCTATGCAATGACATCATCCGCGAGGAGGTCCAGGAAACGGGCGGCGGCACTGACCGCAGCAAGCTCCCTGTGCCGAAGGAAATTCGCGCGATCCTGGACCAGTACGTGGTTGGGCAGGATCACGCCAAGAAAGTCCTGTCTGTTGCCGTACACAACCATTACAAGCGGTTGAACTACAATGGCAAGAAAGACGACGTCGAACTTTCCAAGTCGAACATTCTGCTAATCGGCCCAACAGGCTGTGGCAAAACGCTGCTGGCGGAGACGCTGGCTCGGCTGCTCGATGTGCCGTTCACCATTGCAGATGCCACGACGCTCACCGAAGCCGGCTACGTCGGCGAAGACGTCGAGAACATCATTCAGAAGCTGTTGCAGAAATGTGAGTACGACGTCGAGCGCGCCCAGGTCGGCATCGTCTACATCGACGAGATCGACAAGATCTCGCGCAAATCCGACAACCCTTCGATTACGCGCGACGTATCTGGCGAAGGCGTGCAACAGGCGCTGTTGAAATTGATCGAAGGCACCATTGCGTCTGTACCGCCGCAAGGTGGCCGCAAACATCCTCAGCAGGAGTTCCTGCAGGTCGATACGACGAACATTCTGTTCATCTGCGGCGGCGCGTTTGCCGGTCTCGACAAGGTGATCATCGACCGTTCCGACAAGAGCGGCATCGGCTTCAACGCAGTCGTGAAGGGCGAAGCAGACAAGCAGAGCATCGGCGATACGTTGCGTCAGGTGGAACCGGAAGACCTGATCAAGTACGGCCTGATTCCAGAGTTTGTCGGACGATTGCCTGTCGTCGCGACGCTCGAAGAACTCGATGTCGATGCGTTGATGCAGATCCTGACCGAGCCGAAGAACTCGCTGACGAAGCAGTACGCCAAGCTGTTCGAAATGGAAGGCGTGGAAGTCGACTTCCGCGAAGATGCACTGCAATCGGTCGCAGAGAAAGCGATGGAGCGAAAGACAGGTGCGCGCGGCCTGCGCTCGATTCTCGAATCGGTTCTGCTGGATACGATGTACAGCCTGCCATCGACGAAGAACGTGACGAAGGTCGTCATCGACGCAAGCGTCATTCGCGGTGAGAGCCCGCCGATGCTCATCTACGAAAACGTCGACAAGGCCAAGGTCGCACCTGAAGACTGATTCGCGAGGAACGCCAAATGAAGGGGCCGCATACGGCCCCTTCGGCATTTGTGCGGTTACAATCGAGGCACACATCCCACACGAGGGCTGGGCGCACCGCCCGTAAGCTCTCTCGAGAGGGTTTCATTTGAAGCAGGTGACCATGAAGCAAGCCACGAGCGAGACCGTGACCGAGATTCCGGTGCTGCCACTGCGGGACATGGTCGTGTATCCGCACGGCGTGCATCCGCTGTTCGTCGGCACCGAGAGCTCGATCAGGGCGCTCGAAGCGGCGATGGCTACCGATAAGCAGGTGTTGCTGGTCGCCAAACGAGGTGCGGAGATCGAGCGGCCCGCCCGTGAAGACCTGTTCGACGTAGGGACCGTGTCGACGCTGCTCCAGCTGCTGAAGCTTCCCGACGGTACCGTAAAGGTGCTGGTCGAAGGTGGATTCCGCGCGCGTATTCTCGACTTCGATGACGCCGGCGATTACATGGCGGCTGATGTGCAAGCACTTCCCGAACCGACACCGCCGCCTGCCGCGGACGCACTGTTGCGTTCGTTGATGAGCCAGTTCGAGCAGTACGTTCAGTTGTCGAAAAAGGTGCCGGAGGAGGTTCTGTCGTCATTGTCCGGCATTGATGAACCGGGTCGCCTGGTCGACACCATTGCGGCGCAGATGGCGCTGAAGGTGGACGATCGTCAGAACATTCTCGAGACGGTAGAGATCGAACCGCGGATCGAACGAATCCTTGCGCTGATGGGTGCGGAGATCGATCTGTTTCAGGTCGAAAAGCGCATTCGCGGGCGCGTCAAAAAGCAGATGGAGAAGAGTCAGCGCGAGTACTACCTGAACGAGCAGATGAAGGCGATCCAGAAAGAACTGGGCGACCTTGATGAAGTACCGAATGAAACCGACGATCTGAAGCAGCGGGTCGACGATTCAGGCATGTCGAAAGAAGCGCGCGAGAAGGCGCTGACCGAACTCAACAAGCTGAAGATGATGTCGCCGATGTCTGCCGAGGCGACGGTGGTGCGCAGCTATCTCGACTGGATGCTGAACGTGCCATGGAAGCGACGCAGTCGTGTGCGGCGCGATCTCGCGCAAGCGGAACGTATCCTCAACGAAGATCACTATGGTCTCGAAGAGGTGAAAGAGCGGATTCTCGAATACCTTGCGGTGCAGGGACGCGTGCAACGCATCAAAGGTCCGGTCCTGTGTCTCGTAGGTCCGCCGGGCGTCGGCAAAACGTCGCTCGGTGAATCCATTGCGCGCGCGACGAATCGCAAGTTCGTTCGTATGGCGTTGGGTGGTGTGCGCGATGAAGCGGAGATACGTGGTCACCGCCGCACGTACATCGGCTCGTTGCCGGGGAAAGTACTGCAGAAGATGGCGAAGGGCGGTGTACGCAACCCGTTGTTCCTGTTCGACGAAGTCGACAAGATGGGAATGGACATGCGCGGCGATCCTGCATCGGCGTTGCTCGAAGTGCTCGACCCGGAACAGAACAACACGTTCAACGACCACTATCTGGAAGTGGACTACGACTTGTCGGACGTCTTCTTCATCTGTACTTCGAACTCGATGAACATTCCGCCCGCGTTGCTCGATCGTATGGAGGTGATTCGCCTTCCGGGTTACACGGAAGACGAGAAACTGAACATCGCGAAGCGTTATCTCGTGCCCAAGCAGCGACGATTGAATGGCCTTGCAAGCGACGATCTCGAGATCGGTGACGACGCAATCTTGCACCTCATTCGTTACTACACGCGCGAAGCAGGTGTGCGCGGGCTCGAACGCGAAATTGCAAAGCTGTGTCGAAAGCTCGTGAAAGAGCAAGCGCTCGGCAAATCCAAGAAAAGCGAACGACATCACGACGGAGCTCGTCGAGCATTACAACGGAGTGCGCAAGCACACGTTCGGACGTGCGGAACAGAACAATCAGGTCGGTATGGTTACAGGGCTTGCGTGGACTCAAGTCGGCGGCGAGCTGTTGAACATCGAAGCGGTGGCTGTGCCTGGGAAAGGCAAACAGACGAAGACGGGTTCGTTGGGCGACGTCATGCAGGAGTCCATTCAGGCCGCGCTGACGTTCGTTAGAAGTCGCTCGCGGGCATTGGGAATTCCACGCAACTTCCACGAGACGAACGACATTCACGTGCACGTGCCGGAAGGTGCGACGCCGAAAGATGGCCCGAGTGCCGGCATCGGTATGTGTACCGCGATCATCTCGGTGCTAACGGGAATTCCTGTGCGCGCAGATGTAGCGATGACCGGCGAGATCACATTACGCGGCCAGGTGTTGCCGATCGGCGGTTTGAAGGAAAAGTTGCTGGCCGCGCACCGTGGCGGAATTCGCATCGTGATCATTCCCGACGAAAACGCACGCGACTTGAAGGAAATTCCCGACAACATCAAACGTGATCTGGATATTCGTCCTGTGAAGTGGATGGACGATGTGATGAAGATCGCACTCGAACGTGTGCCCGAACCGATCGATGAAGCCGTTGTCCAACCGATCGTCGAGAGTGCAACTCAATCGGTAACCGTGCCCGCACCGACGGTCTCCATCAGCGCACACTGATACGCGTGGTAACGCATGCGAAGGGTTTGCTGCGCGGGAGTTTCCTTGACAGTGATTTTCTAGAGTTGGTATAAACCACGCCCACTTCCTGATGTCATCGACACGTCGCGACATCCCACCATTTCATCCCGAGGGCGCAGAGTGAACAAAACAGAACTCATAGATAAGATTGCAGAATCCTCCGACATTTCGAAGGCGTCGGCGGCACGAGCGTTGGAGTCGATGCTCGATGCGATCACATCTGCATTGAAAGACGCCGATCCCGTTGTGCTCGTCGGATTCGGTACGTTCGCGGTGAAGGAGCGAGCTGCGCGCACAGGTCGCAATCCGCAAACCGGTGAACCCATTTCAATCAAAGCTGCGCGTGTACCAGGCTTCAAACCCGGGAAAGCACTGAAGGACGCGTTGAACTGATCAGTTGCGCCCGATCGATGATCGGGTGACGACGCAAACCAAAGGCGCAGTTTCTGCGCCTTTTTTCATTTGTTGGAGTTGATTTTTCATGCTTCAGAAGATGCGAGAACATTCCCAGAGTATGGCGACGAAGGTCCTGCTCGGGGTGCTCATCATCGTGTTCACGATGTTCGGCTTCGGCGCGTTCGAAGCATTCATTCAAACCGATCCGCCTGCAGCTGTCGTAAACGGCACCGATATCACACAAGCGCATCTGGCGATGGAAACGGAACGACAGAAGCAGCGAATCCTGGCGCAGATGGGAGAGAAGGCCAATCCCGATCTCATCGACGAAGCACGACTGAAGACGAGCGTGCTGGACAATCTGATCAACCAGACCGTCTTGATGGAGTCTGCGAAGAAGATGGGACTGCGTGTTTCGGAAGGAGAGATCGATCGTCTCATCACGCAGAACCCTCAGTTCATGACCGATAACAAATTCGATCGCGATCTCTATACGCGATTGCTCGCAAACGTCGGCCACACTCCGATCACGTTCAGAACCGAGCTGACTAACAACTTTACGCTGACGCAGCTCACGGGTGCGGTCAATGAGACTCCGTTCGTTACGGACGACGAGGCGCGCGGCGTAGCGCGGTTGGCAGCACAAACGCGCGACATCGCTTTCCTGGTGTTCACACCGGAGCAATTCGAGAGCTCGATCACCGTTAGTGACGAGGATCTCGAGGCCTACTACCAGGCACATCAGCCCGAATTCATGACGCCAGACACCGTCGACATCGACTTCGTTCAACTTTCAATCGCGGATCTCGCAAAGGACGAGTCATTTGCCCCAAGCGAGGAACAAATCGCAGCGCAATATGAAGCCGACGCGAAGGCTTTTAAGCCGGCTGAGCGCCGTCAGGTCCAACACATACTTCTGCAAGTGAGCGACTCGCGCACCGAGGACGCTGCAAAGGCCGAACTCGTCGCCATCAAAGACCGATTGGCACACGGCGAGAAATTCGAGGACATCGCGCGCAAGGTTTCAGAGGACCCCGGTTCGGCCAAGAGCGGTGGCGATCTTGGAGTCATATCGAAGGGTGCGATGGTGCCCGAGTTCGAAGCTGCAGCGTGGGCTCTGCAGCCGAATCAGGTGTCGGATCCAATTCGTACGGAATTCGGCATGCACTTGATCAAGGTGCTGTCGGTTCAGAGCGATGCGTATGCGCCGCTGGATGAGGTACGTCCGCAGATCGCGGCTCGGTTGCGCGAGCAGGCGGCCGATGAGAAGTATCGGGCGAAGATCCTCGAGCTCGACACGCTGGCATTCGAGTCGCCGGATGAGCTGACACATCTGGCGGAAACGAGCGGGCTGAAGATTCAGAGCGTAACAGGGGTGACGCACGACACCGGCTCGGCCCCCTTCGATCGACCGCACTACGAACGGCAGCGTTCGCCGATGATGTGCTGGCGCGTGGACTCAATAGTCGCGTCATCGAACAGGACAAGAGCGCATACGTCATTCGCATTAAGGAACACCGGCCACCGGTTCAACGGCCGCTTGCGGAAGTGTCCGAGACCATTCGCAAGCAGCTGGTGAAGGAGAGGGCGTCGGACCGCGCGCGTGAAGCCTCTGCTGAAGCGATGGCGCGTGTGGCGAGCGGCGATCCGAGTTCTGCGGTCGCGGTAACGTACGGTTTGAAATGGCAACTGGCAACCGCAGCGGCTCGCGGTACCCCAGGATTGGACCGCGAGATCATCAAGGCCGCATTTGAATTGCCCCGTCCGACAGAGGAGAAGAATGGAGTCACTTCGGCTGAGCTCGGTGGCGGCCGCGTGGCAGTAGTCACCGTCAGCGCGGTGAACGACGGCGACTTCGCTGCAATGACGGAAACGGATCGCGCGGCAATGCGTTCGCAACTGGAGCGTCGCGTGGGCAACGAGGAGTTCACCGCTCTGTTCGTGACGCTGCGGGATGCAGCAACGATCAAGAAACCCTAGAGGAGTTTCAGGAAACCCCGCGACGGCTCGGTACGTGCAGCACGAGCCGGCGTCCGGGTTTCAGAACGTCTGAAGGGTCGACGTCGTTCCAGTCGGCAATCGCAGAAATCGACACGTTGAATCGATCGGCGATTCGTGCGAGCGAATCGCCGCGCCTCACCGTATATGTTAGGCGATGCGTTGATTTCGAGCGCGGAAGCGCGAGCATCGGGTTTGCAGGCAACGCGGAAGGTTGGATGACGGCAACCGCGATGACGAGTGATTGACTGGGGTGAATGGTGTTGCCGGTGAGTCCGTTCGTTTCACGTAGCGCAGCGACGCTCGTGCGATATTGTCGAGCGATCTTGTCGAGGCTCTCGCCGTGTTTCACCACGTGGCGTTTCCACTGCACGCGTTCCTTGGGATATTGGCTCAGCGCACTTTCGAACGTGCCCCGATAGGTCTCCGGAATCAGGAGCCGATAGGGACCGTCGGGTGGCGTCGCACGCCGGTTCAACCCGGGATTGAAGCGGAACATCTCGTCGAGGGAAAACGAGCCGATGCTCGCGAGCACGGCAAGATCCACCTGGTTGTCGAGCGTCGCACTGAAGAACGCGGGTTCAGGATCGACCGGAGGTAGCGCAAGCGCCTCGTTTTGCGCGATCAGGTGTGCCAGTGCCAGTAGCTTCGGTACATAACGTTTTGTCTCAACCGGCAGATTGAGATCGAAGAAATCCGCGTTAGGCGAGCCGGATAGTGCGCGCCGAACCCGGCCCTCGCCACCGTTGTACGCCGCAATCGCAAGAAGCCAGTCGCCGAACTCTTCATGAAGGTATGTGAGGTAGTCGAGCGCGGCCGCCGTCGAGTCCACGGGGTCGCGACGACCGTCGTACCACCAGTCCATCGTCACGCCGAAGTGCTTCGCTGTGGGTGGAATCAACTGCCAGAGTCCGGCAGCGCCGCTGCGCGAGTGAGCGTATGGATTGAGCGTGCTCTCAATGATCGGCATCAGTGCCAGTTCCATCGGAAGCTGGCGTTGGCGGACCTCGTCGACCACGTACGCCAGATAACGCTTCGCCTGCACTTCGATGTCGAGCGTCGGAGCGCTCCTGAGATAAAGCGTCGACTGCGCGAGCAACAGACGGCTCATGCGTTTCGTGATTCAGTGCAAAGCCATCTCGCAACACCGTCCACACATCGGTCGGAACGGGTTCACGTTCTTCGATACGAGGGGCGACTTCGTTGACCGACACCGGATTGTCGACTGGAGGGACTGGGTGGCTTGGGATGTGAGTAGTCGTCTCGCATCCCGCCAGCGCGATGGCCCAGAGAATGAGCCACGCGCGCAACGTCGGCATTGTTGCGCATTCTCCGTACTGTCTGCACAATGCCGAGCGACAGTGTTTTATCCCTGCCGCTGATTCAACCGTAGCCGGACGAGCGTGACGACTGACGAGATACACGGTCTCGCGACCTGGTTTCAGACGCCTTTAGGCGCAACTCTCTTGCAGAAAGAGGCACGCCTCCTCGTTCAGGGCGTACGACGATTTCACGGTGATTCGATGTTGTGGCTCGGGCCCATTCCGATGCCCGGTGTCGAACTCGACCGCTGCATGGTCCGTCATCGCTTGTATGGCGCAATGCCCGGATTCCACGGACGTCCCGGCGATGCGTCGACCAGCGGCACCTACATCGGCAACATCGAGGCGCTACCGTTTCCACCGGGTTCGCTCGATGCAGTAGTGATGCATCACGCGCTCGATTGTTGCTCCGACCCACGTGCGGCAATGCGCGAAGTGTGCAAGGTGCTGCGGCCCGGCGGACGTCTGCTCATCTGTGGTTTCAATCCGATCAGCTTGTGGGGTGTGCGCCGACTCGCGGCTCGTTTGTTCGATGACGCGTTCAGTGACGTGCGTTTCGTGAACCCGTGGCGACTCCTCGATTGGATGGCGGTTCTCGGGATCGAGGCCGATGAGGGCATGCAATACCTGATGTATCGCCCCCCGCTTGGCATCGGCTCGTTCGAACGCAAATTGTGGGTGCGGATGCGCAATGCGCTCGAGCAAGCACGGATCCCAATCGGTGGCGTGTACTACGTGCTCGGCCGTAAGAGTGCGGTCGGCATGACACGCCTGCGCGGCACTGCGTCTCTGCGCCACGCAAACATCGGATCGGTTGTCCCGCACCCGACGCTGCGCAACCCACGGTGACGTTGGCGTTGATCGAGATCTTCACGGATGGCGCATGCAAGGGTAATCCCGGACCCGGTGGCTGGGCGGCGTTGATACGCGATGAGAGCGGCGAGAAAGTTCTCAGCGGCGCTGAGCCGGTTACGACCAACAACCGTATGGAAGTGATGGCCGCAATCGAAGCGATTCGTTCAATTGCCGGGCCTAGCCAGATTCGACTGACCACCGACTCGGAATATCTGCGCCAAGGCATCACCAGTTGGATGAAGCGCTGGAAGTTGAACGGCTGGCGCACGGCCGCCAAGCAACCGGTGAAGAACAAAGACCTCTGGGTGCTGCTCGATTCCCTGGTTGCAACGCATCGGATCGAATGGTGCTGGGTGAAAGGTCACAGCGGCCATCGCGAAAACGAACTGGTAGATGCTGCTGCAAACGCGGCAATCGAGGCGCTCGCCCGACGCCCCGCGGCGGGGAGCCGATGAGTCGCCAGATCGTACTCGATACTGAAACTACCGGGCTCGAGCCCGAGCACGGTCATCGGATCATCGAGATCGGTGCGGTAGAACTCATCGATCGAAAGCTGACAGGCCGGCGTTTTCATCGATACATGAATCCGCAGCGTGAAATCGATGATGGCGCGCTCGCGGTTCACGGAATCACGAGCGACTTCCTGGCTGACAAACCTCCGTTCGGAGAAGTTGCGGACGAATTCCTAGCCTTCATCGACGGCGCTGAGCTGATCATTCACAACGCACCGTTCGACGTTGCGTTCATCGACTATGAGTTGGGGCAGCTCGGACAGCCACATCGTCGTATCGAAGGTATTTGGGCCGTAGTCGATACGTTGGCGATGGCACGCCACAAACATCCGGGCCAGAAGAACAGTCTCGACGCCTTGTGTCGACGCTACGACGTCGATAACTCCCAACGGGAATTGCATGGCGCGTTGCTGGACGCGGAGCTTCTCGCCGACGTCTACCTGATGATGACGGGTGGTCAGACGGCGTTGTTCCTTGCAGACGATGTGGAGACGTCGTCGTCTGGTTCGGAGGTGTACGTCATCGAGCGGCTGGCCGCCGATCGACCTCGGCTTCGCGTTGTTTCCGCCACCCTGACGGAACTCGACCGACACGGCGCGATGCTGGATGACATCGATCGGCGCGCTCGCAATGGCAGCGTTTGGCGATCGCAGGCGTTGGCGCTGGCGGAGTAACCTCCGTCGCGGCGGGTTCCTGAACCGCCCGTTTGCTGTGTTAAGGTTTCGCAATCCATTCCGCGCTATCCGGTGACACTCGATGTGGCCTTACGACCCTGACGATTTCGAATCGATGACCCAGCCGCCTGCGGATCAATCACACGACAACGCGTGGTATTTCGTATTCATCGGCCAGGACATTTTGTGTGTGTCCGAGAATGGGTCGCCCAGGCCGATCCTCGCTGACGAAATGCGCTGGCTCGAACTCGAACGACACGCCGAGATTTACCTCGGCCGATATCAGGGCAGATCGTGTTTCGCGGTGGTTGCGAGCGGTCGCGCGCAACAGGGTTACGCGCTGCTGGGGCTACGCGCGTGGCTTGGTCGCGTCGCGCCGTCGATGTTCTATCTCGCCGGCAGAGCGCAACAGGTGGCCGATTGGGAGCGTGACCATGCGTTCTGCGGACGGTGCGGTACCGAGATGCAGAGTCATCCGGTCGACCGTGCGAAGCGCTGCCCCGATTGCGGCCTCATGAACTATCCGCGCCTGTCGCCGAGCATCATTGTGTTGATCCGCAAAGGCGAGGAGATGCTGTTGGCGCGGAATGCGAACTGGCCGCAGGGTATGTTCTCGACGCTGGCTGGCTTCGTTGAACCGGGTGAATCGATAGAACAGACAGTTCATCGAGAGGTGTTCGAAGAGGTCGGTTTGCGAGTCAAGAACGTGCGTTATCTCGGCAGCCAGTCGTGGCCGTTTCCGAATTCGCTGATGCTCGGTTTCCATGCCGACTACGCGAGTGGAGACATCGTGTGTCAGGAGGGAGAGATTGCCGACGCGCGCTGGTTCAAGTACTCGGACCTTCCGGGCGTTCCACCGGCTACCGCGATATCGCGGTGGTTGATCGATCACTTCGTCGACGAGATGACTAATCGTTCGGCGTAGGTGGAAGGCTTCGGCTGCCGAACAGCTCCATCAATCGAAAGGCCATCATCAGATAGCCATCGGATCGGAAGCGATCGTGCATGAATTCCTCGATTGCGTTCGCCTGCCCGCGAATGATCGCGAACGTTGACGGCAGATCGGGAAATTGAAACGTGACGTCGGGGATCGTGCGCTCGTCAGCTACGGTCAGCGTACAGTTGGCGATTTTCAGTACGAGACGCTGCTGATCGGACACGTCAAGGCGCACGACCATATCGACGCCGATAGCGGCTTCCGGTCTAAACCGTGTACTCAGTTCGCGCGCGAGATCTTGAATCGTCATCGATGCGATTGAGGCACGGCGCTGCGACCAGCGTCAAGCCGCTCGGCCGTGGACGCTCGGCGCGCCGACGAAGTAGAGTACGCGCCTTCCCCCGGTATGGCTGACACGATGGAGCATCTCTACGACTACCTCGAATTTCTCGCGAAGGCGGCAACCGTCGTCGTCGCGATCATCGCGGTGACCGTAGTTGCAACGTCGATGAGTCTGCGCCGTGGTTCGACCGAAGGCGGACATCTCGAAGTTCGCAACTTCAACGACCGGCTCGACGACATGAATCGAACGCTGCGCCAGGCCTATCTCGCGCTGCCGGCGTTCAAGAAGTCGATCAAGCAGGAAGATCGTGCACACAAGAAGGCGTCTAAAGAAAAGGAACATGACGACAGACGCCGCGTATACGTACTCGACTTCGACGGCGATCTGCAGGCATCGAAAGTGGATCAGCTCCGTCATGAGATCACTGCCGTTCTCACAGCTGCTCGCGCGCAGGACGAAGTGTTGGTGAGGATCGAGAGCCCCGGCGGCATGGTGCATGGCTATGGACTTGCAGCCTCACAGTTGGAGCGCGTGCGGCAGAACAAAATCCGGCTCGTTACTGCTGTCGACAAGGTAGCTGCCAGCGGCGGCTATCTGATGGCTTCGGTATCGGATCACATCATCGCTGCACCTTTTGCGCTCGTTGGTTCGATCGGTGTGGTCGCGCAGATTCCGAACGTGCATCGGTTGCTGAAGAAGCACGATGTAGACGTCGAAGTGCTTACTGCCGGCAAATACAAGCGCACGTTGACGATATTCGGCGAGAACACGGAGCAGGGTCGCGCCAAGTTCTTGGAGGAACTCGAAGACGTGCACGCACTGTTTCAGGAGTTCGTACAGGCCAACAGACCACAGGTCTCGTTGGACGAGATCGCAACCGGCGAGGCCTGGTACGGTCGACGCGCGCTCGAGCATCGGTTGATCGACGAATTGTCGACGAGCGATGCGTACCTGACCAAGGCATGCAATGACGCCGATGTATACGAAGTGCGATGGGTGGAGCACAGGAAGCCGATCGAACGGCTGCTGGCACAATTTGCCGATGCCGCGCGCAGCACGCTCGCGCGCTTCGGTTGGATCTGAGCGAAAGAAGGGGAAACGAACATGTCGAAATTCCAGGCGCTGGTGGTCGAGAAGTCGGCCGATGAGAAATTCACGCGACGCGTGATGGAACGCTCGGCCGATGCGCTTCCAGCCGGGGATGTACTGGTGGACGTGCGCTACTCGTCGCTCAACTACAAAGACGGCTTGTCGGCCACGGGCAATCCCGGTGTAACGCGCAATTTCCCTCATACGCCGGGAATCGACGCGGCGGGACTGTTCTCGAATCGTGCATCGGCACAGTTCAAAAAGGGCGATGAAGTCATCGTGATCGGTTTCGATCTTGGTATGAACACGCCCGGCGGCTTCGGCCAGCGAATCCGCGTGCCGGCAGGTTGGGTGGTGCCGAGGCCGGCGAGACTAGGGCTCGAGGACAGCATGATTCTCGGCACGGCAGGTTTCACCGCCGCGCTCGCGGTCGACAAGCTCGAAGCATCGGGCATGCGGCCGGGTGGTGGGCCTGTGTTGGTTACCGGCTCCACCGGCGGTGTGGGTTCGGTGGCGGTGATGTCTGCTCGCGCGGCTCGGTTACGAAGTCGCGGCCGTCACCGGAAAGGCATCCCAGCACGACTTCCTAAAGGGGCTCGGCGCCAAGGAAGTGCTCGGCCGCGAAGCGCTGATCGAAGGTGCCAATCGTCCGATGCTGAAAGAGCGTTGGGGTGGCGTCGTCGACACGGTTGGCGGCGACATCCTGTTCAATGCAGTGAAGTCGCTGAAATACGGATGCAGCCTCGCGGCGTGTGGGCTGGTTGCATCGCCGCAGTTCGCAGCGTCCGTGCTGCCGTTCATTCTGCGTCACGTCAATCTTCTCGGCATCGACTCGGTGCAGCTTCCGCTCGCGGAAAAGGCACGGATCTGGAACAAGCTGGGCGACGCGTGGAGATTGGAAGGGCTTGCCGCGCTGAAGGTGGATTTCACGCTGCAGACCATCTCTTCCGGGATCGACCGGATACTGGCCGGTGAGATGGTCGGTAGGGGTGTGCTGGATCTTCGCGCCTGAGCGAAACCGTCGAGCGGTCAGCTTCGACGTAATCGGTCGGATACCGCGATCGGGCTCGGGTATCGGAATATCACGATGTACGTCGAGATGATGAACGTCAGCACGGTGGCGCCCTGCACGACGTGTGAAGCCGGCTCGCTCATGAGAGTCAGGCTCGTCGCAAGGTACGCCACCAGAAGTGAGAACTCGCTGGTTTGACCCAGACGGACTCCGGCTTCCCACGCGACCTTCGTGGAATCCCCCTGAAGAGTGATCAGCCAGCGAAACACGATGGGTTTCAGGCCGATCAGCAGCAGGGCGAGTACGAGCGTGGGCACCGCGACTTGAACGAGCAGATCGAAGTGGACCGCAGCGCCGACCGAAAAGAAGAACATCACCAGGAAGAAGTCGCGCAGCGGCCTGAGGCTCTCGGCGATGTACTGCGCGATCGGACTCGTCGCCATCGAAACGCCTGCCACGAAGGCGCCGATTTCGAGCGATAGACCGATTGCCTTAGCGCCGCTCGCGACGGCCAGGCACCAGCCGATTGCCGCCAGGAAGATGAACTCATGGAATGCGTCGAACTTGTGCATGAGCGGCAGCACGAGGAACCGCACGACTACGAACGCGACGATTACGAGCGACGGTAACGCGACGAACACTTCGATGACGCTATCGAACGCATCGGCGACGGACGTGCCGCGCCCGGACAAGATGATCAGCGCGAGAATCGCGATTAGGTCCTGAATCAGCAATAGGCTGACCACCAACTCTCCGATATGTCGGTGATGCAACACCGTTGTCGGCAACAGCTTCAGGCCGACGATGGTGCTCGAGAACATACATGCAGTGCCTGCCACCGTCGCGTCGATCCAGGAGAATCCGAATGCGCGCATGACGCCGACGGTCGCGACGAAGAAGATCAGGGAGCTGACCACCGCCGTGACGACGGCAGAGCCGACCATGTTGCGCAGCTTCGATGGCTGCAGATCGAGGCCGACGAGAAACAGCAGGAAGATGATTCCGAACTCCGAGATCTCGGACACCATCGACGCGTCGTTCACCCAGCCGAGACCATGCGGGCCGGCGATGCCGCCCACCGCGATGTAAGCCACGAGCAAGGGTTGACGCGTGTACAGCGCTACGGCCGCGAGCACCGCCGCACCGACGAAGATCAGAAAAAACGATTCGACGATCCCGGCGTGCATCGGTCGCCCGTTGCACCAGTTGCATAGAGGTGCGATCGATTATGACAGCTGGCCCGGTGTGCTACACGGGGCGGACGTTACTTTCGACCGCGTGCGACGCGTCTGAATGCGGGGCGTGGATCGATCACCGACCCTTGATAGAAATCCGTGAGCGTCTGCATTGCAGCCAGGGCGACTGCGGGATCGTGGCCATCGGGGAGCTGATACGAGTCGATCCCGCAGCGGCGCATGTACTGCAGCACATCTTCGTGAACTTCGCCGATCGCGCGCAGTTCGCCGGTGTATCCGAATCGGGTGCGAAGCAGTACCGCTAACGACAAGCCGCGGCCGTCGTTCATAGCGGCGAATCTGATCGCGATCAACGGCGCCTTCGACAACAGCGACTCGATCTTGTCGGGTTCGCCGTCGCCGGGCAGCCAGATGCCGACGACACCCGCTTTGCCGAACAGCGCGTCGGCGTGTGCGAGCGCATAGGCCGCGGGAACGATCGTTGCGGTGCAACGGTGTCGTCCGCGATCTCCTCGCGCAGAACCCAATCGTCTGTGACTACACGGCCGTCTTTAATGAGTGTTGGAATAGACGCGCTCCTTGAAGGGTTCGATTCCGATACGACGATAGCAATCGAGAAAACGCTCGTCGTCTTCCCGTTTAGCGACATACACCTCGAGGATCTGCTCGATGACGTCGGGTACGGAACCGCGCGCAAACGACGGGCCGATGATCTCGGCGAGCGACGAATCTCGTCCGGCGCTGCCGCCGAGCGAAATCTGATACCACTCTTCGCCCTTCTTGTCGACGCCGAGAATGCCGATGTGGCCCACATGATGGTGGCCGCAGGCGTTCATGCAGCCGGAGATGTTGAGGTTGATCTGGCCGAGGTCGTGAAGGTAGTCCGCAGTCGTCGAAGCGCTGCTGGATGGCCTCGGCGATCGGAATCGACTTCGCGTTTGCGAGCGAACAGTAGTCCCCGCCCGGGCAGCAGATGATATTGGTCAGCTTCGCCGACGTTGCTTCACGCGAGCCCTGACTGCGTGCGCTGTTGCCAGAGCTCGAACAAGTCGCGCTTCGCGCACGTCCGGCAGCACGAAATTCTGCTGGTGGCTGATCCGGATCTCACCGAATCCGTAACGGTCCGCCCAGTCGGCGACCGCGTCCATCTGGCGGTCGGAGACGTCGCCAGGCGGCACGCCGGTCACCTTGGTCGACAGCATCGACGATCGCATATCCGGGCGCCGGTGCGGCGCTACGTTGTTCGCACCCAGCGGCTGAACGCCGGATCGGCGAGGCGCGCCGCGGCCAGGGCCGCGGCCGCTTTGGGAGGTTGCGCGTATGCTGGCGGGGCGAAGACGGCTCTCGACCCGCTCGATTTCTGCTCGGTCAGCGTCGTCGGGCCGTCCTGCGGATACCCCCACTCCGCTTCGACCTTCTCGCGGAAAACCTGCGGCGGTCATCGCGCGCACCAGGATCTTGATGCGCGCCTTGTATTTGTTGTCGCGGCGACCGTAGCGGTTGTAGACGCGCATGATGGCTCTCGAGATAGGTGAGCAGATGCTCCATCGGGCAGCGCTCGCGAATCAGTCTCGCCGATTACTGGTGTCCGCCCCAGTCCGCCGCCGACTTTCACGTCCACCAGTCCTGGCCGTCCGCATTGCGATGACTCGCAGCCCGATGTCGTGCATGTCGATGGCGGCGCGGTCGTGGCCGAGCCGTTGATCGCGATCTTGAATTTGCGCGGCAGCCAGTCGAATTCCGGGTGTGAGGTCGACCATTGCCGGATCAGTTCGCAGTAGGCCGCGATCGAAGACCTCGTCGGCGGCGACGCCGGCGAATTCGTCGGTGGTTACGTTGCGGATGCAGTTGCCGCTGGTCTGGATCGCGTGCATCTGCACCTCGGCCAGGGCTGCGAGGATGTCGGGCACCTCTGCCAGGTCCGGCCAGTTGTACTGCATGTTCTGACGGGTGCTGAGGTGCCCATAGCCCCGGTCGAAGTCGCGGGCGATGTGGGCGAGGATGCGCAGCTGGCGCGATGGAGAGAGTCCCGTACGGAACGGCGACCCGGAGCATCGGCGCAAGGCGCTGGATATACAGACCGTTGCGCAGGCGCAGGTGCCGGAATTCGGCCTGGGACAGCTTGCCGTCGATGTAACGCTGCGTCTGGGAACGAAACTGCGCGACTCTCTCGTCGACAAACTGATGATCGAATTTGTCGTATCGATACATGGATCAGGGGATCGAATTGCGGATGGCCGCGAACGTTACCAAGACCGCGGAATCGAAAGAACTAACCATTGTCTCTATCAATAGAACGGATTGAGTCGTCTTGAAGGCTGGTCTACACTCGCGCGCGTTTTCTCAATCAGTAGCGCGAGGCCGCTGTGTCCAACCCCGAATCCAAGCACTGGAGCGATGAAAAAGCCGATGTCGTGGCGGTGCTGACGATCTTCGTTTCGCTCGTTCTGGCGGCCATACACTTCATTTCCACGCCGGTCTGATTTCGCCTCGCTCAGTACGCCAGGTTGGGTCTGAGCCAGCGTTCCACTTCCTCGATCGGCACACCTTTTCGACGGGCGTAGTCTTCGACCTGGTCGCGGCCGATTTTGCCTACTCCGAAGTAGCGGGATTCGGGGTGCGAGAAATACCAGCCGGCGACTGCGGCCGCGGGCAGCATCGCGAAGTGTTCGGTCAACTTCATGCTCGCCCGTTCGGGTTCGAGCAAGGCAAACAGCGTTGCCTTCTCCGTGTGGTCAGGACACGCCGGATAACCGGGTGCCGGTCGAATGCCCCGATAGCCTTCTGCAATCAGCTCATCGGCCGACAGGGTCTCGTCGCCGCTGTAGCCCCAGAACTCCTTGCGAACGCGCTCGTGCAGGCGTTCTGCGAACGCTTCCGCCAGCCTATCCGCGAGCGCCTTCAGCATGATCGCGTTGTAGTCGTCGTTGGCGGCCTCGAATTTGGCCACGCGCGCTTCGATGCCGGTTCCCGCGTTCACGGCAAAGGCGCCGACATAGTCGACGTGCGGCGCCGGAGCGACGAAGTCGGCGAGGGAGAAGTGTGGACCTTCCGCGCCCTTCTTCGACTGTTGGCGCAGGTGGTGCAACGTTGCGATCGGTGTATGAGATTCGGTGGCGTCGAACAGATCGATATCGTCACTGCCTGAACGCTGAGCGCGCCAGAAGCCGAATACACCATTCGCACTGATCCAACGTTCGTCGATGATTCGACGCAACATGGCTTGCGCATCGGCATATACCGCGCGCGCGGCTTCACCGACGATTGGATCATTGAGAATCTTCGGGAATTTACCGGCGAGTTCCCAGGTCATGAAGAACGGCGACCAGTCGATGTACTGCGAGAGTTCCTCGAGAGAGTAGTTGCTCAGCACCTGCGTGCCGAGGAAACGCGGCGCAACACTCTGGAACTTCGACCAGTCTATCGCCGGTGCTTCGGCGATCGCGGCCGGGTAGGGCAACAGCACAGTCTTGTCGGCTCGTGCGTTCGAGCGAACTCGTATCGTTTCGTATTCGGTTCTCACATCGGTTACGAACGCGGTCTTCTGTTCATCGGACAGCAGCGCCGAGGCGACGCCGACGCCGCGCGACGCATCGGTGACGTACACCGTTGCACCGCGTTTATACGCGGGCTCGATCTTCACAGCGGTGTGGGCGCGCGATGTCGTTGCACCACCGATCAACAGCGGTATATCGAAGCCCAGGCGCTCCATTTCCGATGCAACGTGCACCATCTCGTCGAGTGACGGGGTAATGAGACCGGAGAGGCCGATGATGTCGGCATTTTCGGCGCGCGCGGTCTCGAGGATTCGCTCGCACGGCACCATCACGCCAAGGTCTATGACCTCGTAGTTGTTGCATTGGAGCACGACGCCGACGATGTTCTTGCCGATGTCGTGTACGTCGCCCTTCACCGTTGCCATTACGATTTTGCCTTTCGCTTTGGCGCCTTCGCTCTTTTCCGCTTCGATGAATGGAATGAGGTGTGCGACGGATTGCTTCATCACGCGCGCGCTCTTTACCACTTGTGGCAGGAACATCTTGCCGGAGCCGAAGAGATCGCCAACGACGTTCATGGCGGCCATCAACGGCCCCTCAATTACGTCGAGCGGACGTTTCGCGGCAAGGCGTGCCTCTTCGGTGTCGGCAACGACGAATGTGTTTATGCCCTTCACGAGCGCGTGACGCAGGCGTTCCTCCACCGGCGCACTTCGCCATTCGGGATCGTCGACAACAGTCTTGTCCGATCGCGCCGCGTAGTCGCCCGAGATTGCCAGCAGCTGGTCGGTTGCATCGGGCCTACGATTCAACACCACGTCTTCTACGCGGTCGCGTAATGCTGTTGGGATCTCGTCATAGATGCCGAGCTGACCGGCGTTGACGATTCCCATCGAGAGCCCAGCGCGAATCGCGTGATACAGGAACACTGCGTTGATCGCTTCGCGCACGGTGTCGTTGCCGCGGAACGAGAACGACACGTTGCTGACGCCGCCCGAGCTGTGTGCATACGGCAAATGCTGTTTGATCCACGCGCAGGCCTCGATGAAGTCCATCGCGTAGTTGTTGTGTTCCTCGATGCCCGTTGCGATCGCAAAAATGTTCGGGTCGAAAATGATGTCCTCCGGGGGGAAGCCGACCCGCTGAGTGAGGATGTCGTAGGAGCGTTTGCAGATATCGACCTTGCGCTTGAGCGTATCCGCCTGACCCTGTTCATCGAATGCCATAACGACAACCGCCGCGCCGTACAGGCGGCAGCGGCGTGCCTTTTCGATGAATTCCGCTTCGCCTTCTTTCAAGCTGATCGAGTTGACGACGGGCTTGCCCTGAATGCAGCGCAGGCCGGCTTCGATGACTTCCCACTTGCTCGAATCCACCATCACCGGCACACGAGCGATGTCGGGTTCCGTTGCGACCAGGTTTAGAAAGCGCGTCATGAGCGCAGCGCCATCGAGCATGCCTTCGTCCATGTTGACGTCGATGATCTGCGCGCCGTTGTCTACCTGGTCGCGCGCGACATCGAGTGCGGTCTCCAGCGCCCCTTCGCGAATCAGTTTCTTGAAACGTGCGGAGCCCGTGACGTTGGTTCGTTCTCCGACGTTCACGAACAGCGACGACTCGTCTACCTCGAGCGGTTCGAGTCCTGAGAGTCGTAACTTGCGAGGCAGATTCGGCAACGCACGAGGTCGTAGTTTCGCGACCGCCGCGCCGATTGCTTCGATGTGCTCCGGTGTAGTGCCGCAGCATCCGCCGACCAGATTGACCAACCCCGATGACGCGAACTCGCCGATCAGCCGCGCCATATGAGCGGGTGACTGGTCGTATCCGCCGAACTCGTTAGGCAGTCCCGCATTCGGGTGCACGCTCACGTAGCAACTCGCCGAGTGCGAGAGCGCTTCGACATGTGGCCGCAATTGTTCCGCGCCGAGTGCGCAATTGAGCCCGGCGATCAGCGGCTGTGCATGCGCGATTGAAATCCAGAACGCTTCCGGCGTTTGCCCCGACAGAGTGCGGCCGCTCGCGTCGGTGATCGTTCCCGACACCATCACGGGCAAACGTACACCGGCGCGTTCGAATTCCGACTCGATCGCGTAGATCGCGGCCTTTGCATTGAGGGTATCGAATACCGTTTCGACCATGATTAGGTCGATGCCGCCTG
Source organism: uncultured Gammaproteobacteria bacterium (assembly GCA_963822125.1). Lineage (GTDB taxonomy): Bacteria > Pseudomonadota > Gammaproteobacteria > Pseudomonadales > Azotimanducaceae > DATJGR01. The sequence goes on along the minus strand of CAWGGQ010000035.1, from coordinate 188,765 downwards.
CCAGCAGACCGCGTATGGCTTCTACATATGCTTCGACCAATGCGACGAACGTGATGTTGCGGCCGCCCGGATCGTTTACGTCGGGTGACAAACTAGCCGTACGGTTCGTTGGGCCTAGCACGCCAGCGACGAAACGAGGCCGTTCGGGCGTGGAATAGTCGTCCGCACAAGCGCGCGCGAGCCGGGCCGCTACCAGGTTCATTTCCTCGCTGATCGCCTCGAGGCCGTAGTCGGCCTGCGCGATTCGGGTCGAACTGAAGGTGTTCGTTTCGATGATGTCGGCACCCGCGGCCAGATAGCTGCGATGAATGTCGCTAATGACTTCCGGGCGGGTCAGCGTCAGGAGGTCATGGTTGCCGCCGAGCGGCCGGCTATGGTCGACGAACCGATCGCCGCGGTAATCGGCCTCTCCCAGGCGGTGTCGCTGCACCATGGTGCCCATAGCTCCGTCGATGACGAGAATGCGTCGTTCGAGGGCTTCGGCGAGCGCTGTAGAGGGCACGGTTGACGTCTTCCGGTTTCGAAATTGGAGGGCATCCTACCTTGAGCCAACGTGAGCGCAATGGAAGCAGCCGGCGGTCAACATGAGCCGGGTTCAGGAAGATTGAACGTCCCAAGGTTATGCCTGGCGGTTCGCAGTTCAATTGCGTTAACATTCCCGACCGATTTAGTCGGGTATATCCCATGATCGAGATCTCCAAGACCGCCCAAGGCTATCTGCGCGACCTGCTGGCCAAGCAGGAACACCCCGACGTGGGTATCCGCGTATTCGTCAGCCAGCCGGGCACGCCTCAGGCCGAAACGTGCATTGCCTACTGCCGCCCCGGTGAGCAGCAGACCGACGATGTACCGGTGGCCTACGACGGTTTTACCGCTTGGATCGAGAAGCGCAGCGAGCCGTATCTGGAAGGCGGCGTAGTCGATTTTCAGGACGATCGGATGGGCGGTCAGCTGACGATCAAAGCCCCGAACGCGCGCGTGCCCAGTGTCGGCCCCGACGCCGCGATCGAAGACCGCATCAACTATGTGCTCTACAACGAGATCAACCCGGGGCTCGCCTCGCACGGCGGGCAAGTGACGCTGCTCGAGGTTGTCGACGGCAACACCGCTGTTCTGCAGTTCGGCGGCGGATGCCAAGGCTGCTCCGCGGTCGACATCACGCTCAAGCAGGGCGTCGAGCGATCGCTACTCGAACAGATTCCGGAACTCGTCGCAATTCGCGACAGCACCGACCACAGCGTGCGGGAACACGCTTACTACCAGTAACCCCAACTACGGCGCTATGCCGCGTCGGCGTTCGCCGCTGAACGCGCTCGTTGGGGAAGTGTGGTTCGCAAGCCGGCCGCCAGTTCTCGCAGCAGCTCTGCGGTGGTCGTCCAATCCAGGCACGGGTCCGTTACCGATACGCCATACGCAAGCTGCCGTGGGTCCTTCGTCAGCCTCTGGTTGCCGGCGTTGATGTTGCTTTCGATCATCAATCCCATGATCGAACGGTTCCCCGTTTGAATCTGTGAAGCCGCATCGCGTGCGACGACCATCTGGCGAAGCGGATCTTTCCCGGAGTTGGCATGGCTGCAGTCGATCATGATGTTCGACGTCAATCCCGCGGCTGCCAACTGTCGCTCGCAGTCGCTGACGCTGTCGCGATCGTAGTTCGGTCCCGCGTGACCTCCGCGCAGCACGACGTGTGCAGCACGATTGCCGCGAGTGTGAATGATCGAAACCTGTCCCGATTGATTGATTCCGAGGAAGCGGTGCGGTTTCGATACCGACTGCAGCGCGTTGATCGCAACGTCGAGGCTGCCGTCCGTACCGTTCTTGAAGCCGACCGCCGACGATAGCCCCGATGCCATCTCGCGGTGTGTCTGCGACTCGGTGGTGCGCGCGCCGATGGCGGACCACGCGATCAGCTCCTGAAGATACTGCGGAGAAATCGGGTCGAGCGCCTCGGTGCTGAGCGGCAATCCGATTTCGGCGATTCGTATCAACAGGCGTCGCGCGATGCGAATCCCTTCCTCGATGTGGAACGTATCATTCAGAAACGGATCGTTGACGAGTCCCTTCCAGCCAACGGTGGTGCGCGGCTTCTCGAAGTAGGCGCGCATCACAATCAGCAGGTCCGGCGCGAGTTCATCGGCTAACGCTTTCAGACGATGCGCATAGTCTTCAGCGGCCACGACATCGTGGATCGAGCACGGTCCCACGACGATCAGCAAGCGATGGTCGGTGCCGTTGAGGATGTTCCGTACTTGTTCGCGCGCTTCGTGAACCTTGTGTCGCACCTGATCCGAGACCGGTAGCTCCGCCTTGAGTTGTGCAGGTGTGACCAATAGCTCCTGTGCTACGACGTTCAGATTTTCGAGTTGCTCCATGTTCCATCTCCAGAAACGAAAAACCCCGAGAGGCCGTTGCCCGTCGGGGTCTCCCGGAGGGCAACTTGCGTCGCCCTTCCATCTAAGGATCAGGCCACGCTAAGTCGTAAATGCGTAGCCAAACCAATACGTCGCGACAACGACCGCCGACGAAACTGGCTCGTTGGATTCGATTTGTCGGCGTGTGGCTGTGCGGTTCATGGCCGGCGATTGTCGGCGTGCCCTTCGCAAAAATCAAGATCGCCATTGCTGGGTCGTTGGGTCTGTCACATGAACGATCAGGCGTCGGACGCCATATGTAGTCCGCAGGTAGAACACGTCGTAGCCGTCGGTCAGTAGGCGTGGATGACGGGTTGTTTGGGCGCTCTGCGTCGCGTACGAATTCGATGCTGTCGCGCGCGGCTCGCCAGATTGGCGCGAACATCGAACGCGCCGGGGGCGGCTTCGGTTCACCATCGATTTCTTCCAGCACGCCAAAGAGGTGCAACGTTCTTCGCGCGCGTGTTGCCGCGACATATAGCAGGCGCGTGCGCTCGTTTGCATCGCGGTGGCGCTCTTCATGGCTCAACCATCGATGCACGCCGTCGCCGTTGCGAGTGCCGCGCACGCCGAGCAGAAGTCGGCCGGATTCGGGCCGCCACAGAATTGGCGGCGGATCGTCGATCCTGCTGACGCGATGTAATCCGGGAACGATGACGTGATCGAATTCGAGCCCCTTCGCACGATGAATCGTCATGACCGCAACGCTGTTCTCGCGCGGCGTAGATTCTGCGAACAACCGTTGCACAGAGCGTTCGAGAGCGGCGATATCGAGTGTTCTTCCCTGCGTGTTCTCGATCAGCGCGAACAGACGTTGCGCGTGTGCGATCGCTTCACCTTCGTATGCGTCTGCACCGCCAAGGCGGATGAACGTATTCTCGAGCCACTGCCTGATCGGTATTTGCCGGCGAGTTCGCTCTGCTTGTAGGAGCGTCGGTCGTATGCGACGCACGCGTGCGAGAGCGTCGTCGCTGAGAACGTCGTCGTGCGTGCCGGCACGTACCGTTTCCTCGATCGTTTCGTCGAGCTTCGCCAGCGACTCGATGTCGCGCAGCGATACGCCGACGAATGGCGTGCGCAACAACGCGAGCCACGCGATTCGATCGGTCGAAGACGACAGCGCTTTGAGTAGTGTCATCAGGTCGTCGATCACGGGCTGATCGGCAAGCGCGTGTATGTCGGAGCCCGTCCATGAGATGTCACGGGCATTGAGTTGCTGTAGCACATGGAGCAGATGCGCTCGGTTGCGGACGAGAATCGCGATCGATTCGCCGGGATGCTCACGTTTGATGGACTCGATCGTTTGTACGACGGCGACGGCCTCGGCGCGTTCGGGATCGACCGATTGGATGCCGTACACGCGGCATCCTTCGCCAGGCTGCGCCGGGTGAACCGGTGTCGATCGCGCAAATGCGACCTGTCCGAGCACCGGATCTTCCGCGGTCCCGAACGATTCGGCGAAGATCGAGTTGCACCAGTCGACGAGCGATGCAGACGAACGGAAGTTGGCGCTGATGCGAAATGCAGTCGGGCGCAAGGACGAAATACCGTTGCGACGTGTGCGCTGGAAGAGAGCGACGTCCGCGTCGCGGAATCGGTAGTATCGACTGCATCGGGTCGCCGACGACGAAGAGCGATCGCGTATCGTCGTTTGGCCATTCCCTTATCAGGCACTCCACGAGGCGATACTGGATCGCCGACGTGTCTTGAAACTCGTCGATCAGTAGATGCTTGATCCGATAGTCGAGTGCTAAGGCGAGATCGCTCGGGGAATCCGCATCGCCGAGCGCGCGCTGGGCGGCGAAATTCAGTTCAGCAAAATCGATGACGCCATTACGATGAAAAATGCTCCCGAGTTCCGCGGCAGCTAGCGCGAGCCCGGTTGCGAGGTTGACGATCGCTTCGACCTCTGCTGAATCGAGCGTTGGGGCGGGCAGCAACCTGAGTGAAGCCAATCGAACGATCAGATCATGCTGATCGAGGTCGTCGATCAGGGCGCGCAGACGCGCCTTTGCCGATTGGTTGGCCCGACCCGAATCGCTGAAACCCTGTGCGCTGCCGAGTCGCACGCGCGGTTGGCCATCACGCGTGGTCACCAACTCTGAGATGAACCGCCACTGCGCGATATCGGTAGGCAACCCGGACAAAGGCCAATCGATGTTCATACGCCGGGCGGCATCGCCGGCGACCGCCGCAAGTTCCACAAGCTGGAATTCACCAAGATCTGCTTCGATATCGGCAATGGCGTTCGCGTGTAGAGCACGAATTCCGGCTTCGATCGCTTGCGCGAATTCAGGCTCACGCGGCTCGCCTTCCTGGCGATGGGTTCGATTGGCTCGCAACGTAAGGGCGACGACTTCCAACCACTGATCGCGCTTCGCTAGCATCGTTCCCATAGAGGCGCGCGCCTTATCGAAGTCGTTATCGAACAGCGCGAGCAGCGCTGCGAGTTCGGGATTCAGTTCGAAGTCGTAGTTCAGTCGCTCGAATGTCTTGTCGATGGCCTCGTGGTAGAACGATTCTGCGTCCTCCACGATGTGGAGCCGATCGCCAATGCCGCTGGAAACAGGCAGTCGTTGCAAAAGCCCCACGCAAAACGCGTCGATCGTCTGGATTCGCAGTCGCGCAGGCAGCGTCTCGAGATGCCAACCCTTGGCAACGCTGCGCGTGCGGATCGCGCGTGCCTGCTCGTTGTCTTCGTTGAGCGCATCTACCACTCGCTCTTGCATCTCGGCTGCTGCCTTGCGAGTGAATGTGATTGCCAGAATTTCCTCGGGCTTTTCCACCACCGAGAGCAGATTCAGGAATCGCTGAACGAGCAGAGTGGTCTTTCCCGACCCTGCCGGCGCCTGAACGATCGCCGATCGGTCGGTTGCGACTGCCGCAAGACGCTCTGCGAGATCGGGGAGCGCTTCAGTCGAGTTCAAGGTGTCGTATCTCGCGAATTCGACAAAGCGCATGCAGATTGCATTCCTCACAGGCAGCTGCATCGCGCGGCCGAACATGCGCGACTCCCGTGCGAAATTCCGTAGCCAGATTCGCAAGCGACGCGCGCCAGTCTTCAAGCATCCGGCTCCAGCTTCCAGTGACTTCGCCGGCTGCATTGAATCGAACTTGCTCGGCGTTTTGAGTGGTCGAGAACGTTCGGTCCGACCAGCCGATCAAGCGACATTCGTTTGGGTGAACGAGCGCGAACGCTACTGCTGCAACGCCGGGAGTGCTCAGCGCATACATCGGCAATTGGGGCTCCTCGGGACGCGGCCCCATGACTACGTTGGAGCGGGTTGGTCCGGTTTTGTAGTCGATGACGAGCAGGTCGCCATCGACACTTTCGTCGATTCTGTCGATGCGCAGGTCGAATGTGATGCCGCCGATCGTCAGATTCGTGCTTGCTTCGTTGGCAATGATTCGATGCGGCAGTCGCTTACGTTCCAGTGCAAGCCATTCCAGCAGCAGGGCCACGATACGAGCGTGCTCCGAGGCTCGGAACAGACTGGGTTGCGGTCCGAGGCTCGCGACGGCGACGGTTGCGGATTCATTCACTGCCGCCAAGAGGGTCTCTTCCGGCGCGCCGTTCTCGATTGCCGTCACTCCATCGAACAACCTGCGCAGCGCCAAGTGAACCGCTACGCCCCGATCGGTCGTGTTAGGGAACGAATGGGGGGTGGTGTGTTGTAGCACGTGCAGTCGATAGCGTGCGAATGCCCGAAACGGACACGCCGATTGGTCCCGGACAATTCCCGTTCCGTGATGACGCAAACGCTCTACGTCGACCGGCCCGACCTCGAGGTTGTCGTACTGCGATAGTGCGATATGTCCAACGAGGTAGGGATGGCTCAGCGCCAGTTCGGGGCCAACGATTTCGAACGCCTCAGTAGGATCCAATTCCTGGAGCAGTACGCTGCCGCGACACGGTACGTCATTGCGAACGAGCGGATGGCTCAATGCGAGCGAGTCCGCTGCAGCGCGCCAATGCGCCATCAGACGCCGCGCGAAGGCCACCTCTCCACCGACGTCGCTGCGCGAAACCGAAGCTGCTCTGAGATGGCGCATCGGAATGAAGGGCGTGGGCGAAGGCGAGCCAGGCCAATCCAGATGAGTGAGGCCGGTAACCCACAGATGCGTGAACTCGAGACCTATTGTTTCCAGATAGCCGAGCACCTGAATCGCCGCACGCGGGCGCTCGGGTGCGAAGAGACGCCGATCGGCCGCGAGTCGAAGTTGGCCGATCGTCGCGGCAAAATGGCGCGGTTGGGCGAAGTTCGAATTGCCAGCGAGCTCGTCGAGCAGAGCTTCGAACGAGCTGTATGCCTGGTAGCTCTCGCTCGAGAGACGCCCCGAATCGGGCCAACCCGCCAGGCTCAAGAGATGCCTGGCCACCGCGACTGCGTCCTTCAAGTCGAGCAGCCCCACTCTCGACGCCAGACGAACAATGTCACGAAGGGGCGAATGGGGCGCAAGTCCGGCATATCGCGATGCGTCGCTCCATTCGGGTAGTCGTCCGCTGTCTGCAGCGGAGGCGCGCGCAAGTTGCAGAAACGGTGATCGAAGTAGCGCGTCGATACGAGCGTGATGGAGAGGCTCGAACAGCCAGTTGAGAAAATCGAGCGCGTCGGCCACCACCGGCACGACGCCGAGTGATACGCCTCCGGAAACGTTGTAAGGGCTGGTAGCAGCAGATGGTTCGGCATCATCCGGACGCAGAATCGCATCGAGTTGCCGAACGACCCGATCGTGCGACTCGACGAGGTTAGGAACAGCGATGCAAATCGAAAGAGGTTCTTGCGCTTCGGCCAATGCCGATTTCGCCCAGTGAATTGCAGCGCGCAACTCCTGATCGGCATCGGCACACGATGCGGTGATGACGTGTGCGTTCTTGGGATGCGCGGGTTCGAAACGATGGATCGTCGCGCCGGCAGATCGATATGCGTCGAGCATTCGTTCAACGCTGGGCGGCACCACGTCGAAGCCCAGCAGGAGCAGTGGCTCTGCCGCCAGGTGTCCTTCCCGAACGGCGAGCTCGATAGCCGCAGGTACTTCCGATTCAGTGATCCAGCCTCGTTGCCTCGCCGCTCGTAGATAGAGCTGCGCCCAGTCACGGTAGAGCCGATGGTTTTCGTTGTCGTCGAACTGATCGAGTAGCGACGAAAGTTGCCAGTCGTACATTACGCGCCATGCGTCGGCGACCCGTGCGTAGAGAGCGTCGAAGTCGATATCGGGCAACTCGGGTGTGAGTTCCAGCCAGACCAAGCGCTGAGCCTCGGCGCTCAGCAGGGTCCGCGAACGACTCGGGGGCAATTCCGCAAACCGCTCGCGCAGATATTCGTCGAGCGTCGAGACCTGCGGTGTGGGGAGATCGACATCGCCTCGAGCGCGACGCTCGAAGGCATCGAGGAGCGCGGTAGCAAGCCGTTCGTTGGCCGTGACGATTCGACCGCTACTGCAGTACTGCAGAAGGACGTCATCGAGTGTGATCAACGGCTTGGGTTGCACCGTGGAACGCCGAAGGAAACGCGCGATTGTATGAGCGGTGTGCCTGCGTGCCAAACAGCTAGGGAGATCGGCTACAATGCGCCGCCCTCGCTCCCCATCGCTCCGACGATCACGTTCAATATGACCAAGCCAAGCTCGGTTTCTGTCGCACGCCCCGGACGCGTCGGCTTCGTCAGCCTCGGCTGTCCGAAGGCGCTCGTCGATTCGGAGCGGATCCTGACGCAGTTACGAATCGAGGGTTACGAGACGTCAGGCAGCTACGCCGACGCAGACGTCGTGGTGATCAACACCTGCGGCTTCATCGACAGTGCCGTCGAAGAGTCGCTCGAGGCGATCGGCGAGGCGATGGCCGAAAACGGTCGCGTCATCGTCACAGGATGTCTAGGCGCGCGCGCAAATCTGATCCGCGAGCAGTTTCCAGACGTGTTGTCGGTCACCGGACCCGCAGCATACGAAGCGGTGGTGGAGGCCGTGCACGAGGTTGTTCCGCAAGCTGCGAGCAACCCCTTCGTAGACTTGGTTCCGGCAACGGGGGTCAAGCTTACGCCGCGCCACTACGCGTATCTGAAGATCTCAGAAGGGTGTAACCACAAGTGCTCGTTCTGCATCATCCCGTCACTGCGAGGCAAACTTCGCTCGCGCAAGATCGGTGAGGTTCTGAACGAGGCGGAAGGTCTCGCGCGATCTGGTGTGAAGGAACTCCTCGTCATCTCGCAGGATACGAGCGCGTACGGCCTCGATATGAAGTACCGAACGGATTTCTGGGTTGGACGGCCCCTGCGCACCGACATGATCACGATGTGCAAGGAACTCGGTCGCCTGATTCCCTGGGTTCGACTGCATTACGTGTATCCGTATCCGCACGTCGACGAACTGTTGCCGCTGATGGCCGACGGACTCGTGCTGCCGTACCTCGACGTTCCCATGCAGCATGGTGTGCCGCGTATTCTGAAGCTGATGCGTCGCCCGGCCGCGTCCGATCGAACATTGGAGCGCATCGCGAAGTGGCGGGCGATCTGTCCCGATCTCACGATTCGTTCTACGTTCATCGTCGGCTTTCCGGGAGAAACTGACGCCGAGTTCGAGGCGCTGTTGCAGTTTCTGACCGATGCCGACCTCGATCGCGTCGGTTGTTTTGCCTATTCCGATGTCGACGGCGCCAGCGCTAACGATCTACCGGACCCTGTGCCGGAAGACGTGAAGCAGGAGCGGTTGGAGCGGCTGATGCTCCATCAGGAGCAGATCAGTACTGCGCGCCTCGCGGCCAAGGTCGGACGGCGTATGCAGGTGTTGATCGATACTGTGGACGACGATGGAGCAATCGGCCGGTCGCGCGGCGACGCGCCCGAAATAGACGGCTGTGTGTATGTCGATACGGTCGACTGCAGCCCGGGTGAGTTCGTGGACGTCACGATCGTGGAGGCAGACACCCACGATCTCTTCGCGACGACCGCCGTCGATTGAAAGTTTGGTATTCTTGCGGGCAATCGAAAAGGAAGCTGAAGCATGTGGTATCTGATCGAGGATTTCTTCGAGCAAAGCTGGATCGTGAAGCTGTTCGTCGCCTGGGGATGGCTGTCGATCGTGCTGATGTTCGCGTCAATCATCGCATCGATGCTGCGCGGAGCCGCATAGCCGATGTGGCTCTCGTCGTTGACGCGACAGCAACGCGAAGCGCTGCTGGGGCTGGCGCACAACGTCGTTGTTTCGGATGGGCTGCTCGATCCGAACGAAGAGGGCATGCTCGATGAGTTCAAGCGGGAGATGGATCTCAATCCAAAAACCGAATCGCAGTACCTGGAACTCAACGGCGTGGACAAGGTGTTCGACACGAGGCGCGCCCGCGCCATCGCGTTACTGAATCTGCTGCGGCTGTCGTACGTAGACGGCGCGTTCGAGATCGAGGAAGAGTGCCTCCTCAAGGAGATTGGTCGCGCCTTCGGATTACCTGATGCCGAGTTTCAGTTGATGGACAACTGGGTACGGCGGCTGGTTGCACTCGAGGAAGAAGCCCGCGGCTTCATGTAGCGGTCGCGCCCAGCGACTCCGCGATCTTTCGTTCAAGCATTTCGAGCAGATGTTCGACCTCGTCGCGGTCGAGCTGAATCGGCGAGTTCGTGCGAAAGCGGATTCCGGCACGGAATATTCCGCCGGGTGAATATCGACAGTGGTGCGCTGCCCCAACGATCTCATCGAGGCGCGAATCAGAGTGCTTCAGCGAAACGAATAGCGGTTTGTTGATCGGCAACGGGCGCCGCAATGCGATCGTCACACCGAATCGATTGAAATCGACAACATCACCGTGATGGGTCCCGAATCGATGACGTACGGAAATAGTCGCCTTCATGTTGGTCACAGGAAGGCGCTCTAGACTACGGCGTTCGGGACATCTGACCATGGCGCAAAATCGTATGACACGTACGGCTCTAGCGCTGTGACGATAGGCACAGATCAAGGGTCTTTGATCAGAGTGTCCTTTGCTCGATTGAGTAGGGCGGCTAGATAGGTAGAGCCGCCGCGATCGGGGTGCAGTTTCTGAATAAGACGACGATGCGCGGTGACGATTTCTTCGAGCGTGGCGTTTTCCCCCAGCCCGAGTGCCGACAATGCCTCGCTCCGCGTCATGTTCTGCCCGCTGATGTCAGGCGTGGTTTTGTCTTTGGTGCGCCACTCGGGATGGTTGCGGTCGAGGTACGCCTCCAGCAGGCGCTGCGAGTCGTATTCGCGTATCTCGGCGAGCAGACCTACGCAGCTTCGGAACGTCGAGTTCGCTCAGGAAATGGCCCTTGTGGGTCCCTTGTTTGATCTCGCCATCCATGTGGCCGGACGCGTGGTGCAGCGTCATCCTGAAAAAGCTGCTGTCGGTGGTGGTACTTCCGGCCTCGGTGTTCTGTCGGGAGGCGGACCCGTTTGTGGAGCGTAGCCGTGGAAACAATGCCGCCAGCCAGGGGGCGAATCGCACCAGCGTTCCGATGCGGCGCACCAGCGGAATCAACGCCGCCAATGCCGCGACGATCCAATTGATGCGCCCGGTCACCGTCAACGCGACGATCACGATTATCAAAGCCGCAACGCCGAGGGTCATCAGTGTTTGGCGCGTGTTGAGACCCGAGCGAATCCACAACGACCGAAGCAGGATGGTGATCACGAATACCGCGAGCAAACCGCCAAGAACCGCAAGAATCATGACGGTTTGAGCTGGCTCAGCAGCGCGCGCGCCTGCGTGCCGCCGATGCGACGCGCGTACTCTTCCAGGGCCGATCGGCCGCCTGCGGCGTACTGCGCTATTGCGCCGAGCAGATGTCTCAGTTGCTCCGGGCTAGACGCGTCGAATGGCACGTGTGCGCCGTTCGTCAACCGCGCGATCGACTTGAACACTCTCGTTGCGGTCCGGTTGCTTCCTTCCTGGAATATGAAGACGGGTAGCGTTCGGATAGCGAGTTGCCCGACGAACCGAAGCACGTCCGCTTCATCCTCTTCGAAACAGTCTCCGATGAATACCAGCGCTCTGACCGGGTATCGCATCGCTTCGTTGAGCGCGTGCTCGAGCAGTCGGCGCAATTGGGTACGCCCACCGCGACAGGAGACAGAGAGCATCTGATCGCGCAATTGATTGGGAGTAGTCGCCCATTGCGATGCGACGAAGTCGCTCGATCCGCGGTAGTAGCACAACTGAATGGCGAGGTTTCCTGCGCGAGCGGCTTCGGCGAACAACTCGGCGTGAAGCTCGCACGCGAGGTCCCATGTCGGTTGGCGGCTGGCGGTCGCATCGATGCCGAAAAGGAGTCGATGTGTCGATTGCACGCTCGGCGGTCGCGCCGTAGTGACCTCGGTGAGGAATCGATCGACGGATGCCTTGCCGGACGAATCCTGCTGCGATTGCAGCGTGCGTTCGTCGGGTCGGCGGGTGCTCATCGGAGATGCGTCCCTTTATGGCTGATGGGAACCCCCTTATCATGCCACGGTTGTGCAACGCTGGAATTCGCGATGGAACCTGCGGAAATCGCGAGGTGGTTGGAAGAACTCCGCATCGAGCATCGCGATCTCGACGAAGTGATCAAGTACATGATCGAGACCAGACATCCTGATTCGATGCGGATACAGCGCCTCAAGAAGCGGAAGCTGCGATTGAAGGACATGATTACCAAGCTCGAAAGCGAACTCATTCCGAACCTGGACGCTTGAAAAGTGGTGTCCGATCTCGGCGATCGACTTCTGACGGTGGCGATTTCCTCGCGCGCACTGTTCGACCTGGAAGACTCCAACCGCGTTTTCGAGCGCAAGGGCTCGAGGCCTACCGCACTACCAGATCGAGCACGAGGACGAGCCGCTCGAGCCAGGCGAGGCGTTTCCGCTGGTGAAGAAGCTGCTCGAGCATCAACGGTGCTGCTCGAGCGAGACCCGGGTCGAGGTGATCCTGCTGTCGCGCAACTCGGCGGACACCGGTCTGCGGATCTTCAACACGATCCAGCACCACGGCTCGAACATCACGCGCGCGGCCTTCTGCGGCGGCGAGCGACCGTACCGCTATGTGCAGGCCTTCAGATGCCACCTGTTCCTCTCTACCGATTCCGACGACGTGCGCATGCGCTGGAGCAGGGCGTCGCCGCGGCGACGTTGCTTGCCCTCGCGATCGCCCGGCAACCCGTCGGAGGAGCTGCGCTTTGCCTTCGACGGCGACGCGGTGCTGTTCTCCGACGAGGCCGAGCAGGTGTTCCAGAGCGATGGCCTCGACGCGTTTACGCGCAACGAACAGGCGGCCGCGCGACGCCGCTGGCCGGCGGTCCGTTCAAGGACTTCCTCGCCGCGCTGCATCGGCTGCAGCACGAGTTCGTCGGCAGGCCATGCCCGATCCGCACTGCGCTGGTGACGGCGCGCGCGGCGCCGGCACATGAACGCGTCATGCGCACGCTGCGAGCCTGGGACATCCGTCTCGACGAGTCGCTGTTCCTGGGCGGCGCCGACAAGACGCAGTTCCTGCGCGCCTTCGGCGCCGATGTGTTCTTCGACGACCAGGCGCAGGACTGCGAGCCGCAGCTCAGGCCACGTCGCGTCCGGGCACGTGCCGCGCGCGTGGCTAACCGCCTGAGCGCGTGCTGGTGCCGATCGCGCCATGAATGCCGTGAAATTGCCTAAAAGACCTCCCGTTATAAGCCCTGGCTGACCCGCAATCCATGAAGCTGCAGCAACTCCGCTATATCTGGGAAGTCGCCCACCACGACCTCAACGTCTCCGCGACCGCGCAGAGCCTGTATACCTCGCAGCCCGGCATCTGCAAACAGATCCGTCTGCTCGAGGACGAACTCGGCGTCGAGATCTTCGAGCGCAGCGGCAAGCACCTGACGCGCGTCACGCCGGCGGGTGAGGTGATCATCCGGATCGCGCGGCGAGATCCTGCGCCAGGTCGAGAGCGATCAAGCAGGCCGCGCAGGAGTTCAGCAACGAGCCAAAGGGCAGCCTCGCGATCGCCACCACGCACACGCAGGCGCGCTATGCGCTGCCGCCGGCGATCAAGGTTTCGGAGCGCTACCCGGAGGTGTCGCTGCACATGAACCAGGGTACGCCGGTGCAGATCGCCGAGATGGCCGCCGACGGCACGGTCGACTTCGGCGATCGCCACCGAAGGCGCTGAGCTGTTCGGCGACCTGGTGATGATGCCCTGCTACGAGTGGAACCGCTCGTGGTCGTGCCCGAGGGCCATCCGCTGGCGAGCGTGAAGCCTCTGACGCTCGAAGCGGTCGCTGCCGAGTACCCGATCGTGACCTACGTGTTCGGCTTCACCGGACGATCGCAAGCTCGACGATGCCTTCGTCGAGCAGCGGCCTGTCGCCACATGTGGTCTTCACCGCGACCGACACCGACGTGATCAAGACCTATGTGCGGCTCGGGCTCGGCGTCGGCATCGTTGCGCGATGTCGTACGACCCCGAGCAGGACGCGGACCTGGTCGCGCTCGATGCGAGCCACCTGTTCCGGCCCAGCGTCACCTACATCGCTTGCCGCAAAGGCACGTTCATGCGGCGGTTCATGTTCGATTTCATCGAGCTGTTCGCGCCGCACCTGACGCGCGACGTCGTCGGAGCGCGCGCTGGCGTGCACGAACCGGGCGGAGCGCGAGGCGATTTTCCGACGGGATCGAACTGCCGACGCGCTGAGCGGCGGAGGATCAGATCAAGTCGAGGCCGGGATTTTCAGCCAGCAGCAGTTGTGCTTTGTCGGTTTGCTGGCTGCGAACCAAGTACTTCTTTGACGAACTTCAGAAAAACAGTGTAAGTGACTGTTTTTGTTCCTGTTTCGAACCACAAAGAACGGCGCCCGTTCGACACCCAGTTCGACGGCCAGCCGCATGCCTTCGGAATTGGGATCACGCTCGTCGGCAACCACGACCCGATCAATGGCCGGCCAGTGTCGCCCGCCGTCAGACGCTCCTCCACGTCGCGGCACTTGCCGCAGGGCTCACCGTCGCGAGGATCTTTTTGACGAACGTGATCGAGCGATCGGTCATGAGCTTCAGTGGCCGTTGCTGGCCGACGAACTTCACGGCACGAACGTTCTGTGCATGCAGACCGCATTCCTTTCCGCCGGCTTCTTCCCACCACCAGCGGCCGTTGCGTTCGTGCTCGTGCGGGCCGACCGGACGTGTGCATGGCTCGCAACCGATGCTCATGAAGCCGGCGTCGTGCAACGGGTTGTAGGGCACGTCGTTTGCCCGGATGTATTCCCAGACGTCTTCGGAGAAGTCCAGCCGGCGAGCGGGTTGAACTTGACGACGCGGTGATCGATTGTCGAAAATGCAGCGTCGTCCTGTTCGGGGATACCTCGACGCGTGACGCTCTGGTCGCGCCGTTGTCCGGTGATCCAGGCGTCGAGGCCCGGCGAGATGCCGTCGTAGCGGCTTGATCTTGCGGATCGAGCAGCATTCCTGGTGGCCATCCTGATAGAAGCTGAACAGGCCCTTTCGGCCCACCAGGTCTTGGACGTCCTGAGCTTCGGGCATCAACAGATCGATACGGATTCCGTAGTGGTCGCGAATCCGTTCGATGAATTTGTAGGTTTCCGGGTGCAGGCGTCCCGGTGTCGAGCGAGAATACCTGCACATTGGGGCGGAGCTTTGTCGCGATGTCGATCAGCACGACATCTTCAGCCCCGCTGAACGAAATCGCGATCTGATCTGCTTCGAATCGTTCGAACGCATTCGCAATGACCGCTTCTGCGCTGCGCTCTATCGAGTATTTCCAGGGTCTTCGTCTCGATCGACCGGGTAGCCATGTCGAACTCGGTTCCGTTTGCATTGCGGGCGAGCCTAGCAACCTATCTAGACCACCAAAAATACTTTGTGCTTCTATGCTTACAACGGTGGATTCGTCATCTAACATCGCGGCTGTTTTGCGCGGCGGGATGGGTTTCCCGTGAAACCTTGGAGCCAGCATGGATGTTCTGTGCCTCGATCTGGAAGGCGTTCTGATTCCGGAGATCTGGGTCGGTGTAGCGGAAAAGACCGGCATTGAGTCGCTTCGCAAGACGACGCGCGACATCCCCGTCTATGACGATCTGATGCGCTTGCGGCTCGGTATTCTCGACGCGCAGCGAATCGATCTCGGCGACCATCCGAAGCTGTAATCGATACGCTCGAACCTCTGCCCGGCGCAGTCCGAGTTTTCTGCAGTGGGCGCGATGCCCGGTTTCAGGTGGCGATCGTTTCGGATACGTTCTACGAGTTCGCGCATCCCATGATGGCGAAACTCGGGTGGCCCATGTTGTTGTGCCACGGCTCGAAGTCGTGCGTGGGCCGATCGAAGGTTATCGGATCAGGCAACCCGATCCGAAACGACAGTCGGTCAAAGGCGTTTCAGTCGCTGCGTTATCGAGTGCTCGCTGCCGGCGACTCGTACAACGACATCCCGATGCTGGACCAGGCCGACGCCGGTTTCTTCTATCGTTGCCCCCCAACCGTTGCGTCAGAGTATCCGCAGTTTCCGCGCGCAGAGAGCTATCAAGCGCTGCAGGATCTGCTCGAATCCAACCCCGCGGTTGCCTGAAGCAGCTTCCCGATCTTGTGTTCGATCTCGGCCATTTCCGTGCCGACGACGGAGTCGGCCACAATGCCGCCGCCGCCCCATGCGTGAACTTCCGAGGGCGTGAAGACCAGAGTGCGTATTGCGATGTTCGTATCGAACGACCCGCTGCGATCGATGCACCCGATGCTTCCGCAATAGACCGACCTCGCGACCGGCTCCAACTCGTTGATGATTTCCATCGCGCGAATCTTCGGCGCACCGGTAATCGACCCGCCGGGGAACATCGCTTTCAGCACGCTCCATGCGTCGACGCCTGCAACGGTCTCTCCCTGGATGGTGCTCACGAGATGATGAACGTTCGCGAACGATTCGACCCGGAAGAGATCGTCGGCGCGAATGGTTCCCGGCCGACAGATGCGGCCCAGGTCGTTACGCAACAGGTCGACGATCATCAGGTTTTCGGCGCGATCTTTTTCGCTGCACTGCAGCCGCCTGCGCGAGACGGCGTCGCGGCTGGAATCGCGATGCCGCGGCGCTGTTCCCTTGATGGGCGAAGTCGCGATGTGGCTGCCGACTGTCCGGACGAAGCGCTCAGGCGACAGACTTACTACGTCTCCATAAGGCGTAGAGGCGTACGCACCGTATGGGACGGGTTGCAGAGAGACCAGGTGCCTATATGCCGCCCAGCTCGCGTCGAGTCTGTCCCCGCGCAGCGATGTTGCGTAGTGGCGTGCGAGATTGACCTGGTAGCACTCGCCCGAAAGCACATACGCTTGAATCGCGTTGAAAGCGTCGACGTACTGGCAATCGCTCATCTCCGTCGAAAAACGGGACCCGATGGAAAAGCTGGCGAGTCGAGTGGGCGCTGCTTTCTCGAGGCGCTTCAAGGTCGCCCGTGCGACTTGCTCGTATTCGTCGTCGTGCCAGAGATCCGTCGTTCGGGTGGCGTGATCGGTAACCACTGACCAGACGTATTCTCCACCGCACAAGTCGGGTAGCCCCACAACGTCGGTTGGACCTGGAGGCAGGCGTTCGAGGGTGTGCTGCAGGCCGTAGCCGAAATAGCCGATGAAGCCCGTACGAAAGTGCGCCGCCGCGGCGTCGCTGCGTTGGAACTGCGCAGCCAATTCGTCAAGCGGTCGTCCGGTTCTGATGGATACGTCGCCCAAGCGGAGCGTCCCGTCCCGATAAACGATCGAGCGAACCGGGTCCGCTGCCATCACGTCATATCGACCTGAGGGCGATGTCCGGTCGCTACTGTGAAGGAGCACCGGCTGCGGCAAATCGCGCAGACGCTCGAACAACGACAGGGCGTCGGCACAGTAGGGGAGCGGGATTCGATTCATCGGAAGGGAACTGCCTGATCGATCGGGCTGCGTTCGTTTCCGCTCGCAAACACGATTTGCACTTAGCGTATCATGGACGCGGCTTCCGACAGGGTCGGAGAATCCGGCGAAGCCTTCATTGCGTTATCCCACTTGCGCGCCATTCGACATGAGACGCGCAGTAATCAGTACGGAGAACCAGACGAATGACGATTCAAGCCAGCGCCGGCCGCCGAATGCGCGACGCCATTGCGCAGGAGCGACCGCTGCAAGTGGTCGGGGCCATCAATGCCTATTCCGCAATGCTCGCCGAACGTGTGGGGTACAAGTCGCTTTACTTGTCCGGTGCTGGAGTGGCAAACGCGTCGTTCGGACTTCCCGATCTCGGTATGACGTCGCTCGACGACGTGCTGGAAGACGTGCGCCGGATCACCAGCGCTTCGAGCTTGCCTCTGCTAGTCGACATCGACACAGGGTGGGGCGGTGCGTTCAACATCGCCCGAACCATCAAGGCTATGACGCGCGCCGGTGCTGCAGCAGTTCACATCGAAGATCAGGTCGCGCAGAAGCGATGCGGACACCGCCCCAACAAGGCTATCGTCCCGATCAGCGAGATGACCGATCGCATCAAAGCAGCGGTAGATGCAAAGATCGACGCGGACTTCATCGTGATGGCGCGAACTGACGCACTCGCCGTTGACGGGTTCGATGCAGTGCTCGAACGCGTGTCCGCGTTCGTAGAAGCCGGAGCGGACGCGATCTTCGCAGAGGCGATGACAGACCTCACGATGTACAAACGCGTCGTCGCGTCGGTAAAGGTGCCGGTACTAGCGAACATTACCGAGTTCGGACAGACGCCCCTGTTCACGACGCAGGAACTCGGCAGCGTAGGCATCGCAATGGCCTTGTATCCGCTGTCGGCATTCCGTGCAGCAAGTCAGGCGGCGCTGAACGTCTATCGCGCGATCCGAACGGAAGGTACGCAGAAGAGTGTTGTCGGCACCATGCAGACACGCATGGATCTGTACGATTTTCTGGGGTATCACGACTACGAGCGCAAGCTCGATGAGCTATTCAAAAACGAAGAGTCGAGGGAGGCACTGTAAATGGCGGAGGGCAAGAAACTGACGGGGGCGGGGCTGCGCGGACAAAGCGCCGGCCAGACCGCACTGTGCACGGTTGGCAAGACCGGCACAGGTCTGACGTATCGCGGCTACGACATCTCGGAACTCGCCGCAGGTGCCACGTTTGAGGAAGTCGCGTACCTGATCCTCTACGGCGAACTGCCGAACAAGAAACAACTCGACGCGTACAAAGCGAAGCTGAAGAAGCTGCGTGTATTGCCGAAGTCGGTGAAGGACGTGCTCGAGAGAATTCCAAAGACGACGCATCCGATGGACGTGATGCGAACGGGCTGCTCCTTTCTCGGCAACGTCGAGCCGGAGGCGGACTTCAGCCAGCAGCACGATGTAGCTGACCGGCTGCTGTCGACGCTGCCAGGGATCATCAACTATTGGTATCGCTTCAGCCACGACGGCGTGCGCATCGAAACGGAAACCAACGAGGATTCACTCGCTGGACATTTCCTGCATCTGCTGCACGACAAGAGCCCGAGCGAGTTGCAGCAGCGAGTGATGGACGTGTCTCTGATCCTGTACGCGGAACACGAATTCAACGCGTCCACGTTCACCGCGCGCGTTTGTGCCTCCACGCTTTCGGATATGCATTCGTGCGTGACCGGCGCAATCGGATCGTTGCGCGGCCCGCTGCACGGCGGTGCGAACGAAGCGGCGATGGACATGATCGAGAAGTTCAGTTCCGCAGCCGATGCTGCTGCCGGCATCAAGGGAATGCTCGAGCGCAAGGACAAGATCATGGGATTCGGCCACGCGATCTACGCAACGTCGGACCCGCGCAACGCGATCATAAAAGAGTGGTCGGAGAAGCTCGCGAAGTCCGTTGGTGACAACGTGCTGTTCCCCGTCTCCGCCGCAGTCGAAAAAACGATGTGGGACGAGAAGAAGCTGTTCGCGAACGCCGACTTCTATCACGCGTCCGCGTATCACTTCATGGGTATTCCCACGAAGCTCTTCACGCCGATTTTCGTGTGTTCCCGAGTTTCGGGTTGGACGGCCCACATCATGGAACAGCGTTCGAACAATCGGATCATTCGGCCGAGTGCGGACTATGTCGGTCCCGCGCCGCGCGCCTTCGTCAAAATGTCAGATCGATAACAGGAGAAAACGAGCGACATGAGTGCAAACGTAGACCTCAACGTACGGCCCGACCCGGACAAAGAACTGGTCGCCATCGCCGACTATGTGACCGGATTCCAGATCAAGAGCAGCGAAGCCTATGACACGGCGCGGAATTGCCTGATCGATACGTTGGGATGTGGATTTCTGGCGCAGCGTTTTCCCGAGTGCAGCAAACACCTGGGTCCAATCGTCAGCGGAACGACGGTGCTCAACGGCGCGCGCGTTCCGGGTACGCAGTTCGAGCTGGACCCTGTAAAAGCCGCGTGGGACATCGGCTGCATGATTCGTTGGCTCGATTTCAACGACACATGGCTCGCTGCGGAATGGGGGCATCCGTCAGACAACCTTGGCGGAATCCTTGCGGTTGCGGACTACGTCAGTCGCACGAACGTCGCCGCCGGCAAGAAGCCGCTGGTGATGCGCGATGTGCTCACCGCAATGATCAAGGCGCACGAGATTCAAGGTTGTCTCGCGCTGGAGAACAGCTTCAACCGCGTCGGCCTCGATCACGTGCTGCTGGTTCGCGTCGCGTCCACCGCGGTGGTGACGCAGCTGCTCGGCGGCACTCGCGATCAGATCATCGACGCGCTTTCGCACGCGTGGATCGATGGTTCGTCGTTGCGCACGTATCGTCATGCACCGAACGCGGGTCCTCGCAAGTCATGGGCAGCCGGTGATGCCACCAGCCGCGCGGTTCGGCTTGCGATGCTGGTGCTCAAGGGTGAGATCGGTTATCCGAGTGCGCTGACGGCGCCGAAATGGGGCTTCTACGACGTTTCGTTCAAGGGGCAGCCGTTCAAGTTCCAGCGCGACTATGGCTCGTATGTGATGGAGAACGTTCTGTTCAAAATTTCGTTCCCGGCAGAGTTCCACGCGCAAACCGCCGTCGAAGCGGCCGTGACGTTGCATCCGCAGGTGGCGGGCCGATTGGATCAAATCGACAAAATCGTGATGACTACGCACGAGTCGGCGATCCGTATCATCAGCAAGACCGGCACGCTGAACAATCCGGCAGACCGTGACCACTGCCTGCAGTACATGGCGGCGATCGGTCTGTTGAAGGGCAATCTGGTCGCTGAAGACTACGAGGACGACGTCGCTGCCGATCCCCGCGTCGACAAGATTCGCGAACTGATGGTGATCGAGGAAGACGCACGCTACAGCCGCGAGTATCACGAGCCCGACAAGCGCTCGATCGCCAATGCGATTCAGGTGTTCTTCAAGGACGGCACGAAGACCGAGAAGGTGGTCGTCGAATACCCGATCGGACATCGTCGCCGCCGCAAAGAGGGTATTCCGATTCTCGAGGAGAAATTCCGGCGCAACCTGCTGACGCGTTTCCCGTCGCGTCGCACCGCGCAGGTGTTCGAACTTGCGAAGGATCAGAAGCGACTGGAAACGATGCCGGTGAACGAGTTCATGGATTTGCTCGTGATCTGAAACGTCTCGTCTGTCGAAATGAAAAAGGGCGGCTGATGCCGCCCTTTTTCATTGTTCCGCGCGCCCCTAGTGGGCTTTGTGGAACTGCGCTTCCTCTGTCGAACCAGTGAGCGCGGTAACCGACGACTGACCGCCTTGGATCACGTTCGCAACGTCGTCGAAATAGCCGGTGCCGACTTCCTGCTGGTGGCTGACGAACGTGTAGCCGTCTTTCGCTGCGGCAAATTCGGCTTCCTGCAGTTCGACATACGCCGGACATCTGTCGCTCAACGTATCCCTTCGTCAGCGTGAACATGTTGTACCACATGGAGTGGATGCCGGCTAAGGTGATGAACTGGAACTTGTAGCCCATCGCCGCGAGTTCGATCTGGAACTTCGCAATCGTCTTGTCGTCGAGGTTCTTGCGCCAGTTGAACGACGGCGAACAGTTGTACGACAGCATCTGATCCGGGATGTTCTTTCTTGATCGCTTCGGCGAAACGCTTTGCTTCGTCGAGCGACGGCACCGCCGTTTCACACCAGATCAGGTCCGCATATGGCGCGTATGCCAGACCGCGGGAAATCGCCTGATCGAGACCGGCACGCGTTTTGTAGAAGCCTTCCGACGTACGTTCGCCGGTGATGAACGGCTTGTCCCATTCGTCGATATCGGACGTGACCATGTCGGCCGCGTTGGCGTCGGTGCGGGCCATCAGAATCGTTGGCACGTCGCAGACGTCTGCAGCGAGGCGCGCCGCGATCAGCTTCTGAACGGCTTCGGTCGTCGGGACGAGCACTTTGCCGCCCATGTGGCCGCACTTTTTCACCGACGCGAGCTGGTCTTCGAAGTGCACACCGGCGGCGCCTGCGCCGATCATCGCTTTCATCAGTTCGAACGCGTTGAGAACACCGCCGAAGCCGGCTTCGGCATCGGCGATGATCGGCGCATAGAAGTCGATGCCGTCGTCGACGCCTTTCGACCACTGGATCTCGTCAGCGCGACGGAACGCGTTGTTGATGCGATTCACCAGAGTCGGCACGGAATTGACCGCGTACAGCGATTGGTCCGGATACATCGTTTCCGACGTGTTGTTGTCCGCGGCGACCTGCCAGCCGGAGCAATAGATCGCCTTGATGCCGGCTTTGACCTGCTGCACGGCTTGGCCGCCGGTGAGGGCGCCGAGCGCGTTCACGTACGACCCTTGGTCATCAAGTCCCACAGCTTGTCGGCGCCGTGTGCTGCCAACGCACTACGGTGTGGAATCGTGCCGCGCAGTTTGACGACGTCTTTGGCCTGGTAGCCGCGTTTTACGCCTTTCCAGCGCGGGTTCTTTTTCCATTCCGCTTCGAGCTCTTTGATCTGCTCTGCGCGCGGTTTGCGTGGAACGAAGTGGAGCGCCATGGGTGTTCCCTTAGTTAGCGGTGGAGGCGGCGATTCTAGAGACCGCGATTAGAAAGAAAAGTGAAACGATGAAAACTAACAGTTGCCTCGTTGGAATGGTGCCCCCGAATGGTCTCGAGCTCTAGAGCACCTCGTAGGCGGGCAGGGTGAGGAAGTCCGCCAGTTCATCGCCGGTGGTCAGGCGATCCATCATCTCGGCGGCTTCGCGGAAACGGCCGTCCTGATATCGCGCTTCACCGACTTCGTCGCGGACCACCTGCAGTTCTTCATTCAACAGCTCGCGGAAGAGAGCTTTGGTGACGGTCTTGCCGTTGGTGAGCTGCTTGCCGTTTTGGATCCACTGCCAGATGGACGCGCGCGATATCTCGACCGTTGCGGCATCTTCCATGAGGCCGTAAACCGGCACACATCCAGTACCTGAGATCCACGCTTCGATGTACTGAATCGACACGCGGATGTTAGTGCGCATGCCAGCTTCGGTGCGGTCGCCCGCCGGAACGGCCAGCAGGTCGGCCGCTTTGATGGGTGCATCCTGATTGCGCGAAACATCGAGCTGATTGGAATGACCTTGCGGGATATGCCGGTCGAACACCTCCATAGCGAGATCGGCGAGACCGGGATGTGCCACCCAGGTGCCATCGTGTCCGTTGGTCGCTTCGAGCGTTTTGTCGGCGTGCACCTTCGCGGCGACGACTTCGTTCTGCTTCGGATCCTTGCTTGGAATGAACGCCGCCATACCGCCCATCGCGAGCGCTCCGCGACGATGGCAGGTGCGAATCAGCAGGCGCGAATAGGCGTTGAGGAACGGCTTGTCCATCGTCAGCGCTTGCCGATCGGGCAATACGCGATCCGGGTGTTTCCGCAGTGTTTTGATGTAGCTGAAGATGTAGTCCCAGCGTCCGCAGTTGAGCGCCACTGCGTGATTGCGCAAGGCGTACAGGATTTCGTCCATCTGGAATGCGGCCGGCAATGTCTCGATGAGGAATGTTGCTTTGATTGTCCCAACAGGAACGTTGAACCGCTGTTCGGTGTAGGCGAACACGGAATCCCACCACGCCGCCTCTTCGTGGCTCTGGATCTTCGGCATGTAGTAGTAGACGCCGGTGCCGGCGGCGCGGCGCGTCTGATAGTTGTGGAAGAAATACAAACCGAAATCGAATAGACACCCCGGAATGCGTTCGCCGCCGCTCCAACCGACGTGCTTTTCACTCAGGTGAAGGCCGCGGACGCGCGCGATGAGTACCGCGGGCTGTGCCTTCAATGTGTACTTGCGGCCGTCGGGGTTCGTGAAGTCGATCGTGCGGCGGTTTGCGTCGCGCAGATTGATCTGACCTTCAACGACGTTTTCCCATGTGGGGGCCAACGAATCTTCGAAGTCCGCCATGAACACGCGGACGTTCGCGTTGAGCGCGTTGATGATCATCTTGCGGTCGACGGGACCGGTGATCTCCACGCGGCGATCGAGCAAGTCTGCGGGATGCCGGCTATCTTCCAGTCGCCTTCGCGAATCCCCTTCGTCTCAGGAAGAAAATCGGGCAACTCGCCCGCGTCCATTCGCGCCTGGAACGCGACGCGCTTCTCCATCAATGCCGCGAGCTGTGGCTGGAACCGTTGCACGAGATCGGCAACGAACGACATCGCTTCTTCGGTGAGGACTTCTCGGTACTCGGCGGTGACTCGGCCGCGAACCTCGAGCCCGCCGATTGTCTGGGGCTCTGCGGTCAGTGACATTGGATGGCTGCTTGAAAAAAAAGGGGGCGCAATCATGCCCCCGGGTTTGCGAGGGTGTCAATTTGGTGGCGGTGCGGCGGCGGCCGGAACAGGACGTAGAGGGTTCGCTCGTCCGGGTTGTAGAGCGTGATCGGTTGCCACACACCGGTTGTCAGCGGCACGTGGTGACGAGTGCCGGCGTACTCCACGATCACGGTCGCAGCGGTGCCCGTAGGCATGTCGATTTCGAGCGTCACGGGAGCAACCGACGTCGAGGACTGCGTGTTCAGCGGTAGAAACAGTTTCCCCAGATGGATCACCCCGTCGACTTCATCCGGATCGCTCGACCAGAACAACGTGATGCGATCACCGTCGGCCACAGGGTATGCGCGCGTCGCACCGGTCGTCTCGACGCAATGTCCCTTGGATGAAGCGCACAGCGACGGTTGGTCGGTGAGGCTCGAGCAGTGGCCGAATTGATCGGAGGCACCGGCAGGCTCCGTACCGTAGTGAGCTCCGAGCGCCGCGATGTTGAGCGCTGCAACGCTGAGCGCGGCGAACAGAGCGAGGATTGGGCGGACGCTCAAAGGCTGAGCAGCCGAAGCTCGGGATCATCTGAGCTGCGGTCGTACAGTGCGGCGAATGCGTCGCTGAGCCGTCGCGCCTCGACGCGGTCGTTCAGATTGAGCCAACCGACATAGGCCTGCAGGTCTGGCTGAATCCAAACCGCCGTGTCGTCGACCACGATGAAACTGCGAGTCGGCACGCTTTCTTCGGGCAGCCGTCGCATCTCGATCTTACTCGGCATGCGGCGAACCAGTTCGAGCAGAGGATGGGCAATCTCCGCGATGGCCTTGGTGTCGTCGACCAGAACGGCAGCCGACGCGTGTCGACTTCGCCGAGCGAATTCGGAAAGCGCTGCCAGTGCAGGTTCGTAACCGAACAGCGAGGTGTCGAGGTTCGGACTCATGATGAGCACCTTGCGCCGCGCGCGTGCGAGCAACTCGACGACACCATCGCGGCATTCGGATTCCGATTGGAACGTTCTGTGCGCTGGCGCGAGAACCGCCTCACCGGAGTTGACGCGGCCTTCACTAACGGCAGTTCACGGTCGCGCGCAGAACCCTTGAACGGAATCGGCAACGCCAACTCCATCTCGATGTGCGGAATGCCGGCTTCCATGAATTCGGCGCCAGACGGCAGGAAGCCGGACTTGCGATAGAACCCTTCCGCGTGCGTTTGCGCGTGCAGGAATACACGTTGCAGACCGACCTCGACGGCGTGATCGACAGCGGCCTTGAGCAGTTGCCGACCTATGTCCCGGCCGCGTTGTTCCTTGAGCACCGCCATACGACCGATCTGACCCGTACTCGGGAGCAGGCGCGCCGTGCCGAGCGCGAGCCCCATTTCGTTCAACGCGAGGAAATGATTTGCTTCTTCGTCGAGCCCGTCCCACTCCAGATCCATAGGTACGTTTTGTTCTTCGATGAATACTCGCTGCCGAATGGCGCGCAGCTTCTCCATGTGCGTCAACCACTCGACCCTGACGGCATGCACCGCCATCAATCATTTCGCTTTGCCAGCGCGGCGGCCAAACCGGTGTACTGTTCAGGCGTTAAGGCCGCGAGAGATGCACGCGCGTCGGCAGGTAAAGGCAACGCCTTCAGGAGATCGACAAACGTCGCACGATCGAGTTGCTGACCGCGCGTGGCGCGCTTTAAGTTGTTCGTAGGGTTCCTTCAGACCGTGTCTGCGCATTACGGTCTGCACCGCTTCAGCGAGCACTTCCCAGCTGCTTTCGAGATCCTGCGCGATGGCGGTGTGATTCAGTTGCAGTTTGCCGATTCCACGCAGCGCCGAGTCGTAGGCGACGATGCAGTACCCGAGCGCGACGCCGAGATTGCGCAGCACGGTAGAGTCCGAGAGGTCGCGTTGCCAGCGCGACACCGGCAGCTTTTCGGCGAGGTGCAGCATGATTGCGTTGGCGAGGCCGATGTTGCCTTCGGAGTTTTCGAAGTCGATCGGGTTGACCTTGTGGGGCATGGTCGATGAACCGGTTTCGCCTTCTACCCGCCGTTGGCCGAAGTACCCGATGGAGATGTAGCCCCAGATGTCACGATTGAAGTCCAGCAGCACCTGGTTGAAGCGGGAAGTGCATGGAAGTACTCCGCGATGTAGTCGTGCGGTTCGATCTGCGTGGTATACAGGTTGTAGCCAAGACCCAACGACTGAACGAAGGTGCGCGACACGGTTGGCCAATCCACTGCCGGATAAGCGGCAAGGTGTGCATTGAAGTTGCCGACCGCACCGTTGAATTTGCCGAGGATCTCCACTTCTCGAAATGCGTCACGCTGCCGTTCGAGACGCTCTCGCGACATTGGCCAGTTCCTTGCCCATCGTGGTCGGAGAGGCCGCTTGCCCGTGCGTACGGCTCAACATCGCAACATCCGCGAACGCAACAGCGTTTGCGTTTATCGCATCGATCAGCAGTTGCATCTGCGGCAGGATGAGAGCGTCGCGCGCCTCCTTCAGCGTGAGCGCGTGCGCGAGATTGTTGATGTCTTCCGAGGTGCACGCGAAATGAACGAATTCGATGTGCGGAGCGAGCTCCGACGAAGCGCGCGAGCTTTTCTTTCACGAAATACTCGACGGCCTTTACGTCGTGGTTGGTCGTCCGTTCGATTTCCTTGATGCTGGCGCCGTCAGTTGCGCTGAAATCGGCATCAATGGTGCGGAGTAACTTGCGTGCAGCTGCGCTGAGGGCAGGCAGCTCGGACACCGTTCGTTCATCCGCCAGATGTTCGAACCACCGAAGCTCTATCCGCACCCGATAGCGCTGCAGCGCCAGTTCGCTGACGAGCTCTGCAAGCGGCGTGAGACGGTTGCGATATCGCCCATCTAACGGTGAGATGGCGGTGAGTGAATCGAGTTGCATGCTTAGTGGGTTTCGCTTGGACGAGCGAGCGTAGTCAGCATGTTGCGGATGGTAGACCGGCGCAATACCAGGTGCCAGCGACGGCCTCCGGACTGATGCCAAAGCCAGGCGCTGCGAACACCGGCAAGCAATAACGTGCGGATCTTCGCTGCTACTTCGTTCCGTTGTAGAACCTCCGGTGAGCCGCTGACGTGTACGCGCCTGTCTAGAGTGCTGATCGTGCGCTGATACAACGCAGACAGCCGTGCAAACAGGGAGTCGCCGCGCTCTTCCGAAGACGAACGAAGTTCCTCGATGCCGTTGCGCAGCGCTTCGGACAGATCGCCGCGGCCGCGCAGGCGCACTTCGATGTCGAGTAGGGCCATCGCGTACTTGAGCGTAGGCATGAGATCGGGGCTTGGTTTGGACAACATCTCCGCTGCCGCCGCAACACCGCTGCGCAACTGACTCACCGAGCCGTATACGTCATCAATGGTGCGCGGATCGGTCGCAAAGATGCTGGTGATGAGCGGATCGATTTCGCGCGAACTCGTTGCGAGTCCGTGCGCGGTTCGATGCACTAGTGCGGCTGATTGGCAGATACCAGCAAGAGCAATGCACTGATCACGCAGACTAACCGTCATGCGGCGCGGCTCGAGCGACCAGCGAACTTGCCGTGCGTGTCGATGATGCCGCCGCCGAGGCAACGCGAACCCACATACAGACACACGTATTGTCCCTCCGTGACCGCGCGCTGGGGCGATGCGAAGTCGATCCAATAACCGCCATCCGCACGACGGTGCACGGTGCACGGCTGA
The DNA here is from genome assembly GCA_963822125.1 of uncultured Gammaproteobacteria bacterium. GTDB lineage: Bacteria > Pseudomonadota > Gammaproteobacteria > Pseudomonadales > Azotimanducaceae > DATJGR01. The sequence goes on along the minus strand of CAWGGQ010000035.1, from coordinate 160,998 downwards.
TCGGATTGCCGGTATCTCACTTTTGCGCTGCACTGCAATGGCAGCGACCGGAGGTGCGGTTAACCAGTTGATCGAAGGTGTGGTCAACCAGTGACTGTCGAGATCGTCCTGGACTTGTGAAACGACGAGCGTATTTGTGTTCATATCCTTTGATGCGACGTACCAGGGCGCCTCTCGCTTACGCGCGCGCCCACCGATTCCGAGTCCCTCGCGCTGACCGATCGTGTAATGGTGCAGGCCGATGTGTTCTCCATATCGACAACCATCGACGCCGACGATCGGTCCGGGTGTCGACGCGACATACTGCGCCAGGAAGTCCCGGAACCGCCGCTCGCCGATGAAGCAGATCCCTGTGCTGTCTTTGCGTTCGTGGTTGTGCAGACCAGCTCGTTTTGCGAGCGCACGTACGTCGGGCTTCTTCAACTCGCCCAGTGGAAATTCGCAGCGCGACAATTGGTCGAGCGGCACCGCGTTGAGGAAGTACGTTTGGTCCTTCTCCGAATCCACCGACTTGTGCAACTCGAATCCTGCCGCTCCCACTCGTGTGCGCGCATAGTGACCCGTCGCAATGCGCGGGGCGCCGAGCGATCGCGCATAGTCGATGAACACATTGAATTTGATTTCGCGATTGCACAGCACGTCGGGATTAGGCGTTCGTCCAGCACGGTACTCCGCAAGGAAATCCTCGAATACGTTGTCCCAATATTCGGCGGCAAAGTTCGCGGTGTGCAGCTTGATGCCCAGGCGATTTGCAACTTCTGCGGCGTCCTCGTAGTCCGCCTTGGCGGTGCAATATTCGGTGCCGTCGTCTTCGTCCCAGTTCTTCATGAACAGCCCCTCCACCGAGGCGCCCTGCTCGAGAAGGAGCAGGGCGGCAACCGAAGAGTCGACGCCGCCGGACATGCCGACGATGATTCTTTCTTGGCTCGACTCGGTCACAGGTAGGGGTACGGTAAGGGGGAAGCGCCAGTTTACCGAGTCTGTTGCGCCGAATCAGGTGATTCGCTCTAATCCCCGGCCTGTCGCAATCCCGGAGCACGCGCGTGTCGCAGTTTTCGCATCTCAACGCTGCTGGTGAGGCGCGGATGGTCGACATCTCGGAGAAATCCGAGTCGGCGCGTGTTGCCCGAGCAATGGCTCGCGTCCGAATGCAACCTCAGACCCTCGATGCAATCTTCGGCGGCGGTGTCGCAAAAGGTGACGTGTTGGCAGTGGCGCGCGTCGCGGGAATTCAGGGGGCAAAACGTACCTCGGACCTCATTCCACTATGCCATCCGCTCGCATTGGCGAAGGTCACCGTCGACTTCGAGCGCCACACGGCCGACGTTCTGCAGATCTCGACCGAGTGTAAGGTGACCGGCCAGACCGGCGTCGAGATGGAAGCGCTTACGGCCGCGACCGTCGCTGCGCTGACGGTGTACGACATGTGCAAATCTGCAGACCGCGGCATGTCGATCGAGAGCGTTCGATTAATCCACAAGAGCGGTGGAAAGAGCGGCGACTGGGATCGCCCGGATCCGATTGAATGACTGTTAAGGTGAGATTCTTCGCCGCGCTGCGCGAGCAGGTCGGGCGCGATGTCGTCGAGGTTTCCACACCGGCTTCTGGCGACATTGCAGGGTTGTTGGCGAACATACGCGAACAACTCGGCGAACGCGTTGTTGCGGCCTTGAACGCCCGCGATGTGCGAGTGGCTCTCAACCGAGAGTTCGTCGGAAACGATTGTGCTATTCACGACGGCGATGAGGTTGCATTCATGCCTCCGATTACGGGCGGGTGAGCATGCACAGGAAGATCTCGATTCAGCGCGACGATTTCGATCTGGGGCGTGAATGGGCCGAGTTGAGATCTGTACTGGGCGGCCGGGTTGGCGCGATGGCTGCGTTCTGCGGCGTGGTCCGGGACCAGCATGAAACCCACGCGGTCTCGAATCTCGAACTCGAACATTATCCCGGCATGACGGAGAAGAGCATCGAGTCGATCCTCGATCGCGCCGCCGAACGCTGGCCGCTCGACGCGGTGGTAGTCATCCATCGAGTCGGGGAACTCGCGCCGCGTGATCAGATCGTGCTTGTACTGGCGGCGTCGAGCCATCGTCAGGCCGCGCTCGATGCGTGCACGTTCGTCATAGATCTCTTGAAGACGGAAGCGGTCTTCTGGAAGCGTGAGGTGTCGCCGTCCGGTGCGAGGTGGATCGAGTCCACGACCATCGACCATCTGCGGTCGAGCGACTGGCGGAAATAGTCGCGAGCGTCAGCGGGGCAGGTGCACTGCCTCTTCCTTCCATTCACCAGGTGCAAGGTCGTCGAGGGTCCAAGGTCCTATTCGGACTCTCATCAGACGCAGTACCGGATGGCCCACCGCGGCGAGCATCCGTCGTACCTGCCGATTCTTGCCGGTATCCAGTACGACGCTAACCCAACTGCTCGAATCCCGATGTCGCGGTGGAATGGGCGGATCGCGGGGCGGCAGGTTTGCGGGTTCGCTCGATGGCTTTGCACTGACTGCTCGGCTCAGACCATCACGCAGTACGACGCCGCGCACCAACCGGTCGAGCGTTGCTTGTGTGGGTATCCCCTCGACCTGCGCTGCGTATGTCTTCTCGAGCTTGTGTTTTGGGTGTGCGATACGCGACTGCAATGCACCATCATCGGTCAGCAGCAAGAGACCTTCGGAGTCGTAGTCGAGTCGACCCGCCGTGTACACACCGGGAACGTCGATGAAGGTCGCCAGTGTCGCTCGCCCCTCAGGGTCGGTGAATTGCGACAGAACGCGAAACGGCTTGAAGAAGCGGATCAACTTGGGCACGGCATTTTCCGAATTTGCTCTATAATGCGCGGCTTTGTAAGACCGGCCAAACAAGGGAGTGCCTCATGGGTTATCAACACATCCGCGTTCCGTCCGACGGGGAGAAAATCAAAGCAGCTGCCGACGGATCGTTGACTGTTCCGAAGAACCCGATCATTCCCTTCATTGAAGGGGATGGTATCGGTGTCGATATCACACCTGTGATGAAGGATGTTGTCGACGCTGCTGTGGCGAAAGCCTATGGCGGCTCGCGGAGCATCAAGTGGATGGAGATCTACGCGGGTGAGAAGTCGCTCGAGGTCTATGGCGAAGACCAGTGGCTGCCGCAGGAAACGCTGACGGCGATGAAGGAATTCGTCGTTGGAATCAAAGGGCCGATGACGACTCCAGTGGGGGGCGGTATCCGGTCATTGAACGTTGCCCTACGACAAGAGCTCGATCTTTACGTATGTCAGCGTCCTGTCCGCTGGTTTACCGGCGTACCCAGCCCGGTCGTGCATCCTGAGAAGACCGATATGGTGATCTTTCGCGAGAATACGGAAGACATCTACGCCGGCGTCGAATGGGAAGCCGACAGCGCGGCGGCAATCAAATTGATGAAGTTCCTGCGCGACGAAATGGGCGTGACGAAGATCCGCTTTCCCGAACACTGCGGCCTCGGCATCAAGCCGATCTCCGAAGAGGGAACGAAGCGCTTGGTGCGCAAGGCGATCCAGTACACGATCGATGAGGATCGTTCGTCGCTGACGTTCGTGCACAAAGGCAACATCATGAAATTCACCGAGGGTGCCTTCAAAGACTGGGGCTATGAACTCGCGCGTGAAGAGTTCGGTGCGACTCCGCTCGACGGTGGTCCGTGGCATCAATTGAAGAACCCGAAAACCGGTCGTCAGATCGTGTTCAAGGACATGATTGCCGACGCGATGCTGCAACAGATTCTCACGCGACCCGACGAGTACGACGTCATCGCAACGATGAACTTGAACGGTGACTACCTGTCCGATGCGCTCGCTGCGCAGGTGGGCGGAATCGGAATCGCGCCCGGCGCGAACATTGGCGATCCGGTTGCTCTGTTCGAAGCGACGCACGGCACCGCGCCGAAGTACGCGGGTCAAGACAAGGTGAATCCCGGTTCACTGATCCTCTCAGCCGAAATGATGTTGCGGCACATGGGATGGCGAGAAGCGGCCGATCTGATCATCAAAGGCATGGAAGGTGCGATCGCTCAAAAGACGGTCACATACGATTTCGAACGCTTGATGAAAGGCGCGAAGCTGCTCAAGTGCTCTGAGTTCGGTCGCGCGATGATCTCGAAGATGTAGTCAGCGAGACTCCGCGTACTCCCGCGGCGGCGCGCTGAAGGCTTTCGCCGGACGCTCGTCGTCGCTCGGACCTGCGCTCGCTGTTTGGCGCCACCGGCGGCGCGGGGAGTGCCTCTGACTCGAATGACCTGATGTTCACGGCATGCAGACCTTTTGGACCCTGCTCGATGTCGAACTCGACATCCTGCCCGGCCTTCAGTGTCTTGTAGCCGTCCATCTGAATCGACGAGTAGTGGACGAACAGATCTTCGCCGCCCGCCTCAGCGATTACGAACCCGTAACCCTTGGCGTTGTTGAACCACTTAACCTTGCCTGTCGCCATAGCGACTGATCCTCCCCTTCGAAGCTTGCCAACTGCGTTCGTCACGCACTTGACACCCAAGCAAACTCCGTCCCCTTCGAGACTGTCCCCCTAAATTACCAGTGAGTCAAGGTCACTACGGGAGTCACACACGCGGCTGCGCGTGACGTAAACGAGCGTTTTTCACGTGTTATGATGAAGCCCAATTAGATGAGCCTCGGATTTCGTGACTGCGCGTGTGATTCATCGATCCGATCTTCAACTAAGCTTGTCGAGTGGTGGTGGATCGGGTGACTCAGAACAAGACCGAGACTCGGGTCTCGCGACTGCGACCACTAAACCCAAGCTCAGGCGTCCGCCGATGTACAAGGTCATCATTCTGAATGATGACTACACGCCGATGGAATTCGTGGTACATGTATTGGAACGTTTTTTCGGTATGAATCGGGAGAAGGCAACGCAAATAATGCTGACCATTCATACAAGCGGTAGCGCGGTGGTGGGTATATTCCCCAGAGACATTGCTGAGACCAAATCGGAACAGGTCAATCAATACTCTCAAGAGAATCATCATCCGCTGATGTCCAAGATTGAGATGACGGACTAGGGAACCCTATGCTGAGCAAAGATCTGGAAGTCACGCTAAACCTCGCCTTCAAAGAAGCGCGCTCGAAGCGTCATGAGTGGATGACGGTCGAGCATCTGCTGTTGGCTCTGCTCGATAACACCGTCGCGGTCGACGTGCTGAAAGCAGTGGGTGCAGACATCGATCGTCTGCGCAAGGAACTGCACGAGTTCATTGAGTCGACCACGCCGTTGATCCCGGCCGGCGATTCAGAGCGAGAAACCCAACCGACCCTGGGCTTCCAGCGCGTTCTGCAGCGCGCCGTGTTCCATGTTCAGTCATCGGGCCGAAAGGAAGTTACAGGCGCACAAGTGTTGGTCGCGATTTTCAGCGAACAGGAAAGTCAGGCCGTCTACTTTCTGAAGCAACAGAACGTAGCCCGCATCGACATCGTCAACTACATTGCGCACGGCATTTCGAAAGTTGCCGGCGAGGAAAATTCGTCGGAGTCGTCCGAGCAAGACGAAGATGCGGCTTCCGGCGGGGAAGCCGGACAGCCGAGTGCACTCGAATCGTTCGCGACGAACCTCAACGAACAGGCGCGGAAGGGCCGCATCGATCCGCTCGTTGGTCGTGAAGCGGAACTGGAACGCGTGATCCAGGTACTGTGCCGTCGCCGCAAAAACAACCCGTTGCTGGTAGGTGAGTCCGGCGTTGGCAAGACCGCGATTGCGGAAGGCCTCGCTAAGCGCATCGTCGATAAGCAGGTTCCCGATGTGGTCGCCGACAGTACCGTGTATGCGCTTGATCTCGGCGCGCTGCTCGCTGGTACGAAGTATCGCGGCGACTTCGAGAAACGGTTCAAGATGTTGCTGGCGGATCTGAAGAAGAAGCCGCACGCGATTCTCTTCATCGATGAAATTCACACCATCATCGGTGCTGGTGCCGCATCCGGCGGCGTAATGGACGCGTCGAACCTGCTAAAGCCCATTCTTACGTCAGGTGAGCTTCGCTGCATGGGTTCGACGACCTATCAGGAATACCGAGGGATCTTCGAAAAGGACCGCGCGTTGTCGCGTCGATTCCAGAAGATCGACGTCACCGAGCCGAATGTCGACGACACATACCAGATCCTCAAAGGTCTGAAGTCGCGGTTCGAAGATCACTATCATCTGCGCTATACCGATAAGGCCTTGCGCGCCGCTGCGGAACTGTCAGAGCGCTACATCACTGATCGTTTCCTGCCGGACAAGGCAATCGATGTCATCGACGAGGCGGGAGCCGCTCAAAAGCTGCTGCCGCCGAGTCGCCGCAAGAAGACCATCGGCGCGACCGACGTGGAGCAAGTCGTTGCGAAGATCGCTCGCATTCCGTCGGCGCAGGTCACCAGTTCGGATAAGGAAGCGCTGCGTGACCTCGATAAGAAACTGAAGATGGTCGTGTTCGGGCAGGACGAAGCAATCGATCTATTGTCTGCGTCGATCAAGCTATCGCGCGCCGGATTGAAGTCGGGCGAAAAGCCGACGGGGTCGTTCCTCTTCGCCGGGCCGACCGGCGTGGGCAAAACTGAAGTTTGCCGTCAGCTCGCGATCATCATGGGCGTCGAGTTGCTTCGTTTCGACATGTCCGAGTACATGGAACGCCACACGGTGTCACGCCTGATTGGTGCGCCTCCGGGCTACGTCGGATTCGATCAAGGCGGATTGCTTACCGAAGCAGTGACCAAACACCCACACAGCGTCGTGCTGTTGGATGAAGTCGAAAAGGCGCATCCGGAAGTCTTCAACCTGCTGCTGCAGGTCATGGACCATGGAACGCTGACGGACAACAACGGCCGCAAAGCCGATTTCCGCAACGTCGTCCTGGTAATGACGACGAACGCCGGCGCGCAGGAAGCGAGCAGGGCGTCGATTGGTTTCACGCATCAGAACCACTCGAGTGATGCGATGGAAGTGATCCGTCGCATGTTCACGCCCGAGTTCCGCAACAGGCTCGACGCCATCGTTCAGTTCAAGCCGCTCGATGGCGAGATCATCAAAACGGTCGTCGACAAGTTCCTCACCGAACTGCAGGCGCAACTCGACGAAAAACGTGTGCAGCTGGAAATCGACGACGCGGCGCGCGAATGGCTTGCGCGTGAAGGTTATGACGAGAAGATGGGCGCACGGCCGATGCAGCGGCTCATCCAGGAGAAGATCAAACGGCAACTGGCCGAAGACATCTTGTTCGGCGAGCTATCAGGTGCAGGTGGTACGGTCTACGTGACGGTCGAGAACGGCGACTTGGCGTTGCGCATCGAATCGGCAAAGGCGGCTACCGCGCGCGAAACGTGATGCGCCCCTTCGTCAGGTCGTAGGGAGTTAGCTCTACTTTCACGCGATCGCCGGTGATCAATCGGATGTAGTTTTTGCGCATCTTTCCAGAGATGTGTGCTGTAACAACGTGGCCGTTGTCGAGCTCTACGCGGAACATCGTGTTTGGAAGCGTGTCCACGATGGTCCCCTCCATTTCGATCTGTTCTTCCTTCGCCATACTCTCCGCAGCGTTCCAAAAGCGTCGCGCATTCTGCCGCAAGCGATACGGAAAGGCAAAACGACAGTCGTGAATCAGGTGAGGCGAACCCAGCGCTTCCTGACCAATAGTTCGATGGGGCGATAGTCGGTCTTGTAACGCATCTTCGGGCTGTCTCGCACCCAGTATCCGAGATACAGATACGGAATCGAATTCTGCTGGCAATACTCGATCTGCGCCAGCACGGCGAGCACACCGATGCTGCGTCTGCTCAGTGCCGGATCGAAGAACGTATAGATCGCCGACAAGCCGTCGGGTACACGATCCGTGACCGCAACTCCAATGATGCGGCCCGCTTCTTCGAGCACGAGAAACGCCGAGTTGCTCCAGCTGCTGAGCAGAAAGGACCGGAACTGATCGACGTTCGGCGGATACATGTCGCCGTCGGAATGCCGCCCTTCGATGTAGCGCGCGTAGAGCGCGTAGTACTGATCGGCGAAAACGGCTTCGCGCATCGTGGCCTTGACGTCGACATTGGCTCGCTGAATACGTCGAAACCGTCGTGACCAACGAAAATCCGCTACCGGCACTCGAGACGGCACGCATGCGCTGCACCCGTCGCAATAGGGCCTATAGAGATGGCTTCCGCTGCGGCGAAAGCCGGCATTGGTCAACCGACCATAGATCGTCGCGTTGACCACTTCTCGAGGATCGAGGAACAGCGTCCGCGCGGTGCGATTTTCCAGGTAGCTGCAGGAGTGCGGCGGAGTCAGAAAGAACTGCTTCTCGCTCAACTCATCGTTCATCGAATTGCCAGGGACCGCGGCGGGTGACGTCGCGGGGATTATTGCGCAGCCGTGTGAGGAATTCTCGACGGGACATCTCCACCGCCCCGAGTGACTGCAGGTGCGGGTTCATGACCTGACAGTCGATGAGGTCGAACTGCCATTTCTCGAGTTGCTCAGCCAGTAGAACAAGGGCCACCTTTGAAGCGTCGGACCTCCGCGCGAACATCGACTCGCCGAAGAACATCCGACCGATGGATACGCCGTAGAGTCCACCGGCCAGTTCGCCGTCCATCCACGTTTCGACTGAGTGAGCGTAACCAAGTCGATGCAGGTCGCCGTACGCAGCGCGAATCGCCGGTGTGATCCACGTTCCGCGATCGCCGTCGCGCGGAGCCGCACATCCACGCACAACATCGTCGAATACCGTGTCGAACCGCACTTCGAATTCGCCGCGAGCGAGTGTGCGCCGCAGACTGCGCGACACCTTGACGCTGTTCGGAAGGAATACCGCACGCGGATCCGGCGACCACCACATGATCGGGCCGGTATCGTCGCTGAACCATGGGAAGATGCCGTGAATGTAGGCGTTGAGCAGCCGCGCCGGCGACATGTCGCCACCAATCGCCAGCAGACCGTTGGGTTCCTTCAGCGCGAGATCCGGAGAGGGAAAGGACGAATCGTTCGGACGCAATAGGATCGGGCGTCGCATTCGATCACGCCGGTGTCGCGGGTCTCCGCTTCGCCAGTGCGTCGAGATAACGCTCGGCGTCCAGCGCAGCCATGCAACCGAATCCGGCGGAGGTGATTGCTTGCCGATATACGTGGTCGGCTACGTCGCCTGCCGCGAAGACGCCCGGCACGCTCGTCGCAGTCGCGTTCCCGTCCAGGCCGGTAGCGACGCGGATGTAGCCGCCTTGCATGTCGACTTGGCCTTCGAAGATGCCCGTGTTCGGCGTGTGCCCGATCGCGATGAATACACCGGAGAGCGGAATCTCGCGATGCTCGCGTCCATTCGTGTGAGCGAGGCGCACACCGGTCACGCCACCTTCGTTGCCGAGCACTTCGTCGAGCTGGTGGTTCCAGACGAGTTCGATCTTGCCTTCGCGAGCCTTCTCGAAAATTCGATCCTGCATGATCTTCTCGGCGCGTAACGAGTCGCGCCGATGCACCAGCACCACGCGCTTGGCAATATTTGCGAGATAGAGCGCTTCCTCTACCGCAGTGTTGCCGCCGCCGATAACCGCCACTTCCTGCCCGCGATAGAAGAAGCCATCGCAGGTCGCGCACGCCGATACGCCTTTGCCCATGAAGGCTTGTTCGGACGGCAGTCCGAGATACTTTGCAGTCGCACCGGTCGCGATGATCAGTGCGTCGCAGGAATACGTGCCCGTATCTCCAACGAGCTCTACTGGCCGCTTGTTGAGTCGCACCGTGTGAACGTGGTCGTGAACGGTCTTCACCTGAAATCGTTCGACGTGACGTCGCATGCGATCCATCAACTCCGGACCCTGCACCCCATCGGCGTCGCCTGGCCAGTTGTCCACTTCGGTAGTGGTGGTCAGCTGGCCGCCGATCTCGATGCCGGTGATCATCAACGGATCGAGATTTGCGCGGGCCGCGTAAAGCGCGGCCGTGTAACCCGCCGGACCCGAACCGAGGATCACTAGCCGATGATGCATGGTATCGGCCATGTTCAGTTTGCTCGGACGGAGCGCGCGCCAGCGGCCAACATGATTTCCGCGAAGGGTTTGCCGTGGCGGTGTGTCGCGATCATCTCCACGAACGTCTGTCCACTTTCGTTCGTGGCGTTCAGATCGTGTTTCTCTTCGACGAAGAAACGAATGAATCGCGCAAAGTCATCTACCCGCATCGCGCGATAGGCGCCGAGGAGCACCAGGAAGTCCGGGGCGTCGGCGCCTTGAGGTGTTTTCGGTGCGAGGAAGCCTCGGACGCGTGCATCGTCCCACACCTCGTCAGTGATGATCTTCTTGTCCGGTCGCATCGGGCTGCTCGCGTAAAAAGGCGCTCATCATACGCGAAGGGGTTGTGCTGCCAAGGCGGCTTTCTAAAGCGGTTCTAAGAAGTGGGAGTAACATTCTGATATGAATGAGAAATTTGTACCGCTTCATGGATAGGGGTAGACTCCCGTGACGGTCATAACGGTGTGAATCGTGAGTACAGCTCGTTCGGTGTCCCCCGCGGCGCCCCTTAGAGAAGTCGGCTTGATCGCGTCGCTCGCGCTTGCGTTGTTCACAATGCTCGCGTTGTTTTCGTATTCCCCGATGGATCCCGCCTGGTCGTTACACGGCACCGGACTATCGGTTAACAACCTCGTCGGCCGCAGTGGCGCGTGGTTCGCCGACATATTGTTTTCGCTGTTTGGCGTAATGGCGTACATCGTTCCGGTAGCACTCGTTTATGCCGGATTTCGCACGATGCGACTCGTCGCGTGGGATTGGCCGCGCACGTCGCTGCGCCTGGCGGGATGGTTGATCGGAATTCTGTGTGGCGCCGTACTCGCGCGCCTCCACATTGCCTCCTCGTTGGGGCTGCCGGCGGGTCCCGGCGGAATGGTTGGCAGTTGGCTCGTTCAGGTCGGCATGCCGCTGCTGAACTGGGTCGGCCTGACACTGTTGGCGCTGGTCGGGCTCTTCACGGGCGCGCAAACCGCCATCGGTTTTTCATGGTTCGACCTCGCGGAACATACGGGCAGCTGGATTCGTCGGCTGTCTGGTCATCTGATGCGCTTCATCGACTACTGGCGCGACCGTTTGACGGAACGACGCGAACGGCGTGCGGCGACGCGGGAGTTGAGTGCACACCGCGAGGTCGCACTCGAAACTCACCAGCGCAAGCGGGCAATGAAGAAGGCGCCTGAGATTCAGGTGGTGGTTCCCGAGCGGGAGCGGCCGGAACAACGGCCGCCGGCGAAACCGCGCCAACAGCCGCTGTTCGAGATCAACAGCTCCGCTGAGCTGCCGGATTTTTCTTTGCTGGACGATGCCGAAGCGCCCCACACCGCCGAATTCTCCGGTGAGTCGCTGGAAGGCATGTCGCGGCTGCTGGAACTGAAGCTGAAGGACTTCGGCATCGAGGCCGAAGTGGTGTCGGTGTTGCCCGGACCGGTTGTTACGCGGTTCGAAATCCAACCTGCCCCCGGGCTCAAGGTCAGTCGCATCAGCGGCCTCGTGAAGGATCTGGCGCGCTCGCTGGCGGTCATCAGCGTTCGAATCGTCGAGGTGATCCCCGGCAAATCGGTGGTAGGGATTGAGATTCCGAACGAGCAGCGCAGCATCGTGCGCCTCAAGGAACTCGTCACTTCGGAGATCTATCAGTCTTCGAAGTCGCCGTTGACGCTGGCACTCGGCAAAGACATCGCCGGCGAGCCCGTGATCGCAGACGTTACGAAGATGCCGCACCTGCTGGTAGCCGGCACGACCGGCTCCGGTAAGTCGGTCGGCGTCAACGCGATGCTGCTGAGCATCCTGTACAAGGCAACGCCGGAGCAGGTGCGCCTGATTCTCGTCGACCCGAAGATGCTGGAATTGTCGGTGTATGAGGGCATTCCTCATCTGCTGACTCCGGTCGTTACCGACATGAAAGAAGCCGCGCAGGCGCTGCGCTGGTGCGTCGCCGAAATGGATCGCCGCTATCGGTTGATGTCCGCGCTCGGCGTTCGAAATCTGGCGGGCTACAACCGGCGCGTCGAGGGTGGTGACGTGAAGGATCCATTGTGGCCCGCCGATTCCATCGACGAGGCGCCGGATCTCGTGCACCTTCCGTACATCGTTGTGGTGATCGACGAATTCGCCGACATGATGATGATCGTCGGCAAGAAAGTGGAACAACTGATTGCTCGTATCGCGCAGAAGGCACGCGCCGCCGGCATTCATCTGGTGCTCGCGACGCAACGCCCGTCGGTCGACGTGATCACCGGTTTGATCAAGGCGAACATCCCGGCCCGCATCGGCTACCAGGTATCGTCGAAGATCGACTCGCGCACGATCATGGACCAGGGCGGCGCAGAACAACTGTTGGGGCATGGCGACATGCTGTATCTGCCGCCGGGTACGGCGCTGCCTACGCGCGTCCATGGCGCCTTCGTTTCGGATGAAGAAGTGCATCGCATCGTCAAAGACCTGAAGGGCCGAGGCGGTCCGGACTACCTCGCCGACGTGCTAACGGAAGGCGGCGGCGATTTCGGCGATTTCGGTGGCGAGCAGGGCGGTGAAGAGGGCGGTTCCGCCGAGCAGGACGATCCCGTTGTACGACGAGGCTGTGGCGTTCGTGCTCGAATCGCGCCGCGCATCGATATCCGCGGTGCAACGCAAACTTCGGATCGGCTACAACCGAGCGGCGCGCCTGGTTGAGTCGATGGAGGCAGCAGGTGTCGTCAGCAGCATGAACACGAACGGATCGCGCGAGATTCTCGTACCCAATCGTGACTAACAGGTTCGCCCTTCTTTCGCGATTGCAATTGGTCTCATGGCACCAATTGCGCTCGCGTCGAATGCGCCCGGTGCTGCGCAACAACTCGCGGCGCTGCTCGTGCCGGTGCAGCACCTGAAAGCCGAGTTCACGCAGACGGTGCTCGGAGCACGTCGCGAACTGCTGCAATCTTCAGAAGGCTACGTGCGCATCGCTCGGCCGCAGCAGTTCAAGTGGGTTCTGTCTGCACCGTATCCGCAAACGATCGTCACGGTAGGCGATCGGCTTTACGTATACGACCCCGATCTGCAGCAGGTCCAGGTTAAGCCGTTGGCGGACGCGCTCGCAGGCACGCCAGCGCTGGTGCTGCTCGGTACGGCCGCCGAGATCGAAGCCCAGTTTGACGTTCAACGCGAGGACGCCAACGGTCAGGAACTGTTCGGCCTCACGCCCAAGGACCCTGCGGCGGTCTACACCGAAATTCGCATGACCTTCAGCGAGAAACGTCTGGTGCGAATCGAAATCGTGGATTCGTTGGGTCAACTCACCGATGTGAGCTTTCACAACCTGGAAGTGAATCAACCGCTTTCGCCCGATGAATTCCAATTTACCGTTCCGCCCGATGCAGACCTGATCGGCGATGCCGTCCCCAAGCCCTCCTAGCGAACCGCTCGCGGCGCGGATGCGTCCGCTTCGCCTCGACGAATTTGTTGGTCAGGAACACCTCCTCGGCCCCGGACGCCCACTTGCCGAACTTGCTGCACGTGGTCGTATCCATTCGATGCTGTTGTGGGGTCCTCCAGGCACGGGGAAAACAACGCTCGCGCGATTGCTTGCCGACCGCGCAGGTGCGGAGTGGATCAGCATTTCGGCGGTGCTGTCGGGCGTGAAAGAGATCCGCGCGGCCATAGAAACGGCGCGCGCCGCACTCGCTGCCGGTCGCACGACCGTACTGTTCGTCGACGAAGTGCACCGCTTCAACAAGGCACAGCAGGATGCATTTCTGCCGCATGTCGAGGCCGGAACCGTCGTGTTCATCGGCGCGACCACGGAGAACCCGTCGTTCGAAGTGATCGGCGCATTGTTGTCGCGCGTTCGCGTCTATGTATTGAAACGTCTCGAGGAGTCGAGCCTCAACAGCATGCTGGATCGCGCGTTGGCAGATCGCGAACGCGGTCTCGACGTTGCGGGCGTTTCGATCGCGGATGACGCCCGTGCACTCTTGTTGGCGAGTGCGGACGGCGACGGTCGTCGCCTGCTCAATGTGCTGGAGATTGCGTCGCAGTTGATCGGCGACGACAAGCAGATCACGGCCGCCAGCGTGGCCGACGTCATCGGCGCGCGGCAACGGCGCTTCGATAAGCAGGGCGATGTCTTCTACGACCAGATCTCAGCGCTTCACAAAGCTGTTCGAGGTACCGCGCCTGATGCGGCCTTGTATTGGCTGAGTCGCATGCTCGACGGAGGCTGCGACCCTGTCTACATTGCGAGGCGCGTCGCGCGAATGGCGAGTGAAGACATAGGCAACGCCGATCCGCGCGCCTTGCAGATCGCGTTGGCGGCGTGGGACGCGTATCTGCGGCTCGGATCACCGGAAGGCGAACTGGCCATCGCGCAGGCGGTGGTGTATCTCGCGTGTGTACCGAAGAGCAATGCAGTGCATACGGCGTTCAATGCCGCGCGCGCGGAGGTTGCGTCAGGTTCGTCGTACGACGTGCCACTACGATTTCGGAATGCGCCAACGCGCTTGATGAAGGAACTCGGATACAGCGCGGGCTACCGCTATGCGCACGACGAAACGGATGCGTTCGCTGCAGGCGAGAACTACTTTCCGGACGAGATGACTCCATCCGTTTACTACCACCCGGTGCCGCGTGGTCTTGAGCAACGCATCGCCGAACATTTGAAACGACTCAGGTCGGAACGCGATCCCGACGTGAAGCGCTGAGGAACGTTGCGATGGGCGTGTATGGTTTTTTCAGTGTGGGGATTGGTGCGGCGATAGGCGCCTGGTTGCGTTGGGGATTGAGCGTGACTCTGAACCCGATATTGCCGATGTTCCCGCTCGGCACGCTTGTCTCGAATCTCGTGGGCGGATACCTGATCGGCCTCGTGCTCGGCTACATTGATCACTTCCAGTCTCTGTCACCCGAGATGCGCCTGCTGATCACCACGGGTTTCCTCGGCGGCCTTACCACGTTCTCGACATTCTCCGCCGAAAGCACAGCGTTGCTGATGCGCCAGGAATACCTGTGGGCGGGCGCGGTCATCGCCGGGCATGTAATCGGATCGATACTGATGACGATGCTTGGCGTTGGCACCATCGCACTGCTGAAGCAGTAAGCGACTTCTCGTCGGGTTGAGGCGGCCGCGGCACTCACCTAGTATGTCGCGCCCAATCCGGCGTGGCCTGTGTTACGAGACTGACAAATGCTCGATCCGAAAACGATTCGACAGGATCCCGAAGCCGTTCGTGTCGCGCTGGCGCGACGCGGATACCGTTTCGACGTGGACCATTTCCTGGCGCTCGAAGCGCGGCGTAAAACGCAGCAGCTCGAATCCGAGCGGCTCCAGAACGAACGGAACACCAAGTCCAAATCGATCGGACAGGCGAAGGCGTCGGGGCGCGACATTCAACCGCTGTTGGACGAGGTAGTCGATCTCGGTGCGCGACTCGATGCTGCGAAAGCGGGATTCGACGCAGTGCAGGGCGAAATTGACGCGCTGTTCATGTCGATTCCGAATCTACCGGATGCGAGCGTTCCCGACGGGCAGAACGAAACCGCGAACGTCGAACTGCGTACGTGGAGTGAGCCGACGCAGTTGAACTTTCCGCCAAAGGATCACGTCGATCTCGGTGCCTTCGGAGCGCTCGATTTCGAATCCGCTGCGCGCATCAGCGGTGCTCGGTTCGTGGTGATTCGCGGCGCGCTCGCGCGCCTGCAGCGCGCTTTGACGCAGTTCATGCTCGATTTGCACGTCACCGAGCACGGGTATACCGAAGTCTACGTTCCGTACCTCGTGAACAGCGATGCGTTAGTCGGAACGGGACAGTTGCCGAAATTCGCCGAAGACCAGTTTCGCGTCGCCGGCGATCACGATCTGTATCTGATTCCGACGGCAGAAGTGCCCGTCACGAATCTCTATCGCGAGCAGATTCTCGATGCCGAACGCCTGCCCATTCGCCACGTGTCTCATACGCCTTGTTTCCGCAGCGAAGCCGGCAGCTATGGACGGGACACGCGCGGGATGATCCGGCAGCATCAGTTCGAGAAAGTTGAAATCGTGCAGCTCGTCGCGCCCGAGCGGAGTCGGCAGGCGCACGACGAACTCACCTCGCACGCGGAGGCGGTGCTGAAGCGCCTCGAATTGCCGTATCGCGCGATGGTGCTGTGCGCGGGCGACATGGGCTTCGCGGCGGCGAAAACGATCGACCTCGAAGTGTGGCTACCAGGTCAGCAGCGTTATCGCGAGATCTCCTCGTGCAGCAACTACCACGACTTCCAGGCGCGCAGAATGCAGGCGCGATATCGCAATCCTGCAACGAAAAAGCCTGAATACGTGCACACGCTGAACGGCTCCGGTCTGGCGGTCGGCCGCACGTTGGTTGCGGTAATGGAGAACTATCAGGACGGCGAGGGTCGCGTACACATACCTGACGCGCTTCGCACGTACATGGGAGGCGCGACCACGCTCGACCTGCGCGACTGATGCAATGGACTACCTCCCGCTATTCGTCGATGTCACCAACCGACGCTGCCTGTTGGTCGGGGCTGGCGAGGTTGCACAACGCCGGTTGAATTGGCTGCTCGGTGCCGGCGCACACGTCGTCGTAGTTGCACCTGAAGTCGGCGAAGATGTCCGCAACCTCTGTTCGGACCGCGGCGAGATTCGAGTGCGCGCGTTTGATCCCGCCGACGTCGTGGGTATGTTGCTCGTGGTCGCGGCAACCGACAGTTCCACAGTGAATCGCGCGGTTTACGAAGCCGCTACGGCGCAAGGCGTTCTCATCAACACGGTCGACGATGCGTCACTGTCATCGGTGATATTTCCGTCGATCATTCAGCGCGATCCGGTGATCATCGCGGTCTCGACCGGCGGTCGTTCTCCTACACTCGCACGTCGCGTCCGGTCGCTCATCGAAGCGCGGCTTCCGATCGGGCTGGGAAAGGCAGCAGATGCTCTGGGCCGTTGGCGGCAGCGAGTAGGTAAGACGATCCCGAACCTTGCCTCACGACGGCGCTTCTGGGACGACCTGCTCGATGGTCCGGCCGCGCAAGCGATCTACGAAGGCAACGTCGATCTGACCGATCTGCTCATCGAGGAGCGCCTGCAGCGTTGGGATCAACAAGCGCCAGGATTCGTTTCGCTCGTGGGGGCGGGGCCGGGCGATCCCGGTCTGCTCACGCTGAAAGCGCTGCAGTGTATGGAACGTGCGGACGTCGTATTTCACGACAACCTGGTTTCGCCTGACGTGCTTGCAATGGCGCGACGTGACGCTCGACGCGTGTATGTGGGAAAGCGACGTGAATTTCACTCCGTGCGTCAGGAGTCGATCAACGAGATGCTGGTGGACGCCGCCCGCGCCGGGGATCGCGTGGTGCGGCTGAAGGGCGGCGATCCATTCATTTTCGGCCGCGGTGGCGAAGAGATCGAGACGCTGGCGGAACAGGGCGTCCCGTTCGAAGTGGTACCGGGAATCACGGCTGCCCTTGGATGCGCGAGCTACGCAAACATTCCGCTGACCCATCGCGATTGGGCACAGTCGGTTCGCTTCGTAACCGGCAATCTCACCGGCGATCGCGTCAATCTCGACTGGCCTGACCTCGCGAAGGCCGATCAAACGCTCGTCGTTTATATGGGACTCAGAGGGTTGTCGGAGATTTGTGCCGAACTCATCTCGCACGGCATGGACCCCGCAATGCCGGCTGCGTTGATCGGCCGCGGCACGCTACCGGATCAGCAGGTCATCGAGGCGCCGCTGCATGAGCTTGCCGAAACGGTGGCCGGCGCCGAGGTGCACGGGCCAACGATAGTGATCATCGGGCGAGTTGTTGGTTTACGAAATCGGCTCAGCCGGCATTGAGCGCTCAAAGACAGTTGGTAGGTCGAGGCAATCCCGCGATCTTCGCTGCCAGCTTCGCAGGGCTACCCGGAAACAGCGACAACAGGTAGATGCTGGTGCCCTTTGCGGCACCGAGACGCTCGCCGACCAGCTTCACGAAGGGGCGCATCGCGGGCGACACACCGGTCATCTGATGAAACTCCCTCAACACCGTAATGACGGCCCAATGCTCATCCGACAGCTCTATGCCTGCGCGGTTTGCCAGCTCCAGCGCCGTGGCGCCGTTCCAGTCGGCGAGATCGACGAGAAAACCCTCCTTATCGAGCCGCACTGCGTCAACTCCAGCTGACGATGGGGTGATGTGCGACGACAAGGTCCACGAACGCGGCATCGTCGACTTGTTGTATCGCTCGCGTCACGAGATGGCCGATACCGCGAGAAGCGACATCGGCCGCAAGGGCCACGCACGTGACACCCGAAGTCCGTTTGACGATTCCTTCGAACATCGAAGCAACTGCCCAAAACACGCCATTGCCAACGAGAAGAATGGTGTCGCCGGGGGATGCAGCGCGCAGACAGTTGTCGAGTGCGGCTCGGCGTTCGGATGAAGCGTTGATGATGTGCAAACTGGCCATCAGTCGGGCACCACCACATCCTGGTTGGCAATCAGTTTGCGAATGGCAGCACGCGAGAGAACGCGCGCCGGTATTGCCAACAGGCCAGGGGTGAGGCCGCGCTGCTTCAAGGCGCTGCCATCTACGAAAACGTCGGTGATGTCGTACGTCGGCAGTGCGCGATACCCGCGTGCGGCATTTGCCTGCGTTTGACCGTTGTCGATCAGTTGGAACACGCCGTCGTCGGTGAAGAGAACCGAGACCTTCTGTTCGAATACCGCGCCGACGAGCAATTCATCGAGCAGTTCAGTTGCAAGTGCCCCTCGATGAGGGGTGTGTGCGACTACGAAGAGAAACCGCCGTGGTGTCATGCGCTGAACGTGATGAAGCGGTCGGCGACGATAGCGGCCTCGATCAGCTGGCCGAGTCCAACAATCTGATACGGCGCGTTCACATTCGCGGCAGCTCGTTCATAGCGCTCGGCGTCATCGCTGCTCAGCACCCCCCGCCGCAACGCCGCCGCCACGCACACGGCCAACTCGATGTCATGCGCTGCGGCGAACGCAGCCCATTCCGCAGCCGTGTCGCGTTCGTCCTGCGGTTGCACTGCCAGTGAGTTGGCCATGTTCACGGCTGCGTGATAGAAGAACACGCGGTGAATCGCGTGCCCCTTTGCGAGGGCGGCTTGCGCGAAACGCAGCGCCAGACGTGGAGATTCGCTGGTTGCTGCGTCACCGTGGATCGCAATCGCAAACTTCATGTGTAGGACGCGGCTGATGTCGGCGCGAATGATATGCGGCGAATTGTGGCGTGGCGAGAGCGACAGACCGGCCGGGATGCGTTGCGCTAACATCCGTTCAACGTCGATGGAGTGACTGAGCGCGATGGATTCGCCACGGGTTCGATGAAAATGACACAAGCACCACGTTCCGATGCGATTGTCGTCCTGGGAGTAACCGGCGACCTGGCCTATCGGAAGATCTTTCCTTCCTTGTACAAGTTGACCGCACGACACCGCCTCGATGTGCCGGTGATCGGTGTGGCTCGCGCGGGGTGGGATGTGGGCCGATTGCAGCAACGCTGCAGGGAAGGCGTTGCGGCGTTCGTGAAAGACGCAGATCCGAGCGCCGTGGAACGACTTGCCGGGCTGCTTCGCTATGTCGACGGCGACTACAACGACCCTGCGACATTCACCAGCTTGTGTCGCGCGCTCGACGGCGCGAAACACCCCCTGTTCTATCTCGCCATTCCGCCGAGCATGTTCCCGACGGTATTGAAAGGGCTCGGACAATCGGGTTGTTCCGCGGGGGCGCGTGTCGTGGTCGAGAAGCCGTTCGGACGCGACCTCGAGTCGGCGCGAGCGCTCAATCGCGTGTTGCGCGAGTACTTCGACGAATCCGACATCCTTCGGATCGATCACTACCTCGGCAAAGAGCCTGTCCAGAACCTGTTGTACTTCCGCTTTGCCAATTCGTTTCTCGAGCCGGTGTGGAATCGGAACTTCGTCGCGAGCGTGCAGATCACGATGGCCGAGCGGTTCGGCGTGGCGGGACGCGGACGGTTCTACGAAGAGGCGGGGGCGATTCGCGACGTCGTGCAGAATCACCTGCTCCAGGTCGTCGGATTTCTTGCCATGGAACCGCCGGTGGGTGGCGACCGCGAGTCGATGCGCGACGAAAAGGTGAAGGTGTTTCGCTCTATACGCCCGCTTAGCGGCAACAGCCTCGTGCGCGGACAATTCGAAGGCTATCGCGATCAACCCGGCGTTGCGGCCGACTCCAAGGTGGAGACGTTTGCGGCTATGCGGCTGCACATCGATTCGTGGCGCTGGGACGGCGTGCCGTTCTTCATCCGTACCGGGAAATGTCTGCCGGTCACCGCAACCGAGGTGATCGTCGAGTTGAAGCGCCCACCGTCACCGGTGTTCGGCGAATTGGGCGGAAACACTACCAACAACTACGTGCGCTTCCGGCTCGGACCCGATGTGGCGATCGCGTTGGGTGCACGCGCCAAGTTGCCGGGCGAGCGAATGACAGGAGAAAACGTCGAGCTGTTCGTTTGCAATCAGCACCGCGATGAAATGGATGCCTATGAGCGGTTGATCGGCGATGCGATGGTAGGCGATGCGACGTTGTTCGCTCGTCAGGACGAAGTCGAGGCTGCGTGGCGCATCGTTGATCCGATCCTGTCGTCGGACAGCGAAGTGCACCCGTATGCGGTCGACAGCTGGGGCCCGTTAGAGGCCAAGGGTATGACTGAACCTTTCGGCGGCTGGCGCAACCCCGATCGTGACAACATCGTCGGTGCGGGACCTCAATCCAGGAAATAGTCGCAGCGGTTCGAGCGTGTCGTCGAGGCTGTACTGGAGCTCGAACGGTTGTAGGTGTCGTTTATCGAAAGAGACGTATCGTTAGATCTGTGCGCTGTCATCGGTTTGCGGTTTGTTGGTGCGGTGGCCGGATGCGCGACGACCAACGCGAGACCATATCTGCCCCGGCTTTTCGAGCAGCCCGAGTAGTGCCTCATCGTTGATCGGTTTGACAAGATGCGCGTCGAAACCCGCCTCCAACGTTCTCGTACGATCATCCGCTTGCCCCCAACCTGTCAGCGCAACGATCGCCATGCCGTCGGCCCATGGTTGAGCACGTAACGTGCGGCATACTTCGTATCCGTCGACTTCCGGCATGCCGAGGTCGAGCAGCATCAACTCGGTGTCTTGCTGAAGCGCCTTTTCAATCGCGGTGGCTCCATCGAATGCCACTTCGACATCGTGGCCCCATAGAGCCAACAGAGTGGAGGCACTCCACGCTGCTTCGCGATTGTCATCGACGATCAGCACGCGCAGTCGCCGCATGGGCGCTGGCTGTGTAACGCCGTCGGGCGCGCCATCGGCTTCTGACGATGTGCGCAAACGTACAACGAACTCGCTACCGCTTCCGGGTCCGTTGCTATGGGCGCTCAGAGTTCCGCCGTGAAGCTCGACGAGCCTTCTTGCGAGGCCGAGGCCGATGCCGAGGGGCTGCTCGCGTCGGAACCGTTGGTGCCGGCCGGTAAGAACATGTCGAAGATGCGCTCGAGGTTTTCATCGGCGATACCGGCCCCGTCATCGCGAACGCGAATCGTTGCGGATGTTCCATCCACGGCGACTGAGAGCTGACACCTGCCCGGTTGCAGCGGTTGCGCGATAAGCATTGTCGAGCACGTTTTCGATCACCTGGGTAAGACGTGTGGTGTCGGCGTTGAGATAGATCGGTTGCTGCGGAAGGCGCAGCGCCAGTTGGCGTTGGCCTCGGCGGGGTTCGCAGCGATTGACCGCGTTGCTGATCGTGGTGGCAAGTTCGGTGCGGACACGCTTCAGTTTGATCTGCCCTTGAGCGATGTGACTGATGTCTGCGAGGTCGTCGATCAACGCAGTGAAACGCTCCAGTTGCCTGTTCATGATGCCGTAGATGCGGACTCGTTCTTCCTGCGTCTCGGAGGTCTCGAGTACGTTCAGTCCGTTTCTGAGCGGCGCGAGCGGACCACGCAGCTCGCGCGCAAGATTGGCCAGAAACTCGTCCTTGCTGCGGTCTGCTTCTCGTAGTTTCTTTTCTGCGCGCGCGCGTTCGATGGATTCGCCACACCGCTCCGTGACGGCTCGCGCGAGATCGATTTCTTCTGCCGTCCACTGCCGCGCCGTCAACATGTGCACGCCTGTGCCGGCAACGAAGCGACCGGCCTTGTGCAGCGGTGTCGACAGTACCGCTCGTACGCCTGTCTCCACATATGCGGCACGCGCGGCGCCTTCAGGGAGTTCGCTCTGCGCGTCGCTGCAGATGAACGCAAGCCCCGCGCGCATTTTTTGCAACGCGTCGGCACCCATTGCGGATACCGGATACCGTCCGGTCACTGTCGGTACTCCCGGCCGAACTTCGACACCGATGAACGTAAAGTGATCTTCATCGCCTTCGACGTCGGCCCAAATGCACCGGTCTGCATCGAGTGCTTCACGCAGCAACCGCATGGCCGCCCGGCAGACCTCATGCGCGTCGGTGAGTGCGCGCGTTGCGTCGCTGAGGCGGGCGAGCAGGTCGGCGCGACGCTCGCGCACGCGCATCCGGCGTTCTTTCTCGAAGCGTTCGTTGACGTTGCGCACGATGTGCGCGGCGCCGAGTTGACGACCAGCCCCGTTGAAGATCGGGTGGAAACGAAGCTCGTAAACACTTGAGGGATCGCCGGGTCCGAATCGGACGGTGTCGATGAACGACTCGCCTCCGAGTGCTCGCGACCAGAGATGCTTCGCGTTCTGCAGATCGTCGGGCCACGGTGCGAGCAACTCGATCATGCTGGCCCCGAGCTCGAGGTCGATGCCCCACAGCGCTTTGAACTCGGTTCGGTATGCGTCGTTGAAGTAGATGTAACGGAACGCATCGTCCTGTGCCGCGATCATGTCGTCGCTGCAGTCGATAACGGCATCGCGCGCCAGCGAACGGCGGGTTTCGAGATACCTGGTCAAACGAGTCGAGCGACTGGCGAGATCCCGAACGCGACTCCACACCTCGCCGATGCGTGACCGCGCCATTGCTAGAATTCTCGATGATTCAGACGGCGCGAGATCAATTGAAAGCGGCAAGCGCGAGAAGGAGGAGGGTGCTGCCCCCGAAAATCACCCCGACCAGGAAGCCAAACGATGAGTGGTTCGACGCGCGCCAGTGAGGCCGCCGACGGTCGTTGTGCCGAGAATTACGTAGGGTAATAGCCACACCAAACTCCTACCGCCGCAGTAGGAGCATAGCGGCCGCCGCCCGGGACCTTTATGGGAGGGACATCCGTTCGAGCGTCGGACGACTCCTACGTATGGCGTAGGCGTTCAGCGTGGATGCGCGTTGTCGCCACGCTTCAGCGGGTCGCGCAGGGGGGCGCCGTTGCGAACGAACTCCATCGAAATGGAGTTGATGCAATAGCGCAGGTGTGTCGGCGGCGGACCGTCCGGAAACACGTGACCCTGGTGACTGTCGCAACGGGCGCAGCGCGTCTCGATACGAACCATCCCGTAGCTCACATCGCGAACGCCAACGACATGCGACTGCGCGATCGGCTCGTAGAAGCTTGGCCAACCGGTGCCGCTTTCGAACTTCGTTTTCGCCCGGAACAAGGGAAGGCCGCACAACCGGCAGCAGTACACGCCGTCTTCTTTGTTATCGAGCAAGCCGCCGCAAAATGGCGCCTCGGTGCCGTGTCGCAATAATACGTCGGCTTCTTCTCGCGTGATTCCGGCTTCGAGCGCTTTTCGTTCCACGACGCTGGGCGGCGTGAGGTCGTATTCAGATTGGGCGGTTGCCGGGGCTGACTTGTTCATTAACGTCTCGTTCGTTTGAAGTTCGATGGTCAGAGTATTTTCACGACGTCCTTCTCGATCGACTCAGGTGTGTCGGTCGGGCCGTAACGGCGAACGACTTTACCGTGTTTGTCGATCAGGAACTTCGTGAAGTTCCATTTCACCGCCTCGGTACCAAGCAGCCCCTTCGCTTCCCGTTTCAGGTATTTGAACATCGGCGATGTGCCTGCGCCGTTGACGTCGATCTTCGAGAACATCGGAAAACTGACGTCGTACTTGAGAGAGCAGAAGTTCTTGATCTCTTGTTCGTTGCCGGGCTCCTGATGCGCAAATTGATCGCACGGAAAACCCAACACGACCAGACCCTTGTCTTTGAACTTCCGGTACATGGCCTCGAGACCTGTGTATTGCGGCGTGAACCCGCACTTAGACGCGACGTTGACCACCAGCAGTGTCTTGCCCTCGAACGCCGAAAGCGACTGCGCGGCGCCGTCGATGGTGGTCGCTTCGAACTCGTACACGCTGGTCATTGGGCCTTGCCTCGGCTGAATTGGGAGCGGAGTGTGTGACGAAGGATGATAGACCATCGTCCTCATATAGGGAGCGGGCAGGACGGCCAGCCAATTGCCGGCGCCCGTGGAAGACGAGACCAACGCAATGACTGCCCGATCCGTATACCGTTCGGGCGCAACAGCCGGGG
Organism: uncultured Gammaproteobacteria bacterium; assembly: GCA_963822125.1. GTDB lineage: Bacteria > Pseudomonadota > Gammaproteobacteria > Pseudomonadales > Azotimanducaceae > DATJGR01. Next base: position 136,579 of record CAWGGQ010000035.1, on the reverse strand, counting down.
TCCGGGGATCAGGGCATTCGAATGTTGGATTTGCCCATCAGGAACATGAACTCGCGGATGATCTTCTGAACTGCGACAGGATCGTTGTTACCGCGCAGCAGCTTCGTGAGACGAACCGAGCCGGCTTCGGCAGCCTGCCGACTCGGATAGGGACCGACATCGATTCCCTCACGAGTGGCGAAATACCAACTACCGTCTGCGACCAGGGAACGGCCGCCGGCGCGGAAATACGTCTTGGCTGACTCTCCGTGTCTGTTACCCATGGGGCAATGCTAGGTCGTAAGTGCCTCGTCCTACGTCGGCAATCCGATGAAGCGGCATGCTCGAGCGCTAGGCGGTATCAAGCGCGGCACGGAAACTCGAACTCGATGTCGAGCTGTTCGATATCAGCTCCATGACAGATTCCTCTTCCTCTCGGGCTAACAGTTTGGGGAGAAACACCGCTTCCTATCGCCTTGGTCGCAGCAGCACGAGACCGAGGCTTGAGAACAGCAGTAAAAGCGCGTGCGCCATCTTCTGGTCCGCCAGCACGGGATCTGGCGGTGCAAACGAGGGTTGAATAAGGCCTGCGAACGCCGCGAGGCTTAGGAGGAGAACCATCAGCAGCAGTACAACGCGCTTGATCACGGAATCGACCTCTCTTGCGAGAGCAATCCATGGCCCGAGCAGTGAAAGCCTACCGCTGAATAGCGACTGAAGGGAAGAACGAACGCGCGTCACGGTAGCCGGGCGCATTTCGAAGGTTCCTTGGCGAATCCCGATGATTGGCCGAACCGAGCGCGCCGGCCGGCCTGTACTCCGAGCCAAATGCGGATGGGCGCCGCAAGCGCGTACAACTCAAGGACCTTGTTGCCCTACTGGCGGAGGGGGTGGGATTCGAACCCACGGTGAGTCACCCCACGCTGGTTTTCAAGACCAGTGCATTCAACCGCTCTGCCACCCCTCCGGTGACGCGGCGATTATAGAAGAGCTTCCGAGATCGGGTCAGCCAAATCCGTTCGGATGCCGCGATTGCCATCTCCAGGCGTCGCGGCACATATCGTTCAGATCGTATTGCGCAGCCCAGCCGAGTTCGCGGCGAGCTTTTGTCGTGTCGGCATAGCACTCGGCGATATCGCCCGGCCGTCTCGCGACGACGCGATACGGAATGGTACGCCCTGACGCTTCCTCGAAGGCGCGCAGTGCTTCGAGTACCGACGAGCCACGTCCGGTGCCCAGATTGTGCACCGCGAGCTGCGGTCGATCGGCGAGGAACTGCAGTGCGGCGATGTGGCCTCGCGCCAGATCGACAACATGTATGTAGTCTCGAACACCGGTACCGTCGCGAGTTGCATAGTCGTCGCCGAAAATGCGCAGGTGCGGAAGGTGTCCCACGGCCACTTGCGCGATATACGGCAGCAGATTATTTGGCGTGCCGCGCGGATCTTCACCCAGCTCGCCGCTGACGTGCGCACCGACGGGATTGAAGTAGCGCAGCATCGAGATGCGCCACTCGGGGTCGGAGGCATGAAGGTCGCGCAGAATCTCCTCGATCACGAGTTTCGATCGGCCATAAGGGTTGGTCGCCGATGTCGGCAGGTCTTCCGTTGCGGGGATTCGTGCCGGATCTCCGTACACGGTGGCGGACGAACTGAATACCAACGTCTTTACGGAATGCGCCTTCATCGCGTTGATCAGATTCACGGTACCGATGACGTTGTTTTCGTAGTACAGCATCGGCTTCTCAACCGATTCGCCAACCGCCTTCAGACCACCAAAGTGGATGACCGCATCGAATTGGTTTGCTTCGAACAATTGGTCGAGGCAGTTCGCATCGCGCAGATCGCCTTCCACAAAATCGAGCGTGCGATTCGTGATGCGGCGAACGGCATCGAGTGACTTGGTACTGCTGTTGGACAGATTGTCGAGAACGACGATCGAGTGGCCGGTGTTTAGTAGTTCAATGCACGTGTGGCTGCCGACGAAGCCAGCGCCACCGGTAACGAGAACGTGGGGTGTTTCATTCGCCATGATTATCAATGCTGAACTTTTCGAGGAGGCTATAGAGCGTCGGACGCGAGATCCCTAACAAACGCGATGCCTGCGCCAGATTGTTGTCCGCGCGTGCAAGCGCGCGCGTGACGGCTTTGAGTTCTGCTTCGTCGCGCACTTGTTTGAGGTTCAACGGGAATGCCGTTTCTGTCTCGTCGCCAACGGCGAGATCGAGGTCGCGAGCGGAGATCTGTTGCGAGTCAGCCATGATGCTTGCTCGCTTGACGCGATTCTCCAGCTCGCGGACGTTGCCGGGCCAGCCCCAGTTGCTCAACGCCGTCATGGCATCGTTGGAAATCCGTAGGTTCCGGTCTGGCGCAAACCGCTGGAGGAAGGCATGCGCAAGCAATACGGCGTCGCCCTCGCGACTACGCAGAGGTGGGACATTCACGTTGATTTCGGCCAGCCTGAAGTAGAGATCTTCCCTGAAGGATTTGGTCGCCAACATTTCATTGATGGGGCGATGGGTTGCACAAACCACTCGCACATCGACGTCTATCAGCGTGTGGCCGCCGACTCGTTCCAGTGAGCGTTCTTGCAGGAAGCGCAAGATCTTCGACTGCAGTGGCAGCGGCATGTCACCGATTTCGTCGAGAAAGAGGGTGCCGCCGTTTGCCATCTCGATTCGTCCGAGTTTGCGAGCAACGGCGCCGGTGAATGCGCCCTTTTCGTAACCAAAAAGCTCGCTCTCGAGGAGGTTCTCCGGAATGGCGGCGCAATTGATCGCGACAAATGCCTTCTCTCTACGAGCACTCAGATCGTGGATGGCGCGTGCGACCAGTTCCTTGCCAGTTCCGGTTTCGCCCAGAATCAGCACGCTCGCGTCGGTCGGCGCGACGCGCTCTACCAACCGGCAGAGGTCCTGCATGCTCTTGCTGCCGGAAATGATTCCGGCCAGCGATGTGGGCGTTTGGGCTGCGGTAAGTCGTCGATTTTGTGCTTCGAGATCGGCCAGCCGAAACGCGCGCTCGACGACGAACCGGAGCGTGTCTGCGTCGATCGGCTTCTGGTAGAAATCGTATGCGCCCTCGGCGATCGCGCGTACTGCGTGTTCATGCTCCTCGCGCCCCGTCACGACAATGATTTTGCAGTCGGGCAGCAGCGAACGAATGGACTTCAGAATGGCGAAACCCACCTTGCTGCCTCCTGGGTCGGGTGGCAGCCCCAGGTCGAGCGTAACCACCTGGGGAGGATTGCGTCGCACGGCGGCAATCGCTTCGGATTCGTTACCGGCTATCGCGATCTGAACCTGGTTGTCCGCGAAGCACCACCGCATCTGGCTCTGCAGGCCGAGATCGTCTTCAACGATGAGCAAGTGCCGTTCGTTCATGCGACTGCTTCCTTCGTACCTGCCAGCGCAAGCGGGAGACGCAACGTGAACTCGGTGCCCACCCCGACCTGGCTTCTTACGGAGACGTCGCCGCCCAACGCGCGTATGTACTCGCGGCACTGGTAGGCACCAACACCAATCCCCGCCACGCCTTTAGTCGTAGCAAACGGTGCGAACAGTTCGTTGTCGAGAAACTCGCGTGACATACCCTGACCGGTGTCGGCGATGGTCACGATCGCCCAAACAGGTGTCGAATCGATGCGCACTCGCACCGCGCCGCTTGGATCGGTGGCGTCTTGTGCGTTCTGGATCACGTGCGCGATCACCGAACCGAGACGTTCCGCGTCCGCGTGGACGGAGACAGACGAAATGAACGTTTCGAGTTGAGGTTTCGGTTCTTGAGCGCCGCGATCCTTCACAACTTGGTCGACCACGGTGATCAGGTCGAGTTTGTGTTGTGGCGAGTCCTGATCGCGAGAGCGCAGCTGATCCACCAGTTTGTTCATGCGACCGACCGCATTTTCGGTGGTTTTCAACATGTCTTCTATGAAAGCCGGGTTCGTCTTGTGCCGCTCAGCGTTACGCAGCAGCAGGCCAAGTTGGGCGCTCACGGTCTTGAGGTCGTGCACGACGAAGGCGGAGAGTTGGTCCATGGCTCGCAACTGCTTCGAAGCAGACAACACTCTATCTGCGTGGTGCAGCGCGAGGAACCCGGCGCTTTGCCGCGCGATGATCTTGAGGATGTCGTAGTCCTCCCAGATGAGATTCATCGGTGTCATCGGCGGACCAATGACCACGATACCGAACAACCGATCTTCGATCGGCAGCGGCACTGCAAAACGTGCGCCCTTGAGCAGATCGAGATCGAGACTCAGATCGAGCCCGTCGTACGCCGCGGGACTTCGCCTGTATTCGTCGAGATCAATGATCCAGTCGAACCGTTCGAAGAAGCTCATCAGCGATCTCGAACTTGCGGGCGAGAATGGACTGTTCCATTGGCCGCCGAGTTGCGTCATCGGCAGCAGCACGCCTTCGTTCGACATTCGCCAATAGGCACCGGTGTTTGCGTGCAACAGGTCGATGAGTGCGTGGATTGCGCGCGGGCCGACTTCCTCGTCGGGATTTGCTTGCGTCAGTTCGCGCGTTACGCGAAGCCATTCGTCGCGATAGTCGTACTTGTATTCGTAGAGATTGCGTTCGATCGCTTGTCGCAGCGCACTTCTGACCTGGGTCGATACGCCGATAACTGCCAGACCCACGAGACCGGCGCTCACCAGAAATACCTGGAAAACCTCGCCCCACTCGCCACCGAAGAAGCGTACGTAATAGCCCGCCGTACCCATGACCAGCAAATACCCGCCCGCGAGCAGCAGCGTTCCGGTTCGGAACACGAAGCGGCGGGACAGGTTCACGTTCATCCGATGAGTTCGATTGCGTAGGGAGGCGATCGCAATCAGCGGTGCGGCGAGCGCGTAGACATAGCCCTGGGGTGCAACCAGCGTGCGGCTGACGGCCTGGAACAACAAGGCATCGGCGTAAAGGACGAACCCATAGGTGAACACGGCGCCCAGACCGATGATCAGAAACTTCACGTTCCATTCGTGGTCGCGCCGAGTGTTGCGTGCGACTTGCTCCAACGACACGATTCCGATGAGGCAGAAGACAAGTTTCGGTAGAACGGACCATGAGGCGTCCAGAAGACCTGGAAAAACGGATGCCACGAGCACGATGGCGTACGCGAGAAGCGTCAAGCCTGCGATCGCGGTCTGGCTGCGATACAAGGGATCGAAGACGCGATTGACGGTGACGCCCAGAATTCGCGCCAACAGGATGACCCAGAAGACGTAGGCCGAAATCTCGAGAATGTCGGTCGTGGGCAAGCGACCCAGTGTCAGATACGAAGCGAACCAGGCCGCTGTCGTTGCGGATGCCAGGAGCGCCGCGCGTCCGGTGATGCGTTGGAACCAGCCGTATACAAAAAACGCGACAAGACCGGTGTATGCGCAAAGTCCGATCAGTAGCCCGGTTGCCGCTACTGTCTCGATCGTCATGGCCGCTCAGCCGCCGTGATTCACACCGTAGAAATCGCGATACCAGTCGACGAACTTGCGCACGCCGACTTCCACGGGTGTGGATGGTTTGTAGTCGATGTCGCGCGCGAGTGTCGACACGTCCGCATACGTTTCAGCGACGTCGCCAGGCTGCATCGGTAACAAGCGCTTTTCGGCCTTGCGCCCGAGTGCGTCTTCTAACACTTCGATGTAGCGCAACAACTCGATCGGATTGTTGCTGCCGATGTTGTAGAGGCGATAGGGCGCTGACGCTGAGGAAGCGGGAGACGAATTCCCGCTCGAAGGGTCGGCGACGGGCACGCGGTCCAGGAGTCGAACCACGCCTTCTACGATGTCGTCGACATAGGTGAAGTCACGTCGATGGTGGCCGTGATTGAAGACGTCAATCGGCTTGTTCGCGAGGATGCTCTTCGTGAAGTGAAACAAGGCCATATCGGGGCGGCCCCACGGTCCATAGACAGTGAAGAACCGCAGGCCGGTTGTGGGTATCTGAAAGAGATGGCTGTACGTGTGTGCCATCAGTTCGTTCGTCTTCTTCGTTACCGCATACAGGCTCACCGGATGATCGACGTTGTGATCTACCGAAAACGGCATGTGCTCGTTGGCGCCATAGACCGAACTCGATGACGCGTAGACGACGTGTTTTGTTTCGAAATGCCGCGCGCACTCGAGTACGTTGAGAAAACCGGTGACGTTTGCGTCGATGTAGGCCTGCGGATTCTGCAACGAGTAGCGGACGCCCGCTTGAGCGGCAAGATGCACGACGCGTTCGGGACGCTCCCGTTCGAAAACGCTCCGGAAAACGCGCTGATCGGATACGTCGACTACTTCGTTCATGAAGCCGCTACGACCCTCCAATCGGGCAAGGCGCGCACGCTTCAGCGAGACATCGTAGTAGTCGTTGAGATTGTCGATGCCAACAACGGTGTCGCCGCGAGCCAGCAGCTTCGCCGCGACGTGAGAGCCAATGAAGCCGGCGCTTCCGGTAACGAGCACCTTCACGTCGGTGCGCTCAGAGTCGAGCCGTGGTGCATTGTTTCGGGAATACGTGCTTGACGTCGAATATCACGCATTCCGATTTTCCAAGGTTACGGATGGCGTCAATTCCCATCTTCTTGAACTGGTCATGAGCAACGGCGATGACGATCGCGTCGTAGTGATTTGCTGGAAGCGAGTCGATCATGTGCAATCCATATTCCTCGACTGCCTCGCCGGGGTGTACCCAAGGGTCGTGCACGTCGACGTTCGCGTTGAATTTCTTGAGTTCGCGCACGAGGTCGACAACGCGGGTGTTGCGGATGTCGGGGCAATTCTCCTTGAACGACAGACCGAGGATGAGCACGTTCGAATCGACGACGTGGATTTTGCGTTGCGTCATCAACTTCACTACGCGATCGACCACGTGCTCGCCCATCGAGTCGTTGATGCGACGACCTGCGAGAATGATCTCCGGGTGGTATCCGATTTCCTGGGCCTTGAAGGTCAAATAGTAGGGTCAACGCCGATGCAGTGGCCACCGACTAGGCCGGGACTAAAGCGCTGGAAGTTCCACTTCGTGCCTGCGGCCTGGAGTACTTCTTCAGTATCGATGTCCATGCGCTCGAAAATCAGCGTGAGTTCGTTCATGAGCGCGATGTTCAAATCCCGCTGTGTGTTCTCGATCACCTTCGCGGCTTCGGCGACGCGAATGCTGGAAGCGCGATGGGTACCCGCCGTTACGATCGAGCCGTAAAGCCGGTCGACCAGATCTGCCGCTTCCGGCGTGGATCCGGACGTTACTTTCTTGATGGTGGTCAGGCGGTGGAGCTTGTCGCCCGGATTGATGCGCTCCGGACTGTAGCCCGCGAAGAAATCGACGTTGAGACGGAGTCCGGACGTTTTTTCGATGATGGGCAAACAGACTTCTTCAGTTGCGCCTGGATAAACGGTCGACTCATAAACCACAACATCGCCGCGTTTGATGACTTCGCCGATTGCCTTGCTGGCGGAACGTAGTGCCGCCATATCGGGGCGCTTGTACACATCGATTGGCGTGGGAACCGTGACGATGTAGACGTTGCATCGTGCAATGTCCTGCAGGTCCGTGGAAAACGTAAGCTGGCTTGATGCCGCGAGCTCCTCTGCGCTGACCTCGAGTGTCGAGTCGCGACGCTTGCGTAGTTCCGCGACACGGTGATGGTTAATGTCGAACCCGACCGTGGGGTACTTACGACCAAACTCAACCGCGAGGGGAAGTCCGACGTAACCGAGTCCCACAATTGCGGGGCGTGCGTCGGCTAGATCTGTGATCAGCATTGTCCAAGCCATCCGTTGATTGGGTGTATTATGCCGTCATCTCGCGGATCAACTGTGACGAGCTTGTAGACTGAAGTAAACCGGTCGGCCGTTTTCGTGCGTTACAACGCTTTACAGGCGTTTGAATTGCCAGCCGGTAGAATCGCTGCCTCCCTGCGTAGGTAATTTCATGAGCACGATTGAGCGAGCAGCCGCTCGGTTAGGCAGCATCGGGAAGGTCCGAGCCGAACCCGTATTGCGTGATCCGGTACCCGCTCGCGATCCTGCGATCGAGTCACAACCTGCGCAGTTGTCGACCGAAGCCGGCGACACCGCATTCACTCATGCTTCCAAATCGTTTGTCTCACCACGTATCGGTGGTGGATTCTGCGAGATCGATATCGCCGCGTTGACCGCCGCAGGCTTCGCGACGAATCAGAACGTGAACATCGAGATCGCGGCGGATCTACGCCGGATCAAACGTCCGCTGTTGATGGCGATAAAGAAATCGGCCGCCGTCGATCATCGTGCGTTGCCGCATAATCTCATTCTGATTACCAGTGCACTTCCCGGCGAAGGCAAGACGTTCGTGTCCATCAATCTCGCGCTGAGCATGGCGGCCGAACTAGACAAATCGGTGTTGCTCGTCGACGCAGACGTCGCCAAGAACGACGTCGCGCGCGTGTTGGGCGTCGAGTGTGAAAGCGGACTGACTGACGTGCTTGCGCGCCACAGCGTTCACGTCGACGACACGATTCTACAAACCAACATCGAGTCGTTGTCATTTCTTCCATCCGGAAAGATGCTGCCGAACGTCGATGAATTGTTCGCCAGCGAAAGAATGTTGCGCGTCATGCGGGAACTTGCGGAACGTGATCCCAATCGAATCGTAATCGTGGATGCACCACCGCTTCATGCAGGTACCGAAGCGGGTGTGCTGGCTCGCATGGTGGGGCACGTCGTGGTGCTCGTCGAAGCTGACAAGACAGCTCAATCCACGGTCGAGGACGCGCTGCATCAACTGAAGGGTTGCGAGTCTGTCAGTATGATCCTGAACAAGGCGCGTCGACGTGCGTCAGACCATGTCGCATACGGATACGGATACGGTACGACCCAAGGGAGCTAGCGTCGATGTACAGGGAATTCTTCAAGCTTACAGGGAAGCCGTTTCAGCTTTCGCCGGATGCGCGCTTTTTCTATCCGAGTAAGGAACACAAGCGCGCTCTTTCGTTTCTGCAGTACGGTCTCGGGCAGGGTGATGGCTTCATCGTAATCACCGGCGACATCGGAACCGGTAAGACCACTCTCGTGCAGACGCTGTTGGCCGATCTCGATCCGAAGGTCACCGTCGTTGCCAATATGGTGACGACGCAACTCAAGGAAGACGATCTGTTGACCCTGGTCGCGTTTCAGTTTGGCCTTCGTCCCAACGGGCCTAGCAAGGCCGTGCTTCTGCGTGACCTCGAACAGTTCTTTCTGCACCGCACGCGCGAAAACAAACGCGTTCTGTTGATTGTCGACGAAGCACAGAATCTTCCGCCGCAGTCGGTTGAAGAGTTGCGCATGCTCTCGAACTTCCAATATCAGGGGCGGCCGTTGGTTCAAGTGTTCCTCCTGGGTCAGGAAGAGTTTCGCGCAACGTTGCTGTCGGAGGGTTTCGAACAACTCCGTCAACGAATCATCGCTACATACCATTTGAATCCGCTCGATGCGGAAGAAACGCGCACCTACATCGAGCACCGCCTGCGACTCGTCGGGTGGAACGCCGATCCAACGTTCACCGACGAGGCGTTCGAACGCGTTTATGCGTTTACGCAAGGTGTACCGCGACGGATCAACAACCTGTGCGATCGGACGTTGCTGTATGCGTTTCTGGAAGAAATCCATCAGATCGACGACGAGGTAGTGCGCCTTAGTAGCAGATGAAATTGGGAATGAGTTCATCGGAGCCGATCTCGATAAGCCGAAGGCTGCCGTGTCGACTGAGGCCGCCCCGATTCAACCGCTCGAGAGTATGGCGCGGATGATGTTCGATAAGGCGAACGTTCAGCAGCGACTCGCGTCGCTTGAGCGGGCCGTAGACATGCTGGGCCATGGGCTCAAAGACGAGTTGGCCGAAATGCGCGCGCTGCTCGTTGAGGTGGTTCGAGAGATGAAGGCGCAGCGGCCCAAGAACGGCGATCTGTCCAAGCGCAAGCGCGTTTCCTGACTTCGCGCCTCGAATGATCCGTTAGTGGAAATCACGCGACGCAAAACGTCGCGTTTCTTCCGATACGTCACCCAGTAATCCAAGCAATTCGGTATTGTCGACTACGTGACCGGCGATCACGTGAATGACTTCTCCTTCGCGCTCGACTGTGCCTTTGATCTGCAGTAGCTGCCCCTGCAGCAGCTGAGATCGATAGCGTTCCAGTACCGAAGTCCAAACCAGCACGTTGATGTTGCCTGTCTCGTCTTCCAGCGTCAGGAAGACGACGCCGGATGCCGAACTCGGCCGCTGTCTGCAGGTGACGAGACCGGCCACTCGAATCGGCTGGCCATGTCGAGAATCGTTCAGTTGTCGCGCGCTGCGACAACCGTTCAATGCAGTGTGATCGCGCAACAACTGCAGCGGATGTGGACCGAGCGTCAACGTCAGATAGCTGTAGTCCGCAAGCAGGTCCTGGCCGATCGTCGGCGCGGGCAGTCGTACATTTGTACGATAGCCGTCTCGTTGATCGGCTGCCTTCCACAACGCCGCTTGCGGTTGGATGCCGGCCATATCCCAATGCGCCTGATAGCGATGGCCCGAAATGCTTGCGAGCGCGCCCGCGCGTGCCAGGCATCCGAGTTCGGCGACCGACAGTTCGGCTCGCGTGGCGAGATCGTTGCCGTCGCGAAACGGTTGGCACTTTTCGATTCGTAGTCCCGCTGCTTCGCTCAAACCTTTGATCAAGCGAAACCCCAGGCGAATTGCGCCTTGATCGCGAATGTCGTCGTATCGACCGGCAATCGGTTCAGATTGCTTTTCCAGACGATGATGCCAACCGCTGCATTGCACATCGACGGGTCGAGACTCGATGCCGTGACGAAGCGCATCCTGAATGAGTTGCGATGGTGAATAGAACCCCATTGGCAGACTGTTGAGCAGCCCGCAGCAGAATGCCGCGGGCTCATGTCGTTTCAACCACGCGGAAACATAAACGAGCAATGCGAAACTGGCAGAGTGCGATTCCGGAAATCCGTAATCGCCGAATCCTTTGATCTGTTCGAATACGCGCTTTGCGAAATCCTGGTCGTAGCCGCGCGCCATCATGCCGTCGATCAGCTTAGCCTCGAACTGCTGTAGACCACCGCGACGTTTCCACGCCGCCATCGCGCGACGCAGCTGATCCGCTTCGCCTGCGCTGAATCCGGCCGCGACCATGGCGAGTTCAATGACCTGTTCCTGGAAGATCGGAATGCCGAGCGTGCGTTCGAGAACGCTGCGTACCGATTCGCTCGAGTAGGTAATCGGTTCAAGTCCCTGTCTGCGACGCAGATAGGGATGCACCATGTTGCCCTGTATAGGCCCGGGCCGAACGATCGCCACCTCTATCACCAGATCGTAAAACGTACGTGGTTTCAGCCGGGGTAGCATGCTCATCTGCGCGCGCGATTCGACTTGAAACACTCCGACGCTATCTCCCCGCTGCAGCATCTCGTACGTCAGCGGATCTTCGGGCGGAATGTCTTTGACACTGAGTTCGGTGCCGTGAAACTCGTTCACCAGGTCGATCGTTTTCCGAATCGCCGTCAGCATGCCGAGGGCGAGTACGTCGATCTTCAGCAGCCCGAGTGCTTCCAGATCGTCTTTGTCCCACTGAATCACCGTGCGCTCTTTCATCGCAGCGTTTTCGATCGGCACTAGCTGTGCAAGCGGCCCGCGTGAGATGACGAATCCTCCTACGTGCTGTGAGAGGTGCCGCGGAAAGCCGAGTATTTCCTGCACCATGATCAAAAATTGCTGCACGGTCGAACTATTCGGATCGACACCGGCAGTAGCGCAACGCGCTTCCAGTACATCCTGCTGATCCCACCATGCGAGCGATTTCGCCAACAGATCCACGAGGTCGAGCGCTCAGCCCCAACGCTTTACCGACGTCGCGAACTGCACTGCGTGGGCGATATGTGATGAGTGTGGCGGCGATGGCCGCACGATCGCGCCCGTATTTCTTGTAGATGTATTGGATGACGTCTTCGCGGCGTTCGTGCTCGAAGTCGACATCGATGTCGGGCGGTTCGTTGCGTTCCTTCGATACGAATCGCTCGAACAGCAGATGTAGTCGTGAAGGATCGACTTCGGTGATGTTCAGGCAATAGCAGACCGCGGAATTTGCAGCCGATCCACGACCCTGACAGAGGATGTTCTCGCTGCGTGCAAACTGGACGATGTCGTACACCGTGAGGAAGAAGTACTCGTACTGCAGCTTCTCGATGAGATCGAGTTCGGTTTCGACCAGCTCTCTGACATCTTCGGGCACGCCTGTAGGCCAACGTTTTGCGGCACCTGCAAGCGTGATCTGCCGGAGAAACTGGCTGGGTGTCAGATGTTCCGGTACGAGTTCTTCGGGGTATTCGTAGCGCAACTCATCGAGCGAAAACCGACATCGGTCGAGGATCGTCACCGATTCCTGCAGCATCTCGACGGGGTATAGCAAACGCAGCCGCGAGAGGGAGCGTAAATGACGCTCACGATTCGCATACAGCGCTGTCCCCAGTTCTTTTACCGACGTCTTCAAACGGATTGCCGTCAGAACGTCCTGCAGCGGTTTGCGTTGTGCCACGTGCATATGTACGTCATTGCTCGCGACGACCGGCAGGTTGAGTTTCATCGACAACGTCAAAGCGGTCGCCGCGAGGTCGAGATCATCACCGTTCTGCAACAACTCGAGCGCAATCCATAGCTGCGGTAGCAAGCTGCGCAGGCGACGACCTTGATCGAGCAGCACGCTCATCGTGGTAGTCAGCGGAACCCACAGCACGAAGCACTCGGCTACACCCCAGCTCAGATCATCGATAGAGAGTCGATAAGATCCCTTTTCGCTGTGTTTCGCGCTCGACTAATCAATGTCGACAACTGACCGTAAGCGACGCGATGCGGCGCAAGCATCACGATCTTGATGCCTTCGGTCAGCAGGAACTCCGCACCGATGACCAGGTGAATGCCGCGCTTCTTCGCTTCCGTGTGCGCCTTGACGACGCCCGCGAGCGAACACTCGTCGGTGATCGCGATGCCTCGATAGCCGAGTTCGGCGGCTTGTGCGACCAGTTCTTCCGGGTGAGAAGCGCCACACAGGAAACTGAAGTTGCTCTTGCAGTGCAACTCGGCGAAAGCGTCAGGAGAAGTAGCCATGGACGAACCATTCCCCTTGTCGGTCGATGAAAGTCCAGCACTGACTGCCGTCGACATGGCGTGCTACGAAATAGTCCCGATGTGCCGGTTCATACACATTCGGTGTCGTCCACCAACCAACGTCGATTCGTTCGGGGCCGCGCAGCAAGGTGAGATTGCGGCGCAATACCGGCTTCGGCTTATCGAACAGCCACAGCGGTCGGCTCAATGTTCTCCGCTGCCGCCGGCTCTCTTTCGTTCGCGCCTTGGCGGTCTGCAGGCGTGGTACGGTCGACTTCCATCCCAGCTCTGGGCTGTGATCGTCGTTTGTAGAAATGCCGGAGCAGACTCCATCGCCCAGTCGAGCCCGGAATTGATCTATCAGCTCGGTGGGGGAGTGGCCGGCAAGTTCGGTGCGCGCGAACAGTGAACTGCTTTTTGCCTGCCAGGGCGCGAGCCGAACCGACGTGAGCCGTAGCGAAAGTACTTCATCGGGCAGATCGAGCACGTCGAGCTTCAATCGGCTGATGGACAACAAAGCCTGTTTGTTTTGCTGCGGCTGCGCGAACTCGACTTCCATCGCGGCTGCATTCGAATTGAACGGCGCGAAACGCCATGCGATGCGTGTTGCTCCGAGCTGGCGCCCGATGAGCCAGCTACATAAATCATGAGCAAGGCGCTGCATTGGAAATGCCAAAGCCTCTTTGTTCGAGACGCTCTGGAGGAAGGTGAGTTCGGTCGAAAAGCTTGCAGTCGGCGTGATCAGGATTCTCGGGTCTGGCCGTTGCCCGGTGAGGCGATCGAGATAATCGAGCAGCCGGGGGCCGAAACGGCGTCCGAGTTCAGTTGTTGGCAATGCGAACACCTGGCCCAAGGTGTCGATGCCCATGTTCGAGAATCGCTCGACCGTAGCGGTATCGCATTCAGTATGCCGCATCGAGATGCGGCGCAACGATTTGAGACTCTGTGTTTTGACTTCATCCGCTTCGGGCCAACGTGGGAGTTCGCAGTTTTCCTGCGCGCGAGCCAACGCCAACGCCGCAAGCGGTGTATGAGCAATGCCGATCGTCGAGCGATGCCCCAGCTCTCCTAACAGGCTGATCAGGCCGCGCTTCAGGCTGTAGAGCCCACCAAACAACCTCAAACTGCCGCTTATTTCGAGCAAAAATGCAGACGGCTCGTGAATGCTGACGCTCGAACTGAAGCGATAGGCCGCATCGGCGAGAAACCTCAACCGTTCACGCTCGGCGCTGATGTCGCGACTGAAATGCTCGAGTCGATGGCAAAGACTGTGGGCGGTTGCAAGGCTACTTCCGATTGCAACGCCGTTATCGAGCGCAGCCGCGTTGCGCGCCACCACACGGTTGTCTTCTATCAGCACTGCAGGTCGATCTTCGTGCAGCATCCTCCGCGCGCACACTTCGAGACCCAGAGCCGGTAGTTCCACGCAGAACCACAGCATGTTCATGGCCCGACATGAACCGGATGCGGATCGTGCAGGAGCCGCGGAGGTCGGAGAGGCGCAACGGACCGTAAACTTCTTGTCCGCCACAATGCCAACTGGTCGCGCAGGTCGCTGCGCGTCATGTGTGTGGTGCGATAAGCGAGTTCGAGCGCCAGCCGTTCGACCGGCCAACCACCGCGACGCTTCAATATTTCGATGCTCAATCGATCCGATGCAGATGCGGGCTGCATCAGGATACGCAGCTCGGCCATCGACTGGCGCTGCACTGCGGTTGCCGGACGAAACAGAATGGTCAGGCGTTTCGCCGCGCCGCGCCGCCAGCTTGAATCGGCGTACGTCTTTGGTTGCGAGCTTCGATTCATCGAGCCACGCGAGCGCCGCACTGCAGCTGCCGGATTTGACGGCTTGTTCGAGCGACCACAGCGCATCCTCGTGAGTCTTCGGATGGACCAGCAGCACCTTGCCGACGTCGATACCGACTTCGGCCAGCGCAGGTGCGTAAGGAATGTGCGGCGGATTGATCCATGTGATCCAGCGCTGTTCCTGCGCTGAGTGCAGCGAGTGCCGGCCCGAGTAGTCTCAATTCGCCGATTCCGATCCGGGGCGACAACAATTCGATCAGACCGGCTTTTGGCCAGCCCGATCTGCCAGCAGACCATCGAGCGAGGAATAGCCTGCGCTTATCGTTTGGGAATTCGGCTTGATCGACCCGCCCGCCACAGATCGGGATGAGCGAGCAGGGTATCGCTGGAAACGGAGCGTTCAGAAGCGGAAAGGTCTGCCATGGACGGCTGTACTTTCATACAGGGCGGAAATCAAATTACCTGTATGAATATCCAGTATCAAGCGGTTTTAGTAGAACCTTGATCCCTGCCACGATTTCCACGCCCGATCCCGTAGTAGCGAAGCCGAGCTGCCCCAGGTAATCCGGGATCGATAGAGATTGCGCCCGTCGAAAATCACCGGTTCCCGCAGCCGCGCCTTGACGCGCGAAATCGGGGCTGCGGAACTCGTTCCACTCGGTGACCACGACGAGTCCGTCCGCATCTTCCAGCGTGTCGTCGCGCCGTCGGCACACCGTGAAGCCCAGGCCGGTCGCCGTAGAGCCTCCGCGCTGCCCTCGCCAGCCGCCGGGTCGTAGGCCCGCACGCTGGCGCCGCGTTCCAACAGCCGCTCCATCAGCGCGAGGCTCGGCGCCTCGCGCATGTCGTCGGTATTGGGCTTGAACGCAAGCCCCCAGAGCGCGAATGTGCGGCCGGTGATCGATCCCTTGAAATGCGCAGGATCTTGTCGATGAGCACGCGCTTCTGCCGCTCGTTCACCTGTTCCACGCCGCGCATGATCGCGGCGTCGTAGCCGTTGGCCGGCGCCGTGTGGATCAGTGCCTTGACGTCCTTCGGAAAGCACGAGCCGCCGTAACCGGCACCGGGATAGATGAAATTGAAGCCGATCCGGGGATCGGAACCGATGCCCCGGCGAACCGCCTCGATGTCGGCGCCGAGTCGTTCGGCCAGGTTGGCGAACTCGTTCATCAGGCTGATCCGGGTCGCCAGCATCACGTTCGCGGCATACTTGGTCAATTCGGCTGAGCGCACATCCATGTGCACGATCTCGATCGTGATTGCGGTTGAATGGGCGCGTAGAGCTGGTCGAGCACGCGGGCGCTGTGCGCGTTCTCGAGCCGATGATGATTCGATCCGGCTTCATGAAGTCGTTGATCGCCGCGCCTTCCTTCAGGAATTCCGGGTTTGAGACCACGTCGAAGTCGATCGCGACGCCGCGTTCGGCCAGCGTCTGCGGCAATGGTGCGGCGTACCTGGTCGGCGGTGCCGACCGGAACGGTCGACTTGTCGACGATCATCTTCGGCGACGTCATGTGGGTGCGCGATGGTTCGGGCGACCGTCAGCACGTAGCCCAGATCTGCCGAGCCATCCTTGCGGTCGGCGTTCCGACTGCGATGAACGAGATTTCGCCGTGGTCGACGCCTTCCGCAGCGTCGATGAAAACCAGTCGTCCGCTGCCGCATTGCTTCGCAACCATGTCCTCGAGGCCGGGTTCGTGGATCGGGATTTCACCGCGACGGAGGGCCGCCACTTTGTCGAGATCGATGTCGACGCACAGCACCTCATTGCCCATTTCGGCGAAGCAGGTCCCCGTCACCAGGCCGACGTAGCCGGTTCCGAACATCGTTATGTTCAACAGAGGGCTAACAGTCGTGAAAGTGGACGCGAAGCCTAGCAAGCCAGCTGCGAGCCGCTTCGACGCGAAGGATGTAACGACTTGTGACCGTTACAGCACCACCTCGATCAACACCGGTCCGGGCGCTGCGAGCGATCGCGCCAGTTGCGCTGTTGAACTCTTCGGCGGTGGTCGCACGCGTAGCCGGCACGCCCATTCCTTTCGCGAGCGCCACCCAGTCGAGGTCCGGGCGGTTCAACGACAGCATGTCATCGGCTTTGCGGCCCGGGTTGCCGGCGCCGACGCGGAGGAATTCCACCTGCAGAATCGCGTACTTGCGATTCGAGAAGATCACCGTCGTGACGTCGAGCCCCTCGCGCGCCATCGTCCACAGCGCCTGCATGGTATACATGCCGCTGCCGTCGCCTTCAGCGCCAGTACGCGCCGACCCGGACAGGCGACCGCTGCGCCGACTGCGCCGGCAGACCCTGCCGATCGCACCGCCGGTGAGGTCCAGCCAATCGTGCTGAGGCGCGCCGGCGGTCAATGCGGGCATGGCGAATCCGGACGTGGCCGCTTCGTTGACGACGATCGCTCCTTCCGGGATCAGACAGCCGAGCGCCTGTGCCGACGCTTTGCGGTGTCAGCGCGCCACGCGGCAGCGCAGACTTGCTGGCGAGCGGCCGTTACGGGCGCCGACTTGCCGGCACCCACCGCTTCGCACAGCGCTTCGAGTGCTTGCTATCGCATCCTGTTCCGGAGCTGGCGAGCGTATGCACCGTGCAACCCGTCTGGCGTCAGTTCGCTCGGTTTGCCGGGATAGGCGAAGAACGTGACCGGCGCTTTGGTGCCGACGAAGATCAGATGTCGGTAGGGCGCGAGCACCTCGGCCGCTTGCTCGCCGAAATACGGCACGCGCTGCACGTCGACCCGTCCGACGCCGCGTGCGATTCGGGTAACGAACGTATCGGCAAACAGTTGCGCTCCGGTGCGCCGCGCGATGCGACCGGCAAGTTCGAGTCCGCGCTCGCCGAGCGCTGGTCCGTTCATCAGCAGCGCGCAGCGATCGCCGGACCGCAACGCCGCGGCCGCCGCGTCGATCGCCTCGGTCCCCGGCGCTGCCCGTTGCGGCGCCGCAACCGGTTTCGCCGGACCCGATGCGGGACCCCATGCGGTATCGGCCGGCAGAATCAACGTCGCGATCTGTCCAGGCGGCGTCATGGCAGCGGCCACAGCTGCGGCTCCGTCGGCGGCGACTTCTTGCGACGATACGGACGCCCTGATCCAGCCTGATACCGGCTCGGCGAAACCCTACGATGTTCGACGTCAACGGTGCGTCGAGATGTCGGTGATAGGTGGCGTGATCGCCAACGACGTTGACGAGGGGCACTCGCGCGCGTCGGGCGTTGTGCAGATTCGCAAGACCGTTAGCAAGACCGGGGCCGAGGTGCAGCAGCGTACAAGCCGGTTTGCCGGCCATGCGTGCGTATCCGTCTGCCGCGCCGGTAACGACGCCTTCGAACAAACCCAACACGCTGCGCATGCCGTCTTGCTTGTCGAGCGCTGCGACGAAGTGCATTTCCGACGTGCCGGGATTGGTGAAACAGACTTCCACACCGCATCCAACCAGGGTTTGCAGCAGACTTTCCGCACCGTTCATGTATAGCTCCCATCAATGTCGCGGCAGTGTACGGCAGCGCATCCGCGATTCCCAACGAGAGCGGACGTCTTTGCATTGCAGACGTCGATGGATTTAGGCTCGCCGCTCCGTCGCTGTGGGGTTACTCGTGTCCAAGTGGGACTACGATCTGTTGGTCATGGGTGCCGGGTCCGGCGGCGTTCGCGCAAGCCGGATGTCGGCTCGCTACGGCGCGCGTGTCGCCGTAGTGGAAGGGCGCTATCTCGGCGGCACGTGTGTAAACGTCGGCTGCGTGCCGAAGAAATTGTTCGTGTACGGATCGCACTTCGCGGAAGACTTCGAAGATGCCGCGGCTTACGGCTGGACCGTCGAAGCACCGCGCTTCGATTGGCCCACGTTGCGCGACAACAAGACGCGCGAAATCGAACGGCTAAACGGCAGCTATCGAAATCTGCTCGAGGGCGCCGGCGTCGAGATCATTCAGCGGCTACGCAACGTTGCGCGATCGCCACACCGTCGCAGATCGACAGCGGCCGCACCGTCACCGCCGAACGAATACTGATCGCCACGGGCGGCTGGCCGCGTGTGCCCGAATTTCCTGGGCGTGAACACGTCATCACTTCGAACGAAGCGTTCTATCTCGAGGAGTTTCCCGGAGCGCGTCATCGTAGTCGGCGGGGGATACATCGCCGTTGAATTTGCCGGCATCTTTGCGGGCCTCGGCGCAGCTACGACACTGGTGCACAGAGGGGCGCTGTTTCTGCGCGGGTTCGATGACGGAGTGCGTGCGTTCGTCGCCGATCAACTTCGGGAGAAACACATCGATCTCAAGTTCGATGCGACGGTTGCACGCGTCGAATTGACAAGGAACGGCGCGCGCCGCGTGGTATTGGCTGATGGACGATCGATGGATGCCGACCTGGTGCTGTTTGCGACCGGTCGTTCGCCGACGGTACGCGGGATCGGACTCGAGGCGGCGGGTGTCGCATTGACGGCGCGCGGTTCGGTTGCGGTCGACGATCGATATCCGCACCAATGTGGAGAACATCTACGCGATCGGCGACGTGATCGATCGCGTGCAACTGACACCTGTTGCGATCGCGGAAGGCATGGTCGTGGCCGACAATCTGTTCAACGGCAAGAATCGAACACTCGACTACGCCGGCGTGCCAACGGCAGTGTTCTGCCAGCCGAACATTGGAACCGTCGGACTGACGGAGGCTCAGGCGCGCGAACAGCATGCCAACGTGCGCATCTTCGAATCGACGTTCCGGCCGATGAAACACACGATGTCGGGACGCAACGAGCGCACCATGATGAAGTTGGTAGTCGATCCTGACACCGATCGTGTTCTGGGTGCGCACATGGTCGGACCCGACGCAGGCGAGATCATTCAGGGACTCGGCGTTGCGTTGAAAGCAGGCGCGACGAAGGCCCAGTTCGATTCGACAATAGGAATTCACCCGACGGCTGCAGAGGAATTCGTAACGATGCGCGAGGCAGTTCGATGATGAGACGTTGTTTCGCGTGCGCGGTAAGCGTGTTGTTGATGCTCGAATGCGTGTCCGCAGATGCGGCGGCCAAAGCGCGCAACGTCATTCTGTTCGTCGGCGACGGGATGGGAATAGCCACGGTTACCGCCACGCGCATTCTCGATGGCCAGCGCCGGGGTGAGTCGGGCGAAGAGAACATACTGTCGTTCGAACGATTTCCGTACACGGCTTTCTCAAAGACCTACACCTTGGACTATCAGGTAGGCGAATCGGCCGGCACGATCACGGCCATGATGAGCGGGCAGAAGACGCATAGTGCCGTGCTCGGGGAAGGGCCGGCGGTGACGCCGGAGAAATGCGATGGCGCTGCTGCAGCAAGTATCGCAACGCTGCTCGAAGAGGCAGCCGATCGCGGACTGTCCACCGGTGTGGTGACGACTACCCGAATCACACACGCCACACCCGGCGGAACGTACGCGCACACACCGAGCCGCGACTGGGAATCCGACGTCACAACGCCGGCAGAAGCGCAAGCGCAAGGTTGCCGCGACATCGCGCGGCAGCTAGTCGAGTTCTCTCACGGATCCGGAATCGACGTGATTCTCGGCGGCGGCCGATTGTGGTTCTTGCCGCGTGAAGTGGCCGATCCGGCGAACCCCAATCTGCGCGGCTTGCGCGCTGACGGGCGCAATCTGATCGACCAGTGGAAGGCTGCACACCCGCGCGGCGCGTTCGTGTGGAACGCAACGCAACTGTCGGAAGTACCCGTCGGCCGCGGATCTCAGGTCATGGGACTGTTCGCACCGGACCACATGCATTTCGACTGGGATCGCGCGACTGAAGCGCCCAGTGAACCGTCGCTTGCGGAAATGACGACGAAGGCGATCGAAATGCTCTCGAAGGGGCCGAAGGGCTACTTCCTCATGGTGGAAGGCGGCCGCATCGACCATGGCCATCACGCCGGCAACGCGTATCGCGCGCTGACCGACGCGATTGCTTTTGCCGACGCGGTTGCTGCCGCCGACAAACTCACCAATGCGAAGGACACGCTGATCATCACGACCGCCGATCACAGCCATACGTTCGAGATCGTCGGCTATCCGGCGCGTGGCAACCCGATCCTGGGCAAAGCGAGAGCCGCTGATGGAAGTCTGCAACTGGACGGCAGCGGCAAGCCGTATACGACGCTCAGCTACGCGAACGGCCCCGGTGCGCTAGAAGCCTCCAATACACAACCGGCGGGGTCGAAGCAGTTTCCGCACTTCGCCAAACAGTTCGACCCTGCCGCAGTTTCACGACCGGATCTGACCAACGTCGATACCACCGCACCAAACTACATGCAGGAGTCGGCGGTTCCGATGTCGAGCGAAACGCACGGCGGCGAAGACGTTCCGGTGTACGCCCGCGGTCCCGGGGCTGATCGCGTTCACGGCGTGATCGAGCAGAACCAGATCTACTTCATCATGAAGAGCGCGTACGGCTGGTAGTCGAGGAGTTCCTCGTTAGAACGTCACCGCGCAGACATCGCAAAGTGCGTAGGTGTGCAGCGGATCGTCGAGCCGTACGAGTTGCGACAGTTCGCGTGTCCATTGCGTCCATTGCGTTACCGATGCGAAGCCCATGCTGCTGGCGATCTGTTGCAGCAGCTGTTCGCGCGCCGATAGCGGCTTTTCTATGAAGCGAACCTGATAGTCGGTCATTCCAGCACGCTTCGCGGCGGCCGCAATCGCATCGGGCAATTGACCCAATTCGTCTACCAGACCGAGTTCGTGCGCCTTGCGACCGGTCCACACGCGTCCTTGTCCGATCTTGTCCACTTGTTCCGGCAGCATGTCGCGACCGCGCGACACGAGATCAAGGAAGCGTTTGTAACCGGCTTCCACGTTTGCCTGCAGGATGTTCCCCATCGGTTCGGAGATGCCGCCGAACGGGTCGAGCCCACCGGCAAGCGGCGCCGACCCGACGCCGTCGCGCGTAACGCCGATCGAGGCGAGGCTGTCTTCGAACGTCGGCACCATACCGAAAATCCCGATCGAACCGGTGACGGTTGTAGGTGCAGCCCAGATCTCGTCCGCGGTCGCAGAAATCCAATAGCCGCCCGATGCCGCCACGCCCGCCATCGAGACCACGAGGGGCTTGCCCGATGTTTGAAGTTGCTCGAGCTCCTGACGGATGACCTCGGATGAAATAGCTGCACCACCGGGGGAGTCGACGCGCAGCACGACAGCCTTCACGTTCTGATCGAGGCGCGCACTGCGAATCAGCTCGGTGAGACTGTCGGCGCCGACTGAACCACGCGGTTGTTCGCCCGGAAGAATCATGCCGCTGGCGACGACCACGCCGACTTCGTTGCTGCTGGGTGCTTGTACGGCGCGTGTGGCACGCAGGTAATCGTTCGAAGCGATCTGCCGGAACGTGCCTTCGGATTCGCCTACTTTCGCGATCAATCGCTGACGCATTTCGTCGCGCGAGATCAACGCGTCGACGAGCCCGTGTTCGAGCGCCGCGCGTGCCATGTCGCCGTCTGCAGCTTTGAGAACGTCTTCGTAGTGCAGGACGTATTCATTCAGCTGATCGACGGTCTGCTTCCGGTTGGCGGCCACTTTGGCGATGTAGTCTTGCCACAGTTCGTCGATCATCGCGCGATTCGCTTCGCGCGCTTCGGGCGACATATCGGTGCGGGTATAAGGTTCGACGGCAGCTTTGTATGCGCCCACCCGGAATACGTGGACCCTCACCTTCAGCTTATCGAGCAGTTCCTTGTAGTAGCTCTGATACGAGCCGAACCCGGTGAGCAGCACCTGTCCCATCGAGTGCATGTAGATGGTGTCGGCGAACGAAGCGAGGTAGTACTGACCTTGCGTGTAGTAGTCGCCGACCGAGACGATTTCCTTGCCCGCCGATTTGGCCGCAGCTAGTGCGTCACCAAGTCCGCTGAGGTGCGCAGGGCTGACGCCGGTGAGGTGCTCGAGGTCGAGCACGATCACCGCGATGCGTGCGTCCGACTTCGCGGCATCGAGCGAATCGATCAGGTCTTGATAGCGTGTTTCCCCGGCGATGTCGTTGCCGCCCAGTAGTGCTTCGAACGGCGCCGACTGGGTGGTCTGCTCGACGATGGTTCCTTCGGGCGCAATCACCAACGCTCCCTTGTCGGGAACCGTCAGCTTAGCGCCACCTGAAACGATCGCCATGAGCACGAGAAAGACGATTACGACGAACAGTAGATTCGTCGTGAATACGCGTGTGGTTGTGATGCCGCGGCCGATGCCGCGAAACAAACGCCGAATCGAGCTGTCCTGCGCCATTGGCCGTCCTGACACGAGAAGGCGGCGATTGTCTCGGCAACGACCCCAAAATGAAAGGGCGAGCGTTCCAAAACGCGGCGCGCGTCATCGCTCGAGACGACACACGCGGTATGCTTGGGTCGGTGTAACAACTGGCTGGCAACGTGGCAGGAGCAATGAAGGCGGAACTCAGCGAAGTCGTTTGGCGTTGGCGCGATGCGTGCCTTGCAGTTGGTGCGCCGCCAGTCGACGGACCGGACATTCTCGGAGTGAGCATCGACACGCGAACGTTGCGCGCCGGTGATCTGTTCGTCGCACTGCTCGGTGATCCCGGTCCGCGTTTCAACACCGATAGTCGCACCGACCGCGACGGTCACGCGTTCATCGACGAAGCGCAGCGCCGCGGTGCTGTTGGCGCGTTGACGCATCGATCGAGCGGAACGCAGTTGCCCGAGTTACGCGTGAGCGACACGCTCGATGGACTCTGGTCGTTGGGACGGGGGGCGCGCACGCGATTCGAGGGGCCGGTGTTCGCGGTGACCGGCAGCAGCGGCAAGACCACTGTCCGTTCGTTTCTGAATGCGGCGCTCGGTTGTCCGCAAGCAACCGGAAGCCTGAACAATTTTTGGGGTGTACCTCTTTCACTTGCGAGAACACCGCGCCACGCGGCAGCAGCGGTGCTGGAGATTGGTACGAACCATCCCGGCGAAATCGAGCCGTTGGCCAAACTCGTGAGTCCAACCGTAGCGCTGGTACTCAATGTGCGGCCTGCGCACCTGCAGTACTTCGGGTCGATCGAAGCATTGCGCGCGGAGAAGACGAGCATCTTCAACGGGCTCAGTACGGGAGGTGTTGCCGTATTCCCAGACGATCTCGCAGGCCCGCGTGTGGGCAGCGGCATCCGTACGATGACCTTCGGACTCACCGACACTGCAGATGTATCGCTGCGCGAATACGACGCAGACTCGCGCGTGGCCAAATTCCGTCTCGATGGACGTTCGTTAACCGCGCGGGTTCCAGGCGGCGGTCTGCACCGCGCAACGTCACTCGCAGCCGTGCTCGCCTGCCTCTTCGCCGCCGGACAGTCCCTGGAAGTTGCGCTAGATCTTCCGGATTCGATCGTCCCCGAAGGGCGCGGATCGCGAATGTCGATAGGCGGCGTCGAAATCATCGACGACAGCTACAACGCAAATCCAACGAGCACGGCAGCAGCGCTGCGCGGACTGGCGGCGGAACCGGCACGCAAGCGATTGGCGATTCTCGGTGAAATGCTAGAACTCGGCGACGGTAGTACCGAATACCATCGCCGCCTGGCAGAGCATTGCGGCGGGATCGAGCGCGTTGTTTGCGTAGGGCAGGGGATGAACGCGTTATGGCACGAGTTGCCTGAGTCCCAACGGCTGCTTCGGGCCGAACGGGCCGCAGAGGTTCCCTTGAAGGAGGTCGTTGCCGAACTTGCACCGGGCGACGTCGTTCTCGTCAAAGGTTCGAACCGCGTGTTCTGGGCCAACAATTTCGTAAAGCGCCTGGCGGACGCGATCGCGGCGCGCTAACGGACGTTCGAAGGCGCTACGCTCGCTTCTGCACGACCGTTCACAGCTCGCCAGTGCTCAACTGCGAAGAGCGTTACGACCAGGCCGAGAATTTCGTGAATTCGTGCCGACTGGGCCTGCCAGTTCGAGTCTGTAAGAAAGAACAATACGAAACCGGAGAACGAGAGCGCCAGGATGACGGTGGTCAGCAGTCCGCCGCTGACGCGTCGCTTCTGCTGCTGCCACGCTTCCGATGCGTGACGCGCCATGATCCAGCCGAACAGATAAGCGAAGGCGATGCTCAGGACGCCGTGAACCCACAAAACAGTGGGCTCCAGCGGATGCCGAGCGATACCGAACTCGTCCGGAGTTTCGAACCACCAGTGCAGGACGAGCCAGACACAACCCGTAATCCACACCCCGCCGAAGACAAGGTACACGCAATACCTGAGTCGATCGGGCATCAAACGCGCCTTTGCGCGCTGGTTGGCTGGTGTACTCAAGAGTGAGACGGCGGTTCGCGCAGAACGGTTTCCCACAGTGCCAGCAGCCAACGTACGCCTTGCGTGACGTGTTCCGATGACAATGTCGCGCCCGAGATGTTCTTGATGTCGGTGCGGAATTCGAGCTCGGATAGATCGTGACGATTGGCGAACTGACGCCGCCATGCCGCGTTGCGGATCTCTGCGCCGTGGCTTTCGCGATACGACAGGATTTCGACGGTGGTCAGCGCACCATCCGGACCGACGCCGATCGCGTACGTGATGAAATCCGAGCGGCCGATCACTTCGTCGAACAGTACGAAACCCTGCGGCATGCCATCTTTCGTCGCCTTCCAGACGCGCAACGCACCATGCGGCGGCTGCGATCCTGCGAGTGCGGCGATTGCAGACCTCTGTTCGGCCGTTAGTGCGAACACGACCGGTTCAAACGAATCGGCTGAGGGGAAGATCGACTTCTGAGCCGCATCGATCGTCAGATAGTCCGCCGCGACGACCACGGTGGCCGGCATCATCAGTGCGGCTGCACCAATGAGACCGAACACGCTGCGATCGGCGTCTGCCATCAGAACTGATATCCCATGCCGAAATTGATCTGATCGCTGCCGCCGGTGCCGTGGAAATGCTGATAGTCGGCTTTCAGAACGACGCCTTGCGCGAACAGGAAGTTGACCCCGCTGGTGATGATATCTTGATCGGGCCCGTTTTCAGGCGTCAGTCCCGGCGAAAGATCGGAGTAATTCGACGCTGTGTTGAGGCGCTCGAACCGTACGAACGGGCGCAGCGAATTTTCGTCCCAGTCGAACAGGTTGTAGGCCACCTGGCCGTACCAGCCGTAGAAGCTCTCGGGAATCAAGGTCGGATTGCCGATGAACGTGAGGTTCACTTTCGAAGTATTCGAGATGTGGCCGTTCGCGTAGAGCGCCGCGAGTTCGAATCTGCCGGGCGACCAGGTGCCGTGCGCTTCCCATAGCGTAACCACGTTGTCGTCAAACCCGGGCTGCCCCTGAGCAGCATCGCCGCTGAAGATTGACGCGCCGAGCCGCAGCCCCGGAATACCCGTGTAATTCAGCGCGAATACGCCGGACATGTCGCTTGCCTTCGCCAGCGCCATTTCCTGGTGAATCGAACCGAGCGGGGATTCCTTTCCTTCAGGCGACGTCGGATCCCATTTCGACAGATCGAAGCCGGTGGTCAGCCCTGCGTCCCAGCGCAAACCGAATTCGGTGCTGCCTTGAAGCAGCATGCCGCCTTCACGCCACGTCGTCGGGATGATCGCCGTCTCTACGCGGTTGCGGAACACGCCGTAGAAACGTGTCGGTTCGTGATTCTC
The DNA here is from genome assembly GCA_963822125.1 of uncultured Gammaproteobacteria bacterium. Taxonomy (GTDB): domain Bacteria; phylum Pseudomonadota; class Gammaproteobacteria; order Pseudomonadales; family Azotimanducaceae; genus DATJGR01. The sequence goes on along the minus strand of CAWGGQ010000035.1, from coordinate 110,094 downwards.
GTTGAGCAGACCGCTGGGAATCAGAAACAGACCCACCTTGCCGAACAACCGATCGTCGAAGCTGCGCTCGATGTACAGTTGTTCGACCTCGACTTCGCCGGGATCGTCGGCTGAGCTCACTGCATTCTCGATCTCGAGTTCACTGACCATCCGTGTTTTTTCGTCGAACTGGTTGCTCATCCCTACCACGAAGCGGCTGACCGTAGCGGTGGTATCTGACGGATTGTCTTTGGGGCGCGCATAGTCGACCTGTCCGTATCCGAAGAAATCCAGACCTGAGTCGTTGCTTGCGTTCAACGTCGGGGTGGCCGTCTCGCCGATGACTTGCACCGGCACCGCCGCGAGCGCCGTCGTTGTGTTCTTTTGCTCCTGCGACACTCTCGCGAGCTCCGACTTCAACGTTGCGACTTCACTCGCAAGCGCCGCGAGCTGTGCTTCGAGTTCCTGCTGTGTGGCCGCCGATGCGGGCAAAGACACGAGCGCGCCGATCGCGAACGCGAGCACAGCGCGAGAAGCTGATGGGACAGGGATGGCTATGCGTTGCATGAATGACCTCTAGTCGTGGAAAGCAATCTTGGAAACAGGTGGAGAGGGTGGATCAGAGTTGGAAGCCGTCGGTGAGCGTTTGCAGGAATTCAACGACTTCATCGATTTCCGCGGGAGTGAGCGCAGGTTGATCGCCCGCTTTCCGGTTGTAGGGAACTTCGGTGATGTTGACGTTCGCAACGTACTGCGGCGGCAGGTCGTCGAACTTGTGGACTGCGCCGCCTACGTCGACGGAATACCACTCTTCCGGATTCGTATCGCGGCGCACGTAAAACGCGAGCGCTTGCGCGAGCGTGGCAAAGCGGCCGTTGTGAAAATACGGCGCCGTGAGCGCGATGTTGCGCAACGTCGGCACCTTGAATGCGCCGCACAGGTCGCGCGCGGTGGCGAGGTCGTCGCGAAAGGGACCACACAACCCGAGATCGAAATACGTTGGATCGTCGTTTGCCGGAATCGCCGCGTTACGCGGCACGCCGAGGTTGTCGTAACTGAAATCGGTGAACAGCGGCGGCTCGCCGTTCGGACCGCGGCCGCTCGGATGGCAAGCAGCACAGTTGCCCTTGAGCGGATCGTTGAACAACGCGAGTCCGCGTTGTTCCGCGTGCGGTCAGCTGCGCTTTGCCCGCGAGGAAGTAGTCGTACTTGCTGTCGAATGGCGCGAAGTCCGGGTCTTCCGTCTCATAGCGCGCGATTGCGGTGAGCGCGCGATCGAAGGCTACTTCGGGCTGATCGAAAACGTCGTTCCCGAAGATGGACTTGAAGTCGGCGGCATAGGTGGCGCGGCTCAGCTTGTCGCTCACGTCCGATGCTGCCGTGTTTGCCATCTCGTGCTCTGCGAGAAAGGGACGGCTCGCTTGTTCGGCCAGCGAGGCAGCGCGCCCGTCGCGGTCGAAGCCGCCCACTGGCGCGCCGTCGTCGAATCCAAAGGTCGGTGTTTGCGCGACGTATCGCAGCGAGGGCGCATTGCGGAACCCGGCCACGTCGAGATTCGCTCCGCCGATCGGAACCGGTTCGTTGATCGCCGATGCCAGCGCATGGTCGGGGTCATGGCAGGTTGCGCAAGACACCGTGCCGCTGGCCGACAACGATGGATCGCGAAGATCTTCTCGCCGAGTTGCGCGAGCGACGAGATTCCCGGGCCTGGAACGGGACCGTCAACGGTTCCGCCACCCGAGCCGCCCCCACAGGCTGATAGCACTGATAGGGCTAAACCGGCCGACAGCAGTAGAGTGACGGCTCGAAGAGGCGACCGAGTGAGGGCTGGCATGACTACCTTGGGTCCGGATAGGGTAGGGCGAATAGAAATGATAATAATTATCAGTTTCGTTTCCTAGTGAGCGTTTCCGGCAGTGCCTGAAGTTGTGCCCCAGAACGCCACCCGCTCACGCCTGCGACCGGCACTTGGAACGTTCGTGTCCGTTTACTGCGTTGCGAGCAACGAGGTAGATGCGGAGCGCGCGAGTGCCGCGGCATTCGAGCCGTTCGCAGCGGTGCACCGTCTGATGCATCCAGTGTCGGGGCAGGATCTCGTTGCGCTTCGATCTGTGGAGATAGGGCACGCGGTTCGGGTCCACCCGTGGACCTGGAAAGTTCTCACGCTCTCCGCGGAGGTCAGCGATGCGTCGGAGGCGCGATTCGACCCCTGCTTGCCGGAATGCGACGGAAGCATGCTCGATATCGAACTACCCGAGCCGGAGGTGGTCGTCATTCGCAAGAGAATCGCGCTCGATCTTGGCGGAATCGCCAAGGGTTTTGCAGTCGACAGAGCGATCGAGCAGCTGAAGGCCGCCGGATGCATCGCTGGACAGGTGAACGCAGGGGGCGATATGCGCGTCTTCGGAGAGAACGCGACACCGGTGTGGTTGCGAACGGATCGCGGCGGACGCTGCATCACATTGCGCGATCAAGCTTGCGCCCTAAGCGATCCGTTGGTAGGGGATCGACCGTCGGAACACCGTGGCTACTACGATCGCGTCGCACCCGTTGAATCGGGCGAGCTGAATGCAGCGGCGGTCGTCGCTTTCAACGCCGCGACGGCCGATGCGCTAACGAAATGTGTGCTGTTGTGCCGGCGCGACGCAGCATTGCTGAAACGGGTGCTATCGCAGTTCGATGCGGCGTGCATCGATCTGGCCAGCTGACGCGAAGCCGGACTGAGCCGACGCCATAAAAAAAGCCCGGCGGTTTACGCCGGGCCAATCTTTAGGAGTCACACATACCAGAGTGGTCGTCCAGGGGAGAAGTCGGCCACTCTCGTCATCACCGATCGTTGGGGGAGACACGGTGACGATAGGCGAAGTAAAGCCCAAATCTGGGGCTGCGCCAGTGAACTGGTTCCAGTTTCACCGGATCGGCGGACGTCGGATCGATGCTGTAGTATCTGCACTCGCGAACCGGCTGAACTCAATGGCTGAATCATGATCGTCGACGCGCAAGGCAGACGTTTTCGCAACCTGCGAGTGAGCCTCACCGCGGCGTGCAACTACGCTTGCGATTACTGCGTGCCAAACGGCAAGCGCCTAGTTGCGGCCGAAGACGAGCTGTCGGCCGCGCAGATGATCCGCGCGGTGCAGCTACTGGTTTCGGCGGCCGGCATCGAGAAGGTGCGCATCACCGGAGGAGAGCCGCTCGTATCGCCGAAGTTCGACCAATTTCTGCCTGCGGTGATGCAGCAACCGTTGCGCGACGTTTCGATCACCACGAACGGGCAACTGCTCGAGAAGAAGTCCCGGTTGATCCTCGATTCCGGGATCAAGCGTTTGAACGTCAGTCTCGACACACTCAATGCGCTCGCGTTTTCAAAGATCGCACGCGGCGGCGACCTGGCCACGGTTCTGCGCGGCATCGAATTGATGCTGGTGGCCGGTGTAAAGCTGAAGATCAACATGGTGCCGATGCGCCATTCGAACCTCGATCAGGTGGTGCCGCTGCTCGAGTTCTGCCTCGAACGGGGCATCGAACTGCGCTTCATCGAACTGATGAACATGGGCCATCTGAAGCACAGCCCCGACTACGTCCGGCAATTCGTCGGGCAGGCGGAACTGCTGGAGCTGATCGGCGCGCGCCATACGTACGCACGAACGGATGCGGCCTACGACTCCACCTCGGTGCGCTACGAAATCCCCGGTAGTGGCGTCTTCGGCATCATCGCGAATGAATCAGAGCCGTTCTGCAGTGCATGCACGCGCCTGCGGCTGTCTTCGAACGGCTTCCTGTACGGCTGCCTGTCGAACACCCACCGCCACTACATCGGCGATCTTCTCGATTGGCCCGAGCATCTCGCCCTCGCGCGGTTGCAGGGGTTACTGGTGAAGGCACTGGCGGATAAGCAATCCGTATCGTTCCGCGGCGAAATCACCGTCATGAAGTTCATCGGCGGCTGATACGGCGGCGCCTTCTATACTTGCGCTGTACCTTCCTGGCGCTGCCGATATGACACGGATGTTGCTTCTCGTCGCGTTGGCCAATCTGGCGGTCGGCCTGCACCATTGAACGAATCGAGCAAGACACGACCCGGGCGTTCGGCATCGCGGGAGCGACGGATCAGCTATCGATTGAACGCAGCTCCCGATGGCGCCTCGATGATCCGGGCTATCTGACCATCGTTGCCGAGTACAACCCTGATGATCAGGCACAGGTCGCGCTACTGAACGCGGCGTTTTCCGGGGTGAATCGTGTATATCCCCAGACCGTCCTCGATCCGATTCCGGTCGGCTGCGTTGCACCGATCGATTTCAACGGACAACCGGTAGAGCTCCTGATGCACGTGGACATTCCCGAGACGACATCCAGCACCAGCCGCTTTCCCGTTGCACTCGTCGACGCCCGCACGGGCAGCGTCATCGATCGCGCGACGTTGACGTTACACCCCGGCTGGTGGGGCTCGGCGAACGATCCCGGGAAAGTTGCGCAATTGTTCCATGACTACGCCGCGCAACTGCGACCCAGCCAATAGTCGTGATCACGCACTCGTGACCGATCCGGACTCGCTCTTCGAACAGCTCGCGGCAGACCGCGAACGCAAACGCCCGCCGGTTTTGAAATGGCACCCCGAGCGGATCGGAACCAGTGCCATGCGAATCGCTTCAGACGGGCGCTGGTATTACCAGGGATCGGAAATACGCCGACCCGAGATGGTGAAGCTCTTCTCGACGATCCTTCGCCGTGAGGGCGCGCACTACTTTCTCGTCACGCCCGCGGAAAAGCTGTCGATCGATGTCGATGACGCGCCGTTTCTCGCAGTGGATATGGAGACGAGTGGAATTGACCGGACAGCGCGCATCGTGTTCAGAACGAATGTCGACGACTTCGTCGAGGCGGACATGGACCATCCGATTCTCCTGAAAGGTGAGGGAGAACTCGTGCGGCCTTACGTCGTCGTCAGAGATGGGCTCGAGGCGCTGATTTCGCGTGCGGTCTACTACCGACTCGCCGAGTTGACTGTTGCCGGGCCGGAGGGAAGCGCCGGTGCATGGAGCAATGGCGCCTTCTTTGCACTCGAACTCAGCTAACTACATGTTTGGATAGTTCGGGCCGCCGGTTCCTTCGGGAACCACCCAGTTGATGTTCTGAGCAGGATCCTTGATGTCGCAGGTTTTGCAGTGCACGCAGTTCTGCGCGTTGATCTGGAAGCGCGGCTTGCCGCTGTCTTCGACCACCTCGTAAACGCCGGCTGGGCAGTAACGCTGCGCCGGTTCGTCGTATTCCGGGAGATTCTTTGCGATCGGTATCGTCGGGTCCTTCAACACGAGGTGACATGGCTGGTCTTCCTCGTGATTGGTGTTCGATAGAAACACCGACGACAGCTTGTCGAACGACAGCACGTTGTCGGGCTTCGGATAGTCGATCGGCTTCGCTTCGGACGCCTTCATCAAGGTTGCATAGTCCGGCGTGGGATCGGACAGCGTGAATGGCGCGTGGCCGCGCATGAACGTCTGATCGATCCAGGTGAAAGCAGAGCCGAACAGCGTGCCGAATTTGTGAATTGCGGGGCCTGCGTTGCGCGCCTCATAGAGCTCGTTGTAGAGCCATGAGTTCTTGAACATCTCGGGATACGAATCCAACGTCGTGCCGCCCGCAGCGCCTGACGCAAGCGCGTTGAAGACGGCATCGGCTGCCAGCATTCCCGACTTCATGGCGGTGTGGCTGCCCTTGATCTTCAGCATGTTCAGGAAGCCGGCGTCGTCTCCGACGAGCAGTCCGCCGGGAACGACCAGCTTCGGCAATGCCGGCAGACCACCCTTGATGATTGCGCGTGCGCCGTACGAAACGCGCTTTCCGCCGGTCAGATACTTGGCGATCTGCGGGTGATGCTTGAATCGCTGGAACTCATCGAAGGGACTCAGGTGCGGATTCTTGTAGCCGAGGTCGACGATGAGGCCGACGACTGCCTGATTGTTCTCGAGGTGATAGAGGAAGCCGCCTGAGAATCCGCCGGGCAAGTGGTTGCAGGGCCAACCCATCGCGTGAATCACCTTGCCGGGAACGTGTTTCTCCGGATCGAGGTCCCACAGCTCCTTCAAGCCGATCCCGTAGTGTTGCGTCGCGGATCCGTCGGCCAGCTGGAACTTCTTGATCAGCTGCTTGCCGAGATTGCCGCGACACCCCTCGGCAAAAATCGTGTACTTGCCCAGCAGCTCGTAACCCGGCTGGTAGGTGGGCTTGTGCGATCCGTCGGCTGCGACACCCATGTCGCCGGTCGCAACGCCACGAACGCTGCCATCGTCGTTGTAGAGAATCTCCGAGCCCGCGAATCCGGGGAACAGATTCACGCCGAGGGCTTCAGCCTGTTCGCCGAGCCATCGGCAGAGATTGCCGAGGCTCAGTGCGTAGTTGCCGTGGTTGTGCGTGGCGTTGGGTACGAGCCAGCTCGGCACTTTAATGCCGTTGGTATCGTTGACGAGGTAATAGACGTCGTCTTCGGTAACGGGCGTGTTGAGGGGCGCACCGCGCTCGCGCCAATCAGGAAACAGCTCGTTCAACGCGCGCGGTTCCAGCACCGCGCCCGAGAGAATGTGCGCACCGATCTCGGAGCCCTTTTCGATGACGCAAACGCTGATTTCGTGGCCGGTCTTTTGCGATCGCTGCATCAAGCGACACGCCGCTGCCAGCCCGGCTGGGCCACCACCAACGATCACCACATCGAATTCCATGGATTCGCGTGCCAAAAGACTCTCCTATTGCTGTGAAAGGCGGCGGGTGCGGAGTGCGCAGATTATAGAGAACGGGCTGGGCGAACTCTATTGAGGTGGGCGTCGATCAGAGATCTGCATTGGCCGGCGCTTGCCTTGACCTCGCCGACGAGGGCAGGGGAGAATACCGCGCCCTCGGACCCCGGTCCGTTTCTGCACAAATCAAGTCGTCTGCAAACAATCCCACGAGTCGAGGATCAGATGAAGGTATTGGTTCCAGTTAAGCGCGTCGTGGACGCGAATGTGAAGGTGCGCGTCAAACCGGACAAGACCGGCATCGATCTCGCCAACGTCAAAATGGCCGTAAACCCGTTCTGCGAGATTGCGATCGAAGAAGCCGTTCGCTTGAAGGAAGCGGGCGTCGCGACGGAGATCATTGCGGTCTCGGTGGGCGCGTCAAACTGTCAGGAACAACTGCGTACGTGTCTCGCGCTCGGTGCGGATCGCGCGATTCTGGTGCAGACCGACGCCGAGGTTCAGCCGCTTGGAATCGCGAAGATCATCAAGGCGATTTACGACAAAGAACAACCGCAGATCGTGTTGTTCGGCAAACAGAGCATCGATGGCGACAACAGCCAAACGGGCCAGATGTTCGCCGCACTCGCCGGACTTGCCCAGGGCACCTTCGCATCGAAGGTTAGTGTTGCAGACGGCAAACTGTCGGTCACCCGTGAAATCGACGGCGGTCTGCAAACGGTTTCGATGAGTCTGCCCGCAGTCGTAACGACCGACCTGCGCCTCAACGAACCGCGTTATGCATCGCTGCCGAACATCATGAAGGCCAAGAAAAAGCCGATGGACGTCGTCACGCCTGCCGACCTCGGCGTAGACGCCGCTCCTACATTCGCTGTGTTGTCGGTAGAGCCGCCACCGCCGCGGAAAGCCGGAATCAAAGTCAAAACCGTGGAAGAACTCGTCGACAAACTGCGCAACGAAGCGAAGGTGATTTCATGAGTACTCTCGTCGTTGCGGAACACGACAACGCCGCACTCAAGCCCGTCACGTTGAACGTCATCGCCGCCGCAAAAAAACTCGGTGGCGATATCGACGTGCTGGTCGCCGGTGCCGGATGCAAAGCGGTAGCGGATCAAGCGGCCGCGATCGGTGGTGTGAAGAAAGTGCTGCTTGCAGACAACGCCGCCTACGGACATCAACTGGCCGAGAACGTGGCATTGCTCGTCACTGAAGTCGGCAAGAGTTATTCGCACGTGCTCACGGGACACACGACTGCCGGTAAGAACTTCCTGCCGCGCGTCGCTGCGTTGCTCAACGTCGCGCAGATTTCCGACATCATCGCGGTCGAAGGACAAGATACGTTCAAACGCCCAATCTATGCGGGCAACGGAATCGCAACGATCAAGTCGAACGACCCCATCAAGGTGCTGTCCGTGCGTGGCACTGCGTTCGATCCAGCGCCTGCGACGGGCGGCTCGGCGTCGGTCGAAGCGCTTGGCAGTGTTCACAACGCAAACCTCTCCACGTTCGTCAGTGAGCAGATCGTGAAGAGTGAACGTCCTGAACTCACCGCTGCGAAGGTCGTCATCTCGGGCGGCCGTGGTATGCAGAACGGCGAGAACTTCAAACTGCTCGACGGCATCGCCGACAAACTCGGCGCGGCGGTTGGTGCGTCGCGTGCGGCCGTGGACGCGGGATTCGTTCCGAACGACATGCAGGTGGGCCAAACAGGCAAGATCGTTGCGCCGGATCTGTACATCGCCGTCGGTATTTCCGGCGCGATCCAGCACCTTGCCGGTATGAAGGACAGCAAAGTCATCGTCGCGATCAACAAGGACGAAGACGCGCCGATCTTCCAGGTAGCCGACTACGGACTGGTGGCGGATCTGTTCCAGGCGGTTCCGGAGTTCGAGCGACTGCTCTGATAGAAATTCGTAGTAAGAAAAAGCCCGGCATGCCGGGCTTTTTCTTGTTTCAGACTATCGGCGTGGAATCCGTTTTGCCGTGTACCAGGTAACGGGTCGCGCGTGGTTGTGCACCTCATCCGCTACGTCGAGGATCAGCGCGAACAGCGCCATTCGCAGCAGCACGCCATTGTCGGTCTGACGGAAGATCGCGAGGTTCGGATTCTCGTCCAAGTCTGAATCGAGCTCGTTCGCCTGCGAACGCGAATCGCGTGGGAGCGGGTGCATGATCACCGTGTTCGGCTCGCAGTTCTCCGTGTACACGGTCTGATTCAGGCGGAACAAACCGCGATAGCGATCGGCCTCCTCCTGGCTTGGGAATCGTTCTTCCTGGGTACGAGTCACGTAGAGAATGTCGACGTGGTGAATACCGCTGGTCAGCTCGTTCAGCAGCGTGACCTGGTGACCGCGAGCGCGCAGCACCTCGATGACGTCGTCAGGGGCTTCGAGTCCCGGTGGTGAAACGAGATTGAATTGGATGGCTTCGAATTTCGCGAGCAGTTTGCACAGCGAATGCACCGCCCGCCCGTATCGCAGGTCACCCACCATCGCGATGCGTAAGCGATCGATACCGCGTTGTCGGCCCGCCATCTCCTTCCGGATCGTATAGAGGTCGAGCAATGCCTGGCTCGGGTGTTCGTTGGGACCGTCGCCCGCATTCACGACCGGAACCCGGCTGGCGGTGGCGAACTCTGCAACTGAACCCGCTTCGGGATGTCGCATGACGATGATGTCGCTATACCCCGACAGCACGCGCGCGGTATCGAACAGCGACTCACCCTTAGCGAGCGACGACGCCTTTACTTCGGTGGTTTCGCGAACATCTCCGCCGAGCAAGTTGAACGCGCAGCCGAACGAAATACGTGTTCGTGTGCTGGGTTCGAAGAACATGTTGCCGAGAATTGCGCCTTCCAGCACTCGGGTGATGCGCTTGCGTTGCGCATAGGGCTCCATCTCGTCGGCAATGGAGAAGACGCGGTCGATTGCCTCACGATCGAATTGATCGACCGACAACACATGGCGTCCAACGAAGTCCAACTAGCGCCCCGATCGAAAAATCTGCGGAACGGTAATGAACTGGCGGGCAGTTCTCAAGCCTTATCGTCGTGACGCATCACTGGCGCGGGTCCAATGCGGTAACGCAGCGAAGCCGGTCCCACAATATCTGCACTTCGTCGAAAGCAGCGCGATTTTCCTCGTCGGCAAACCACTCGATGAACCGAACACGATCGCGACCGGTAACGTCGTTCGCACGCAAGCGCGCGAACCACTCGGTTGCAGCGTCCGTGTGGGTTCGACTCTGTTGTACGACGGAATTCGCCATTTTTACTTCGCGAGGACGTTGGTGATTTCAACGCCTTACGTAGTATGACGATTGCCAGGCAGGTTCCCTCAGCGCGGCCTACAAACTCCGCTCAGCTCGTCGCATCACGCACTCAGACTGTCGCGAAGATGCCGCAATGCACGCGCGATGTACTTCTCGACCATGCTCGTCGACACGCCAAGCTGTGCCGCGATATCGGGATACGACATGTCGCGTCCGCGGTGCAGGACAAATGCCTGACGACAGTCGCCAGGGAGGTCCTGCAGCGCGGCACTAACGCGTTCGATCGACTCTTCCGCCGCCACGGCGCGTTCGGCTGAGGGGAGACCCTCCGACAAGACATGCCTTTCTTCACGGTTGACGCGTTGCTCCAATGCATGTCGACGAGCCAGGTCGATCCCAAGGTTGGACGCCAGCTGAAACAGATAGGCCTTTGGATTCGAGAGCTGCTCCGGATGCTCGAGCCGATGCATCCGCAGCCATGCCTCCTGCGCAATTTCCGCTGCGTCTTCGCGATCTCGCAACCGCGACGTCAGGAACTTGAGCAATGGAGTGGATTGCTCCTGAAACAAGTCCAGTAAAAACTCTGGATTGGCTTTCAAGCAGGGGTCGGGGGTAGGGGAAAGTGGACGGGATGATACCAGAGCCTCCGTCCGAGCGCGCGTCGACATCGTCGATGTGATGGTCCGCACACTTCTCATTCGCGCGTCCGTAAATCCGACGCTGTCATAGGCCCGCGTTATGAGCGCTGCTATGATCTTCGCCGCTTTCGTGCCGGATGCACGACCTGCCTGGTCGCCAGTATATGAGTCAAGTTATCGAGTCGGATACCGAAACGCGCCCTTGCCTGCTGCCGTTCACGTTTGCGCGACGATTCGGCGTAGCGATTACCAGCGGTGCGACCGATGGCGCCCGTCCGGTCGACGTTGCCTACCGCAAACAGCCCGACCTGACAGTTCTGGCGGAGCTGCGGCGCTTCGCCGGTGCTCCCATCGCATTGCGGCAGGTCTCCGACGAGGAGTTCGAGGCCATCCTCTCGGCGGCCTATTCGCGCGACTCGTCGCAGGCGCGGCAGATGGTCGAAGACATGGGCGACGAGCTCGACCTTGCGAGCCTGGCGGATTCCGTACCCGAGACGGAAGACCTGCTCGATCAGGAAGACGATGCGCCGATCATCCGGCTGATCAACGCGCTGCTTGCCGAAGCAATCCGCGAGAACGCGTCCGACATTCACATCGAGACGTTCGAGAAGCAGCTGGTGGTGCGCTTTCGCGTAGACGGTGTCATGCGGGAAATCGTGCAGCCGAAGCGCGCGCTCGCGCCGTTGCTGGTTTCGCGGATCAAGGTCATGGCGAAGCTCGACATCGCAGAGAAGCGAGTGCCGCAGGATGGCCGCATCTCGCTTCGGATTGGCGGCAGAGAGGTCGACGTGCGCGTTTCGACGATGCCGGCCAGCAACGGCGAGCGCGTCGTGCTGCGGTTGCTCGACAAACAGGCCGGGCGCCTGAACCTGAACAACCTCGGCATGTCGGACAAAACGCTGACGCGGCTCCGCGAGGTCATGCACAAGCCTCACGGAATCTTTCTGGTCACCGGACCCGACCGGCTCGGGCAAGACGACGACGTTGTATTCGAGCCTCGCCGAGCTCGAGAGCGCCACGATCAACATCCTGACGGTCGAAGATCCGATCGAATACAACCTGCCCGGCATCGGACAGACCCAGGTGAACAACAAGGCGGACATGACGTTCGCGCGAGGCCTGCGGGCGATCCTCCGCCAGGATCCCGACGTCGTGATGGTCGGCGAGATCCGCGACCTCGAAACCGCCGAGATCGCGGTGCAGGCGAGCCTGACCGGCCATCTCGTGATGTCGACGCTGCACACCAATACCGCCGTCGGCGCAGTGACACGGCTCGTCGACATGGGTGTAGAACCGTTTCTGTTGGCCACCAGTCTCGTTGGCGTGCTCGCGCAGCGGCTGGTGCGGGTCCTGTGTCCTGATTGCCGGGAACAGGTGCGCGCCGACAGCTTCGAATGTCAGTTCCTCGGTATCGACTATGCGCGCGCGCCGACCATCTATCGCGGCGCCGGTTGCGAGTTGTGCGGACACAGCGGTTTCCGTGGCCGCATCGGCATCTACGAGCTGATCGTCGTCGATGACGCGTTGCGCGAGCGCATCCACGATCGCGCGTCCGAACAGGAACTGACACGACACGTCCGCGCGAACCTGCCCGGGCATTCGCGAAGACGGCCGCGACAAGGTTCTGAGCGGCGTGACCACCGTTCAGGAAATCCTCCGCGTCACGCTGGAAGACTGATCCGGCCTGGCCGCCTACGAGTACATCGCTCTCGACGCCAGCGGCCGCCAGAAGAAGGGCGTGATCGAAGCCGACAGCGGGCGGCAGATTCGTCAGATGCTGCGCGATCAGGGGCTTGTGCCGCTGTCGGTCGATGCCGCAACAGATCGCGCACGCGCCCCTTCGGGGCAACGTTGGCGATGGCGCCGCGGCATGTCGGCACTCGACCTCGCGCTGTTCACGCGACAGATGTCCACGCTGCTCGGCAGCGTCGCTTCCGGTCGAGGAGGCGCTTGCGGGCGGTCGCGCAACAAACCGAAAAGCCCCACATCAGCACGATGGTCATGGGCATCCGCAGCCGTGTACTGGAGGGTCATTCGTTGGCGTCGAGTCTGGGAGCGTTCCCCAGCGCCTTCTCCCACCTGTATCGCTCGACCGTGATGGCGGGTGAACAGTCGGGGCATCTGGATTCGGTGCTCGAGAATCTCGCGAACTACACCGAACGTCGATACGAATCGACGCGCAACGTCGAAATGGCGATGTTCTATCCGGCGATCCTGTTTCTGCTGGCCGTTGGATCGTCGGCGCGCTGCTGGTGTATGTGGTTCCCGATATCGTTCATGTGTTCGAGAACACGGGACAGGCACTGCCGTGGCTGACCGCAGCGCTGATCGGCCTGTCGGAGTTCGTGCGCGGCTATGGTGGTTGCTTGCGCTATTGTGGTTGCGGGCGGCTTGTTCCTGACGATCGCTGGCTGTTTCAAGCAGCCCGACTTCCGACTCGAATGGGATCGGCGGAAGTTCGAGGTGCCGTTGGTGCGGCGGATCACGCGCGCGAGCAACTCCAGCCGTTATGCGAGCACGCTGAGTATCCTGACGCTTTCAGGCGTTCCGCTGGTCGAAGCGATGACGATCGCGGCGGAAGTCGTAGCAATATGTGGCTGAAAAAACGCCTGAGCGAAGCTACCCGACGCGTCAGCGAAGGGGCGAGCCTCAGGTACCGCGCTCGAAGCGGCCGGCCATTTTCCGCCGATGATGCTGCACATGGTGGCGAGCGGCGAAGCGAGTGGCGAACTGGATCAGATGCTCGCGAAGGTCGCCGACTATCAGCAGCAGGAGCTCGAGCGCCTCGTCACGACCATGGTGAGGCTGTTCGAACCGGGGATGCTGCTGTTGATGGGCGGTCTTGTCATGTTGATCGTCCTAGCAATTCTTCTTACCCATTCTGAGCATGAACAAACTGGTGACTTGAGATGTACCGAGCACGTCCGCATTCGTCGGCTTCACGCTGATCGAGATCATGGTGGTCGTCGTGATCATCGGCATTCTCGGTGCCCTGATCATTCCCAACGTGGTGGGTCGCGACGATCAGGCCCGCGCCACCGCTGTGAAGAACGATCTGCGGGCTGTTGCGAACGCACTCGAGATGTACAAGCTCGATAACTTCCACTATCCGTCCACCGATCAGGGGCTTCAGGCTCTAGTGACGAAGCCGAGCGGCTTTCCGGAAGCTAAGAACTTCAATCCGAATGGCTATCTGAAGAAGGTGCCGACGGATCCTTGGGGAATGCCGATCGTGTACGTCAACACCGGCGATGCGCTTCGAGCTGTATTCGCTTGGTGCGGACGGGGTCGAAGGTGGTGAAGGCAAGGCCGCCGACATCCACTACGAGCTGATGTGACCATCACGCGGCATCGGACGCGCCGCGACTGCGGTCTCGAGGCTTCACGCTGATCGAGATGCTGGTGGTGGTGGTGATCATCGGAATCCTCGCGAGCACCGTTGTGCTCGGCTTCGTCGGCTCGGACCGCGAACAGAACCTTCGAACCGAAGCGGAGCGACTCGCTGCGTTGATCGAAATGGCGCGATCGGAAGCCATCCAGCGTAATGAGGAATGGGGCATGGCGATCACGCGAACGGCTATCAGTTTCTTGGTTCGACCGCTGAAGCAAGCTTGGGTAGAGCAGAAGGACGGACCGTTTCGTCGCGCGCAAGATCGACTGACATGACGCTGTCCGTCAAGGTCGATCAGCTGACGATGCCGGGGGACAAGGCGAACGAAGAGGCGCCGAACATCATCATGTTCTCCAGCGGAGAACAAACGCCGTTCGAAATCGAGATCACCCCGCAATGGAAATCGGATCCGTGGCGAGTCAATTCAGACGGCCTCTCGCGCACGAGCGCGCAACGCAGCGCGTGAGACGAGCGTGGATTTACGCTGATCGAACTGCTGATTGCCGTTGCGATCTTCGCGGTCGTTGCTCTAACCGTATACACGCGCAGCGGTGATGCGATTCGCCAACTCGGGGCGCTCGAGGAGCGCACGCTCGCGTTCTGGTTGCCGAAAATGAACTTGCCGCATTGCGCATCGCGCGCAGCAACAGCGAAACACCGATGCCGACCGGGACGGTGGACCGCCAGGTGACGATGGGGGATCGCGACTGGCGTGTGGAGGTTCGCATCAGCGATACGGTGAATCCGTGGTTGCGTCGTGCGGACATTCGGCGTTTCTCACGCGGAGACGCCCGATGCGTCGCTCGAATCGCTCACCGGTTTCATCGGACGGTACTGGAGTTCATGCGCCGTCCACTCGGCTTCACGCTGCTCGAAATGCTCGTCGCGCTCGCGGTATTCGCGGTGCTGGGCTTGATGTCGAGCCAGATGGTTTCGCGGGTGCTCGACGTGCATAAGTATCCGATCGCTCGCGGCGAACGCCTGGGGAACTGCAACGGGCGATGCAGTTGATGCAGCGCGACGTGCTCGAGATTGCACCACGATCGGTGCGCGACGAAATGGGCGATGCATTGCCTGCGATGCGAATTGGTTCCGACACGGCGCTGGAATTGACACGAAACGGCTGGAGAAACCCGCTTGGTCAGCGGCGCAGCGAATTGCAGCGCGTTGCGTACGTTGCGCGCGACGACACGCTCTACCGCTACTACTGGAACGTGCTCGATCGCGCCGAGGACACGCAACCCGGTCGTTCAGGAACTGTTGCATGACGTCAGCGAGTGTGGAAGTTCGCGCCATCGACGTTAGCGGCAACGAGCACGCGTTCTGGCCGTTGGGCGGCGACCTCGACGCCGATCCCTCAGCGAAGCTGGCGGCCATCCAGCTTCGCTTTACCGTTGCGCCGTTCGGCGAGATCACACGCTGTGGGACGTGCCGCCGCCATTCGTTCGCACCATCGGCACCCGGTACGCCCGCGCCATGACGGCGCGCAATCAGCGCGGCGTCGCATTGATCAGCATCCTGCTGGTCGTGGCCCTGGTCACGGCGCTGATGTACCACCTGATGACGCAAGCAGTCGCTGGTAGTCGCGCAAACGCGACAGCTCGATGCGCGCGGATCAATCCTTGGCCTATGCGCTGGGCGCCGAAGCGTATGCGCGGCAGATTGCTCTACGACGACTGGAACCGCCCGAAAGTCGGTTGCTCGATACCTTGAGCGAGGCCTGGGCTGTGCCTGCGGTACCGTTCGACATCGAAGCCGGTACGCTTGGAAGTCTCGATCGAAGACCTGACCGGCGTTTCAACCTCAATTCGTTGGCAGGCGAGGGCACGTCGAAAAACCTCATCCGGTTCAAGACCCTGCTGGGTTCGCTGGGGATCTGATCCCATGGTTGCTGATGCATGGCGCGACTGGGTCGATGCCGACAGCGAGGCGGCTGGCTTCGGGGCAGAAGACGGAACCTACCTCGTCGCGACGCCGCCGTTTCGAACCGCGAATCAGCCCGCCGCGAGCACGTCCGAGTTGGCCTTGCTGAGCCTTCTCGATGCAGAACAACTGGGACGGCTGCTTCCATATGTGACGGTGTTGCCGACGACCGACTCAAGATCAACGTAAATACGGCGAACGCGCCGTCATTGGAAGCGTTGTCGATCCCGCGTTTCGCCGACCCAAATCGAAACGCTGGTACAATCCGACCGCCATTACGAAGACGTCAGCGTGCTGCTAGCCGAAGTTCCAGAGCTGAGTGACAGTGCAGATGCGATGGCGGTCGTCAGTAGCTATTTCGAAATTCATGCGCGCGCTGAGATCGACGGCTATCGCACGGAGCTGACGAGCGAGGTCTATCGCGATCCGACAACGGGACACATCACGTTGCTGTCTCGCGATTTCGGCAAACGTTTGCCGTCGATCGTGGAAGCGCAAGAAGCCGCCGACGCCGCAAACGACAAGGACGCCAAAAGCGAGAAGGGCGGAAAGAGCTGATGCGACTGTTCATCCGCATTACAGCGTCGTCCAAGAGCGCTGGTTCTCACGAACTGGCGTCTCTGGCGTGGCTGTTGCTCGACCGTTCCGGTGAACTTGTCAGCCAGGGTTCCGGCGATCTGAACATGCTGGAGCGGCTCGTCGATCTGAAGACTCTGCAGGATCCGTCCGACGTAGTTCTGCTGGTGCCAACCGAACACTGCTTGTCTATTCGCTGCACCGTTCCCGGCAGAACGGTCGGACAGATGCGTCGCGCATTGCCGTATGTCGTAGAGGAATTCGTCGCCGGCGATATCGATGCGATGCACATTGCGTCCGGACCGATACGTCGCGGGGTAGCCGGTCGACGTCGTGCTGATCGAGCGCGCGGTGCTCCAGAACTGGCTCGAAGTACTTGCCAAGCACGGGTTGGTTGTGGGCTACGCGACTGCCGATGCGGCGCTGTTGCCGTCCATGCAAGGCCAAGCGACGCTCTTGTTCGACGACGACCGCGTGCTGGTCAGGTCGGTCGATCAGGTTGCGGCGATCGAGTCTGACGCGCTCAAGCTCGTGCTCGAATCTCTGGCTGCAACTGCCGACGAGTCTGGGATTCGGTTCGTCGCGGTGAATGGCCGCGTTCCAGAACTCATGCGCGCCGAGGTGTCGCAGGTAACGGAGCACGCCGTGGAGTGGATAGACACCGAGAGCGACGTCACGGTGCTTGCGCATCTGGCCGCCGCATTTCCCGGAAAGCCCGCCGCCATCAATCTGCTGCAAGGCACACTCTCGCCGCCGAAGCAGGCCAGCGGTGCATGGTTGCGTTGGCGCGCCGTTGCCGCACTGATCGGTATCTGGCTTGTCGTGCTAGTGGCCAGTGAGGCAGTTCGCGGCGTCTGGGCATCGCATCGCGCCGCGGCGCTCACCGAGCAGATCGAGTCGCGCTTTAAGACCTACTTCCCCAACGAGCGGCGCATCCCCGGGAAGGACGCCTACTCGCAGATGAGCTCTCGTATTGGTGCTCGCGGTACCTCGGAGTCGACATTCCTGTTGCTGCTCGGACATCTCGCAAACGGACTCGCTGCAAATCCCGGCGCTCAGTTGCGCAGCATCAACTTCAATGACGGTCGCGCCGAATTGGGTGCCGAGGTGGCCGTTGCGGGATTTGAAGCCCTTGAAACGCTGAAAGCGGCGTGGACGAAAGAGGGCGTCTCCGTCGACGTGAGTTCGGCGGAGCAGCAGGATCAGCAAGTGCATGCGCGCATTCGTTTGAAGGCCGGTTGAAATGTGGAACCGACTCGACAGCGCATTTCGTGGTTCCAGTGTCGGTCGCTGGTTTTACTGCGTTACAGGCTAACGAGCGAACGATGGTGACCGCGCTTGTTGCCAGCTTGATCATCGCGCTCCTCTACACCAGCGTGTGGAGTCCGTTGAGCGAATGGAGCAATCGCGCAGACGCTCTGTACCAGCGCCAGTTGGCGGTGCTCGACTGGATGCGATTGCATGAGAACGAAGCAAAGGCGGCAGGGCAGCGAGCGGAAGCGACGAGCGAATCGGGTTCGCTCCCCACGGTGGTAGCGAACTCCGCTGCACGTGCCGGCCTGCAACTGCTGCGATATCAGCCGGAAGCGGGCGGGATCTCGGTGGTCCTGCAGAATCAGTCGTTCGACGCGTTGATCGCGTGGATCGCCGATCTTGAGCAGACCGACCATGTCGCCGTTAAGCAGATCTCGATCGATTCCCAAAACGAGCCGGGCTTGGTCAACGCGCGAATAACGCTAATCTAAACAATAGATTGCGTTGACTATCTAGAGGCGGAATTGAACACTTGTTGCGATTTGGAGGGCAGGTTGTCGCTTCGCGAACCACGTCTCGCTCCGTCTGACCACTGAATCAATCCACGCTACCACTCATCGCCATAAACTCTCCGCAGATCGAGTCGCCGGGTCCGAAGGGAGGAACCAGGTGGTGGCAGGACAGGACAGGAACACAGGAGAGACCCCGAAGCGGTTCTGAACGCGTTGCACCACAACGTGACAGGCGAACTGCTTCGGTTGATCGACGGGTTCTACAGCAATATCGAGGACGGACTCTTCGAATTGGCCTATAGAACCGGCGACGAGGGACAGCGTCGACGCTGCTTCGATCTGATGCGTGAACTGCGGTTCCGCCGCACGGGCCTCGTGAAAGCCTTTGCGCGTTCGATGGATCGATACCGCGGGCTTTGGTTCGACCAGGACGAGTCGCTCGAGGCCGATAGCGCAACCGGTCAGGAACTGGACAAGCTGATCATGCGCATGGCGGAGAAGAGCAGTTCGCACTTTGCCGGTGTACTGCAGTGCATCGCCGAACGCGCGGAGGGCGCGACCGGCCGACCGTTCAAAGGCGGACAGAACGTGCCAATCGCACCGCGACGAGTGGCACGCGCCTTCGTTGTCTCGTGCAGGACTCTGAAGCTCGATCACGCGTCGATCGAAATCGTGCAGGACCTGTTCAGTCGCTTCGTGCTCGATGGATTGGGCAACATCTACGGACATTGCAACCTTCGTTTGCACAGCGAAGGTTTCGAAACCGCGGACGAGATGGACATCGCGTCACGCGCGTAACGCGCAATCGTCAGTGCTCTTCGTCGCGCGGTTTGACGTTTTTCTTGTTAACCGCATCCAGCAGCTGATTCACGTGGCTCGCGCCGCGCTCAAAGCGCCCGCCCCGGCGCGTTTGCGCCAGTAGCGATTCTTCGATGGGGCGTACGATTTCGTCGGCGCTCGGTCCACGATGATGCGCACCGAACACGTTGATCCATATATCCGATCTGCGCCCGAAGCGCTGCACACGACGGAAGTACAGATCGGGTTTGTCGCCGCCCGCTACAAGGCCGACGATCACGGCGATGATCGAAACGGGACTGAGGAAGATGTCGCGGATCGCTTCGGTGGCGAGCTTCAGATGGAACACCAAGAGTTCCCACACCAAACGTGCACGTGCATCGTGATGCGGTTGCGGAGGAGTCGATTCGTCGTCGCTCATGGCAGTCGAGTCTAGGATTCGGTTCGGCGCCTCGCAATCGAGTAATCCATCCGGTATCGTCGCGCGCATGTCGAACAACGCACTCCTTGCGATAGCCTTCACGCTCCTCGCTCTTGCGAGTGGCACGCCGTGCGCGCGAGCTGCCGATACTGACGGAATCGTAGTGCTTCAAACCGATTTCGGCTTGAAGGATCAGGCGGTCGCCGCGATGCGCGGCGTCATTCGCTCGGTCGATCAGGAACTGACTGTCGATGATCTCACTCACGAAATCCCGTCCTACAACATCTGGGAAGCAGCGTATCGATTGAACGCTGTGATCGACTATTGGCCGGCACGAACGGTGTTTGTGTCGGTGGTCGACCCGGGGGTCGGTACCTCGCGCAAATCCGTGGTCGCACGTTTGAAGAACGGCCAGACCATCGTGACGCCTGACAACGGCACGCTGACGCTCATTGCGGAGAGAGTCGGGGTTACAGCCGTACGTGAGATCGATGAGAGGAAGCATCGGCTTCCCGGATCAGAGGGTTCGTACACGTTCCATGGTCGTGACGTGTATGCGTACGTGGGCGCGTTGCTTGCGAGTGGAAAACTCGCGTTCGACGATGTCGGACTGCTACGCGATGGGGTTGTCTCCATTGCTTATGAAAAACCGAGGCAAGAAGCCGACCACATTTACGGTGGTATTCCGGTTCTGGATCCGCAATACGGGAACGTCTGGACGAACATCCCGGCATCAGCTCTCGAGGCGCTCAAGATTCGTCCTGGTGACCTCGCAACGCTGACGATTACAGAGGCGGGTGTGCCGAAGGTCACGTTGAATGCCAAGTATGCGCATACCTTCGGCGATGTCGCGATTGGCGAACCGCTGCTCTATGCGAACAGCGTCGGCATGCTCGCGGTTGCGATCAATCAGAAGGACTTCGCCGCCACCTATCACGTCGCCTCGGGACCGACCTGGCGCATCGAAATCACTCGGGGGAAAGCCGGATCACTCTGACGATGTGCGGCTCGATCGCTGCGCGCGAATACAGCAGCGGAAAGCTCTGATCGGTTGCCCATCCTTCGAGCAGGTTCGAATAGAACGGGCTTCGAGGGTCGCCGGACTGGCCAGGCGTGTTCGTCATTCGAGCGTCGTCCCATCTCCCGACATCGAGAACCATCCGCCACGACGCTCCTGAAGTCACTGCGAAGTCTTTTCCGTCGAACGACGTGTTGTTCGGTGAGTTGCCGTCGCCACCGCGCGAATATGATTTCATCGTCGCCCTGTCAGCGAGGTCGCTTCCGAATCTGTCGAGCAGAGGATGTCGGAAATTCGTTTGATGCAGGGTGCCCCATTGCCACTGCGCTGGGTCGTTGCCGAGTAACTGCTGCGTCTGCTGCCACGCTTGGGCCAGCGTCGTGTCGATCAGGCTGGTCAGTTCATCGCGACGCGCATCGAGCAGGTCCAGCACCGACAGAGAATCTAGCGGCTGAATCAATGGAACCGCGCCAGCAGGCGCAGACCAAGCTGCAAGTGCAGGAAGCAGAGTTCGGTAATACCAAATCACATACAGTGCGGCGGCCGGAGAGTTCGGCGACAGCACACCGTCCCAGGCGCGGAGCATAGATGCGGCAGGGGAGGTGCCGTTCGGCAATCGGCTGATCAGTTCGCGGGCTAACAACGACGTGTAGTCGCGCTGTAAAGCAATGGAGTCAGCAAAACTGTGATGCGGCTGCGCCGCGAGCACTTCGTCTAGTCGGCGCGCACGCCATGGTGCCGACCACTCGAACCCGATGCGTCGTTCGCCGATCGGGTAGTTGGCCGGCAGATTCATGGCGTTGGCCGTGGCGATGAATCCCCGCTCCGGATTGAATTCTTCGGGAAGAGCGTCCATGTCGAAGTAACCATCCCACTCGTAGCGTCCATCACCGGGCACAGGCAAGAGGCCATCCCAGTTCGTACGTTTCGGAAACAGACCGACGGGTTTGTAGCCGATGTTGCCATCGATGTCGGCATACACCTGATTCTCCGACGGTGCTCCCCAGCGATTCAGCGATGACGCAAACTCGCGCCAGTCTTTTGCACGCATGTATTCGATACTGCCGAAGTAGGGCGACATGCCTGCATCGAGCCAACCCACTCGCGCCGCATATGCATGATGGTTCTTTGGGTCTTCGAAGATCACCGGTCCGTGTCGTGTGAACTTCAACTGTATCTTCTGAGCGGGCGCATCGCGCACGGCGAGCGTTTCTTCGACCGATGTCATCGGTTCCCATTGATCTCGATAGCGATACTCATTCGGTGCACCTGGCCGTGTTTCGTAAACATAGAGATCTTCCTGATCGATCGGAAAAATCGTGAGCCCGAATGCGATGCGTTCGTTGTGGCCGATGGAGATACCGGGTAGAGCGGGTTCACCCGCTCCGATCACGTTCAGGCCCGGTGCGACAAGCTGCGCGGCATAGCGCAAGGATGGAACGGCGTGGCTGCGGTGCGGGTCATTCGCGAGGATGGGTCGCCCCGTATCGGTTCGTTGCGGCGAGACGACCCAGTTGTTGCTGCCGATGCCGGTCAGATGTTCGATATCGCGCGCCTGAGCAACCGCGTTGGAGGGATTCGCGAACGAAACGGGCGCTTTGGCCAGCAGATACACGTCGAGGACGTTCGCCGGTACGCTGCAAAGGTCGAGACCCGCTGGGACCGCTGGGCTCCATGAGGGTTCGAGCTTCTTGTGTAACGCATCTACGGAAACAGGGAACGAGCACAGGATTCGCGCGCGCTCGACTTCGTTCGTCAGATTCCGCCATAGGCCGTTGCTGCGAATGCGCACTACATCGGCCGCCGACCAGTGCGATGGCTTGTAACCGAGCACTCCGAACTCGGGAGGAAGCAGTTCCGGTTGTGTTTCGGTCAGATGGACAAACGCGTTGATGCCCGCCACGAACGACTCTGCAATCCGTTTCGAGTCGGAACCATA
Source organism: uncultured Gammaproteobacteria bacterium (assembly GCA_963822125.1). Taxonomy (GTDB): domain Bacteria; phylum Pseudomonadota; class Gammaproteobacteria; order Pseudomonadales; family Azotimanducaceae; genus DATJGR01. The sequence continues at coordinate 87,641 of CAWGGQ010000035.1, read as the reverse complement.
CGCGAGCCATTCGCGGTACATGTCACCGCGATACAGAAACAAGCGCGCCGCACGATCCTGCGCTGCGTAAGCCGGCCCGAGAACCTCCGATAATTGCCCCAAGCCGCGTCGACGCCACGAATCTATTTGCCACAGACGGTCGCGAGCCGCGTTGAATCCCTGCACGAAGAACGCGTCGTAATGGGTGTTCGCATAGATGTGTGGAACTCCCCATTCGTCGATGAGGATTTCGGCAGGCTGTTCGAGACCACTACCAACTCGATAAGAATCGATTGGCCGGTCCGCGGCGCTGCCGAGCGTGCCGCAGCCCATGAGTAAAACGGTTAGCGTGAGGCGCGAGATATTCACAGTGAGGTTTGCCTTGCTGACGACCGCGGGCAGGGTACAACTTCGCGCCTCGGTCAGCGTACAAACCAGTATTTAACATAATATATATTATACGCATATTCCGGCACGGCATGAGACGACTCTCCGCAGAAAGGCTGGGCTTTCCAATTACATCGTGTGCGTAGACAACCTGAACCGTATCAAGAGAATGGCCCACTCGACCGAAACATCTCTGAACTAAAACCAAGGACGGAACTGGTGCCACACATCCGCATATTGCGGCACTACATCCACACTCCGTACCTGATCATCGCGGGCTGCGAAGCACTATTAATCATCGCAGGTGTGTTCGTCGGCTACTGGATCAGAGCTCAAGACCCGGTCCTCTGGACCACGCCTCATCTCGTAACGGCGCTTACGTACTCCCTCATCGTGTTGATCTCGATGGTTGCGATGGGCGTCTACGGGTCGCATGTGCGCGAAGGCTACGTCGGAATGATGCTGCGCACGGCCGTCGCGGTCTTTCTGATTGCGAGTATGGGATCCGGCATCGTTCTTTACTTCTTCCGCGATCTCGCGCTCTGGCGTGGCACGCTCGCAATCTCGGCCATCGCGGCGTTCGTGCTGATCGCCATTTTCCGATGGATCGCGCTCAGCGTGCTCGATCAGGACAACCTCAAGCGGCGCGTTCTCGTACTGGGTACTGGCGCGCGTGCTGAGAAGATCGCATCGCGCATGCGCCGTCGCTATGACCAACGCGGATTCCTGATTCACGGTTACATCCCATTCGAGCAGGCACCCGACCGTGTGTCTCCGCACGGCGGCAGCATCCTCACGCTCGACGAACCGCTCAACGTGATGTGCGAACGCGAAGGCATAGACGAGATCGTTGTGGCGCTCGACGAGCGTCGACGCAATCGCGAGAACAGCGCGGGACTTCCGCTCGAAGAATTGCTCGAGTGTCGGCTCTCGGGAATCGATGTGTGCGATGTTCAGGCGTTCATAGAACGCGAAGCCGGCAAGCTGGACATCGAGCTCTTGCAGCCATCCTGGATGGTGTTCTCCGACGGGTTCATTCGCGGAACGTGGCGAACAGCAACAAAACGTGTGTTCGACGTGGCCGCGAGCCTCGGACTACTGCTCTTTCGCTTGGCCGTTCATGCTTCTGGCAGCATTCGCAATCTGGGTCGAGAGCGGTTTCAAAGGACCGATCTTGTATCGCCAACAACGAGTCGGTCTCGACGGCCACTACTTTGCCGTGAACAAATTCCGCAGCATGCGCACTGATGCCGAGATAGGCGGAAAAGCAATTTGGGCGAGCGTCGATGATCCGCGCATCACGCGCGTTGGCGGATTTTTGCGTCGCAGCCGAATCGACGAGCTACCGCAGATCTTCAACGTGCTCAAAGGTGATATGAGCTTCGTCGGACCGCGTCCCGAACGCCCGGAATTCGTTGGCGATCTGGAGACCAAGATCCCCTACTACGCGCACCGCCATCGCATCAAACCCGGGCTCACCGGATGGGCGCAACTGTGCTATCCGTATGGCGCATCACTCGACGATGCGCGCGAGAAACTCCAGTACGACCTGTATTACCTGAAGAACCACAGCATCCTTCTCGATCTGATCATCCTGATTCAAACGGTCGACGTGGTGCTGGTCGGTGACGGCGCTCGTTGAGGAATTCGTTTGATCACCAATGCACTAACAGTCGACGTTGAAGATTACTTTCAGGTCTCCGCGTTTCGCGACCAAGTTTCTCCGGACGATTGGCCGCAGTTCGAATCGCGCGTTGTCGCGAATACCCATCGCGTACTCGACGTATTCGACGACTGCGGCGCGAATGCAACGTTCTTCGTGCTCGGATGGATCGCCGAACGCCACCCGCAGTTGGTGCGCGACATTGCCGCACGCGGCCACGAGATCGCATGTCACGGGTTCAGTCATCAGCTGATCTACGGACAGTCTCCGGCGGTGTTTCGTGAAGAGACACATCGCGCGAAGAGCCTTCTGGAAGCACAAGTTCAGAAGCCCGTGCGCGGCTATCGGGCGGCCAGCTTTTCGATCACAGATGCGTCTCGTTGGGCGCTCGATGTGCTTGCCGATTGCGGATTCGAGTACGACTCGAGCATGTATCCCGTGCGTCACGATCTCTATGGAACCGCAGTCGAGGCTGCAGGTCCGCATCTAATCACAGCGCCTGCCGGCAAGACGCTGATCGAGTTTCCAATGACCACTCGCTCCTTCATGGGGATGACGGTGCCGGTCTCGGGCGGCGGCTACTTCAGGCTCTACCCTTATCAGCTGACCGCGTTTCTGCTCAACGCCGTCAACCGCGACAACGAACCCTTCGTGTTCTACATGCATCCGTGGGAAGTGGATCCAGGCCAGCCGCGCATCCGAACTTCATTGAAGTCGCGGTTCCGTCACTACACCAATCTCGAACGATGCGAGACGAAACTTCGCGCGCTGCTGCGCGACTTCAAGTTCGCCTCGATGGCTGAGGTCGTAGCCGAATATCCGATGACGGCCGCCGCCGCGTAGATCCGTTGCGGGCCTCTGGTCACGTATACTGCGCGCCGGCGTCACGCACGGAGATCGGACCATCCTTCAAGCCATTGCCGAACACTTCGGACATTTGTTCGGGCCGTTGCGGCTGTTCAACAGCTATCTCTTCCTCGCAGGCATCGCAAACGGACTGTCGGTCGTTCTGACCTTCGTGCTGCTGCCCCGCCTCTGGCATCTACTGCCGAAAGACCAAGGGCGCGCACACGCGGTCAACGCCGAGATGAGCATCGGAAAACCGATGGGCGCCGGCGCGATCTTCGTGCCGATATTCGCCTTCGTGGCGCTGTTGGTGACTCCGCTGCAATGGCCTTACCTCACGGTCATCGGCTGCATGCTGGCCGCGATGTACGTGGGGTTCCTCGACGACAAGACTCGCGGCGGATGGAGCGAATACGCGCTAGGCGCATGCGATCTGGTGGTGAGCATCGTGGCAGCCACCGCAGTGTGCCGTATGACGGGATTCGACGTCTGGCTGCCCTTTCTGAAGGCTCCGCTCCACCTCGACCCCTGGCTGTTCATAACCGGCGGATCGATTCTGATCTGGGTCACGATCAACTCGACCAACGCGACCGACGGGGTCGATGGGCTCTCGGGAAGCCTGTCGGCAATGGCGTTGGTGTTTCTCGGCGCAATTCTGTACGGCGTACTTGGCCACAAAGACGTGTCGGCCTATCTGCTGCTGCCCCACTACGCCAACGGTCCGGCCTGGGCGATGCTGGCGTTCTCGATGATCGGATGTCTGGCGAGTTACCTCTGGTACAACTGCAATCCGAGCGTCGTGCTGATGGGCGATGCCGGGTCGCGCCCCATCGGTCTGCTGTTAGGCGTTCTCGTGCTGGCCAGCGGTAATCCGTTTCTCGTCCTGGTGGTTGCTACAGTGGTGCTCGTCAACGGCGGCACGGGTCTTCTGAAGGTGGCGCTGTTGAGGTTCTTTCGGATCCCCATCTTCCGCAGCGTTCGCTATCCGCTGCACGACCACATGCGCAAAAACCTGGGGTGGTCGAACACGCAGGTTCTCGTGCGCTTCATGTTGCTGCAGGCAATAGGCACTCCGTTGCTGTTGATGCTTCTACTGAAGCTGCGCTGAAGATTCAGCCCAACCCCAACACCAGCTTCGACATGATGTTGCGCTGAATCTCATTGGATCCAGCGAAGATCGAGACTTTGCGCGTGTTGAAGTAGTCCTGCGCCACGCCGTTGGCGTAGTTCGGTCCGACCGGCTCAAAGTTGTCGCCCGCCTCCGGAGTCGATGCATCGAACGGAGCGACGTAGTAGCCCGATGCTTCCAGCGCGAGTTCGGTGATCGCCTGCTGCAACTCCGTTCCGCGTGTCTTCAGCAGCGACGATTCCGGGCCCACGTTTTGACCCGCCGCAAGCGCGCCGAGAATACGCAGTTCGGTGAATTCCAGGGCGAGCACCTGCACCTCGACGTCGTCGACGCGCGCCTTGAACCCAGCGTCGGCGATCAATGGTGAACCATCGCTGTTGGTCTCCGTCGAGGCCATCGCGCGAATCTGTGACAGCACTCCCTTCAGCGATGGGGAGTAGGCATTACCGCGCTCGAACTCGAGCAAGTACTTCGCGCAGGTCCACCCCTTCCCTACTTCGCCAACCAGATTCTCCTTCGGCACTACGACGTTCTCGAAGTAGACCATGTTGATCTCCTGGTGCCCTTGCGGGGGACGATCCAGAGTGACGATCGGGTTCACCGTAACCCCGGGCGTGCGCATGTCGATCAGCAGGAAGCTGATGCCCATCTGCTGCTTCGCTTCCTGGCTGGTACGCACGAGACAGAAGATCCAGTCCGCGTATTGCGCCATCGTGGTCCAGGTCTTTACGCCGTTGACCAGGAAGTGATCGCCTTTGTCTTCGGCCTTGGTGCGCAACGACGCGAGGTCCGAGCCCGAACCCGGTTCGGAGTATCCCTGACACCACCAGACGTTGGTGTTGAGGATGTCGGGCAGAAATCGGCGCTTCTGCGCTTCGGTGCCGAACTTCATGATCACCGGCGCGACCATCGTCATGCCGAATGGGATGACCATCGGCGCGCCGACGCGTGCACGTTCGAGATCGAAGATGTAGTTCTGCGTCGGCGTGAAACCGGCACCGCCGTGTTCCTTCGGCCAGTCGACCGCGGCCCAACCCTTCGCGGCGAGCGCTTTCTGCCAGCGCACGTGATCTTCTTTGGAGAGGCGGCCGAGGGCGCTCCGCCCTTGGCGTTTGCGAACTTCCTCCGGCCACGCATTGGCAAGCCAGGTACGAACCTCGTGTTGAAACTTGCGATCGGCGTCGCTGAAGGACATATCCACGCGTTTATCCCCGTCAATTCAAAGCGGCGGATTCTACCCCGGCGCGACGCTCTTGCCTCAACTCAGAGGCACTCTCTGACGGCACCAATCAACCGCGCAGCGCGTGGATCGATCAGCAGACCGCTACCCATCTGGTTCATCACATAGCCGAATCCGACTCCGGTGTCGAAGTCGCCGAAACCGAGCGAACCTCCAGCACCTGCATGACCAAACGAGTTCGGCCCCAGCATCTGAATTTCCGGGCCGGTACGCATGAAGCCGAGCCCGAAAGTCGTACGCAACCCCAGCACGGCGTCCGGCGCATCGCTCTGAATCTTAAGCGCCTTGTCCAAGGTGCGCTTGCCGAAGAGCCGCGTTCCTTTAACCGTGCCGATGCAAGCCGCGTAGAGACGAGACAAAGAGCGCGCCGTAGTAATTCCGTTGGCAGCAGGTATTTCGCTGCGGTGGACTTCGGGAAGATTGAAGACGGAGTCGCCCCCCGGTGGGCCACTCATTGCACCGTTCAACGAGAGCGCGCGGCCCGCCAGCGAGTCCGGTCCGAACAATGCGGCCATCTGAGCAAGAATGGCAGGATCGGTCGGCGGCGGCGCCGTTATGAGCCGCGCTACGCGCGATTCCTCATCCGCAGGCAACCCGATCCAGAAATCGAGGCCCAGGGGCCCCGCGACTTCCTCCTTGAAGAATTGGCCGATCGACTTGCCGGTGATCCGGCGCACCAACTCGCCAACGAGCCAACCGTATGTGAGCGCGTGATAGCCGTGTCGACTACCGGGCGGCCATACGGGTGTCTGCTTTGCTAGTGCGTCGACGATCGGAGCTACTTCGAGCACTTGCGCACGCGTGAGCGGCGCGTCGATCACCGGCAGTCCGGCTTGGTGGTTGAGTAACATACGCACGGGGATGTCGGCTTTCCCGCCTGCCGCGAACTCGGGCCAGTACTGCGCAACCGGTGCGTCGATGTCGAGTCGTTTCTGATCGACGAGCATCATCGCGCAGATCGCCGTGGCGCCTTTGGTGGTCGAGAACACCAGCGCCGGCGTGTTCTCCTTCCATGTCTTGCCCTTCACGTCGGTCAGTCCACCCCATAGATCGACCACCTTGCGACTCTTCACGTGCAGACAGAACGCTGCACCAACCTCGCCGCCTTCGCTGAAGTTCGTTTCGAACGCGTCGCGAACCCGCTCGAATCCCTTCGACACTGTCCCGTGAACGGCCATCACCCCTCCTCGACCCTGTTAGTTGGATTCCAGCAGCGCTTTTCCGATCACCCTCAGGGCCAGCGTTTCTTCAGCGCCCTCGAAGATCGACAGCACCCGAGCATCGACGTAAAAGCGGCTGACATCGGTCTCTTCCGCGTAGCCCATGCCGCCGTGAATCTGCATCGCTTCACGGCTGACCCATTCCGCCAGGCGACATGCGAGCAACTTGACCAGGCTCGCTTCTACCTGCCCTGCACCCTTGTCCATTTCGCCGGCGACCGAGTGCGCGAAGCAACGGCACGCAGCGAGATACATCCCCATGCGCGCGAACTTCGCCTGTGTCAGCGGATAGTCGGCGATCTTGCGATCGAACACGGTGCGATTTTCGGCGTACGTGATCGCGCTCTCCAAGGCGGCTTGCATCAGCCCGCACGCGCGCGCGGCAGTTTGCAGCCGTCCGCCCGAAAAACCGCGCATCGTGAAATAGAACCCTTTCCCTTCCCCTTCGCGTTCGCCGACTAGATGTGTCTCGGGCACGAAGAAATCGTCGTAGAACATTTCGAAGGAATGCATGCCGCGGTAGCCGATGGTGGCAATCGCACGACCCGTTACTGTTCCGCCGTTCGAGTGATGAACGAACTCTTCGGCGTCGGTGCTCGGTTTCTCGACCAGAAACAACGACAGCCCCTTGTGCGGCGGCCGCGCATCCGGATCGGTGCGCGCCAGCACGAGAATGACGCCTGCTTTGCCCGCGAACGTGCACCAGGTCTTGCCGCCATTCAGACGCCAGCCGCCTTCGACTCGTCGTGCTCGCAGCGTTACCGAAGCAACGTCGGACCCGGTTCCAGGCTCTGTAACCGAGACCGCACATAGCGGCTCACCGGCGGCCAACGCCGGCAACCAACGCGCTTGCTGATCTGCGGTACCGCCTTCCAGTAACGCTCGAGCGACGATCTCCGGGCGTGTAATGAGGCTTCCGGCCGCGCCGAGTGAACCGCGCGACAGCTCTTCCGTAGCCAGCACCATCCCAAGGCTGTCTTCGCCGTGGTCCGGCTTGAGCCCGCCGAAACGTTCGGGGACGGACAGTCCGAAACAGCCGAGTTGCTTCAACCCCTCGATGATCTCGTTAGGGATCATCGAGTCCGTTCGATGCACCGATGCCGCCACCGGGCGTACAACGTCGTCGGCAAAGCGCCGAAACGTGTCGCGCATCAGTCGCTTCTCGTCATCGAGGCGGTCCGGCAAAGCGCCGTGCGTCAGCGCGATCGATCGACCTAACTCGGTCAGAGAATCTGCCGCGAGTTGCTCAATTGCGAATGGATCGTCGATCGGCGCCAGATCTGTCGGCGGTCATGCCGTAATCGGTGGTGCGTGCAGACAGGCGCTGACGAAAATTCAGGAGCATCTCGGCGCAGAATGCGCATGCAACGCGGCGTTCGATTTCGACCGAGTCAGAGCGGCCGGCCAGCCCGATCAGCGATCGCGCCGCAGCCAGTTCGGCGCGCGATAGTGCCAGGTCGTACAGCTGTACTTGCGCATCGTCGATCGCTGCGCCGCCAAAGCGCGCACGAATGTACGAGGCGGCTCCGCGCAGCAGGCCGTCCGCGGCGTCGAGCAACCGCGCCGCTGTCGAAACGTTGGTAGAAGTCAGTCGTACGCGCCTATGATGCAGACCGCCGCGACGTTCGACATCGGCGATCCGCCGAGGTTGTGCGTCATGCCGATCGAAGGATTGGCGAGTTGTCGCTCCGCAGCGCGACCCTGCAATTGCAGATACATCTCATAGAGCATCCGGATGCCGGACGCGCCGATCGGGTGACCGAAGCACTTCAGGCCACCGTCGATCTGACACGGAATCTGCCCGTCGGCATCGTAGAAGCCGTTCATCACGTCTTTGATCGCGCCGCCTTCGGGCGACAGCTGCAGGTCTTCCATCGTCACGAGCTCCGTAATGGAGAAGCAGTCGTGACACTCGAACATGCTCACCTGGTCGCGCGGCTTGTCGATGCCGGCTTCCTTGTACGCTTTAGTCGCAGCGATTCGAGTCGTGTGAAAGTAGCTGCCGTCCCAGCTGTTGTGGCCGGACTCCGATCCGTTCGATAGCGCGAGCTGCAGCGCCTTCACGGAAACGATGTGGTGCTTGCCGAGGCGCTTCGCGATTTCGGGCGTGGTGAGAATTGCACAGGCCGCGCCATCGGATACGCCGCAGCAATCGAACAGGCCGAGCGGCTCGGCAATCATCGGCGCGTTCAGTGCCTCGTCTTCGGTGATGGCCTTGCGCAGGTGCGCCTTCGGGTTCTTTACGCCGTTCGCGTGGCTTTTTACCGACACGTGCGCAATGGCGCGCTTGAGGTCGTCGCGGTTGACGCCGTGCTTGGCGCGATAAGCGCTTGCGAGTTGCGCAAAGCTGCCAGGCGCCGAGGAATTCGCTCCCCACTGCGGTGCGAGAGTTCCACCGAGGTTGCCGGGCAAACCGCCGTACCCCGTATCCTTCAGCTTCTCTACTCCCAACGCGAGTGCGATGTCGCAGGCGCCTGAAGCTACCGCATACACCGCGCCGCGGAATGCCTCGGACCCCGACGCGCAGAAGTTCTCCACACGTGTTACTGCGATGTTCGGCAGACGCAACGCGATGGACAACGGCAAACCGCCTTTGCCGACGTTGATCTCTTCGTAGTGCGTGGAGAACCACGCCGCGTCGATCTGGCTTTGATCGATTCCGGCATCGGCCATTGCCTCGGCGAACGCCTCCACCATCAGTTCTTCGGCGCCCGCCTCCCAGCGCTCGCCGAACTGGGAACAACCCATCCCCAGTATCGCCACTTTGTCCTTGATGCCTCGCGCCATGTCGGGTCTCCTGATCGTCTGCAAATTCGGTGTACTAAACGACTCTCTACGCAGCTTCGCTCTTGGCTGCCGCCGCGCGCACCGGCACGGCCTTCCAGAAATAGCGGACGAAGCCGCGTATGTGGTCGAACGATTTGATTCGAAACATCATCCGCACGGAAATGCCGACGTCGACTTCGCCGACGTTGACGTCCGTGAAGTCGGTCATGAATCGGCCGCCGTTGTCGAATGTGATCATGCCGTAGTGCGACGGCGGATCCGCGGTATAAGTCAGATAGTCGGCCGACCACGTCAATACCGAGGCGCGCTCGTCGCGGAAGCTGTGCGGTTCCTGGGTGTGCATCGCCTTGCACTGCGGGTTCACGCAAATGTCGGTGCGTGGAAACTGCAATGTGCCGCACTGCGTACAACGCCCGCCGACCAGGCCGAGCAGCATGTCACGCTTGCGATACGTTACGGTCATCGCAGTCTTGTAATCGTCACGCTCTGCGCGCATGCCTTTTTCCAGCGCAATGAGATCGTTGAACGCCAGGTACTTCTGATAGTTCGTCTCTTCCTGACGGTTGGCCAGTGCCGCAACGATTCCACCGGCTGATTTGAAAGCTGCCAACGCCGGCGTGGCGCGCAGCACGACCGCGTCGCAACCTTGGCCGAACCCGACCAGCAACAGCGTATCGCCGGGTTTTGCGAGGGTTTCGACGGCGTGCAACAGCATCACCAACGGATGCGCTGCGCCGGTTTCTCCGCAGACCGCGTCGAGGTTGTCACGCACGGCGTCCGCGGAAATCCCGGACTGCTTCGCGATGCCTGCAACTGCCCGGCCGATGGTGCTCGGCATGATGAAGTGCGAGATTTTCGACGCACTCACGCCTGCCTTCTGTAGAACCTTGGCAATCACCGGCGGGACGATCTTTGCCAGGCCTTCGTCGCGAATCCAGCGCTCTTCCCACGTGTAATCGAAGTCTTCACCGGCCGCACGGAAGTGATCGACGAAGTCCACGGTTGCCGAGTGCGCCGCAACGAACTCGAGCAACGGCTGGTCGTTGCCGATCGTCACGGCTGCCGCGCCATCTCCGAATGCAAGCTCGCCGGGACTGGCCGCTTTCGTACGGCGTTTGTCGGCAGCAACCACAAGCGCGCATTTGTACAGGCCGCTCTGAACTCCGGCGAAACCCTGAATCAGCGCAGTTACGCCGGCGCGCTGAGAAGACGTGACATCGGCCGAAGCCAGGTCTTCGCCGAGCGACAATGCCGTGCTGATGACACCGGCGTTCTGACGATCGGCAAAAGGGGCGCTCGTGCTGGCGAACAGGATTGCTTCCGGAGAGACCGACGTAGACGCAAGGCAATTGCGGGCCGCTTCAACGCCCATCGTTACGGCGTCTTCGTCCCAGTTACACATTGCGCGCTCGCCGCGCGCCTTTCCTTTCAACCCCGGATCGGCCCAGACGTGCGCAGCAACGATCGCTTTGCGCGATAGGCGCAGGCGCGGCACATAGCCGCCAAATGCTGTGATTCCGACCACATCCCCTCCGGCGTTTACGACATGCGTGACAGACCCGCGATAGTAGCCACGAAGCCCCCGAGCGACAACGCCGGACGAGCACCGCTCGCCATGCTTCGCAGCGCCATACGCATTTGTACGCGACGAATCGCTGTGTCCCGATCGGGCATAATGCGAACGATCAGTCGTGCAACGGACTCAACATGAAGGCCGTACTTGAAGGCGTTCGGGTTCTCGATTTCGGTCGCTACATCGCAGGCCCGTTCTGCGCGACGCTGCTGTCCGATCTCGGCGCCGACGTGATCCGCATCGAAAAGGTCGATGGCGGTGAAGATCGCTGGACCACGCCGGTTGCCGACGGCGGAGATGGTGCGGGCTTCATGCAGTGGGGACGCAACAAACGCGGCATGACGTTGAATCCGCGTACTCGCGACGGCGCCGAGATCCTGAAGCGCCTCATCGCAACGGCCGACGTCGTCATTGCGAATCTGCCGCCCGCTACGCTCGTGGAAATGGGCCTCGACTACGCGTCGCTCGTCGCGGTGAAGCCGGACATCATCCTGACCACCGCCACGGCATTCGGCGGGCCGGGTCCGTATGCGGAGCGAGTCGGTTTCGACGGCGTTGCACAGGCGCTGTCGGGAAACATGTATCTGACCGGCGACGGCGACACACCCATGAAGAACTTCTCGCCCTACGTCGACTACAGCACCGCAGGATTTTCCGCGTTTGGCACGCTCGCCGCGTTGCTGCATCGGCGCGCTACCGGCGAAGGTCAACACGTCGAAGCGAGCCTCCTGCGCTCGGCGCTCACCATCATGAACGGCACCTTGATCGAGCAGGCGCTGCTCCAGAAGGATCGGGTCGCTACGGGTAATCGGGGGCAAACGGCGGCGCCATCCGATACGTTCCAGACGCGTGATGGCTGGTTACTGGTGTCGGTGGTCGGCAATCCGCTGTTTGAACGCTGGGCTCGATTGATGGGCGAGACACATTGGCTGGAAGACCCACGGTTCGCCTCCGACGAAGGCCGCGGCGACAACGGAGAAATGATCAGCGAACGCATGGCGCGTTGGTGTGCCGAACGAACCACGGCACAGGCAATCACCGCGTTAGAGGCAGCAAGGTTGCCGTGCGGCGAGGTGCTGTCGCCGCAGCAAACGCTCGACAACGAACACGTTCGCGCAGCGCAGCTGCTTGTGGGCGTCGACTTCCCCGGGCTGAAGCAGCCGGCGCCGGTTGCGGTAACGCCGGTCCGTATGTCGAAGACGCCGCCGAGCATTCGTCACCGCGCGCCGCTGCTCGGCGAGCACACCGACTCGATCCTCCAGGAACTCGGCTATGACGTCGCAACGATCGCGCGTCTGCGCAAGGAACACGTGATATGAGCGAAGCACTGGACATCGGTTCTGTACACGACTATTTCAGCGCGCTGCAGCGTTCGATCTGTGATCGATTCGAGCAGCTCGACGGCGCGCAACGATTTCGCGGCGACGAAAGCGCATCGCCCGGCGGCGGCATTGCCCGGCCGCGCGTACTCGAGAGCGGAGCGCACATCGAGAAGGCCGCGGTGCAGTTCACGCACAGCATTGGTACTTCGCTGCCGCCGGCTGCGACCGAGCGCAACCCGCATCTCGCAGGCGAGCGGTTTCAGGCGGTAGCGATCTCGTTGATCGTGCACCCGCGCAATCCTTATGTGCCCACCACCCACATGAATCTGCGTTTCTTTTTCGTAGAGGCAAAGGAACCCGTGTGGTACTTCGGCGGCGGCTTTGACCTGACGCCGTACTACGGTTTCACCGAGGATTGTGTTCACTGGCATCAACGCGCGATGGAGGCCTGCGCGCCGTTCGGTGCGTCGCTGTATCCGGAACTGAAAGAAGCCTGCGACAGCTACTTCTTCCTGCCGCATCGCAACGAGCCGCGCGGCATCGGCGGGATCTTCTTCGACGACTGGACCCAGGGCGGATTTGCGCGAAGCTTCGCCTTCGTGAAATCGGTTGGGGACCACTTTCTGCCGGCGTACGCGCCCATTTTCGAGCGCCGCATGCACAGTCCCAACGGCGAGAGGGAGCGGCGTTTTCAGTTGTACAGGCGCGGCCGATATGCGGAGTTCAACCTCGCCATAGACCGCGGTACGAAGTACGGCCTGCAATCGGGCCGGCGGGTTGAATCGGTGCTCGCATCGCTGCCACCTCTCGCCGCCTGGCAATACGACTTTCACCCCGAGCCGGGCACGCCTGAAGCCGATTTGTACGAGCGATTTCTGCCACCCCGATGGTGGGTTGGCGGCCCGCACGTTGTGGATAAGTCTGGGGATTAAATCTCGGCCGCCGGAGGGATCCACGGCCGTGTCATCTCAAAGTGATTAATGTTCGCGAATTAGTCTAATCTTTTTAAGTAGTTAGACGTATTACTTAAAGCGCGAATCACGGCGTGTAACGCGAGCCGCGATGCAAGCCTCCTGTGCATAAGGCTGTCGATGAACCCGAACGGTGCACATGCGCGTCAAGCGCCGACGCATTGAATCCGACCGCCCCGCTGCTGCGCGACGGCCTCCACCTGCGACCACACCCGCAGCAGATTTTCGCCAAGAATCAGCCGGATCTGCCGCGTGTCGTAGCCGCGTGCGAGCAACCCGGCGATCAGGTTCGGGTACATCGAGACATCTTTGAGCGCGACCGGCAGGGTGTCGCCCACGCCGTCGAAATCGGACCCGATCCCTACGTGTTCCACACCCACCAGTTTGACGATGTGGTCGATGTGGTCGACCACATCGTCGATGCTCGCAAACGGGAACGGATGCTCCGCCCGGTATGCCTTGGCAAACGCCTGGCTTTCCGGGGAGAACGGGGCGACGCGCTGTTCCGCCTGGTACACCTTGGCTGCGGCTTCGAACGTTTCCGACCACGAGCGGGCCGCTGCGGTGTCGAATGAACTTCCGAAGTTCACCTGAACCACTCCGCCGCGCGACGCCAACGCTTTGATCATGTCGTCGCTCATGTTGCGTTCGAATCCCGGCGTGAACGCCCGTGCTGACGAGTGCGATGCGATTACCGGCGCCTTCGATTCCTCCATCACCTGCCAGAACGCGCGCTCCGAAATGTGCGATACGTCCACCATGATGCCGAGATCGTTGAGGCGCACCACCAACGCGCGCCCCGCTTCCGACAATCCTTGCCAGCGTTCGTTCTTGTCGTACGAAGAATCGGAGAACGCATTCGACTTGGCGTGCGCAAGCGTCACGTAGCGGATGCCGCGTTCGAAGAAGTGCATCGGTGCGTCGTCGCCGGCCGCCATAGGGCCACCGTTTTCCATTCCCATCGGCAACGAGATCAGGCCCGCTGCAACGTTGCGTCGAACGTCTGCTACACAGGTTGCCAGCGCGAATTCGGTCGGAGCGCGTTTCGCCATGCCTTCGACCTGATCGATCAGTTTGTCTGCCAGTGCGCGCGAACCGCCTGCCTCATCGACACTCGCCGGAATGAAGATCGACATGAACGGTACGTCGAGGCCACCGGCGCGTGCACGCGGATAGTCGAAATCACCGCCGCTTGTCGCCTGGGTGACGTCTTCGCTGCCATTGCTCATCTCCACGCGTATCGGCACGTCGATGTGTGTATCGACGATGATCGAGTCGCGCGCAATTTTCACGGCGCGCGCCTGCAGATCCTGCTCTCCGCTAGTAGAGAGATCAGTAGACGAAGTGGAGCAAGCGACCAGCAGAATCACTGTCGTAAGCGCGACGCTGCGCATGTGTTTGATCCGGGTTAACATCGATTTCGACCATAGCATCCGCTGTGTCGCGCAACCAGGAGCCGCAATGAGTTTCCGAACGATCGCCAGGGGTTTGCGATTTCCCGAGGGACCGATTGCGATGCCTGACGGATCGGTGGTGCTCGTCGAGATCGGCCGCGGCACGCTCACGCGTGTGAAATCTAACGGTGCCGTTGAGGTGATCGCCGAACTCGGAGGTGGTCCAAATGGAGCTGCTATCGGTCCCGATGGAAAGTGTTACGTCTGCAACAACGGCGGGTTCAAATGGATCGAGCGCAACGGCCGGCTCTATCCGAGCGAACAACCCGACGACTATCGCGGCGGCAGCATTCAGCGCGTCGATCTGAATACCGGAAAGTTCGAAACGCTGTACGACGCGTGCGACGGTCGCAAGTTGTGCGGCCCGAACGACATCGTGTTCGATAAAAGCGGCGGATTCTGGTTCACCGACCACGGTAAGACGCGTGCTCGCGAGCGTGACCGAACCGGCGTCTTCTACGCCCGTGCCGACGGCAACCGCATCACGGAGGCAATCTTCCCGCTCGAAGGTCCCAACGGTATCGGCTTGTCGCGCGACGAGACTGAGCTCTATGTGGCGGAAACGGTTCCCGGGCGGTTGTGGGCATACAAGGTTGCCGCTCCGGCCAGGTAGCCGCCGAGCGGCGCCTGTTGCAGGGCATCAGTGGTTTCTACATGTACGACTCGTTGGCGGTAGATGCCGCAGGAAACGTCTGCGTGGCAACGCTGATCAACGGCGGCATTTCGATTCTCTCCCCTACCGGCGCGCCGACCCGATTCATCTCCGTTCCCGATCCGCTCACGACCAACATCTGCTTCGGGGGGACGGATCTGCGCACCGCGTACATCACCGCTTCGTCGGTAGGCGATCTGCTTGCGATGGAATGGGAAGGCCCGGGTCAGCCGCTGAATTTCCTGAACCGGTAACTCATCAACCAGGAGTTCGACATGGCGTATCTCGATCGCGACGGTGTGCGGATCTACTACGAGGTTCACGGCAGCGGTCCTGCCATTCTGCTGAGTCATGGCTACAGTGCGACCTCCGCGATGTGGACCGGTCAGGTCGGGCCGCTCAGCGCGAAGCACAAGCTGATCATCTGGGACATGCGCGGACACGGCAACAGCGACAGTCCCGCGAATCCTGCCGAGTACTCCGAAGCGCTGACGACCAACGACATGGCTGCGTTACTCGATGCAGCCGACGCACGAACGGCGGTTATCGCCGGTCTTTCGCTGGGCGGTTACATGTCGCTGTCGTTCAACGTTGCTCACCCGCATCGGGTGAGCGCGTTGATGTTGTTCGATACAGGCCCCGGTTATCGCAGTGACGAAGGGCGCGCGGGCTGGAACCGAATTGCTTCATCGCGTGCGAAAGAACTCGAAACGAAAGGCCTTGCGGCGTTATCGGCAAGCGGTGAAGTAGCACTGAGCCGGCATCGATCCGCGCAAGGTCTCGCGCACGCCGCGCGCGGCATGCTCGCCCAGACTGACGGCCGCGTTATGGCGAGCCTGCCCGAAATCCGCGTGCCGACTCTCGTACTGGTCGGCGAGCTCGATCAACCGTTTCTCGCTGCTACCGATTACATGGCCGGAAAAATCCCGGGTGCCACTCGCGTTGTGATCGAAGGGGCAGGACACGCGTCGAACATCGATCGGCCACGCGAGTTCAACGCCGCGGTTACGCAATTCCTCGACACGCTGTGATCGACGCATGAACTGGATCGATCTGCGTTCCGATACCGTTACCCGCCCGACCGCAGCCATGCGCGCCGCGATGGCGAACGCCGATGTGGGTGACGACGTTTACGGCGAAGACCCGACCGTCAACGCACTCGAGGCGCTCGCCGCGCAACGCATCGGCTTTGCGGCGTCGCTGTTCGTGCCGACCGGCACGATGTCGAATCTGCTCGCGCTGCTGGCGCATTGCGGACGCGGTGACGAGTACATCGCCGGGCAACAAGCGCACACGTATAAATATGAAGGCGGTGGTGGCGCTGTGTTCGGTGGAATTCAACCGCAACCCCTTCCATTTCAATAGATGGAACTATAGATCTCGACGCCGTCGAGGCTGCGATCAAGCCCGACGATTTTCACTTCGCGAAAACCCGGTTGTTGTGCCTCGAGAACACCTACGCCGGTATGCCGATACCGCTCGATTACGTGCCGCGCGCTCGCGCGTTGTGCTCGCGACGCAAACTCGCCATGCATCTCGACGGCGCGCGCATATTCAACGCGGCAGTCTCACAACATGTCCCGGTCACTGCGTTGACAGCCGATTTCGACAGCGCATCGGTGTGTCTGTCGAAAGGTCTGGGCGCTCCGGCAGGTTCAGTGCTGTGCGGATCGGTCGACTTCATCGCGAGCGCACGGCGCTGGCGCAAGATGCTCGGCGGCGGCATGCGACAGTCGGGCGTGCTGGCCGCCGCGGGAATTCACGCGTTGAACCATCACGTGGAGCGCCTCGAGCAGGACCATACGCGCGCTGCACGATTGGTCGCCGCATTACACGATCTCAGCGTGTTCGAAGGCAGAGTGCGCAGCGCAACCAACATGGTATTCGTCGAACTCGCATCGCGTGAACTCGCGGCGTTGTCTCGGCATCTCGAAAAGCAACAGATCCGCGTTCGCGGATCGCGTTGGGTGGTTCATCTCGATGTCGACGACGACGCCATACAACGTATCGTCGATGCCTCGCGGACGTTTCAGCCCGAAGGCGTGTAGACCACACCGACGATGGCGCCGGTGATGCAATTGACGATCGTTCCGGAGATGAGCGTTTTCGGCGCCAGTTGAAACAGTTCGACGCGCCGTTCCGGCACCAATGCACCGACGCCGCCGAGCGTAATACCGAGACTGCCGAAGTTCGCGAAGCCGCACAGTGCATACGTCAGGATCATGCGGCTGTGCGGCGAGAGATCGGTGGGCGGAACCGCGGCGAGTTGGATGTACGCGACCAGTTCGTTCAATACCAGTTTCGTGCCGAGCAGCGCGCCGCCCTGGGTGGACTCCGCCCACGGAATTCCGATCAGCCATGCAATCGGTGCAAACATCCAACCCATGATTCGTTGCAACGTCAGCGCTTCGCCGCCCACCGAGAACGCGCCGATCATTGCGTTGACGAGCGCAATCAGGCTTACGAGAACCACCAGCATTGCGCCAACGTTTACGGCCAGTCGCAATCCATCGGTGGTACCGCGCGTGATCGCGTCCATCACGCTGGCGTATTTCAGCGCGTCCGCGACGTCGCCGCCTTCGGTTGTTTCACTCGACGGAATCATCACGCGCGCGACCACGATTGCTCCGATCACGTTGATGACCGACGCGATCAGAATGTGGCCCAGCGCGCCGTCGATGATGCCGCCCAGCACGTTCGCGTACAGCACCATGATCGAACCCGCCACCGTCGACATACCCGCCGTCAGCACGATGAAGAATTCAGAGCGGGACAGGTTCTTCAGGTAAGCGCGAATGACGAGCGGCGCCTCGACCATACCGAGGAACATGCTCGATCCGCGCCCACGCCAACGGCGCCGCCGACACCGAGCGTTCTTCGCAACACCCACGCGAAGGCCTTGATGACGAGCGGCAGGATGCGCCAATGCCACGTCAATGCGACGAGCACGCTGAACACGACGATCTGCGGCAGGATGCGGAATCCGAATATGTACAGCGCGCCGCCGCTCTTCAGATCGAACGGCGGATCGCCGCCGCCGAGGAAGCCGAACACGAATGTCGTTCCGGCACGCGTTGCTGCTTCGATGGCGTAGACCACGTGGTTCGCCAGCAACAACGTGTCGCGCACCGGTGCGAAGTGCAGCAACGCGAGCGCCAACACGAACTGCATCGTCAGGCCCACCGCAACGGCACGCGCGTTGACGTTGCGCCGGTCTTCGCTGACGAGCCACGCAAGCCCGAGCAGAACGGCGATTCCCAACAGTCCTTGCATGCCGCGGCTCTCGTAGAAAAAACGCGCTAGTGTACCGGGGTTTGAGCGGTGCGCCGCAAGCCGATACTATGCCGCGGCCGAACAGCTGGGCCGAACATCTTCGCGAGTAGAGCATGGCAGCGGGTCGAATCATTCTGTTGAACGGATCGTCGAGCGCCGGCAAAACGACGCTCGCCATCACGCTGCAGCAATTGCTGCGTGATCCGTGGCATCACATTGCGCTCGATCAGTTTCGCGACGGCATGGGCGGACGTTATCGAGGCCTGAACTCTCCTCCCGGCACACCGGGAGCGCGTGGACTCAACGTAGTGCCGGTCTCGCGCGGCAGCGATCGCGTTACCGAGGTGCAATTCGGAGATCTGGGCAAGCAAGTGTTGCGCGGCATGCGTCGAGCCATCGCAGCGTTCGCAGCCGAAGGCAACAACGTCATCATCGACGATTTGATGTTCGAACCGGGTTTTCTGTTCGACTACGTGAACGCACTTGCCGGGTTCGAAGTGCTGTTCGTCGGCGTTCGATGTCCCATCGACGTCGTGAACGCTCGCGAAGCCAAGCGGCCCGGGCGATTTCCGGGTACGGCTACGTCCCACTTCGATGTAGTGCACAAACACTGCGTTTACGACATCGAAGTCGATACCGGCACCGCGACGCCGCGACAGTGCGCCGAACAGATCATTGCGCGCCTCGATGACGGTAGAGCCAAGGACGCATTCGACCGGCTGCGCGCCATCGCAAAGTAGGTTTCGCTCGGCCCTTTCGCTACAGTCGACGCCCCGCGCTATCGACGGTGAACAACCATGCTGGATCTTTACTTCGCGCCGACGCCGAACGGCTGGAAGATCACGATCATGCTCGAGGAATGTGGACTCGAGTATCGCGTGAAGCCGGTGAATCTCGGTAAGGGCGATCAGTTCAAACCCGAGTTTCTCGAGATCAGCCCCAACAACCGTATGCCGGCGCTGGTCGATCACGATGCGCCGGGCGGTCCGCTGTCGATCTTCGAATCCGGCGCGATCCTCGTTTACCTGGCCGAAAAAACCGGTCGCTTCATGCCACGCGAACTGCACGAGCGTTTCGATGTCATGCAGTGGTTGTTCTGGCAGGTCGGTGGACTAGGACCATGGGCGGACAGCTGTCGCATTTCGTGAACTACGCGCCGGGCGGTCCGAGCCAGCACGCCTATTCGCACACCCGGTATGCGAACGAGTACGACCGTTTGTTTGCCGTGATGGAGCGCAGCTTGTCGCGGCGCGAGTTCCTCGCCGGCGAATACTCGATCGCCGATATGGCTTCATGGCCATGGGTGGTGCCGTACAAGCGCTTCGAGCAAACGATGGAGGCTTATCCGAATGTACGGCGCTGGTTCGACGCGATCAAATCCCGTCCGGCGGTGCAAAGGGGCATGGACGTCGGTAAAGAGCTGCGCCGGCCGACAGGCGAGATGACCGAAGAACACCGCAAGATGATGTTCGGTCAGACGGGCGCCAGCGTGTTGCAGGCAGCGGACGAAAAACTGAAACGCTGAAACGAGACCCTGAAAACAAAAAGGCCCGCGGTAGTCCGCGGGCCTTTTTGCATCAAACGTCGATCAGTAAGCCGGACCGCAATCGGTGCGGCGCAACACGCACGCGACGGTTCTGGGCACGCCCCTCTTCGGTGTTGTTACTCGCCATCGGCTTGGTCTCGCCGAACCCGTTCATGACGAACCGGTCACCCAGAACCACGCCCTTCGACTTCAGGTAATCCGCCACCGCCTGGGCACGGCGTTTCGACAGACCGAGGTTGTACGCTTCGTCGCCGATGTTGTCGGTGTGGCCGTTGATTTCACCCGCGATGAACGCGAGTTTCGGATTCTTCAGCACGGGGCAGTTCGGTCGAGTCTCCGCTTTGTCCTGCGCGGTCAGCTCAGCCGAGTTGAACGCGAACTGCGTGCGAGCACGTAGTCGCAATCGCATCCAGCCGGGCCGACACGCGCGCCCTTCGGCGTGTTCGGGCACTGGTCGAGCGTATCCGGCACACCGTCGCCGTCGCTGTCTTTCGGTGCTGCGGCTACGACCGGAGCCGGTTTTGCGGCGGGAGCCGGCGGCGGAGGCGGCGGCGGTGCCACTTCCGGCTTACGCGCCGGGAACGTCCAACCCACACCGACGAACAGACCACTCGACGTCGATGTCGCTGTCGTTGTTCGGGCCGTTGCCTTCCCACTCGTAGTGGATCTTCTTGTAACCGAAGCGCCCCGCGAACGACTCGGAGAACTGGAACTGCAGCTGCGGCATCATCGAGTAGGTGGTGTCGGAATCGCCGGACACGCCGTAAGCGAACGTCGGATTGAAGCGCCACCGTTCGGAGAGCTGGAACGA
This sequence comes from uncultured Gammaproteobacteria bacterium, assembly GCA_963822125.1. Taxonomy (GTDB): domain Bacteria; phylum Pseudomonadota; class Gammaproteobacteria; order Pseudomonadales; family Azotimanducaceae; genus DATJGR01. The sequence goes on along the minus strand of CAWGGQ010000035.1, from coordinate 66,788 downwards.
CGGTCGCAACATCACCACCGTGTCGGTCAGACTGTCTTTGTTCTGGAAGTGTTGACCGAGAATGCGCACCTTCGGTTCGAGGTTGGTGATCTGCGCGCCAACCAGCACGTCGATGGTGTTCTTGCCGAACGTATCGAACCGGTAGCCGCCGCCGTATGTGCCGATATCGAGGTCGAGTTCGCCTTTCACCTTCGTTCCGACCGGCACGAACACGCCGTTCTTGGTCTTCGCGTCGTCGCTGAGGCGATGTAGTCGTAGTCGGCGTAGAGCACGAAGCGGTTGTAACTCAACACCGCAAGCCCCATGAACGCGGCATCGACGTTGCTGATGATGTCGCTGAAGCTCTGGTCGAAGCTGACGCTCTGTCCTCGGGCGGAAATCGTGCCGTCCACTCCGGCCGCCCAGAAGTACGGCGTCAGTTCCAGGTTGAGACCCTCGGTGCGCGTCTCATCGGCATGGACGTTGGCGGCAAGGCCAGCGCTCAGCAATAGACTCGCTGCAATCAATGGAAGCTTCACGATTCTTCTCCATGAACTTATTTGTGAGCGGGATCGGATCCGGCTGCCAGGTTGCAGCGAACCGGGCCGATCCGGCGGCGCGGATGATACCCGAGTATGCGGCGCTACGTCGTGCTGAACTTGGTTGCTAACGACGCCCCGTCATCAGGTCGCTCGCAGTTGACGGCCCTGACGGGCTCACGCACCATCGCGCGCGGCGCATTTCCGGCCGCCTTTGCACAACACAATCAAAGAGTTGATGAATGGGGTTGACGACCCACGATGCGGGCGCCACCGCAGGGACCCGAAATGAAAAACCGTCTCCTCACCCTTGCTAGTCATCGCTTCTCGTCGCAGGATGTACTGCGCTCGCCGTTCGCAACGCCGACGAATTGTATGGACCCGAAGCAGTGCGCGATCGCGTCGCATCGACCGCGAGTCCAACCGACTATCAGCACGCCGTCGCAGCCGATCTTCAATCGCCGGTGTCTGGTGTGCCATGCGTGCTACGACGCGCCCTGCCAGCTGAAGATGGAGAATTTCGCCGGGCCTCGACCGGGGCGCCAGCCCGGCGCCGGTCTACGACGCTGCGCGGTTGTTGGAAGCGCCGCTGACGCGTCTGGGCATCGATGCGCAAACGACCGCAGCAGTGGCGCGAGAAAGGCTTCCATCCCGGTGCTCAACGAGCGCGACCAGACACCGCAGAACAACCTCAACGCCAGCGTGCTCTACAACATGCTGGCGCTGAAGGCGCACAACCCATTGCCCGAGCGGCGATCCTGCCGGCCGGACTGTTCGACTTCTCGGCTCGGTCGCGCGCAGTCGTGCACGCACGCTCGATCAGATGCCGAAGTACGCGAAGGACCATCCGCAATGGGGCATGCCGTTCGGGCTGCCGGCGCTGACGTCGGACCAGATGCACACGCGTCACGCAGTGGCTGTCGGCCGGTGCGAAGGCGCGCGGCCGCCTGCCCCGCTTGCCGGACGCGTACCAGCGCGCGGTGATCGACGCTGGGAGGCGTTCTTCAACGGGGACATCGATGAAGGCTCAGCTGATGAGCCGCTACATGTACGAACACCTGTTCCTCGCCGACATCTACTTCGATGAGCTCGGTACCGGCGAACACTTCCGACTGGTCCGCTCGACGACACCGCCGGGCAACCCATCGACGTCATCGCGACGCGGCGGCCCTATGACGACCCCGGTGTGGCGCGGCCCTACTATCGCCTGCAGCGCAACACCGAACGCTGGTGTCGAAAACGCACATGGCATACGCGCTGAACGCCAAGCGGATGGATCGCTGGAAGGCGCTGTTCCTCGAGCCGGACTACGAGGTCTCTGCGCTGCCGGACTACGAGACGGCCGATGCGTCCAACCCGTTTCGTGACGTTCCAGCGCGATTCCGGTGAAGAGCCGCTATCAGTTCATGCTCGACGAAGCGCAGTACACGATCATGGGCTTCATCAAGGGGCCGGTGTGCCGCGGTCAGATCGCGCTCAACGTGATCGAAGATCAATTCTGGGTGTGGTTCATCGATCCGGACGTCGAGGCGGCGACGCACGATGGTGAGTTCCTCGCGACGCAGTTGACGGATCTGCAACTGCCCGCGTCCGAAGGCAGCAGCAACCTGCGGCTGCTGCACTGGACGCACTACTCGAAGATCGAGAAGCAGTACCTGACGGCAAAGGCCGCGCATGAAGCGTGCGACGTATCCGAACGGCCGCCAAGCTGACGCTCGACATGATCTGGGACGGCGACGGGACAACCAGAACGCGGCACTGACGGTCTTCCGCCACTTCGACAGCGCGACGGTCGTGAAGGGTCTGGTCGGCGACGAGCCCAAGACCGCCTGGGTCATCGACTATCCGCTGCTCGAACGCATTCACTACCTGCTGGTTGCCGGCTACGACGTTTACGGCAACGTCGGGCTTGCAGCTGTTCTCGCGCCTGTACATGGACTTCCTGCGCATCGGCGGGCGAGTTCAACTTCCTGTACTTCCTGCCGCCCGACGCGCGCACGCGCGGCGATCGACAACTGGTACCGCGGCGCCGAAAAGACGATCGCCGGCAATACCTGGCGGACTCTCAGCAGCTGTTCGATCAGGACACCGGAATCGAATACCGAGTGGCGATCCGAAGCACGAGTTGTACGAGCACCTGAAGGCGTCGCATCGGCCCGGCGCTGTCGCACCAATACGACCTCGATCGCGCGGCCTTCCCGCCACGTTGCGCGATGAGTCTGCGCCGACTTGCACACGCGCAAGGGACTGCCGTGTCATGGCTGCCGGAGCTGTCGATGCTCACGATCGAGACCGCGGCGGGTCCGACGACCGTTCACGCTGGTCCACAACGACGGACACACCAACGTCGCCACGCATGTTCAACGAGCAGAAGCGTCGCGTTCCGGAAGAAGACACGCTGACGGTCGTGCCCGGTTTCCTCGGCGCCTATCCCAACGCGTTGTTCAAGGTTACGAGCAAGACCTGCCGGCGCTTCGTCGATGCCGTGACCCGCCTGTCGAGCGAAGCGGACTACGCGGCACTGATGAGTCGTTACGGGCGTTCGGCGCACCGACCCGGCGCTTCTGGGCGCACAGCGACCTGATCTACGGTCAGGTGGAGATGCTCGACTACGCCGACACGCGGCGTCCTCGACTACAGCCGCATCGAAAACCGCTAACGAGAAACCCATGCGCGTCGTCCGCGTTGTATTGATTGCGCTCACGTTGCTGCTGTTGCTTGCAGCAGGTGCCGTAGTAGCGCTGGTCTCCCCTGCCGGCCAACGCGCCGTGCAGAACGCGTTCAACTCCTGGGCAACCGAACAGCTGGGCCGCACAGCGAGTATCGATGGCGCGCTGACGTTCGAGTTGGGCCGCGACATCGTGATTGCCGCTACCAATGTGCGGCTCGCGAACGTCGAATGGGGTAGTCGTGGCGACATGCTCATGGCAAACCGCGTTTGATTCGCGTCGACGGCATGTCGCTGCTGTCGCGTTCGCCCACACTGATCGTCGACGAAGTCGATATCGACGGACTCGATCTACTGCTCGAGCGCAACGACGACGGCGCGAACAACTGGGAGTTTCCTCGACCTACAGCGACCTCGGATACGCCCTGGATGTCGGTATTGCCGATCGTGGTCGATCGCGTATCGCTGCCCGGCGCTCACGTGCAGTTCATCGGTCCCCGCCTCGACCGGCCGCTCATCTTGAACTTCGAGCAGATCACGCAGCAGCGCGGTGCGGGGGATATGCTCGACTTCGCGGCGTAGGCAGCGCTAACGATGCCGCGCTGAATATCACCGGGCAGGTCGGACCGTTCGGAACCTGGTCGCCGGGAAGTCGATCAGCACATCGATCGACGGGCAGCTGGGTGAGTTGAGTCTTTCGATACGCGCGCGCGTCGACGACCTTGCGCACCCGGTGGACAGCGAGGCCGATCTGGACATCGCCGGCCCAAACGCTGCGTACGTGGCATCGACGTTCGGCGTGCGCAATCTCGGCGACGGTCCTTTCAGTTTCACGTTGTCCGTGTCGCCCGCGCCCGACGGTCAGGGCGTTCGCGGTAGTGTCGTTGGGAAAATCGGCCATTTCGACATCTCCGGCGACGGCGAGCTTTCGGACCCGACCGATATGGCGAAGCTGACATTGCGTACCGAGATCGCTGGCCCCGACGTAAGCCTGCTGGCAGGCATCGTCGGCTTCGAACTGCCGCCCGAACAGTTTCGTTTAGCCGCTACGGTTCGCCGTACGGGAACGTTGCTCGAGATCGATCAGGCGAACCTCGAGTTGCCCGACAGTGCGTTCAGCGTGCAAGGATCGGTGAAGCGCATCGATGAGCTCACCGGTAACGATGTGACGGTGCATCTCGTGGGCGCCAAGGTGGAGAAGTTCCGCAAGCTGCTGCGCATTCCGGGGCTCGCGACAGGACCTTTCGACGTCACGCTCAGATTGCACCCATCCGATACGGGTGCGGACCTTGTGGAGCTCACCTCCAAGACGGCGCTGCTCAACCTGGTCGCGAGCGGACCGCTGGGCCAGTATCCGGAGTACTTCGGAACGCGCGTTCAGTTCACTGCGCGCGGCGACGACATCAGGCCATGGGCGCAAATGCTCGGCGTGACAGCGCCTCGCGCCGCTTTTTCCGCGCGAGGGCAGGCCGAATGGTCCCAAGCCGGCGTCGAGTTACGTGCGGCTACGCTCTCCGTGGCCGACGACACGCTGAATCTCGATGGTGTGATTGGTACGTCCAAAAGCGCGAGCACCAATCTGCGTTTCGGGCTGCAAGGCAAGCGGCTGTCAGATGCGGTCGCCTATATCAGGTGGGAGAACTTTCCGGCGCAACCCTATAAGGCTGCCGGGCGTGTCGTCTTTCAGAACGGGCGAACGCGTCTCGATGGCGTCGACGTTACCGCAGCGGGTGCGCGGCTGCAGGGTGGAGGCGCAATCGGTTCGTCGCCGAGTTGGCGTGGAACCAACCTGAACTTCACGCTGAGCGGTAGCGATCTCTCACCGTTCAAGGCGCTCGCGCAAGGGTATGGATTACCGGTTGGACCCTTTCAGGCGCGCGGCGTGATTCAGTACGGCGACGACCGAGTACGCCTTCAGAACGTCAGCATCGCAGCAGCCGGCAGTAACGCTCAGCTCAACGCGGACGTCGCAGTCCCCCTCGGTTCGACCGTTGGGGATGTGGCCAACCGGCTCGACGTGCACGCCAGCGGGCCTGATTTGCGATTGCTCGTACCGGATATGCCCGATGCAAGCGTCATCCGCCAGAAGTTCGATTTGAAGATCGACGCCTCCTGGCGGCTCGACAAGTGGACCTTCGATACGTTGCACTTCGAGTCGCCCCTCGGCTCCCTCAGCCTGCAGGGTCGTCTCGATCGCGCCCCGGACTTCTCGGCCACTGCATTGACCGCGAAGGCGCGTACGAGTGACCTGCGGGCCACGGGTCGCTTATTCGACCTGGATTTGCCCGCGCAACCGCTCGATATCGCGGCGGTGATTACCGGCACGCCGACTGCATTCCGCATGGATGGGTTGACGGGACACCTCGGAAAGTCGGACTTCGTCGGCAGTGCGGGCCTAGATCTCACGTCGAAGCCGAATCTGGACATCCGTCTGACGTCGAACTTCCTGGACCTCACGCCGCTCACCGATGCCGTTGGGAATCAGTTGCCGACGACCGCCGTCCGGCTCGACTCAAAGGCGATCCCGAACGTTGCGCTGCCACTCCACTTGTTGAACCAGGTTAACGGCACCGCTTCCATCCAGTCGGCGGAGACGAATTTCTTCGACCAGACATACGATCAACTTCGTTTGAATGCCACGTTGCGCGACGGCCAGCTCGCCGTCGATCCGCTCGCATTCGGCAGCACCGACGGCAACCTCACGGCGCGGTTTTCGATCGGGCCCAACGTGGGCACACCCAACGTACGGATATTCGCGAACGGAGATCAGATTCGGCTCGGACTGATTCCCGGAATCAACAGGACAGCCGCGGCGAGCTTGTACAAAGTGCAGATCGATGCAGTTGCCACCGGCGGCAACCTTCGCGAACTAGCGACAACGCTCGACGGCCGCGTACGCCTTGAAGGAACCGGCGGACGTATACCGAACTCCCGGGTGAATCAGGCACTCACGTCGGATTTTCTCGGTGAACTGGCGCGCACACTGAATCCGCTGTCGAAGCGTCAGGACTTCACCGACGTGGTCTGCCAGGCCTACTTGTTCGAAGCAAGCGGCGGTGTTCTGCGCACCGACCCGGTGATCGTGATTCGAACGACCGAACTCGACATGGTCAGCACAGGATCGGTGGATCTGCGCAGCGAAGCGATCGATTTCAACTTCAAAACCGCCGCGCGCGGCGGCCTCGGATTCAGTGCCGGTGAGTTGTTCAATTCGTACGTGAAGGTCTCGGGCACGCTTTCGAAGCCGCATTTGACCGTCGATCCCAAAGGCACGCTCGTCTACGGCGGGGCCGCATTCGCGACAGGCGGACTATCGATACTCGCTACTACGCTATGGGATCGCGTTACGCGGCAAAAGGACCCCTGTGCTGCGGCGGTCGCAGAGTCCGATCGCAGGACGGCGGCGAAAAGAAGATGGTGGTGACGCCGCGCGAGTCTGGCGTCGATTACACGGTGAGTTTCGCTTCGATCAACTGCAGCCTGTCATTGCCAAAGAACATGTCGTCGCCGTCGAGGAACATCGTCGGCGAACCGAAACCGCCGCGTTGCATCACTTCCTCGGTGTTGAGGCGCAACCGATCCTTGTAGGCGGCGGTGCCGATCTTTTCGAAGAACTCGGCTACCGGGAGACCACACTCCGAAACGATGCCGGACAGCACGTCGTCCTGCGAGATGTCCGCTAGCTCTCCCCAGTAGCGCTGGAACACGCGGCGCGCATAGGTCTCGAGACAGTTGTGTTCTATCGCGACGAATGCGCCGCGCATGGCCTTCACACTGTTCACCGGAAACACCGGCGGTTGGCCGATGGTGATGCCGACGTGATGCGCCCAGTCGCGCAGATCCTTCTGGTAATAGCGCGCCTTCACCAGCACCGGTTTCGCGCGGTTTTCGTACACGCTGGGGTTGACCGTATTGAAGATGCCGCCGACGAGAATCGGCCGCCAGACAATGTTGAAGTCGATGCGCGCCCGTATCTTCTGCACGCTTTCGAACGCGAGATATGTCCACGGACTCGAGCAGTCGAAGAAGAATTCGAGTGTGTGCATGTGGCGATCCCGAGCGCTAAAGCAGGCAGCTTAATTTGTTGACAGTCGTTCGCAAAGCGGATGACATTGCCCTCCTTTGCGACGTTTTTTTCGAGGTTGGGGGAATCGTATGAAGTTCACCTGGTTCAATCTGATGCCGTGGCCTCACCTGCCCGACGACTTTCGCGAGAAGCATCGGTCGGTGTGGGTCGACATTCCGAGTTCGCTGTACGACCCCGTGAAGGGACACGAGCTGTACAACATCTACCTCGATGAACTCGAGTACGCCGAGCAACTCGGCTACGACGGCATCGGCGTGAACGAACACCACGCCAACGCGTACGGCATGATGCCGTCGCCGAACATCATGGCCGCGGCGCTGGCGCGACGAACGTCGAAAGCCGCGCTGGTCGTGCTCGGCAATTCGATTGCGTTGTACAACCCGCCGATTCGAGTGGCCGAAGAGTTCGCCATGCTCGACGTGATCTCCGGCGGCCGGCTCGTTGGCGGGCTTCCCGGTCGGTACCTCGATGGATACGAACTACGTGTACGGCGACATTCCTGCGCTGACGCGCGAGCGATATGCCGAGGCGCACGAACTGATCATGCGCGCGTGGCGCGAGCCCGAGCCCTTTGCCTTCAACGGCCGTTACACCAAACTTCGCTATGCGAACTGCTGGCCGAAGCCGATCCAGTCGCCACCGCCGATCTTCATTCCTGGCGGCGGCTCGCTCGAGACGTACGATTTCTGTCTCGATTTCGACTACGTGTACTGCTACCTGAGCTTCAGCGGCTACAAACGAGCGAAGCAGCTGATGGACGGCTACTGGCAGCGGGTGCAGGAGCGCGGCAAAGACATGTCGCCCTATCGCGCCGGGTTCGCGCAGACCATCGTGGTTGCCGAATCCGACAAGGAAGCCGAGCGCGACTATCGCGAGCACATCGACTACTTCTACAACCGCTGCCTGCACGTGTACCCCGGCTTTGCCGATGCACCCGGTTACCGCACGATCAAGACGTTGAAAGCCAACGTGACGACGCAGATGACGCAACAGGCCGTAGGCGACGTGAGCAAAATGAGTTGGGATCAGCTCGTCAACGACGGCTATGTGATTGCCGGCAGTCCCGACACCGTGGCCGCGCAGATGAAGGAACTGATCACCGGCTTGCGCGTCGGCAACATCTTCTGCCTGATTCATGTCGGCGACATGCCGAAAGACAAGTGCATGCGCTCGAGCAAGCTGTTCGCCGAGGAGGTCATGCCGCAACTGCGCGACATGTGGCCGCAATACAGCAACGACGACCGCTTCTGGATTCACCCGCTCGGCACGCAGGCGAATCGTCCCGCGGCACAAGCCGTTGGAGCGGGTTGAATGAAGTCGCGTCTCATCGATGTGGCGGGTCGCCACCAGGTAAGAGTGTACGAAGGCGGCAGCGGTCCACAGCTGTTGTTCATGCACGGTGCCGGCGGTCTGCTCGCCAACGATCCGTTCCTGGCGCGCCTCGAGCAGAAGTACAGCGTCACCGCGCCGTTGCTGCCGGGTTACGAAGACTCCGACAGTACCGAACCGTTACGCACGATGCTCGACTTCACGCTGTTCGGGCTCGATGTGTGGGAAACGCTGAAGCTGAAAGACCCGATTCTGGTCGGTCACTCCATGGGTGGAATGATCGCTGCGGAAATGGCTGCTCTTTCCAACACGACCGTCACGCAGCTCGCGCTGATCTGTCCGGCGGGCTTGTGGATCGACGAAGACCCGATCTGCGACCTGTTCTCCAAGCTGCCGTTCGAACTGCCCGATCTGCTGTTCCATGAACCCGCGAAGTACACCGGGCTGCTTTCGGCCGGCGGCGACTTCAACGACCCTGAGTTCCTGACGGACTTCCTGGTCGGTAACGCGCGGCGCATGGGAACGGCCGGCAAGATCCTGTTTCCGATTCCGGACAGAGGTCTGTCGGAACGTTTGTACCGCATCCGCGCGCGCACGCAGATCATCTGGGGCGAGTCGGACCGGCTGATCCCACCGGGCTACGCTCAGCATTTCGTCGACGGCATTGCCGGCGCGAAGCTGACCATGATCGGTTCCGCTGGGCACATGGTGCCGTACGAGCAGACCGATGCCGTGCTGGCGGCGATCGCGAAGCTGCACAACTGAGCTGTTGCCTCCGCACCGATGAACGCAGACGCTGACGACCTCGACCGGCTGCGCCGCATGCTCGACGCTGCGCAGCGGATCGTGTTCTTCACCGGCGCGGGCATCAGCACCGAATCCGGCATTCCTGATTTTCGCAGTCCCGGCACCGGACTCTGGACGAAGATGAAGCCGATCATGTTTCAGGACTTCATCGCGTCCGACTCGATCCGTCAGGAGTCGTGGCGTCGCCGCTTCACCGGTGAGCGCACGATCGAGACCGCGAAGCCGAACAAGGGCCATGAGGCAATCGCGAAGTTGATACGCGACGGCAAGGCGACGTCGGTGATCACGCAGAACGTCGACAACCTGCACCAGAACTCGGGCATCGATCCCGAGCCAGGTCATCGAACTGCACGGCAACGCGACCTATGCGAAATGTCTCGACTGCGACATGCGATACGAACTGGCGTATCTGGAACGCAGTTTGCGGACACCGGCCGTGTGGCACCGTGCGCCGAGTGCGGCGGCATCGTGAAGACCGCGACGATTTCGTTCGGGCAGTCGATGCCGGAGCGCGAGATGCGCCTGGCGCAACAGCAGACCATGCAGTGCGACTTGTTCGTCGTGGTCGGGTCGTCGCTGGTGGTCTATCCCGCGGCCGGATTTCCGGAGCTGGCGAAGGATCTCGGTGCGAAGCTCGTCATTGTCAATCGCGAACCCACCCCGCTCGATCCGATCGCGGATCTCGTTGTGCATCGAGAGATCGGCCCGACGCTGAGTTTCGCAGTCGGTATCAACTGAGGCCGAGCACAGTCGCTAGCGCTGCGACGCGACCAGCGCTTCGGCAAAGCGCTCGAGGTCCGATAGCGAGTTGCAGCGCGACACGCGAAAGCAGTACGGCGCAAACCGCAGCATCTCGGAATCGCCCTCACCCCAGTTCTCGCGCGGCTCCGGATTCAGCCACAGCACGCGTTTGGCGCGCTGCGAGATCGCCTTCAGCCGATCGACGTGCGGTTCGTAGTAGTTGTTGCGCGCATCGCCGAGGATGATCACCGTCGAGCGGTGATCGACGTCGTTCAGCGCGAGCTCGCGGAAGTCGAGGAACGCGCGACCGTAATCGGTGTTGCCTTTACCCCAGTCGAACAGCGCTTCTTCGATCGCCGCCTCGATCGGCTTGTCGCGAAACTGGTCGCTGACCTCGCCCGAGGCGATTCGAAAACGCGAACGTTCGCACGCTCGGCAGTACGTCGCTGAGTCCATACAGAAGATACAGAAGGAAGCGCGCAACACGGCTGACCGATCCGCTGACGTCGCACAACGCGAACACGGTTGCTTTCTCGCGGCGCTGTCGCCGCCACTTGAGCCGGAACAACGCTTCGTCGAACGCGATGTTTGCGCGCAGGGTCTGTTTGATGTCGAGTTGGCCGCGGCGCGCTCTGCGTCGTTTTCGACGATGGTCGCGGGCGAGTTGTTCGGCCAGCTTCTCGATGACCCGACGCAGTTCGCCGCGATATTCGTTGGGAATCTGCGTCAGGTTTGCAGCGAGCGCCGCTTCCAGTATGGCGCGCTTGCCAGATGCATCGACCGTCAGGCGGTATTGCGTGTCCACGTACTGCTGCACTTCCTGCCTGATGTATTGCCGCAGGTAGCGCAGCACGCTGACCACCTGCGCCGTCGAGTTCGTCGGGCGGCGACGTCAGCAGTTGTTCGAGCTCGCGGCCGCCGAGCGCATCGGCGATGCGCCCCACCAGCGTCGCCTTGTCGCGCAGCGACTGCATCGAGCCGATGTCCGCGTCGTGCGCCGCGTGCTCCACTGCGAGTGCCAACGCGGCGCGATCGTTGTGCATGATTCCGCCGACGACTTCGCGCGTCGCTTGCGTCAGATGCGGACCCACCTGATGCAACGCCGCTTCTCGGTCGATGCCGCGGAAGAAACTCTGTTTGGCGGGCGTGCGGAATGCGAGTTGCTCGAAGAACCGCGCGAAGCACTCGGCAAATCGCGCCTTCTCTTCGCGCGTTTTGGCCAGCGTCAACTCGAGCGCGTCGCGCAGCAGCTTCGGGTCGGCGAGCCCGATGCAGTTCACCACCGCCAACGCATCGAGCGTTTCCGCCGGCGAAACGCGGAGTTCCGCGCGGCGCAGCGCTGCAACGAATCGAGCGAGGGTGACGTCCATGGCGAGGATTATAAGGGGCACGCATCGGAAGCAGGCCAAAAACAAAACGGGGCAGCCGTGGCTGCCCCGCTTCGCACCGCGAACGTCGCTACGCGGTCTGGTCGTATTCCAACGGTTTTTCGAGTTCGCGCCAGTCGATGTCGCCATCGGTGGTGAGATTCTCGAAGTCCATCACGCCCATCTCTTCGAACTTGGGTCGAATACGATCGGTCAACAGGCCGATGCGCTTCAGATTCGGAATGATGCGGGCGTACAACAGATTCAGAAAGTCGGCGTTGAGTCCGCGTTCTACCAGAACTTTACGAGACTGGTCGACGTCCCAGCCGAAGTAGCGGAACACGTCGGTGCCGATCAGGCGGTCGCGGCTGACGATGCACGCTTCGTAGGCAAACTGCGCGCGCTCTTCACGCTCTTCCTGCGACAACGTTTTGACGAACTCTTCGAGATAGTTCACGCCGAACGTCACGTGACGGGCTTCGTCGCGAATGACCAGATACAGAGTTCCTTCAACACAGGATCCTGCGTGTCGTCTTTCGCCGAGTGGAACGCCGCGAGTGCGAGCCCTTCGAGGATGATCTGCATGCCGATGAACTTCAGGTCCCAACGCGCATCGGTGAGGATCTTGTCGAGCAGATCCTTCAACCCGCGGTTCACCGGATAGCTCATGCCCATCTTGCGTTGCAGGTATCGGTTGAACACTTCCACGTGACGAGCCTCGTCGAACGTTTGCGACGCGGCGTACATCTTGGCGTTGAAGCTCGGTGCGCACGACACCAGTTGCGATGCCACCAGCAAAGCGCCCTGCTCGCCATGCAGGAACTGCGACAGCGACCAGGCCTGGTCGTGACGCGCGAACTCGAGTTTGCGTTCGTCGCTCATCGAGTCCCACGGTGCGTAGCCGATCCACGGCGAGCCATCGATGATTTCGCGCTTGCGGGCTTCGGGCAGCGGTGGCGCCGCGTGCCAGTCCGGAGTGCGATCCCAGTGCACGTCGAGGCTCGCGTTCCAGTTCAGCTGCTTGCCGAGTTCGTAGAGCTTGTTGATGCGGTCGTCGGCGACGCGATAGTCCCAGTTATAGGTACCGGTCAGCGGCGTGTTGAAGATTTCCGCGACGTGATTGACCTGAGCTTCAGTCATCTCGTCGGCGGGGGCTTGCTCGGCTTCGAAGAAGCGTACTTTGCGGGGCGCGGCGTCCAGATACGTGATGGTCATGCGGGTTTACCTCCTCAGGGGTGCCGCAATGTTACGGACGGTAACGTTGCGGGAAAGGTTCATTCTTGACTTTGAATGATCATTTTCGGACAGTCTGCCGGTCCCCTGCCGCCGAACACGATGTCGTTGCGCCGCCACCCCAATCTCGATTTGCCGGCCGTCCCCACGCGAACCGTGAAGGCGACGCTGGAGGCCGGTCGGCGCGTCGGCATTCCAGCGGAAGTACTGCTGGCAAACACGGGGCTGCGCGGCGACGCGATGTTGGCGCCGGCTGCGCGCGTCTCTTACAGAGCGATGCTGCAACTGCAGCGCAACCTGATCGCGCAACCGTTGCCTGATGACTTCGCCTTCGCGAGTCCGCCGTTCTCGGTGTCGTCTTATGGGATGCTCGGCTACGCGATGATGTCGTGCGCGACGCTGAATCAGGCCATTCAGATCGCGTTGAAGTACTACCGCACCGCCGGGCCGTTGTTCGATCTGACGTTCGAGTTCGAGGCGGACGCGCTGGTGATCAGCGCAGACAACGTGTTCGGCCTCGACGATAAGCTGCTGACGCTCGTCACCGAGGAGGTATTCACGACGTTCCCGCAGCTACTCGATTTACTCGTTGGCGATCACGTGAGGCCGCGAGAGGTCGACCTGAACTATCCCGCACCACCGCACCAGCAACTCTATGCAACAAGGTTCGAATGCCCCGTTGTGTTCGATGCACCCCGTACCCGGTTCGTGCTCGATGCGCAGGCACTCGCGTTGCCGCTGTTGCACCCCGACGCGGACTCGGCGGTGATGTTTGAACGTTCGTGTCGTGAAATGCTGGCCGAGATCGAACGGCACGAGAGCCTCGCCAACGAGTTACGGCACCTGTTGCTGTCGTCGCCCGGCAAGCTGCCGGACGCAGCTGCCGCCGCCGCGAAGATGCGTCTCGGCGAACGCACCTTGCGACGCCGCCTCGCCGACGAAGGCACGACGTTTCAAGCCATCCTCGATGAGGTGCGCTGTCATATCGCCACCGACTATCTCGTGACCACACACCTGTCTACCCAGGAAATCGCCGAGTTGCTCGGCTTCAGCGAAGCCACGAACTTCAGACGCGCGTTCATGCGCTGGACACAGCGTTCGCCCACCAGTTACCGCAAGCCCACCAGCTCTTACAAGAAGCGGTGACGCAATGATCCACGCATTCGACGGCAAACTTCGATCGCAACGACCCTTGCAGGAGTTGGCGACCGCGTTCGAGCTCACCGGGTTCGATTTGCAGATCGCCCGCGGTGCGTTGCGATCGGGCGAAATGGGCCTCACGGTCGACGCAACGTCCTCGCCGTCGGAAGGCGTAGCGCTGGTCGGCAAGATCGACGACGCGTGCCTCGACCCGAACGACGTGCTGCGTCGACTCGCGCTTGCGATGGAAGCGGACGGTGTGGCATTTACACTGCGATTGTTGAACGCCGACGGCGTTGCACAGGTCACCTATGAATCAGATCGTTGAGTTGCCGGGAGAAGCGTCGCAGGCGTTACAACGTCTGCGGCCACAGTGGCGCGTCGACGCTGTGAGCAACATCGAGTTGCTCGTCGGTGGCTATACCAACGACAACTATGCGATGACGTATCGCGACGCAGACTATGTCCTGCGGCTCGCGCGGCGTTCGCCCCTCGCCATAGACCGCTCGTTCGAGAAGCGCCTGCTGTCGGGTCCCATCGCACTTCTTACCGCGCCACTGGTCGCTTACGTGCTGCCGGAAGGACACATGCTGACTCGCCGCGTGGCGGGACCGTTGCTGGTTGATACTCGCCCTACGAGCACTGCATTGGCGCAATTCCTCGCTCGCCTGCACTTGCGCATTCCGCCGCTGGGGCGCCGTTACGATCTGGTTCAGACGATTGGTCGCGACTTGCGCGTGGCAGCACAGCTCGGCGAGAACCCGCCGGCGTGGTTCGCAAAGGAACACGAGTCGCTGACGCGCGCGGCATTACAGATCCGTCCGTGCCACAACGATCTCAACCCGTGGAACGTCATCGTCAGCGCATCGGATCCTACGCGTTGGTGTACGCTCGACTGGGAGATGGCCGGTGACAACGATCCGTTGTTCGATCTGATCTGTCTGAGCGAAGGGCTCGGTTGGACGCTCGAAGAAACCGACAAGCTCATGGACGAATATCTGGATCTGATCGAGTCAGCCCGTGCGCCAACGACTCCACAACGCCGCACCATCCGCAAGGCGTATTTTCTGCGCGAGTACGCGTGGGCCTTGGCGCAACTGGCGTCGGGCAATCGCCGAGCCGAAATCGAAGCACAGCTGGCGCGCAGTGCCGAAGCGCTGAAAGAGATCAGCGGCTGAGCCAGCCCTCGATCGCGGCGGCGGCACGCGCGAGCCGTCCCTCCCTGGTTCCGCTCACCTCGAGATAGTCGACGCCGAGGGAGTCGAGTAGCGCCCTATAGCGCGCGTGCAATACAGGGCGATCGTTCGGATGCTCGCGCAACGGGTCTGGCGCCCAGGGAATGTCCGGCGTCGGCAACAGGTAGCAGCGGCGTTCTCTCGCGAGTTGCTCCGCCAGCGTTGCATCGATCCAGGGATGCGCGCCGCCGTAACGCACTTCCCACCACACCTTGATCACGATGAGATCGGTATCGGCGATCAGCAGCGATTGAGCAGCGCCTGCGGCCACTTCGGCAGCGTATTGACCCTTCGCGATCGCGAGTACGTCGGCCTGATCGTACGACGCACGAGCGGCGAGATATTCGCGCGAAAACTCCGGGACGCACGCTGTGTCGAAGCGCCGCGCCAGTCCCTCAGCGAGCGTCGTTTTGCCGGAGCATTCCGCGCCGACCACCGCGACCGTCAGGCGGCCGCTGTTCGCAGCATCGATTGCCGCCATGCCCACCATCCCGCGAACGCCATTCCGATATAGACGCAATAAAGCAGCGCATACATCTCGAGACCTTTATACAAGTAGATGCCGGTCGCGACGACGTCGACGATCAGCCAGATGATCCAGTTCTCGATGTACTTGCGCGCCTGCAACCACATCGCGGCGAAACTGGCCGTTGTGGTCGCACTGTCCCAGTAGGGCACGGCGGCGTCCGTGTGATTCGCGAGTACCCAACCGAGCGTGGCGGTGGCGACAACGACCAGCGCGATCAATCCGACGAGCATGCGAAGCGGCGTGTTGCTGACGGGAACGTCGGACGATTCGGCTGGTCGATAGGCGAATGCCCAGTAGTACCAACCGTACGCATTCATCGCGACGTAGAAGACATGCAGTGCGAGATCCGCATAGAGGTGCGCCCTGAGGAAAACCACGATCGATACGAGCGAATAGACCAGGCCGATCGGCCAGTTCCAGATGTTCTGCCGGATCAGCAGCAGCACGCACAACAGTCCGGAGATCAGACCAGTGGCTTCCAGCCAGTTCTGCGCCCAGTAGTCGGCAGTGAGGTATTCCACACACACACTTCGTGATTCGGCGGCGAAGCCTGCCGTGCGCTAGCAGTCAATGCAAGGAGGTGCCAACGGCGTGCGCGCCGACGAGAGCCATTTGCCGCTAAAATGACCGCCTATTTGCTGAACGGACGCACCATGGCAAAGCGCATCGCGATCGTCGAAGACGATCCGGATCAGCGGGCCAACTATCGAGACGCGATTACGAAGAAGGGCTACGACGTGGCTGCATACGCCAGTCGCGAAGAAGCACTGATCGGAATCGAACGCGAAATGCCGGATCTCGCGATTCTCGACATCATTCTCGGCGACGAAGTGGATGCAGGCTTCCAGTTGTGCCGCGATCTGCTGGTGCGCGCCCCAACACTTCCGGTGATCTTTCTGACGGAGCGCATCGGCGAAATCGACAAGATCTCCGGGTTGCGACTCGGTGCGTGGGATTACCTGCCCAAACCGATCTCGCTGGACTATCTCGCGGAACGTATCTCATCGCTGTTGCGTATCAACGAAGTGCGCAACGCTGCCAGCACGAAGGAAAGCACCACCGCGCGTCGCATCGGCGACCTGTCGCTCGATCAGGAAGCGCTGCTCGTATCGTGGAAGAACCAGCCGATCAACCTCTCCGGCACCGAATTCCGCATGCTCGCGAAACTCGTTCGCGTACCGGGTCATGCCGTCAGCTACGAGACGCTGATGAATGCGACGATGCAGAGCCTCGTGACCAACAACACCATCAACACGCACATGCGCAACATCCGCAAGAAGTTCGAGAAGGTCGATGCGGATTTTGCGTGCATCAAGAGTGAGTACGGATACGGGTATCGCTGGTCCGTTCAATGACACGTTCGTGACGCTGGAACCATGAAGGTAGGTAACCGCATACGCGGTCCGCGGCTCGGCACGAAGCTGATGCTCTGGGGTCTCGTGCTGTTGATCGTGCCGTGGATCAGCTATCGCCAGTTGATCGGCATGGAACGGTTGCTGATTCAGGGGCAGTCGCAAGCGCAGCTGCTGACTGCAGAAGGCATTTCGACGCTGTTCAACGGCCGCGAAGACCTCTTCAACGACTTGCCCATCCGCATCGAAGATTACGAGTCGCTTTACGCGCGTCCGTTGCAGAACCCGATTCGCATCGACGGCAAGGAAAACGACTGGGAACCCGACAACGACACCTTCATCAAGTTCGGTGTCGATGCCGAAGACAACCTGACCGACGGCGGATTCAAGATTCTGCTGGGTGAACGCGGCGGACAGCTCTACGCGTTCATGCGCATCAAGGACGACGCGCTGGTTTATCGCAATCCCGAATATCTGCGGCTCGATAACGCCGATAGCGTGCGCCTGAACTTCATCCAGGACGACGGCGAAGATGGTCGTGTGGTGATCACGTTCACCGGCCCAGGCGTCACTACCGCGTATCGCGTCGGTCCCGAGTGGAAGCTCGCGGTTACCGGCGTGCCGGAAAACCAGGTGCAGGGACACATGGAGCGTACCGCCGGCGGCATCGATCTGGAATTTCGAATGCCCCTTACCATGCTCGGCTCGCGCAAGTTCTTCGGCTTGTCGTATGTCGATGTCGACGACGCCGATACGCGCGCGGTTCGCGCCATCACACAAACGTTACCGACCGCGGGCAAATCGAGCTTCAATCTCGTCGTGCTGCGCTCGCCGGAAGTGCTGAACATCATTCAGGGGCTCGGCTATTCGGGCGCGCGCATTCTCGTCATAGACGCGCAGAACCGCGTACGTGCCGAAACCGGCAGCTTCACCATGAGCGAAGACCGCGAAGCGCCGGATCCGGGATGGGCGTCCACCGCGCGCCGTTGGTTCGACGTCATTCGTCCCGCCGTACACAGGCTGGTGATGTGGCAGCGCTGGGATGACGAAGACCTGACGGAAGACTCCGCGACGGTGGTCAACAAGGTGATCGAGTCGTCGCTGCGCGGCAATCCGATTGCACTGCGCTGTCGCGTGAATGATCAGGAAATCATCATGGCTGCGCACCCGATCGTGTCGCGCGATGCAGTGCTCGGCGGCGTCGTGGTCGAGCAGAACATCGCCGATATCCTGGCGTTCCAGCGCGCGGCGCTGGAACAGGTGATCGTGCTGTCGCTGGTGAGCCTGCTGGTGGTGTTCGTCGTACTCGTCGCCTTTGCGGGCCGGTTGGCATGGCGTATCCGGCAGTTGCGGCGCGAAGCCAGCGCCGCGATCGATTCGCGCGGACGCCTGCGCGCAAACGCACTGCAGAGCGCGATGACGTCCGGCGACGAAATCGGCGATCTCGCGCGCAGCGTGTCCGGCATGTTGGCGAAGCTGCAGCAGCACAACCAGTTTCTCGAGAACATGCCGCGCACGTTGCGCCACGAGATCAACAATCCATTGAACACTCTCAGCACGTCGATGCAGAACCTCGCCGACGAAAACCCCGCCGTGCGCGACAGCAAATATCTCGACAGTGCGAAGCGAGGCGTGATGCGAATCGGTGCGATCGTGCAGAACCTGGCCGACGCTGCGAACCTCGAGGAATCGCTCGAAGCAGAAGAGCTCGAGATCATCGACCTCGAACGGCTGATCGAAAACTACGTGGCGAACTGTCGCGTGGTGCACAGAGATTGCGAGTTTGCATTCAGGGGCACAGGACATCCGGTATACGCACGCGTCTCGGATTACCGGATCGAACAGTTGCTCGATAAGATCATCGACAACGCGATCGATTTCCATCGCCCCAACAGCCCGATCAAGGTGCAGCTCGATCAGCTGAAGGACTTCCTGCGCATTACGGTAGCGAACCGTGGTCCAACTCTGCCGCCGGCGGCCGAAGAGACACTGTTCGACTCGATGGTCAGCCATCGCAGCACCGAAGGACGCAACCGGCTTCACTTCGGTCTCGGGCTGTACGTCGTGCGCGTGATAGCGGAACACCATGGCGGCACGGTTCGCGGCATGAACCTGCCGGACGGATCGGGTGTAGTCGTGATCGTGCAGTTGCCGCTCGCGAATACGACTGCAACACCGCCGGCACGCACCAACGGTGAAGCGTCTACCCCGAGCTAGTGTCAGGCGCGGAAGTACTCGGCCTGCAGCGTCACCGGTCCGTCGCAACGCAGTTCGCCGCGCTGAACCAGATACACCACCGCGGACAAGCACGCTGCGTGCGGCGGCGCGATACATGAACTCCGGAACGTCGGAGTACATCGTCGGCACCATGTCTTCGATCTTGTGTTGGCCCCGCTCGATGCACGCGAGGATCTGTTCTTCGCGTTCGCGCCGGTGCGCGATGAATGCGTCGACGTGGCGCTTCGGTTCGACAATCGACGGACCGTGCGTAGGCCAGTAGAGCGCGTCGTCGCGATCGAGCAGCAGCGCGAGGCTTTCCATGTAACGACGCATGTCCCCGTCGGGCGGCGAAATGATGCTGGTGGACCAGCCCATCACGTGGTCGCCCGTGAACAGCGTGCGCTCTTCACGCAGCGCAAAGCAGACGTGGTTCGACGTGTGGCCGGGCGTGTACACGCACTCCACCGACCAGCCGTCCGCCGCAATCACCTCGCCATGGCGGACCCGGACGTCGGGCTGGAACGCCATGTCGGCGCCCTCTTCGAGCTTCACTGTCGGATCCTCGATGCCGGAGCCGTGCGGACCGAACGCATATGCCAGTGCGTCGCAGTGCTGACGAAGCAGCGCACAACCCGGGGAGTGGTCCGTGTGCGTATGCGTGACCAGCATGTGGCTGATCCGCTCACCCTTGGTTGCCGCAAGAATGGCGTCGATGTGGTCGGGATCGGCCGGACCGGGATCGATTACCGCGACATCGCCGTGACCGAGGATGTAGGTGCCCGTGCCGTGCAGCGTGAAGGGACTGGGATTCTTGGCGATGACCCGGCGGATCAGCGGCGACAGCTCAGTGACCGCACCATATTCGAATTCGAGCTCGCGCCGAAAAGGGATCTTCACGCCCATCGGGAAATCCGCTACCCCAGAGGCGCCGAAGCATAATTTGCTGCACTGCGAAAGGCAACGCGACGCCGGACTACGCGCAATGTCATGGCGACGCCTGCCACCCGAGTATAGCCGGCAGCGATGGCGACCAGCGCGAAGCCGACGAGATCCAAAGTCCCCACTTGCGCCGTGGCGGCGCGTCGGGGTCGGTTCGCGATACTGCAGCGTCACACGACCGATTCGGATTGAATCGCCGTTGCCGAGTTTGGCGGTGTGAATCTCGGCGCCGTTGATCCAGGTCCCGTTGGTTGAAATGAGATTCACCAACTGTGCCCCGTCGGGCCGCAGCTCGATCTCGGCGTGTCGCAACGACACGCTCGCTTCAGACAGATGAACGTCGGCGTCGGGACCCCGCCCGATCAAGTGGCGACCGAACGCGAGCGGAAATACGCGACCCGTTACCGGCGCGCTGCGTCCGACCAGCATCGGTCCGGTCGGTGTGGGTTCCGGAACGATGGGAGCCGCGGACGGAATTGCGCCCGCCTCTACTGTGACATTCGGGATTTCGGCCGTTTCCGCGCGTACCGGTTCGCCGACGATGCGTTCGGATGCATCGAGTTGATCCGGCGGCTGGCCCGGCGGACGGATCGGCGTGAGATCGGGTGCGTCGCCGATCAGCTGATAGCGGATCGTGTCGAACGAAATTTCGTCGCCGTGAAACACTCGCCACGTCCCCGCGATGCGATCGCCGTTGACGTAAGTGCCGTTGGCGGAGCGCAGATCCTCGAGCCACAGCGCGCCTCGTTCCGCGCGCAATCGTGCGTGATGGCGTGACACGTGCCCTTCGACGAGTTGCAGATCGCAGTCGGTCGCGCGGCCGACGCTCAACGCCGGCGCAATCGGCACGCCCAGGCCATCGCCGAGGCGATGCAGCTTCCATCCGCACGGTGTGGTCGTCGTTTCCATGTCGACGCGCAAACGATGCTGGCCCAGCACCAGCGCGACGCCGGGGCCAAGTCCTGTGATGCCGTCGATCGGCGTGTCGTCGATGTGCGCCGTTGCGCCTTCGAGGACGATCACGCGCGGACCACGTTCGTTGGTCTCGATGCGCACGTGAAAGTCGCGGACGTCTTCGCCGGCAATCACCAGGTCGTTATCGAGGTGGCGCCCCACAGTGACGCTGCCGGCCAACGGGAAACGCGCATCGGGCTCGTCGAGCAGCACCAGCGCATATCGCACGTCGGTCATTCGAAGCAGTACTGCACACGACAGGCGGCGCCGTCGGCGCCGAAATTGAGTTCGCCTGCACCGCGAATGGGCAGCTTCTCGCGCCTGACGAAGTGCGGGCGGGTTTCATCGGTGGGGCGCACGAAGCTGCCGTTCGTGCTGTGATCGCGCAACACCACGATGCCGCGATGCCACTCGAGCGTAGCGTGAAAACGCGACACGCGTGGATCGTCGATGACGACGTCGCACTGAGGATCGCGGCCGATGGTGAGTTCCTGCTCGCGACCAAGCGCAACCGGGCCGGTCTTGGTCTGCAGCATCAAGCGTCGCCGCGATGCGTCGGTGGTGCGGCGCACAGAGGAATTGAAATGCGTGGCGCTGCCAGGTTCCCAACACAGGTGATAGATCGCCATCGAGCGCGCGGTGCCGCGCAAGCGCACCTGCTCGAAACGCCGACACGCTTTGCGGATCGAGTGGCCAAGCGCCTCGTGCACGGCTTCGGAGATGACGATCTCGCGGGCCCGCGCGATCGCGGTTAGGCGCGCGGCGATATTCACGGTATCGCCAAACACGTCGCCGCGCTTGCGGATGAGTGCGCCTGAATGCGCGCCAATCCGCAGCTCCAGCGCAGTGTCGATCTGTATCGCCTTCAATGCATGACACGTTGCATCTGCATTGGGGAATATCAGCAGCAGTTCATCGCCGTTGCGCTTGATACACCGTCCACCACCTTCCACTGCGCAGGCGCTGGCGAATGCCAAAGCCTCTTCGATTCTCGATTGGGCCGCCTCGTCGCCGACGCGGCGATAGAGCCCTACGCTATCGACGACATCGACGAAAGCCACAACCGGGTGCGCGTTCGACAGGCTGAGCTTATTCATTGTTTCGACACCCTACCGCTTTCCGCGGCCCAACTATCCCGAAGAGCGCGCCATTCAGGAACATCCGGCGTAACAGTCAACGCCAACTCCAGAAAGTGCTGAGCATCACTTTTCAGACCCGCGTCGTACGCCTCCCGCGCGACGCTGGCAAGTCTACCCGCTGCGGCGTTCAGCATGTCACGCGCTTGCACGTTGTTCGGATCGAGGCGGCGTACCTCGAGCAAACGCGCAACGGCGTTCTGATCCGGCGGTTCTGTAATGAAACCGTCGCTCATCAGCTTTTGCGCTTCGTTCAACAGCCGCGAGACGCTGCCGATGCGCTGCTCCTCCGCGCCCAGCTTGGATTTCAGCTCGCGAATCGCCCTGTCGGACAAGCCGATTTCGGATGCCCGCGAACTCAACGCACGAACTCCCTCGATCTGTCCCGTCGACAACAGCTCGGTTGATCGCGTGAGAAGTTCCGCGACTACTTCCGACAAACCCTGGTTCGCAATTGCGTTGTTCGGGTCCGTTGCCAGCACGCGGTGGTAGATCTCGGCAGCGTTGGCCCCCGGTGGATTGATCAACGCGCCGTTCGCGCGATACGCCGAGGCTTGCTGCAGCAGTGTCTGGATTTCCTGATGCGCGCTTGCGGCCTGCTGCACTTTGTCGCGTGCAGCGGCAACGTTATTGCTTGCGGAATCTGCAGTGGTCGCACGCTCCAGGAAATTCATTGCTCCGGGGATGTCGCCGGCTTCCGCCGCCGTACCCGCGAGTTGGGCGTAATGCTCAGCGAGCCTGTTCAGTTCCGACTTTGCGATGGCGTGGCCGGGATTGAGGCGCAGTGCTTCCTGATACGCCTGAATCGCAGCGGTGGCGGACGGCTGATCATCGAGACCATGACTGCGCAGCAGCGCTTCGGTACTGGTCACCAACGAATCGGCACGTTTGCGATCGGACAGTTTTTCGAACAACGAACTCAGTTCTTCGTCGTTTGGAAATACTGCCAGCGACTCGGTCAGTTTCGCTTCCGCCATTGCAAGGTCGTCGGCCGCCAACGCCTGTCCGATGCTCGCTTTCCACTGCGTCGCGAGATCGGCAATTGCCGTGCGAGCCTGCGAATAAGAGGAATCGACATCCAGCACCCTTCGATAACCCGCCACTACAGCAGCGAGGCTCTGATTCGGGTCGCCGCGCAACGATTCGGCCTGACGCCATGCATTCAGCAATGCCGGCTTTTCCGTCAGCCCGGTTGCGATCATCACTTTCGCGATCGCATTGTCGCGATTCCACGGATACAGATAGCTCCACACGCCGGTGAGCACGATCACCACCAACGTCGCCCACGGCCATATGCGCCGGCGTGGTCGCTCTTGTTTGGGACGCTGGTCCGGTTCCGCGCGGATCGTGCGGCCGTCGCGCAACACGGGCATCGATACGCTGTCGCCGATCGCGCGAATCTCGGCCGTGTTGACGACCTCGGTTTTGATGACGGTGTTCGGCACCATGCCCGCGGCACGAACGCCGTCGAGCGCTTCTATTACCTCGGCGCCGGTCTGAAAACGCGCTTCCGGTTTCTTCGCGAGAAAACGG
This sequence comes from uncultured Gammaproteobacteria bacterium, assembly GCA_963822125.1. Classification (GTDB taxonomy): domain Bacteria; phylum Pseudomonadota; class Gammaproteobacteria; order Pseudomonadales; family Azotimanducaceae; genus DATJGR01. The sequence goes on along the minus strand of CAWGGQ010000035.1, from coordinate 43,000 downwards.
TCGACCACGGTCTGCATCGAACTGAGGTGTCCGGGCAGTTTCGGCACCGGGTCTTGCAGGTGACGGATACCTACTGCCACCGCCGAATCGGCCTTGAACGGAACTTCGCCGGTGAGCATCCGGTAGAAGACGACGCCGAGACTGTAGATGTCGGACCGACCATCGAGCGGTTTGCCAGTCGCCTGCTCGGGGCTCATGTACTGCGGCGTGCCAACGACCGTCCCATGGCGCGTGATGCTCGCGCCACTGCTGATGACGCGTGCGACGCCGAAGTCTGACAACACGGCCGAACCGTCTTCCCGGAACAAGATGTTCTCGGGCTTGATGTCGCGATGCACGAAGCCTTTCGAATGTGCGTTGTCGAGGCCGCGCGCAATGTCCTTGACCACCGAAATCGCAGCCTGCATGTGCAAGCCGCGTTTGAGGCGCCGGTTCAGATCGCCGCCGCGTAAATACTCCATGACGAGGTAATAACACTGGTCGTTCACGCCCGCGTCGTGAACCTGCACGATGTTCGGGTGACTGAGTTGGGCAATGATGCGTGCTTCGCGCACGAATCGTTTCCCAAAGCTCGGATCTGCGGTGTATTCCGGCGACACGACCTTGATGGCGACCAGCCGGCCGAACTTCTTCTGCACCGCCAGATAGACGCGCGCCATACCGCCGCGGCCGATCTCACGCTCGATGCTGTAGCCCGGAATCTCGAGACGCGTTTCAGCCATTGGATCGAAGCGGACGTACTTCGCCTTCCACGAGGTGCCCAAGCACGATGTGCGCGACGGGTATGTACTGTGTTCCATCGAGACTCGCCGCGGGTCCGCGGCCGTGAGCAAGGCCGTTGATGCACGTATTGGCCTGGAACATCCAGTCGCGTCCGTCGATGGAAATCCGACAGCTCTTCACGGCCACCAGCGGTTGAGAGAGCACGAGTGCACCATCGCGCCATTGTTGGAACTCGGCCTGCCCGTCGACCGTACGTTTGACGCCGAAACCCTGCATCTTGTTGTGGTCGAACGTGCCCTCGTACACGGTGCCATCGCGCCAGTAGAACGTGCCAAGCCCCTCACGCGCATCGTTAGCAAAGTCGCCGACGTAGCGGTTCCCGTTTGGCCACTCGAATGTTCCGGTGCCGCTCTTCTTTCCGGCGACGAAGTTGCCTTCGTATTTACGACCGTCGGGCCAGAAGAACTTGCCGGGACCTTGCAGTTGATCGCCCTCGAATTTGCCTTCGTAGCGTTCGCCGTTGTGCCACGTATACGTGCCCTGCCCGGTGCGTTCGCCGCCGACGAAATCGCCTTCGTATCGATCGGAGTTTGCCCAGACGAAAACGCCGCGCCCGGTGATGTGGTCCTCGAGGAATTCGCCTTCGTACTTGTCGCCGTTGGGCCAACGCAGCAGGCCGTTGCCTTGGCGCAAGTCCTTTTCGAACCTGCCTTCATACGTCCTGCCGTCGGGCCAGTAGTAGGTACCCGTGCCCTGCATTCGATCGTCGACGTATTGTCCGACATAGCGGTTGCCATCGGCCCACGTGTAGGTTCCCTGGCCGTTGCGCAGATCGTGTTCGACCTCGCCGTCGTAAACGTCGCCGTTCGGCAATTCGATGTGTCGGTAGTCCGCGTACGCCGAAACCGTTGTCGCGACGAGCCAGCCAAAAATGATCGTGCGAACCTTCACCGGGACGCCTCGAACAGGCTGCGATAGGTTTCTCGCAGCAGCTTCTTCTGCACCTTGCCCATGGCGTTGCGCGGCAACGCATCGACGAAGACGATCCGCTTCGGAACCTTGAACGCAGCGAGCCGTTCACGCAGCGGCACCAGAATGTCGGCTTCGTTGAGCGTCTTCGCAGAGCGGTCGACCACCGCCACTACGCCCTCCCCGAAATCGGGATGGGGAATACCGATGACGGCCGACTCGCCGACGCCGGCAAGTGCGTCGATCTGTTCCTCGATTTCCTTCGGATAGACGTTGAGGCCGCCGCTGATGATGAGATCGTTCTGGCGTCCTACGATCGAGACGATGCCCGTGTCGGAAAGCGTGACGACATCGCCAGTGATGAAGTACCCGTCGGCGGTGAACGACGCGCGGGTCTTCTCTTCGTTGCGCCAGTAGCCGCCAAACACGTTGGGTCCGCGGATTTCGAGTACGCCCGGCTCGCCGGCTGCTGCGATCTCACCGTTTTCCCTGCGCACTCGTGCCGATACCCCCGGCAGCGGCTTACCAACGGTTCCGGCAAGGCGCAGGCCGTGCAACGGATTCGACGTGATCATGCCGGCCTCCGTCATTCCGTAGCGCTCCAGAATTGCAGAGCCGACGCGTTGTTCGAACGCGGCAAACGTTTCGGGAAGCAGTGGAGCGGAGCCGGAAACCCACAGGCGAAGCGATATGCCGGGGCCTGGGAATTCAGCTGTCGAAAGCAGGCGTGTGTAATACGTGGGCACGCCCATGAATGCAGTTGCACCCTGCAGCGCGTGGAGCACGCCGCCAAGCTCAAAACGTTGCAGGAAGCGGGTACTCGCACCCGACAGCAACGCGCAGTGCAGCGCGACGAACAGACCGTGCACGTGATAGATCGGCAAAGCGTGGACGAGCACGTCATCCGGTGTGAAGCCCCAGATGTCGACGAGCGTCTTTGCATTCGACGCAAGGTTGTCGTGCGAAATCATCGCGCCTTTGGAACGGCCCGTGGTGCCCGATGTATACAGGATTGCAGCCACGTCGCTGCCGGCGCGCGCGGCGCAAGCTTGCGGTGCGGATGTTCGACTCTTCGTCTCGATCTCAGCGAGCGTAGTCACCTTCGCGGCGACGCCGGTCTTCTCGGCCAACGCGGCGACCGCTGCGCGACGCGTTTCCTCTACGACGATCAAAGTCGGCTCCGCGTCGGTAACGAAGTACTCGATCTCGGCATCGGTGTAGCCTGAGTTCAGCGGCATGTATATCGCGCCACAACGAAGCACCGCGAGATACAGCCACACCCCTTCGATGCTCTTCTCGAGTTGAACGGTCACGCGATCGCCCGCGCGGACACCCAACGACGTCAGCGCGGCAGAGTACGCCGCAGCGTTCGCCAACAGATTCGTAAAGGTGAATACACGACCGTCCATGCAGTCGAATGCGACGAAGTCGCGTTGCGCGGATGCAACGCGTTCAACTTCCTGAAATAGATTGCCCATCAAGTTCTTGTCACCGGAGGCCGGAATTGCCGGGCCTTTTGATATCTCATAGACTCGCCGTTCCGCGAACGGCCTACTTTACTTGGACAGCCTGCTTTTCACCATTGTTTGCCTGCTGATCGGCGCTGTGGCAGGCCTTCTTGGCGGACTGTTGGGCATCGGCGGTGGCGTGATCGTCGCGCCCGCACTCATCCTGCTGTTCGATCACACCGGCATGCTCGGTGATCATGCTGGTGCCGGCAATGGCACCACACTCGTCGCGATCGGCACGTCGCTCGCCAGCATCATCTTCACGAGCGCCGCTGCTGCATTGACGCAGATTCGCGCGCGTATGGTCGATTGGCAGATCGTCCGTCGATTCACACCGATGGTGATGCTTGCGAGTTATGGCTCCGGCTTCGTAGCGTCGATGTTGCCGCTTGCAACCTTGCGTATGCTCATCGGCGGATTTCTCGGATTCGTCTCTATCGTGATGCTGACGAACTGGCGCCCTGCACCACACCGCGTGTTGCCGGGGCGCGCGGCTTCGGCGGGGATCGCTGCAATCGCTGGTCTCGTTTCCGGCATTGCGGGTATTGGCGGTGGCAATGTCGTTGTGCCGACGCTCGTGTACTTCAACGTGCCCGTGCATCGAGCAACCGCAACGGCGAGCGTGCTCGGTTTTCCCATCGCCATAGCTGGCTCGTTGGGGTACGTGACGCGAGGTTTGGGTGTCACCAGTTTCGGCGAAGGGCTGCTGGGCTACGTATATATGCCTGGTCTCATCGCGATCGTCTGCACGACGGTCGTGTTCGCACCGATCGGGGTGCGACTCGCGCACGGATTGCAGCCGTTGCCGTTGCGCCGCGCGTTCGGCGCACTGCTGATTCTCGTTTCCATTCGTATGTTGTGGAGCGCACTCGACCCTTGAGTTCGATGGTGCGTCAGAGCGGAACGTCTGCCGCGTTCCAGAATTCGCTCAATGCTCGCGTGAGTTGCTGGCTGGTGACCCTGACGGGTTGCCAATGGCGCGGCAGGTACTCGCGATACTCCGGTGACAGAAATCGGTTGTCGATCAAACACACGATGCCGCGGTCGGTGTCCCGGCGGATCAATCTGCCGGCGGCCTGCACTACACGCGTCATCGCAGGTTGTTCGTAGGCGAGCGCGCGACCGTAGGGTTCGCCGAAGCACTGTGCCATTTCGTTGCGCTCGAGCGTCGGCGGCGGCAAGCCGAGCCCGACGACAGCAATGCCGATCAACGCGCCGGCGGGAAGGTCGATCGACTCCGTGAACAAACCGCCGAGCACGGCAAAACCGACGATGCGCCGATCGCCGCGCCGATAGGCTTCAACGAACTCTTCGCGCAGTTCCTCCGACATCCCGCGGGTTTGACGTATCACCGCGCGGTTCGGAAATCGAGACTCGTAGTAATCTGCGACTCTGTCCAGATAGTCGAACGACGGAAGCGCGATCAGGTAGTTGCCTGCACGCGCAGCAATCATCGCTTCCAGCGCGTCGGCGAGAGCCGGCAAGGTAGCCTCGCGTTGACGAAACAGCGTGCTCACGTCGGGCACCGTGAACACGCCGAGGTGTTCCTGCGGAAATGGCGATGGAAGGCGCAGCGTGCGTGCCTCGGGCTGGCCGTGCGCGCGTCCGATCAGTTCGAACGGTGAGACCGTTGCCGAAAAGCGAATGTGCGCCCGGTATTCGTTCAGCGTTTCGGCAATTGCCGCGCTGGGGTCGAGACACCGCAGGTCGATCTCTATGGCGCTTCCTCGGCCGCGCAGAAACACCGCGAAATGAGCCTGGTCGTGCCATGCCGCCACCCGCAACAATCGGAGTAGCGCAAACACCAGTTCGGTAACGGCTGCATCGGTGGAGCGTGACTCGATATCGGTGGTCAGCGCCTCGAGCAACCGCTCGGCCGCACGCATGAGAGGCTCCGGTAGTTCGATGCGACATTCGAATGCGTCGCGGTCGAGGTTGAGTGCTCGCGTGGTATCGCGTCGCAACGCCACGATACGTCGATCGAGCGCCGCCGCGCGTTTGGCGGCATCGCCAGACAGTTCCGCAAGGGCGCGCGAAACCGCACCGCGCGTGAACACCGTCGATAACGCGTCGCGTACACGATCGCCAAGCTGGTGCGCTTCGTCGATCAGCAGAGCAATTCGGTCCGCCGTAATGCCAGCGAGACGTTTGAGCCGCACGACCGGATCGAATACGTAGTTGTAGTCGCAGATCACGATGTCGGACCAGACTGCTGCATCGAGGGACAGTTCGAACGGACAGACGCGGTGAGCGCGCGCCACCGCTTCTATCGCGCTGCGGGTCATCGTTCCAACGGCGAGCAATTCGGCGACTGCCGCGTCACAGCGATCGTAGTATCCGCGTGCGAACTCGCAGACCGCGGGATCGCATACCGGTTCGGGCATGAAGCAGATTTTCGCTTTCGCTGTAACTGTTACCCGCCTTACAGCGTCGTCCACTGCGAGTAACTTTATTGCGGCTTCCGCAGTCGCCTGGCCCGTAGCCTTGGAACTGAGGAACACGACCCTATCGGTACTGCCCTGCCCCATTGCCATCAGCGACGGGAACAGTGCGCTCAGCGTTTTGCCGCTTCCCGTCGGTGCTTCGAACAGCAAGGCGCCGCCATCGCGAACCGTTCGATATACCTCTGCAGAGAGCGCACGTTGTGCGGGACGAAAGCTCGGAAACGGAAACGCGAGGTGTATGAGGCGATCGTTGCGACGCAGCCGATGCGCCTCGAGTTGCCGCAGCCACTTCGCCAAACGTGCGCAGCACCGCTGCAGAAATGCTTCGAGCGCGGCGGAGTCCATCTCTTCTTCGAACGGCGTTGCAGCGCTCGATTCGGGATCGCAATACAGCAGCCGAAGTCGCCACGGCTTTTCGCGGACTTGCGTGCGCGCCAGCAGCGCGGCATAGAGACGCAATTGCCCGAGGTGCGCGCTGCCAGCCAGCGCGAACAGCCGATGCGCTTCCATTCTCGAGGTTTTGAATTCCTCGACGATGCCCTCGTGCGGATCCCATCCGTCGGCCCGGCCGGTGAGTTCGAGTTCGACGTCGTCTTCTTGCCAGATCGCTCTTACCGATGCTTCGCGCTCGTACGTCGGCGGGCGCGTCCGCTGTATGCGTTTCTGCGCTTCGATGCCTTCCTGACTATCGGTGGACTCTTCGAAACGAAAGTGGATGTCGCCGGTGCGACAGGTCAATTGGGCGAGCGTACGAACCGCGATTTTGAGTCGCGTCGCCACCTACCACTCCACCCAGAGGACGTGTGCGGGCACGTCCGCCCGCGCGAAGAACTCGAACCACATCCGCTGCTCGCGCCGTAATTGGTCGCCCGGCCCTTTCACCTCGACGAATCGATAGAGCCCTGGTCCGAAGAACAGCGCGAGATCGGGGAATCCCGTTCGAGTCTGTTCGAGGTCGTCGAGCATGTAGTCGAACATCGCGGTCCACGTTGCACCAGGCACTGAAGCGGTCGCACATTCGATGAACTGCGAATCGAACGCTCGCCAATCGACCAACGCGCTGTTCACGCCGCGCTTCGCTTCCGCAGTTGCGCGCACCGCGCATGCAACTGAGCCCGGCTCACGCAGGTGCTGCAGCCTTGCATCAATGAGCGACGCGCGCGTGCGGCGGAAATCGGACCAGTAAAGATCCGCCGGGCGATCCTGATACGCGTTCACGAACGCGGCTTCGGCCGGTGCAAACACCACATCCCAGAGCGCAAGACCCAACATCCCAAGGGGCAGCCGGTTTTCGAGATGACGGCCGCTTCCACCATTGTGCGTCAGCGCCGTGAGTGCGGCTGTTTCCACCGACGTATTCGGGGCTCGCGGAAGACGTAGCACCTGTTCCGGAATACTGCGCTTACGTCGGCGTCCGTCGCGAAACTGCTGAGCGAAGAACCGCTCCCCGGCAGTGAGCGGGGTGCATTCGATCTGTACGATGAGCGCCTCCGTTGCGATCGAATCGCCGAACTTGTGCAGCAAGCGCGCGCGCCGCTCCCGCCCCGGCGCGCGCGACGTTCTTCCGTACGCGCTCAACGCGATGTCGTAGTCGCGAGCACGTTCCGCACTGCGTCCGAGTTGATTCAGCAGAGTTGCGCGGACGCGTTCCAGCAGGCGCCGACCCCGCGGTTACCCATAGTGTGTCGAGCGCATCGCCTGCGACCGCCCTGTCCCAGCACGACTCGAGCCGGTGAAGGCGGCCGCGCAGTGCGCGCATCGCCAGAAAGTCGTCCAGCTCGGCGCGCTCTCCAAATTGACGATGGCGCGCGTCGAGCTGATAGCTCTCGAAGCGGAGCATGCCGAGGTCTTCCAGCACGAAGGTGCTGAGATCGGTATACGAATCGCCGAAGAACAGGATCTGCGCGGTGTCCACCATGTCGGGGTCGCATACGCCGCACATCGGATAGTTCGCGCCAACGACTTCACGCGTGCGCCGATCCGGATAGCGCGCACATATCCGCGTCACCTGCGCGCCTTTGCGCTCGCCTTGCGCATGCACGTGCGGGAACAGGCCGGCTAGTTCGTCGCGCGTCAACATGTCGAGGAGCTGATCTGCCGGCGCCTCGATACTGCAATCGACGAGCGAACGGGCCGTGAGCTCGTTCATCGCACCGACGGCATCCGATACTTCACGATAGGTGAGTGAATCGATGCGGATGAGCGGACCTCGGCGCGTCAGAAGGCGTGCGTAAAGTCGTTGCGCGTCGGCCGATAGGTCGAGCACGCGACGCAAGTAGTCGCGTTCTCGGTCCAAAAGTATGTCGCTATACTGCGACGCCACCGCGCCGAGCAGCCGCGTCAGGTTGTCAGCGTAGTAGTGCGGCGGCGGCGGGATGTTCGGGCGCAGTTTCGGACGCACTAAGGACACGTCGGTTCGATGGCTGAGAATCAGGCGGCATTATAGGGACATACATGTATACATTTACAGTATCCCGCCGGCCGGAGAACATATGCCCCTCTATCGAAATCAAAGTGATGTGTAGACATCGATGAACGCCTACCGCTACTGCATCACCGCAACCGTCTCCGATAAGGCGTTAACGGCAATCCTCGACAACGGCGGCCGCGGCGCCTATCGCGACGACCACCCGTGGCTGATGGCCGACGAGTTGTTGCGAGCGGCACGGGATGAGGGAGCTGTGTTGCCGCTGATACTGGCGTCAGGATCGCCGCTCGAACTCGTGCATTGGGCAGCCATTCGCGAGATCGACGTGGAAGAGTTCCACAAGGGCAGCTGGGAAACGCGCTGTCACTTCGACGCGCTGCATCCGGTCAGTCCGATCTTCACCGCGCTCGACAGCCTGATGTTGAAGCCGGGGGACGATGCGCTACGCAGAGAACAGCTGGAAGGCGTTCGACCGTGGCGGCACGCGCTCGATGAACGTCACATCCGGCCGTACGCCATCTGCGAGACGCCGGCGTTCATCGACATTTTCTTGCAAGAGGACAGGGTCTTGCGCGAGAAGGGATTGGAATCGGGCGAGTAGCGCGCCGGTCGGGTGTGCCGGCGTCTTCGATCTATTCGTTTGTAGCGTGGGAAACCTGGGGCGGCTCCGGGTCGGCGTGTTCGTCCTGAATGCGCAACCACACTTCCTTTCGGTGTACTGCCGCTCGTTTGGGAGCATCGATGCCCAAATGAACCTGGCTACCTCGAATCTTGAGCACCTTCAGCTCGATGTCGTTGTCGATCATGATCGACTCGCCAGCACGCCGGGTTAAAACCAGCATCGCAAATCCCTCGTTGAATGACCTGGAGTTCCTTTCTCGCGACCTGCATTTAACCCCGGACATGCCCGGATGTTCTGTGAAATCCATGTACGTTTTGGTAAGACATGATCTGCAGATCAACGCCTCTATCCGGTGCGGTGACGTTGAGCCGCAGACGTTTTGTGAACCCCGTCTCGTTTTGTGTTCTGATTGCCCAACGGGCTCTCTAAGGCGCAGTGAAAACTGAGCCTGCGCACCCGTTGCAACGGTGTCATTCGCAACGCACGGAGCCTACAGTGGCCAGAAAGAAGACCCGCATCGAAAGAGACAGCATGGGTGAAGTGCAGGTGCCCGTGGATGCGCTCTATGCCGCGCAGACCCAGCGCGCCGTCGAGAACTTCCCGATCTCGGGAATTCCGATGCCGGCGCGGTTCATTCATGCGATTTGTCGAATAAAAGGAGCGGCTGCGCGTGTGAACGCCGACCTCGGCCTGCTTGAGCGAGGCATCGGCTCCGCCATCGAGACCGCGGCCGCAGCAGGTAGGCAGCGGCGTTCACGGCGACCAGTTCCCAATCGACGTATTTCAGACCGGCTCCGGTACCAGCACCAACATGAACGCGAACGAAGTGCTGGCCACCCTCGCCTCCCGCACTGCGAACGCCCCGGTCGATCCGAACGACCACGTGAACATGAGCCAGAGCTCGAACGACACCATCCCCACTGCGATTCATCTATCGGCCGCGCTGGCGGTCAGCGAGTCGCTGTTACCTGCGCTGACGCATCTGGCCGAGGTCATCGAGGCAAAGGCGCTGACGGTTCGTGACGTTACTAAGACCGGTCGAACGCACCTGATGGACGCCATGCCGATCACGCTTGGGTCAGGAACTCGGCGGCTGGGCAGCGCAGATTCGTAACGGCATCGAACGGGTTCGCGTCGGTTCAGCCGCGTCTGCATGCGTTGCCGCAAGGTGGCACGGCCGTGGGCACCGGCATCAACGCACATCCGGAGTTTGCAGCGCGCATTGCGGCGCAACTATCCGAAGCAAACCGGGCTCGCCTTGCGAGCGAACGACAACTTCTTCGAATCGCTGTCGTCGCAAGACACCGCGGTCGAACTGTCCGGGCAGCTGAAGGTGATTGCGGTCAGCATCATGAAGATCGCTAACGATCTGCGCTGGATGAACAGCGGTCCGCTCGCGGGCCTCGGCGAAATCGAACTGACTGCGCTTCAACCGGGCAGCAGCATCATGCCGGGCAAAGTGAATCCGGTGATTCCGGAAGCCGCCGCGATGGTTGCCGCACAGGTGATCGGCAACGATACGACGATCACGATCGGCGGCCAGTCCGGCAACTTCCAATTGAACGTGATGCTGCCGGTGATCGCACTCAATCTTCTGCAGAGCATCGAGTTGCTCGCAAACGTCTCGCGTCTGCTGGCGGATGACGCGATCAGCGGCTTCAACGTGCGGCACGACAACCTCGACGCGGCGCTCTCGCGTAACCCCATCCTCGTGACCGCGCTGAACCCGATCATCGGGTATCAAAAGGCAGCGGAGATCGCGAAGCGTGCCTACAAAGAAGGCAGAGCGGTAATCGACGTGGCTGCCGAGATGACCGATCTCGATCGGGAAGATCTGGCGCGTCTGCTGGATCCCCAGAAGCTCACACAGGGCGGAATCCAGGAATAGCGTTCAGGCGTCTGGGTCTTCCGGCAAATCGTCCGGCAGCGTAAGTTCCGCCACGGCATCGAGAGGGTCGAGTTCCGACGCATCCTCCGCGGTGTCGAGCAACTCGCGCGGGAACGGACGGCGCACGCTGGCGCCCAACTCGCGGAAGTGCTCGACCTGCCGCACCAGGTTGCCCTTCCCGCTCGCGAGCTTCTGCATCGCGGTCTGGTAACTCTCATCCGCAGTGCGCAACAGCGAACCGAGCTTCGCCATGTCTTCCATTACGAGGCGAAGCTTGTCGTATAGCGCACCTGCGCGGCGGGCGATCTCCTGGGCGTTCTTCGTCTGCTTCTCGTAGCGCCAGACGTTGTGAATGATGCGCAGCGTCATCAGCAGCGTCGTCGGGCTGACGATGACGATGCGCTTGTTGAACGCCTCGGTGAACAGCCCCTGGTCGTACTCCATCGCCAGCATGAAGGCCGACTCGATGGGCACGAACAACAGCACGAAGTCGAGCGAGCGCACGCCCAGCAACCGGTCGTATTCCTGTTCGGAGAGCCGCTTCACCTGCGCACGCAGGTCGTTGACGTGCTGGCGCAGTGCAGTTCTCGCGTACGGCGTCGTCTTCCGCGGCCACCGCACGTTCGTATGCGGCGAGCGACACTTTCGAATCGACGATGATGTCCTTCTCGTCGGGCAGATGAATGATGACGTCGGGACGCTTCGCATCGCCTTCTTCGGTGCGCCGGGTTGCCTGCAACGTGTACTCGTGATCCTTGCGCAAGCCCGATTCGTCGAGCACCCGTTCCAGCACGAGTTCGCCCCAATTGCCCTGCAGGCGCTTATCGCCCTTCAGCGCCTTTGCGAGGTTCTCGGCTTCCTGATTGATCTTGTCGCTGGCGCGATGCAGGTTGCGGACCTCGGTCAGCAGCGACGCCCGGTCCTTCGATTCGGTGTGATACACCTGTTCGACGCGTTGCTTGAACTCGGCGATCTGCTCGCGGAATGGCGTCAGCAGTCCATCGAGTCTGCGTGCGGTTGTTGCGTGCGAACGATTGACCCTGCTCCTCGAAGATTCTGTTGGCGAGAGCTCTGGAACTCCTGCTTCAACGATCGCTCGTCTCCTTGAAGAGCGCTTCCTTTTCGGAGAACGCGCGAGTGGTTTCGTCGAGCCGCGCCAGCATCGCAGCGTTGTCGGCGATCAACCGGCGATTGTCTTCTTCGCTCGCGGCGAGCGACTGCGCGGCCGCCTTCAGCGCCTGATCGAGGCGAATGCTTTCGCGGGTTCGGCGTCGAGCCGCTCTTCGAGCAGCTGATGATCCGCGTTCGCGCGTTCGGCCTGACTTTGCAGACCGTCTTCGAACGCCGCACGCGTTTTGCGTCCGAGCATCACGAAGAAGACGATCGCCGAAAGAACGACACCGATGAGGCCCGCCAACACCTGTGCGGTGATAGCCTCGGTCATTGACCGCGCAACCGCTGCGCAAAATACATAGAATCCTCCGCGACGCGCCACTAGTATGCGGCAGCTGGGGAACTTCCGTAAGTCACACGCCGGTTCTGCGACCGGTTCGGGGAAAAGATGTCGACCGCTCAGGTGCTCGTGGTTGATGACGACGCGCGGCACGCCGCCAGCGTTCGCGAATTGTTTTGCGCGCATGGCTACTCGCGTCGAATTCGAAGTCGAAGGCGCGAAAGGTCTTCGCCGCATCAAAGCCGATGCGATCGACGTGCTGATTCTCGATCTCGACATGCCGAACATGTCGGGCATCGACGTGCTGCAGGCACTCGGCGCCGACACCAACGGACTGAAGACCATCGTCGTCAGCGGCGAATCGCACGTCGAAAAAATCACCCCGATCCTGCGCCTGGGCGCCTATGACTACCTGCCGAAACCGTACGAGCCCGAACAGCTGCTCGCGAGCGTGCGCAACGCCGTCACCCGCACGCGTCTGGAGCGGGAAAACCGCGCGATGCTCGACGAGAAGGAGGCCACCAACCGTCGCGATGCGTTTCTGATCAATGCTTCGCCCGACCTGATCTACATGCTCGACGTCAGCCGGCCGCTTCACGTTTCTGAACGCGAAGCTTCGCGACGTGTTCGGCTACGATCGGGATGCGCTGCATCGGTCGCGACTGGACTGCGCTCGTCTCGCCCGACCTGCGCCAACAGCTGCGGCATCATCATCGACGAACGCCGCACCGGGCAGCGCGCGACCCAGCATTTCGAGTTCGAGTACCGCGATCCGCGCGGTGCACAGCACATCATCGAACTATCGGCGATGGGCCTGTACGACGGCACGCGGCCGAAGTCCGATGAGTTCGTCGGCACCTACGGCATCCTGCGCGACGTCACCGAGTCGCGTCGAACTGCGCGCGCGTTGGCGCAGAGCCAGCAGAAGTTCCACGCGTTGTTCATGAACAGTCCCGACGCGGTGTTCATCAGCCGGTTGTCCGATGGCCATCTGATCGAAGCGAACGACAATTTCGCGCGAATGATGGAAGAGCTCGGCTCGCGCACAGAACAAGACCGACCTGTCGGTGTGGGGCGATCCCGCGCAGCGCGCGCTGTTCGTCGAAGGACTGACGCGTTCGCCGCGGCGGCACCAGATGATGCTCGAGCGGGAGTTCCTCGGCTCGCGCCGCTACCTTCGAGGTCACCGGCCGCACGCTCGACATCGACAACGAAGCCGTGCCTGATTGCCAGCGTCAAAGACGTCACCGCCGCAGAAGCAGTCGGAACAGGACCGGCTGAATCTGGAAACGCAGCTGCAGCAGGCGAGCAAGATGGAAGCCATCGGCCAGCTGGCCGGCGGCATCGCGCACGACTTCAACAACATCCTGGCCAGCATCATCGGCTACACGGAGCTGTCGCTGGCGTCGCCGGCCGGCACGGATCCGATCCAGGTGCACGGCTATCTGCGCGAAGTCGATCTCCGCCGGCCAACGCGCGCGCGATCTGATCTCGCAGATGCTGACGTTCACGCGCGCGCAGCGAGGCAAGCCGGTGGTCATCAAGGTCAGCGATAGCATCGCCGAAGTGTCGCGCATGTTGCGTGCGGCGATTCCGAAGACCATCCACATGGAGACGTCGGCCGCGACAACGAGCCCGCGGTCGAGATCGACCCCGTGCAACTGCAGCAGGTCGTGCTGAACCTGCTGATCAACGCGCGCGACGCGATCAGCGGCAACGGCCGCATCGACGTGCGCGTCGGCCGCGTCAGCGGGCCAGGGTCGCTGCGCGTCGTGCGATGCGGCGCTCGAGCGGCGAGTTCGTCGAGATTGCGGTGGCCGACACCGGCCACGGCATCAGCGAGGAACTGTTGCCGCGGATCTTCGACATGTTCGTGTCGACGCGTGCGCCCGGCAGCGGCACCGGTATCGGGCTGTGGCTGATTCACACGCTGGTGCACGAATACGAAGGTCACATCACCGTTGAAACGAGCCCGCGCGGCACCACGTTCCGCGTACTGCTGCCGGTGGAACAGTCGCAACGCGTCGGTGACGACGCCGCGGCCGCGGATCCGTTGCCGGAAGGCCACATCCTGGTGGTAGACGACGAAGTATCGGTGGGCAACTTCATCGGCGAGGTGCTGCGCAACGCGGGCTATCAGACGCTGGTGTTCAACGACAGCGTCGGCCGCGTTCGAACACATCGGCGCGCACCACCGGGACCTCGCGCTGATCCTCACCGATCAGTCGATGCCGCAGGTGTCGGGACTGGAACTTGCCGAGCTTGCCCGCTCGGTGTCGAACCGCCGCCGGTGGTGATCATTACCGGCTACGCTGACAAGGCCGATAAGGGGCGGATCGACGACCTGGGCGTAGCGCAGGTTCTCAGCAAGCCGTTCCGAATCGAAGACCTGCTCGAAGCGGTGCGTCTGACAACGCGCGCCGTTTCGCCGTCACGCCGCCGTTCAATAGCCGGTCTTTTCGACGTCGCGCTTCGCGGTATCGCGCACGGCGCGCAGGTCTTCGCTCGCCGCGCGCGACATGAAGCCGCCATCGCTGCCGAGCGTTGACGAACTGGAAACCGCTGCGACGAGATAGCGCTGCGTGTATTCGACGCTCGACGTGTGGATGCCGATCGCGATGCCGGCGCTCGCACACGCGACGCGGATGCGTTCAACCGCGGCGACGTGCTTCGGATGGTTGTTGTCGCCGATTGCGGGCAGACCCAGCGCAAGCGCGAGATCCGACGGACCGATGTAGACGCCGTCCACACCGGGTGTCGTCACGATGTCGTCGCAGGTTTTCTAGCGCTTCTGCGGTTTCGATCATCACGATGCAGGCGATTTCGCCGTTCGCTTCCACCGAATATCCGCGGCCGCCATACAACGCCGCGCGAATCGGACCGAACGAGCGCAAGCCGAGCCGGCGGGTATCGACATGCGCTCACGGCGCGCAGCGCCTCTTCGCGATTGTTGACCATCGGCACGATCACGCCGTACGCGCCGGCATCGAGCGCCTTCATGATTTCGTACGGTTCGTTCCAGGGTACGCGGACGATCGGCGTCGTTTCCGTCGTCGAGATCGCCGGTAACATCGCGGTCAGATCCTGGTAGTCGATCAGGCCGTGCTGCAGGTCGACGCACAGCCAGTCGAAGCCGAGGTTCGCCATCACCTCTGCCGTGTACGCGTTACCGATCGACAACCAGCCGCCGACCGTGGCCTTCTTTTCCCGCCACGCCCGCAGCGCTTTGTTCGCTCGCATCGATGTTCCGCCTTCCCCTCGTCGACCCGTAGGCTGCAGACTGCAGTGCTACGGACGGCCGGCGTCAACGCATCGGCCTGCGCGGCTGACACTCCTAGCAGCGCGTGTCAGAATTTTCGCTCCTTCAAGCCCTTTTTTCACTTCAGAGGAGTCAGCACCGATGAACATCGAAGCCATTCGAGCGGCGTCGGCGCGGGTCACCGCGGCGGGACAGCCGTACGAAGTCACGCCGGAGACCATCGATGGCGTGACGTTTCGCGTGTTCAAGAACGCGCCCGCGAACCTGCGCGAGCTGTATCGGTCGAGCCTCGCGCACGGCCGACAAAGACTTCTACGTCTATCAGGACGAGCGCTACTCGTTCGGCGAATCGTGGCGGCAAGCCGCGCGCGTTGCGCAGCGGCTGCATCGGCGCCGGCGTCAAAGCCGGCGACCGCATCGGCATTGCCGCGCGCAACTACCCCGAGTGGCTGTTCGCGTTCATGGGCATCACGTCGATCGGCGCAGTGGCGGTGACGATGAACGCATGGTGGTCGAGCGAAGAACTCGCCTACGGCATCGACGACAGCGGGCTGCGAGCTGCTGTTCGCCGACGCCGAACGGCTGGAACGCGTGCTGCCGTTGCGCGCCACGCGCAAGCTGCGACTCATCGCGCTTCGCGCAGACCACATCGCCGCGACGCACGCCGGCGTGCAGACGTGGGAGCAGTTCGTCGAAGGCGCGAGCGACGAGATGCCGGAACCGCCGGTTGCGCCCGACTCGAATGCGACGATCCTCTATACGTCGGGTTCGACCGCGCACCCGAAAGGCGTGCTCGCCACCCACCGCAGCATCATCCACGCGGTGATGGGCTGGGAATGCGGCGCCGCGATCGCGGTGGAACTGAATCCGGAACTCGCCGAAGAGTCGCCGGAGTTTCCGCCGGCAATGATCCTGACCGTGCCGCTGTTCCACGTGTCCGGGCTTGAACGTGCAGTTCATGTCGTCGTTCCGTCCCGGGCGCAAGCTCGTCGGCATGTACAAGTGGGACCCGGAGGAATCGCTGCGGTTGATCGAAGCCGAACGCATCACGTCGTTCAACGGCGTACCGACGATGTCGTGGGAGATGGTGCAGTCGCCGAACTTCCACAAATACGACACGCGTTCGCTGAAATCGATGGGCGGCGGCGGCGCGGCGATGGCGCCGGAGCACTCGCGGCAGATCGCGAAGGAACTGAAATCCGGCGTACCCGGCACCGGCTACGGTATGACCGAAACGAACGGCCTCGGCACCAGCATCTCCGGCGCGGACCTGCTCGAACGCGGACGCAGTTGCGGACGGCCGATTCCGCCGATGGTCACGATCAAGATCGTCGACCCCAACGGCCGACGAAGTGCCGCGCGGCGAAACCGGCGAGATCTGGATTCACGGCGCGATGAACTTCCGCGGCTACTGGAACAAGCCCGATGCGACGCGCGAAACGCTGAAAGACGGCTGGGTGTGCTCCGGCGACATCGGCCACATGGACGGCGAAGACTTCGTGTTCATCACCGATCGCGCCAAAGACATGGTGATTCGCGGCGGCGAGAACATCGGCTGCCAGGAAGTCGAAGCGGCCATCTACGATCACCCGTGCGTGTCGGAATGTGCCGTGTTCGGCGTGCCTGACGAGCGTCTCGGCGAATCGATCGCCGCGGTCGTGATGGTCAAACCGAACATGCGCTGTCGCCCGACGACGTGCGCGCGCACGTCGCTGCCCATCTCGCGCGCTTTAAGGTGCCGGAACACGTCTGGGTGCGCGACGAACAACTCCCGCGAATCGCGTCCGGCAAAATCTACAAGCGCGGGCTGCGCGAAGAGGCGATCGCCAGCCTTGCAGGCTGCCGGCCGAAAGGCGTCTGCATGACGCGCAAGAAAAAAGTCGCCATTCAGCTGCCGGCGATCGCGAAGGCCGGCAACATCGCGGAACGCTATGCGCTTGAACTCGAGGCGCTCGATCGCGTTGCCGATCTCGTCGAAGTGCCGGGCGCGACCGCCGCAGAGTTTCTTGCCGGCGCGCAGGATGCAGACGCGCTGATCACGTCGTGGGGCATCCAGATCGACAGCCAGATCATCTCCGGCCTCGAACGCTGCGTGGTGATCGGCGTCGGCAGCGTCGGCGTCGACATGGTCGACGTCGACGCGGCCACCGCGGCCGGCATCGTCGTCACCAACGTGCCCGACGTCTTCATCGAGGAAGTCGCCGATCACGCCATGATGCTGTTGTTGGCGGCCGGCCGGCGCACGAAACAGATGGATCAGATGGTCGCGTTCCGGCGACTGGTTCAAAGGCCGGCCGCTGCTGTCGGATGCACCGCGGCTGATGGGACAGACGCTGGGGCTCATCGCGTTCGGCAACGTCGCGCGTTGCGTGGCGCGGCGCGCCAAGGCGTTCGGCCTGCACGTCATCGCGCACGACCCGTATGTCAGCGAACTGTCGATCAGCGCCGAAGGCGTAGAACCGGTTTCGTTGGCGCGAACTGCTCGAACGCTCCGACTACGTTTCGATGCACGCGCCGCTGAACGACGAAACGCGCCACATGCTGTCGACCGCCGCGTTCGCGGCGATGAAGAAAACGGCAGTCGTCGTCAATACCGGGCGCGGCCCGACGATCGACGAAGCCGCGTTGATCGAGGCGCTGCGCGCGGGCGAGATCGCGGCCGCAGGGCTCGACGTGCTGGAGCAGGAACCGCCCGTCTCTCGACAATCCGTTGCTGGCGATGCCCAACGTCGTCGTTACGCCGCACGTCGCTTCGGCGACCTCGCGCATGCGACCGGAAACGCGACGCCGCGTCGGCCGCGAAGTGGCGCTGGTGCTGAAAGGCAAGTGGCCGATGAGCTGCGTCAATCCGACGGTGCTGCCGCGCACGTCGCTCGAGCGCTGGCAGCCCTACCCGATGGACTCGCGGCCCGAACCGCTGAACCGTCAGTTACGTTTCGCTCTCGGGGCGCACGCGTCGGAACTGGACCAGCAACAGCAGGTCGTATAACACCTTCAACGCGCCGCCGATGATCAGCGGCCAGCCGAACGTCGATATCGCGAACAGATAACCCGCGAACATCGGGCTGACCGCGGCCGCGAGGCTGCGCGGAACCGCCGTTGCGCTCGCGGCCGCGGGCCGCTCTTCCGGCGTCACCACCGCCATCACGTACGAGGTCCGCGTCGGCACGTCCATCTGTTGCAACAACGCAGCGCGCAAGCAGCAACGCAATCGCGACCGGCAGGCTCGGTGCGAACGGCAGCGCGATCAGGAACATGTTCGCCGGCAGGTGCGTGAACACCATCGTGTTGATCAGACCGAAGCGTTTTGCGACCGGCACGGCGATGAGGAACGATACGGCAGAGCAGAGGCTCGCCCAGAACAGAATCGCCGCGGCCGTCGACACCGACAGACCGAAACGTTGATAGAGCCACAGCGCCAGCATCGACTGAACGAAGAACCCCGAGCCGAACGAATCGAGCGCGAACAACAGCCGTCAGCCGATAGACGATGCCCTTCGACGGCCCCAGCGCGACCGGCGTCGCAGTAGGCGCTTCGACGGCCGCGCGACAGGCGCGAGATACAACGCGAGCGCAACGACGCCGAGCACGCCATACAGCGCGAACATCAGTTGCGTTGCGCCGAGATGCGTGATGCTCCAGCTGCGGCGCAGCAGTTCCGGGAACGACGCCATCAGCACGCCCATGCCGCCGAACAGCGTGCCGATCGAGGCTGTAGCGGGCAAACAACGCGGTGCGATCGGCAGGCGTGACACCGACTGCGCGAGCACCGTCTGTTCGAGCGGCAGAAACAGGCTGACGTCGCCGGCTGTCGGATTGATCGTGCCGATGAACGCGACGACGAAGCAGCGGCCAGTACTCGGTCGACAGCGCGAACGCCGCGCCGGTCGCGATCATCAGCAGACACGCGGCGCGCAGCATCGCGCGACGCGGATATCGATGCGCGACCAGCCGACCGCAGAACGTCAGCAGCGCCGAGCCGAGCAGCGTGCTGGTGATGATCGAGCCGATCGCCAACGTGCCGAAGCCGAGTTCGAGCAGATAGATCGGCAACAGCAGCGAAACGAAACCGTCGGCGAACGCGCGGATCGCCCGCGCGGCCAGAACCCAACGCGCGTCTGGCGTAGCGCCGGTCGGAGGATCAGCCACGACGGAGCGCGTGTCGGCTATGCGAGTTCTTCCAGCGTGATCTTGTCGGCGACCTGTTCCAGCACGAACGACACCGGCAGTTTCACGATCGAAACCAGCTTGCCTTCCATGCGGTAACAGCGAACCCGATGCGTCTCCGGCTGATGCCGGGCGACCACGTAGCGGACCTCACCGAGCTTGAATACCCGTCCATGCAGGTCTGGATGAGTCATCTTCCCTTCCCCAGAAGATCGATGCTTTGTCCCTTATAATGCACTGAGATAACAGCAAGTTACGGAACAATCAAGAGAATCGTTCTTAGCTTCTGCGAACAGTCGGCCTCGATCATCCGCATACGCCGATGGCGCCGCACACGGTGCAGCGATCGCACCCGTCGACGCGGATCAGCGCGTTCGACCCGCACTCTTCACAGCGTCGCCGCGCCCCTGCGCGATGGCGTCACGGCGCGGCTCGTGCGCGCATCGACCGGATCTCGCACGAGGCCCATCGGCGTAACCGGGAATCCGTCGGCTATCGAGAATGCCGAGCATCGCGAATCGATGCAGCACCAGCGTCGCGATGTACGCGACGGTGCTCGGGTACACCTGCTGCGCGACGCCGCTCGGGAACCGGCGCGAAGAAGTCGCCCTTGGGTTCGGCGTAGGTCAGCAGCTCGCGAAGTTTTTTCGCAATCCACGCCGGGTCGATCACGCGCATGTCGAGCGACAACGCCTTGCACAGACCGTCGAGCGCCTTCGGATAGATCGCCCGACAACCACATCGCATACGGCCGGCGCTGCATGCGCGCCGCCCTGCGGCATCTGCAGTTCCTTGAGGCCCAGAATGAACTCATCGCCTGTGGCGGGGTTCGTTATGTCCACGGTCCACGACAGCGTGCCGTCTGCGCCGGTGCGCGGTTCGACGCGCGCAATCAGCGCATCGAGCACGGGCGTCGCGTCGATGTGCGCGAACGCACCGAGCTGTTCGCAGCGGTAGCGGATCAGCGTCGCCATCGCGGCGACCAGGCTCGGCACGCGGCGTGGCTCGCCCGTTGGCGGCATCGGCAGATCGAACGCTTCGTCGTCCGCAGCCGATTCGTTCAGTACATCGAGCTTGTGGCGCAGCCAGCCGCGATCGCGCGCATACATGTCGTAGCTGAGATTGATGGCGAGCGCGTTCAGGCCGCGCGGCTGCTCAACGCCGTTCACCCACACTTCGAATGGATACGCGTTGCCCGCCTCCTCGAAATGCCCGACGAACAGCGCGAACTTCTGGCCGTGCGGGTGTTTGACCATGTAGCAGTGCGCCGGATTGCCGTCGGGGAAGATCGGCCGCCGCGGCCAGCGCAGGCTGCTGAGCGCGGCGACCGACGGCGCTGCGAGTTCGAATGCGGCGATCGGAATCCTCCGGCGCCGTATCGTCGCGTCTGCCGCACCGGTCGACAGGATCGAGCCGGTGATCGTGTTCGGCCGGAACGTTGCCAGCGACTTCGCGCCGATTTCCCACGCCATCCGTGTACAGATCGCGGAATGCGTCGAACGGATAGTCGGCGGGAATGTTCACGGTTTTCGAAATCGCCGAATCGATGAATGGCTGCACGGCCGCGACCATCTTCGCGTGGTCGAGCGCGGCGATTTCGAGCGCCGACACGAACGCAGGCGGCAACGCCGCATCGCCGTGCAGCGCTGCGGAACAGACCGATACGCATGATCGTCCACGGTGAACGCTTCGAACGCGCCGTCGCGATCGCGTTTTTTGCGCTCATAGCTCCACGCGAACGCGGGTTCGATGCCGTTGCTCGCGTTGTCGGCGAACGCGAGACTGATCGTTCCCGTTGGCGCGATCGACAGCAGATGGCTGTTGCGGATTCCGCGTCGCGCGAGATGTCGTCGCGGATCGGCTCCGGCAGCCGCTCGACGAACTTCGACTCGACGTAGCGCTGATCGAACAGCGGGAACGCGCCCTTCTCTGCCGCCAGCGTCGATCGACGCGCGATACGCCTCGTCGCGCATCGTCGCGGCGATGCGCTGCGCCATCGCGCGTCCGGCTTCGGAGTCGTAACGCACGCCGAGCATCACCAGCGCATCGCCCAGGCCCAGAAAACCGAGACCGATGCGGCGTTTCGCGTGCGCCTTCCGCGCGCTGTTTCGGCAATGGCCATGGCGTTGCATCGAGCACGTTGTCGAGCATGCGCACCGCTGTCGCGCACCAGTCGACGCGAACGACTTCGAAATCGAAGCGCGCCTGTCGGCGAGAACGCGCGCGTCGACACAGCGCGTCAGATCGATGCTGCCGAGGCAGCAGCAGCCGTAAGGCGGCAGCGGTTGTTCGGCGCACGGATTGGTCGCCTCGATGCGTTCGCAGTAGTAGAGGTTGTTGTCGGCGTTGACGCGATCGATGAACACGATGCCGGGTTCGCCGTGATCGTAGGTGGACGTGATGATTTCGTCCCACAACGCGCGCGCTTTGACGCGGCGATACACCCACATGCCGTCGGCGCGCTGATAGACGCCCGGCGTCATCAGGCGCGGCGCAGGCTGCACCGCGTGCACCAGTTCGAATTCTTCGTCGGCGCTCAGCCGCTGCATGAAGTCGTCGGTGACCGCGACGCTCATGTTGAAGTTCACCAGTTCGCCGCGCTTGGCTTTTGCGTGAACGAACTCGAGCACGTCGGGATGATCGATGCGCAGGATGCCCATCTGCGCGCCGCGTCGTGCGCCGGCGGACTCGACCGTCTCGCACGAGCGGTCGAACACCCGCATGTACGACACCGGCCCGCTCGCTTCCGACTGGGTGGTTGCTGACGTATGCGCCGCGCGGCCGCAGCTGCGAGAAGTCGTAGCCGACGCCGCCGCCGCGGCGCATCGTTTCGGTCGCTTCCTGCAGCGCGACGTAGATGCCCGGCCGGCCCTGCGCGTCGCTGTGCGAGATCGCGTCCGCGATCGGCTGCACGAAGCAGTTGATCCACGTCGATTCGCGCGCCGTTCCGGCGGCCGAGTTGATCCGCCCGCCCATCACGACGCCGCGTTGCCTGCGCGTCGAAAAACACGGCTCCCATTGCGCCGGCGCCGCTTCGACCGCAGCGAGCGCGCGCGCAACGCGACGCTGCACGTCGACGGCTTCGGATTCGCCGTCGACGCAGTACTTGTCCCGCAGCGCTTCGACGCAGATGCGTTGCGCCGTCATCACGCGGGGCGCACTTTCGGAAACCCGGGATGACGCAACGGATCGCCGGGCGAAAGCGCGGCCGCCGCGCGGCGGAATACGCTGCCTTCCGGATCGTCGGCCGGGCGCCTTGGTCGCGCTCATTCCCGGACGCAACGCATAGACCGCGTCGGAACCGAAAAATCGCAACGACAACGTTCGGCGGCGCGTACCGACGTGCGTCGGCGCGCCGCCGTGCAGAACGCCCGGATGAAACACCAGCACGTCGCCCGGCTCGACCGCCCACGAGACGATGTCCCAACGATTTCGCTCTGCCTCGATGTTCGGCAAACGCGGCAGGCTGCCATCGCCGTAGATCGGCGCGGTGTCATCCTTTGGATCGAACCGCGAACCGTCGTACATCGGCCCGCGGTGCGAACCCCTGACGAACTCGAGCGAATCCTCCTTCGGCGACGGGGTCGAACGAAATCCACACCACCGCAATCCGCGACCCGTCGACCGGCAGATACGAAGAATCCTGATGCCACGGCGTGCGTCGGCTCTCGCCGCCTTCCTTGAGGAACACCTGCTCGTACATGAACCAGACGTCGTCGCTTCCCCACAACGCCGCCGCGATGTCGGCAGCGTTCGAGCGTTCGATGACTTCGCGATAGGCCGCCTGGGCCTTCGGGTTCGCGAGGTCCTGATAGAACGTGCCTTCGCCGCCCGCATAGCGATTCGCGGCCGGGCTCGGATGCGCGAGACTCCAGTCGAATGCCGCCTGTGCCAATTCGAGGGACCGCGCATCCAATGCGCCGCGCACGCAAACGACGCCGTCGCGCTCGAGGTCGGGTGCAAGGTCGCCGGATGGGTTCGATATTCGAGTTCAAAAGCGCAGCTCCGCGGTCGTATCGGCCTCGATCTTAGCCTGCCCGACTATCCTTCGGCGCAGTTCCATGCACACGAACCGCATAGGCGCCGATCGGCAGTTCGATCGCCTCGCCGTTTACGGTGCCACTCGCGACGACGTTGCCGTCACGAAGCAACCTCGTACGTCGGACTCAGTGTCGCGCGCACTGCCTGCTTGAGTTGCTGTGCGTTCTGCGCGTCGAAAAAAGCGCCGTTGCCGACCTGCGCCCACTGAGCAAACGTTTCCTTCAGCCCGACTTCGTCGATCGCAAAGCCGACGATGTTGACGCGCACGTCGATCCCGCCGGCACGCAAGATTCGATCGCCGCTTTTGGATTTCACCTCCGCAGGTTTCCTCGCCATCGGTCATCAGGATCACGAGCAACGGAGCCGTTGGTGCGCCGCGAGGTCTTCTTTGACCTTCAGCAGGGACGCGGCGATTGGAGTTTTCGCGAGATTCATCGCATTGATCGGCTTTGATCTTTGCAACAGCGGCCGGCTTTGTCGACTTTTGGTTGCTTGATCTCGAGATCCGTCCTGACACGAATCCGCCTCTTTGTGGCCGAACACGCGCAGCGCGAAACCGCTGTCGGCGGGCAACGCGTCGGTGAGGCCGATCAATGCGCTCTTTGCGATTTCGATGCGTCGTTCGCCGCCGATGCGTTGCAACATGCTGCCCGACGCGTCGAGCACGAACTCGACGGCGCCGAACGTTGCGGGCTGCACCGAATCGTTGATGACGTGCAATTTTCCTTCGCCGTGCCGGGCGTTACGCGCAGCGGCAATTGCCGAGCATCCTGTAGCTCTCTCCGGTGAGGTAGCGCAGTTCGTAGTCGCCTATGTCGCGCGGCGCTTGCATACGAACCGGGTTGCCACGGCGCGTGTATCCGTTGCTGCCGCCGTAGGTCTTCACCGCTGCGTCCGGCTTCACCACGGTGATGAAGTCGCTTTCGTTGTCGGGACCTTTCCAACCGACCTCGAACACGGCCCCGGCGGTCACCTCCTTCGGTGCCGTGAGAGTAGCGGTGACGGCATCGATGCGGATCGGCACGGAGGCGAGCGCGCGATAGCTGCCACCCATGTGATATCGCACGACGTAGTCGCCCGCTTCCTCGGGCGCCTTCACTTTCACCGGATCCGCCTGCGCGCTTGCGAGTGCATACGCGTAGTTGCCATACGTCCTGTCGACACTGCCGACGGGATCGATACTGATGAAATCCGCCTTGTTGCCGGGACCTGTCCACTTGATCGCAACTCGACTGCCTGCCGGCGCGTGGTCCGGGCCGGTCAGCGTTACCGCTTCATCGATGACCTTGACGGGCGCACTGCCGATGACCCGATAGTCGCCGGCCATGTGATAGCGGACCACGTAGTCGCCCGGTGTATCGGGCGCGAGGATTTTTGCCGGACTGCCCTGGGTTGCGTACGTATACGGTCCATACGACCTGTCCGGAGCGCCGGATTTATCGATGGAGATGAAATCGGACGGCTGCTTGGGGCCGCTCCAGGTGATCGACAGTTCACCCCCCACTGCGACCGTTGGCGCAGGTTCGAGCGTAGCGGAGACATCTGTGACCTTGAGCGGAGCGCTGGCGATGACGGCGTATCCTTCGGCCAGGTGATATCGCACGACGTAGTCCCCCGGGCTGCTCGGAACCTGAATGACTACCGGGTTGGCCTGCTTAGGGTACGCATAAGGGCCGTAGCTGATATCCGGCGCGCCAGGCTTATCGATACTGATGAAATCCGCCTGCGCTCCCGGCCCCTTCCAGCCCACAGACAGTCTCGCACCGGCGGCAATCTCGGCAGGCATCTCGAGGCTTGCGTCCGCCGCGTATGCAGGCATTCCAGAAAGACATGCAATCAGCACAACGAAGCAGCTTGCCGACGTTCTACTCATGTCGCTCTCCCATGGTGGCGCCATCATGATTCAACCGGGCGAACGGCGCCAACGTGTTGGACGCTCGGACGGTAGAACGCCCTTCGGGCGTCGCGTAGACTGCCCGCGTTTTATCGAGGCGAACTGCGGAGCCTGCACACGTGGACGGTGCCTAACGGCGGCCAGATCGGGCAGATTTTCAGATGGGGAAACAACCGATCAACCTCATAGCAGGCGTGTAATACAGCGTCGAGAAGCCGGAGTTCGGTTCCGACCGGTCGCTGCGCCTGCAAAGGATGATTCCTGTTCCGAAAGAGCGCTAACGAAAGCAAAGAGGGGCGAATCGATGTCCGATCACCGAAAGGGCGAACCGCCGGATAAGCACTTTCGCAGCGACCGCGTAGTGATGGCGCGCGGCCGATGGTTCGTTGTAACTCGGGAACGCATCGACGTAGGCCCGTATGCCACGAAAGAAGCCGCCGAGCACGCCGCGCAACAGCTGGGCCAGGCGCTGGATGGTGTCGACGATCCGGGTATCGCGCTCGCACTGATCAGCGAGTTCGTAAGGCGCCGCAACGCCGGACTCGATTGACACTTAGCACTGCATGGGCGAGCAACCTGCACCGGGGCCAAACGAACACGCAATCGCGGCGTTCGTAGCCGCCAATCTCGGCCACCAAACCACCCGCATCGCGCGCACCGACGCGTTCGCCACGAATGCCGTCTACGAAGTTGATGTAGACGATCGGCGTTTCATGCTGAAGGCATCGAGGAATCGCGATGCGCTGCGCGCTGAAGCCTGGGCTTGCGCGCGTGCAGCTAGCATCGGTTTCCCTGCACCGGAAGTCCTTGTTGACGTGCGACAGATCGGCTCGGATGCCGCTATGGCGGCATTCGTAATGACTCGTGTCGCCGGCGATCCCGTCACGAATGGGCACGTGGCATTTCGCGAATTGGGAGCCGCGGTGCGGCGTCTGCACGAGATCAAGCTGCCCGGGTTCGGCCCTCTTGCGGACGCCGTGTGGGATCAACGCGACGGGTTCACGTTGCACAGCCGCTCCTGGCTCGCGTTCCTCACGAGCATCTGCAACGACACTCGTCGCCTGGCCGAAAGCTGCACGCTTGCAATTCCCGTTGCCGATGCCATGGAGGCAGCGATCAACGCGCATGCCGACGAGCTTATGAAGGCGACGGGTTCGCTTTGCCACGGCGACCTGAAAACGAACCACATTTTCGTCGAGCGCGGTGGGCTGGCCGGCGTGATCGACTGGGGTGACGCGTTAATCGGTGATCCTTCATGGGAGATCGCGCGATACGCGCATCGCGGCGATGCGCAATCGCTTTCCCTGCTCCTGCACGGATACGACCCAGACGGATCGATGGTCGACGACCTGGCGTGGCGCATTCCGCTATACAGCGTACTTTGGCTGCTCGTCGATGCTGTGGTCGATCATCGTCTTGGGGCATCCGTCGAAGCGTTGTTGGACGCGGCGATGCGGAACATCGAGCGACTCGCCTAGTTGCGTCGTCGATGACTCGACATAACGGCGACCGTCTGCAACGATCGCGATCATCAAATAGACCCAGCTCGTCTTCAGGCTCGCCCTCGATTTGCGCCTTGAGCGTCGATGAGTGTGGCGCGGCGTGCCGGGAGTTGCCAAGCAATGAAACGTTGGCCGAGCGACAGCGGTATGCGCCGACGTGTCCGTCGTTCGACGTACGCGTCAGCCCGCACCACCTGCCCCAGATCGCAACACGATCCGCCTTGCAAAACTGTAGATTCTCCGTGCATCCTGACGACCACGAATGGGGGCAAACGTGACCAAGCAGAAATCAGCCGGTTCCGACGATATCGACGCTTTGGTAGCGCGCATCTTCGCGCTAAGGGGCGACCCGAAGGCACGAGTAACGACAGGTCTCAACAAGGCTGTTGCGAAAGGTCCAAAGCGCGCTAGGAAGAAGTGACCCCGTCAGCGCTTCGGTCGCGTTGACGTCTTCTCAGCGCGCTGGTGCCAGGCTGCCTCTCCACAAGAACCAGCATTTTTGAATCAGACGTTTGCGACACCCGATTGGCTGCGTCCCGGTGTGCAGGATGGCTCGGGCAATGTCATAGATCAGGAACAGCCGACCGTCATGCGCAGGTTTTCTATGATTCGTCGAAACCTATGACTCACCTCGGTTCGTATTCGCACGCACCTGCGATTTCATTCGAATGCGCGGACGACCTGCACGTTCCTGCGCAAGCGGCGCTCGCGTTTCAGGCAGCGCTCCAGACGACGTATTCTGGCGACCCCACTCGGATGAGAGTGCATCTCCAGCCCGGCGTCGGGCATGAGGTGACCTGGGCTTCATGGAAGCGCAGCCTCGCGTGGATGGTTGAGCACTAGCGCAATCGACTCGCTGTTGTACTCTGCTTGGGATTTCAGGTGTTCTCAGTCACTTCGCAGCTAACACGAGTCGACGGGTGTCCGTGCCCAGAATCAAATTGCTAGCTAACGCTCCCACCCTGCTGCGAGCTTCTATCCGGTAATCCGTGAGCAAGTGAGACGTGCATCACAAAAGCCACTCTCGTTGGGCCTTCTCCTACGCGTACATTGCGCGCCTACTTACACACGACATAGCAGTGAGCCAGTGACACTGTTCCAGTATCTTTTTGGGTATAGCAAATGGATTGGCTTGCCGGTGCTGTTTTCGCTCTGTTCACCGTCGTACGACTGACCGCGACGAGGTTTACCGCGCATTCCTCACCGGAGTACGCGACTGACCTTACGAGTTGGTACCGAGCTTGGACACGTGACAGCTCTCAGCACCCGGCCACCGCAGTCGAACTCCGTCAGATGCTTGAAACGTATCGACGCGCTCGGCGCACAGTCGAGCGAAATGATCTGCCTGACACGAAGCCAGCGGTTCCCGAACTCGACGCACGCCAACCTGTCGCTGTGGGCGCGCGCTAGGGCACTCGGCTGGATGTCGAGTGCGTTAGGCGCCGCACCACCACGGCCATCATCGCCACGAACCGCGCAACATCGTCGTCGGAAGCTAGCTCAATACGAATGACTGCAGCGCGTTCGCGCCGGCGTGTCGTTTCGCACTCGCACCACATCGCGCGACCTCGCGCGGCGCCTCTGCCAAAAGAAGCTGCCATGGTTGGCTGAGTACGCAGTGGCGTCGCGCTCCGCCTATGTTTGGTACCGCACAGAACGCTACTCCACTCACTCACACGATGGACGAAGCGGGAGTGCGGACCGTGATTTGGCTCAGAGTGTTTGAGCTCTCGCCCTCAAGCGAAGCGCAGCATGTACAGCGCTAAGGTGGTTCCCAATATGAAGTCGGGCGAGTGGATGATCGGAGACCGGCGACGAAAGGTCAGTCATCTCGAGGCGAGGCACGCTACGCGTGCAAGCGTAGTGTGGTTGATCGGTTCATTTGTGGGCTGTTGTTTGTTAGCTATCGGCGTGGCTTCCCTTACCTGATCGCAGACATACGTTTGCGCGCGTGTTGATCTTCTTCAGCGTCTCGAAGGCGCTTGGCAGACCAACTGCTCTCTCATCGGCGCCCCGCCACGTCTATCTGCGGGTTGAGTTGTCCGATTAACGTCGGTGAGTGCCGTTAGCAATGCGGGACGCGAGCTGACCCACGTGGGTTGCTTTAGGAGCGTGTGAGCCAGTTCGCGGTGGACGGTCTCGGGTCGTCCGATAGTGAGCGCGGTATCCCCGCCAGAGACAGGCCATTGCGTAGACGAGCCGGACCGGCAGTGTGCCTCGCGGCGCTGCTCATCGCGTCAGTGGCGCCTCACGCGTCTCGCGTTTCGGCCGGCGTCTACCAGGACGAAGTGGACGACGGCGAAAGCGGCAGGAAGTCCTGTCGGTATTCCAACGGATCGGTCGTCATAGTTCGCTGGAAGAGAAGTGTCGGCCCATCGTGCACGACTGAGCTATTCGTTCGGCTTACAGGACAGACGCACCCACATTCCCCCGTTAGGCGTACCGATTCCCCAAGAGAGCCGCCATCTAGGCGGGTCTTCTGCAACTCAAATGAACCCGTTCAGCTAGCGCGGCGACGCCGCATCGCGAAGACAGCAAGCACGCCAGCATCGAGCAGCGTCATCGTGTCCGGGTTCGGGGACGCTGGTGGTGACCCTGGTGGCCGTCGCATACGTCAATTGCAGGGTGCTGCACCCATATGGGTGGGGCGAACCTAGCCTTTACCGGTCACTCCGATCTTCGGTGCTGGTCTGCTTGCATTGCCGAAGTCTGGCGCTGCGTTGCTCTGATGCCGCTCTTGCAGCGGTGACCCTGCGATGCGATGTTCGTGGCCTCGCGAATGGAAGATGAACGCCAGAGGCGACCTAAGGGGGAAACGGCGATGCGCAAACAGAAGTTGTCATCCTTGGCTCTAGGAATCGCTTTGGGACTGGCGAGTTGGTGGGCATATTCAGCCGTCACCTCTTTTGGAGTAGAGGTGCGCTTCGTACCGGCCAGTCCGGGTGCCACTAGCGGCGAACTGATTGCCAATATCGACGGAAGATGGACCCCCATTTCCGCCGTGGGTGGACAGGTGTTGCCCGCGCAATAGTCGTCGGATGTCGGGCGAACGCACCTCGCAGCGATCGCGCCACTACATCTACGCGACGCCGTGCAGCGCGGCGCCCGGTCGGTAAGTCGGGTTCACGAACCATCCGGCAGTTCGAAGTAAACCGATGACCTATGGGTACCCAAATCCGCGTCAGGGACTGATACCCACAACCGTACCCTTGGTAGGTCAAACGGACGCAGAAGGACGCTGCTGGACAGGGTTTTGCAGAGAACCCTGGGGGTTGTTGGGCTTATCGGACGTTGCTGGCGGTCCATTGGTGCCCAGGGTGGGACTCGAACCCACACGTCACAAGGACACAGGAACCTAAATCCTGCCTGTCTACCAATTCCAACACCTGGGCGAGCGCGCGATTGTACCCGAGCGCGCCTGCGAATCGACCGGCGTTCGAGCGGAGCTACGCGATTTCGAACGGAAATCGACCAGCGGTTGCTCCATCGCTTTCGTGTAGATGGTCAACGTGTTTCCCGCGACGGTGAACCACTGCGCTTGTTGCAGCGCCTTGAGGTACGTCGGCTCCTGGGCGTTGAGCGCTTCCGCACACGCCATCCGGGTCGTCGCAAGCGGGCTGAATGTGATCGACTTACCGTCGACGTGACCGTTCCGTTGAATTGATTGCATGACCCCGTCCCGCTGACCTTGCCGGCGGACGCAAACACAACGTTGGCTGGCTTCCGGCGATCGCGCCCTGACCGCCCAGCTGCTGCAGCTGCCAACCGGTGCCGCCTAGCAGTCCCTCAGGCGTGTTCTTCGGTGGCACGCTCATGAGCCCGCATGCCGAGAGTGCAGCAATAGCGAGCGCAATCGATCCGTAGCGAAAATGGCGAACGTGCATGGTCCTTCCTGAACTCCCGATAGATGATTGGAAAGTGTCGTTACCGCGTTGCCGGGCCGGATCGCGGTTCCATCGGCGTCGGTGGCATTGCGTTGCTGCTCAAGCCCGACCTCAGTTCCTTTTTGTAGTTCTCATATGCCGGCCACTGTTCCTTCGTGAGGATCCCGTGCACCTTGTCATCCAGCGCGTGCACCAGCGCCTTGTCTTTGCTCTTGATTCGCATGTCGAGGTTTGGAGCGTTGCGCTTTGCTTCCTTCTGCATCATCGCGAAGTGGTCGCTGATGAAGTCGCTAACTGCCTTGTTGAACTCGGGCTTTTGCGCATCGGTCATATTGATCTGTACGGCTGCCTTGAAGACGTCTGGCGTCATCCACGGCGGCAACTGGACTGGGACCGCAGGTGCAGCGGGCGTTGCTGCGTCCTCCGCTGAAGCCGGTAGCGCAATGGCGGCCCACAATACGACGCAGGTGATGTGAATGATCGAGCGTAGCGACACGCGATGCTCCTCCCTCTTCGAGCGATCTCCGCAGGCAATCCGTCTGCGCCAACGAGTCAGCGATGGCGCTGACCCAGGGCGGCAGATGATAACGTCCGCAATATGATGATGGATATGGTGTCCGGGATAGGAATCGCCGATAGCGGTCGCCTACTGTGCCAAAACTATCACGAGAGGAAGCGGTACAAACAGTGAACCCTCTGGCATACAGACGAACCAGATTCGTGCAAAGGACGAAGCACGCGCGCTGTACGTGTCGTTTCAAAACTCGGAGAGCAATTCATGCGCGTTGACGCGCCTACGCGACTATGTTGCTTCGGCGGAAGTTCTCCCACGCCCTCTGTTTTTTTTCATAGCCTAGTTGCCGAGCGGAGTACTAGGTCACATGCGAAGGCTTATGCCAGTCATAGGATTGTGAAAGGACATTGGGAGTTAGGGACAACATGCGGCATCCAGCTCTGTTGGAACTCGGCGACGACATACTCATCCTGGAATGCCAGCAGAGCTTCAGGCGTCTATCGAGTCTCGATGAGTCTGTACCCGATTGGGTGCGCGAAATCCGCTTGGCCTACCACGACTGTCTAAACGCCGAGCTGGAGGCGAGAGGCCTACCTTCACCCGGCAGAGAAAGAACGCACACCATTGAGGCCTTAGCACTCCGTGTGCGGTGGAACCTACTCCAAGACTTACGTGTAGTGCGCGAGGAATAGTCACACCTGACTCCCTGAGCACCAGCCTCCACTTCACTGCATACCTTCCGCGAGAGGCCGTCTGCTGCCACGCTGATCGGGAACCGAGATGCGTCCTTCGAAGTACTCCTCGGCAAAGCGGCTGCGATAGAAGTTATCGGTGCACAGGAACAGAACTGAGTTCACGGTCGCACGCTAAGCCAGACAACCACCCCCAAGATCACCCCTGTACCATCACGCATGAAGTCGGTAACTCGGGCAAAGCGTCCGGGCCGATAGGCTTGCAATCGCTGAAGCGTCGCACCGAGAGCGAGGGCTCCAAATCCAACCAACGGCACGCCAGCCCAGGGATCCACATCGAGGGATGACTGCGCCATCAACAAACACCCTACGAGCGCGGCATAGAATCCCACGTGCAGCACCTTCTGTAGCGGGCTAGGTGTCACGCGGACAATCCATGCACTCCCGTGCACTAACGACAACACCGAGATCGTTATCGCGAGAACAAGACTGATTGCGGGCCACATGGATTGAATCTACCTCACAGAAGTCGCTATGACTGCGAGTTCGCATACTCCTCTAGATCGAGCTGCGTTTCGATAGCAGCGAGAGCGCGGCCCGTGCGATAACGATGGTCAGATCACTTGGACGCACTCGACCAGGATGATGCGACTGTGTTGTGTCGTTGGTGATCAAGACTGGGCCGTCGCGGCTCCCCGCCAAAGACAGCGCTCTCGCGCTCTACCTGTTGATCTTATTGGTGCCCGGGGCGGGAATCGAACCCGCACAGCCGTTGGGCTAAGGGATTTTAAGTCCCTTGCGTCTACCTGTTTCGCCACCCGGGCAGTTCCGAAGGCGGAAGTAGAGAGTGCTTCTAACTCAAGTCTGTGAATGGAGGCTGGGAACGGAATCGAACCGATGTAACGCGAGTTGCAGTCGCGGGCATGACCACTCTGCCACCCAGCCGAAAGAGCGGCGGATTCTACTCGATCGCATTCAGCACCCGGAACCAGCGTGCGTCAGTCGCCGTCCAGTCCGGCGCGCAGCGTCGGCCACGCCGCGCGCAGATACATCACCATCGAAATCAGCGTCATGATCGCGGCGAGGTAGATCAGCACATAGCCGAGCCCGACGAAGCGTTCGATCGGACCCGGGCGGAAACGCCAGCAGCGTCAGGATCGCGGCGATCTGAACGCCGGTTTTGATCTTTCCGAGACAAGCCCACCGCAACGACGCCGCGGCGGTTCATTTCCGCCATCCATTCGCGCAGCGCCGAGACCACAATCTCGCGGCCAACGATGACGAGGCCGGGCAAAGTCAGCCACAGGCTCGCGCGGTCGCCGACCATCATCACGATTGCGCTGACGACGACGAGCTTGTCGGCGACCGGATCGAGAAAGGCGCCGAACCGCGTCGTCTGCTTCAGGCGGCGCGCGAGGTACCCATCGAGCCAATCGGTGAGCGCCGCCAGTCCGAACACGGCGGCCGCCGCGAGATCGGTCCAGCGTGCCGTGCCACACGTAGATGACGACGAACACCGGGATCAGCGCCATGCGCAGGACTGTCATGAGGATCGGCGTATTCATGCGCGTGCGGACGTGAGGACGGGTCGCCATTCTAACGGTGCTGCGTCACTCCACGTGCAACGTCGCGTAGATCTCTTCGGCAAGTCGCGGCTGACGCCCGGTACCTTGGCGATCTCCTCGCGGCTTGCGCCGCGTAAGTGCCGCAACGCTGCCGAAGTGCCGCAGCAGTTCGCGACGGCGCTTGGGGCCGACACCGGCAATTCCGTCGAGTTCCGACTGCCGCCGGGCCTTGCCGCGGCGCTGCGATGCCCGTGATCGCGAACCGGTGTGCTTCATCGCGGATGTGCTGCAGCAGGTGCATTGCGCCGCTGTTCGGCGGCAACGGGATCTCGCCGTGATCGGCGAGATAGATCGTCTCGAGACCGGGTTTGCGCGTGGTGCCCTTTGCGATGCCGAGGATCTGCACGCCTTCCACCTGCAGGTCCGCAAGCACGGCGCGCGCCTGGTTCAACTGCCCGGGCCCGCCGTCGATGACGAGCAGATCCGGCAGCCGGCCGTCGCCCGATTTGAGCCGTTCGTAGCGGCGCCGCAGCGCCTGATTCATCGCGCCGTAGTCGTCGCCCGGCGCGATGCCTTCGATATTGAAGCGACGATAGTCGGACTTCAGCGGGCCGTTGCTGTCGAATACCACGCACGACGCGACGGTTGCCTCGCCGCTCGAATGGCTGATGTCGAAACACTCGAGGCGTTCCGGGCAGATCCTCGAGGCCAAGCGCCTCCTGAAGATCGACGAAGCGCGCCAGCACGTTCTTTTTGTCGGCGAGATACGAATCGAGCGACAGCTTCGCGTTCTGCTGCGCGAGATCGAGCCAGCGCGCGCGCTGGCTGCGGACGCCGGACGTGATCTCGACGCGATGGCCGGCCTGTTCGCGCAACGCCTCTTCGATCAGCTGCGCATCGGCAATCGGATGACTGAGGACGATCGCTTTGGGAATTTCGCGGTCCCCGCCGCCGAAGTAGTACTGCGCCAGGAACGCATCGAGCAGCTCGTCGCCGTCGACCGCGAGTTCATTGCGCGGGAACCAGGTGCGATGTCCGAGCAGGCGCCCGCCGCGAATGAACATGCCCTGGACGCACGCTGCGCCCGACGCGAGCGCAACCGCGAATACGTCGACGTCGCCGCTCGCACGCGTGGACGTACTGCTGCTCCTGAATCTTGCGCAGCTGCGTGATCTGGTCGCGGTACTTCGCTGCGCGTTCGAACTCCAGCGCTTCGGCGGCCTGCTCCATCGCCGTCTTGAACTCTTCGAGAATCGCGTCGTTGCGCCCGTCGAGAAACATCACCGCATGACGCACGTCGTCCGCATAGCTCTGCGGCGCAACCAGCTCGCACGCACGGCGCGCTGCAGCGACCGATCTGATGCTGCAGACACGGCCGCGAGCGGTTCTTGAAGTAGCTGTCTTCGCACTGCCGCAGCTGAAACAGCCGCTGCAGGATGTTGATGCTCTCGCGCACGGCGCTCGCGCTCGGAAACGGCCCGAAATAGCGCCCGGTCTTTCTCTTCGCACCGCGATGAAACGCAAGACGCGGGTATTCGTGATCGGTGAGATGGATGTAGGGATATGACTTGTCGTCGCGCAGGACGATGTTGTATGGCGGCCGCAGCTTTTTGATCAGGCTCTGCTCGAGCAGCAGCGCTTCGGTTTCGCTCGACGTCAGCGTGATCTCGATGTCGTGAATCCGCGCGACCAACGCCATCGTCTTTGCGCTGAGGCCCGACGCACGGAAGTAGCTGGTGACGCGGCTCTTCAGATTGCGCGCCTTGCCGACGTACAGCACCGCGCCGCGCAACATCCAGCATCTGATAGACGCCTGGCTTCTGCGGCAAGCGTTTCAGAAACGGTTCGGCTTCGAAGGGTGCACCCGGGTCGCGCATTCGGCGACCCTAGACACCCGTCAGGTCAGCGTCAAGCAAGCATCCGTTCGGCCGATTTCGATGCGCGCGCACGGCTGCGGCAGCAATGCGCGACGCGGCTCTTTCGATCACGCCGTGTCGCACCGCGAGCAGCGCGAGTTCCACGTCGCTGCGTGACGCTGAGCTTTTCGAAGATTCGGTACCGATAGCTGTTGACCGTCTTCGGACTCAGATGCAAGATCGCGCGAGATCTGCTGCACTTTGCGGCAGCCGACCACCATCAACGTGATCTGCATTTCGCGATTCGACAGCTGATCGAACGGACACTCCGGTACCGTTTCGAACGAACGCAGCGCAACCTGCTGCGCAACGTCGTCAGACATGTGACGCTGGCCAAGGAACACCCGACGGATCGCGAGTTCGAGATCTTCGGCCGTGGCGCCCTTGGTGATGTATCCGGCCGCGCCCGCCTTCATCGCCTGCGCAGGATACGGATCAGTATCGCAGGCGGTGACGATCAGCACGCGGATGCCGGCGTCGATGCGCAGCAGACGTCGTGTTGCCTCGAGACCGCCGATACCCGGCATCCGCAGATCCATCAGGATGACGTTCGGCTTCACTTCGCGCGCGAGCGTCAGTGCGCGTTCGCCGGATTCGGCTTCGCCGACGAGCGTGATGCCCTTTACGTCCGCCGAGCATCTTGGCGAGACCGACGCGCACCAGACGGTGATCGTCGACGATCAGAACTCGGATCATGTGCTCTCCCCCAAGTTGAATTGTTGGTCTCCCTGTTCTCGGCAGGGGGAGAACCAAACTATGCCCGGCTATACGGCGCTCGACAAGGCGAGACTCGCGGATTCCCACGCAGTTCCACGAACGTTCCATTTTGCGATGGCACCGTGACATCACGAAGGTCATCGGGATGCCGCGACGGCAGCGCGTGATGTCAGCGTGATATCAGTCGCCGGTGAACGCCTGCAGGCCCGTCTGCGCGCGTCCGAGAATCAGCGCGTGAATGTCGTGCGTGCCCTCGTACGTGTTCACGGTTTCGAGGTTCATCACGTGACGAATCACGTGAAACTCGTCGGAGATGCCGTTGCCGCCATGCATGTCGCGCGCCATGCGCGCGACGTCGAGCGCCTTGCCGCAATTGTTGCGCTTGATCATCGAGATGATCTCGACCGGCAAGCGGCCTTCGTCGAGCAGCCGTCCCGCGCGCAGACATGCCTGCAGGCCCAGCGTGATCTCGGTCTGCATGTCGGCGAGTTTTTTCTGGATCAACTGATTCGCGGCCAGCGGCCGGCCGAACTGCTTGCGTTCGAGCGTATATGTGCGCGCCGCGTGCCAGCAGAACTCGGCCGCACCCATGGCGCCCCACGCGATGCCGTAGCGCGCACGGTTGAGGCAGCCGAACGGACCGGCCAGCCCCTTCACATTGGGGAGCAGCGCATCTTCGGGAACGTGCACGTCTTCGAGAACGATCTCGCCGGTGATCGAGGCGCGCAGGCTCATCTTGCCTTCGATCTTCGGCGTGCTGAATCCGCGCATGCCGCGCTCGACGACGAAACCGCGGATCACGCCGTCGAGCTTCGCCCACACCACCGCCAGATCGGCGATCGGCGAATTGGTAATCCACATCTTGGCGCCGTTCAGCACGAAGCCGTCGCCGACCCGCTCCGCGCGCGTGATCATGCTGCCGGGGTCGGAGCCATGATCAGGTTCGGTCAGGCCGAAGCACCCGACCCACTCGCCGGTCGCCAGCTTCGGCAGATACTTCTCGCGCTGCGCATCCGATCCGTACTCGTGGATCGGATGCATCACCAGCGAGGACTGCACGCTCATCGCGGATCGGTAGCCCGAATCGACCCGCTCCACTTCGCGCGCCATCAAGCCGTAGCAGACGTAGTTCACTTCGGCACAGCCGTACTTCGCCGGCAGCGTCGCGCCGAGCATTCCGAGCTCGCCGAACTCGTTCATGATTTCTCGATCGAAGTGCTCCTGGCGATTGGCGCTGACGATCCGCGGCATCAGTTTGTCCTGCGCATAGTTGCGCGCGGTGTCGCGCACCATGCGTTCGTCTGCGGAGAGTTGCTCGTCGAGCAGTAGCGGATCGTCCCAGACAAATCCGGCGCGGTCGTTACTCACGTGATTTCCTCGTTCTGGCGGGTCGTACTGTCGAGCGGAAGGCTAATGTAGCACATCGATGTCCCGCAATGTTGGCCCGCGCGCGACCTTCTGACTAGACTGCCCGCCCCGATCGAGGAGACGCCGATGGCCCTGGACCAATCGACGCTCGACGCCCTGCTCGACACGGTTCGAAAATTCGTGCGCGAGCGGCTCGTGCCGCTCGAAGCGCAGGTTGCACGCGAAGACCGAATTCCGGAGACGATCGTCGCCGAAATGCGCGAGTTGGGTCTGTTCGGAATGACCATTCCGGAAGAGTACGGCGGCCTCGGTCTGAACACGGCGGAAGAGTGTTACGTGGTCATGGAACTCGGCCGCACGTCGCCGGCGTTCCGCTCCGTGATCGGCACCAACAACGGCATCGGGTCGCAGGGGCTCGTCATGGACGGCACCGCCGCACAGAAGGCGCACTACCTGCCGAAGATGGCGAGCGGCGAGATCATCGGTCATTCGCACTGACCGAGCCCGAAGCGGGATCCGACGCGGGTTCGCTGAAGACCGCCGCGCGACCGAGCGATGGCGGTTTTGTGATCAACGGCACCAAGCGGTTCATCACCAACGCGCCGCAAGCGCAGCTGTTCACCGTGTTCGCGCGCACCGATCCGAACACGCAGGATTCGAAGGGCGTATCGGCTTTTCTGGTCGATGCCAACACGACCGGAATCACGCTGGGGCCGACGAACCGCAAGATGGGCCAACAGGGCGCACATGTGTGCGACGTGATTTTCGAAGACTGCTGGGTGCCCGAAACCGCCCTGCTCGGCGGACCCGTCAAACCTGAACAAGGGTTTTCTCACCGCCATGAAGACGCTGGACCGCGGCCGTCTGCACATCAGCGCGCTGGCGGTCGGCTGCGCCGAACGCCTGATCGACGACAGCCTCAACTACGCGCTCGAACGCAAACAGTTCGGCGAAGCGATCGCGCAGTTCCAGCTGATCCAGGCGATGCTCGCCGACAGTCGAACAGAGGCGTATGCGGCGCGATGCATGGTGATCGACGCGGCGAAGCGTCGCGACTGCCGGCGAGCCGGTCACCACGCTTGCGTCGTGCTGCAAACTGTTCGCGAGCGAAATGGTCGGCCGCGTGGCCGACCGCGCGGTGCAGATCTTCGGCGGCGCAGGCTACATGGAGGAATACGGAATCGAACGCTTCTATCGCGACGTGCGGCTGTTCCGCATCTATGAAGGCACCAGCCAGATCCAGCAGACGCTCATCGCCCGCAACATGATCCGCGACGCGGGAGGCTGAGCGTAAGACCTCGAGGTTCGGCAGGAACACCGAGAACGCGGTGCCGCGGCCTGACGGCCGTGCGCACATCGATCGCGCCTTCGAGTTCGGCGACCAATCGCGCGGTGATGTGCAGCCCTAGCCCTGCGTGATCGCCGCCTTTGCTCGACGTCTTCGGTTCGTACAGCCGCTCGAGCACCGCGGGCGGCAGACCCGGACCTTCGTCGCGGACGCTGAACTCCACGCCCGGCGCGGCCAGCACGATAAACGCCGCTGAATGTCGCGACGTGCAGCGCACCGCCGTCGGACATCGCTTCGATCGCATTGCGCACCAGATTCGTCATCACCTGAATGATCCGATCGCGGTCGGACACCACCGGAACGCCCGCCTTCGAACAGCGTTAGCGTGACATCTACGCGCGCTGACTCGGCGCGACCGCGGCTCAGTTCAATGACGTTGCGCACGATATCGTTCAGATCGACGCGCTGCGCATGAACGTCCGGCTTCTCCGCGGCTGCCACCGACAGCGGCGGGAACTCGACGACACGTTTGAATATCGCGGCGGTGCGGCGAATTTCCGCAGCGATCAGACGCAGTTGCTCGTGTGTCTCCGGATAGTCCTTCAGGCGCAGCTCGAGGATGTGCAGGTAGTTGTGGATGATGCTGAGCGGGTTATTCGCTTCGTGAACGATTTCGCGAAGGCGTTTCTCGTGGCTCGCCTGATAGTCGCGCAGCAGTCGAAGCCGGCGCTCGTCGTCGCGCTGCAATGCGCCAAGCCAACGACCCAACTCGATCGCATAACCGTTCATCGCGAGCACTGCTTCGGCCGGATCCTCATCGCTCAGACGAAACGCCAGAACGCCGACCTGCGACTCGCCGTCGCTGAGCGGCGCAACGTACATTCGATCGGTGTCGAGGCGCCGCAGGATCTGACGATCGACCACGGTCGCGCCGGCGTCTTCTTCGACCGTCACCGCGCGTTGATCGCGCCATACGCGCGCGATGCTGCTCGTCGACTGCAGCGGAATCTTCAGTGCGGCAAGATCGTCGTCGCCGACCGCGACCAGCGTATCGGCGCTGCGGAAAAAACACCGCGGCACGTGGCGGAACAGCGCGCGCGTCACGAGCGCGGCGAGTTCGTGAAGCGACTTGTCGTCGGCCTGCTGCGCCAGGACGTTGGAAAATGCCGCGAGTTGCGCCTGAACCCACAGCGCTTCGAGCCAGCTGTCGTCGACGTCGTCGGAAACCCCGGCCGCCTCGATCAACGCGGCGCAACGTCGCTCCGCCGCGTCGAGGATCCGATCGAAACCCGGACCGTCGAGGCCGAACAGAAACGCCGCAACCCGCGCGGCCGCGCCGGAGCTGTGATGTTCGAGCGACTCTGCGACCGCAAAGGCCCGCAGCAGCGGATGCGCGTCGACCAGCAATTCGGGTGCCACGCCGCGGAATGCGCCGAGTTCGCTCATCAATTCGTCGCCGGCTACCTGGACGCCGGAACTCGCGAGCAGCGTCCGCAACCGCGCCGCATCCGGAAACGGATAGCCGACTTCACGAACGAGCGCTTCGGCCACGCAGGACGCGAGCAGAACGCCGCGCCATTGATCGAATCCGAGGCGCGCAGCGTTGCCAAGCGGCACCACCGACCAGATCTGCGCGCGCGCCATCGCAGCGAGCGAATCGGGTGCGAGGTGATGCATCGCACGGATGATTGCTTCGGGTTCGACCGCGTACCGAGGCTCGTCACCCAACGGTTCAACAAGTCCGCGTCGGTGGCGATCAGTCGAAAGAGCGCTGCGGTATCTACCACAGGCGCCGATACCACCTGCTGGTATCGATGCAGAACGGCATCTGGCGTCACCCCGTGCGTCTCCTCATACCCGACCAACCGTCGTCCGCGCGTCGCGTTGCTTTTGTTTTGGCGGCGCGCGCTTCATCCGGGAGTCGATCTTGAGATTGCGACTCCCTGCGCACGATGAGGCCTGGACTGGGTCGGTCACTCGACCCTTACAACGTGTCTCCCGGAAGGACCGCTAGTGTATCGCAGCGATTTTGCTCAGGCTGGGGGTCTTTGTAATTGCTCGTTGCAAATGCTGCTCGAACGCATTTTGTATTTCGTTCTACGTTTTCACGAGCGATGCTACTTACAACGATGCGCGACGCAGCTGGTTGATCTCATCGCGCAGTGTTCGCGTCACAGCGACGCGCTGCGTCCGCAAAGTCGGAGCCGCTTCGATGCGTACAGCACGCTGCGCGACGCATTGACGATCAAACCAGACCGCTGCGAATTCAATCCGGCATTGACCGCCGCAGCGACGTCGCCGCCTTGGCTGCCGACACCTGGAACCAGCACAGTCATGTCCCCGACGACCGCGCGCACTCGGCGAAGGTCTTCGGGATAGGTCGCGCCGACGACGAGCATCACGTTGTCGTTGACGTTCCACTCCGCCGCAGCGCGCGCTACGCGCAGGTACACCGGATCGTTCGAGGGGAAGTCCTGCAGCCAGGCGTTCTCCGGATTGCTCGTCCTGCAGAGGATGAACACACCTCGGTCGGTTCGCTTCAGATACGGTCGAAGGCTTTCTGGACCGAGGTACGGGTTAACCGTCGCTGCGTCCGCCCGATAGCGGTCGAAGAGTTCGATCGCATACCGCTCCGCGGTTGCGCCAACGTCGCCTCGTTTGGCGTCGAGAATCACCGGGACCGTTGGATGCCGTTCGTGTATGTATTCGATCAGTGCCTCGAGCGCTCGTTCGGCACCTAACGCCGCGAAGTGCGCGATCTGTGGTTTGAACGCGCAGACGAGGTCAGCCACCGAGTCCACGATGGCGCGACAGAACGCGTACACCCCATCCGTTCCGGCGAAGCCGTCGGCATCGAGTCGGGCAGCGGATCGAGGCCGACGCACACCAGTGAATTGTTGTTTTGCTCACAAGTTCTAAGTTGCTCGGCAAAAGACGGTCGGAGCATGATGACGCGGGGTGTCCGTAAAAGCGGCGCGAGTATACAGACCACGGTGCTAATTTTCGTCACTTGCCACCTAATATAGGGCCTGACGAACCGGGACGTTCGAAGCTGTTACCACGTCGAGATACGTCCTACAACCCCTTGATATCTTTGTTATTCTTTACCGGCCGATCACTTGGCATGATTCTGGCTCTCAGGTTAGGAGTGCAATCAAATTCGAACCGACATCATGAGAGATAGCAACGTGATTGAGCTGAACAGCGCCCGTGACCGGTTGCGCAATCGCCCGTCGCGCAGTCGCGACGACAAGCGGATGCATGCGCGTATCGAGAGCGACGACCGCCTCTTCGTTCAGGTCGTGCTCTCCGCTGCCGATCCGGATCTCGTGGGCACGACGGTTTCCTGCACGGCGATCAACCTGTCGGTCGGCGGTATTCAGTTCCGCACCGACGCGGTCATTCCGACGGGCGCGCTGCTCGACCTGTGGGTCGACATCCGCAGCCGTCCCGGCAAATTCTTCCTGGCGGGCGAAGTACGTTGGACGCGCCCCGCAAACGATCCGGACGAAAACGGTCGCGACGGTTGGATCATCGGCGTGCAGCTGAAATCGGGCGCCGCGACCGACATCATGGACTGGCGCGATATATGGGCGTGTCTACAAACGTTCGAACAGGCGCTTGCCAGGGTGCCGGACGCGATTACACGGACGTTGAGTATGTTGGTTTGAATCCGCGCCTTGAGCCATACGAATTCAGACGCGAGCTGAACTGGTTGAATGCGCACCATCGAGCGGACGATTCGTATCGCATCAATGACGAGCCAAGCAGCGCGTAGCGCAATCCAAGCCCGCTCAGGATGATATGGCTACTGCAACGTCATCTCTGTTGGAGCAAATGGGGCGACAGATGCAAGGGTGATTCAGCCAAGGATGGCATAGTTTCGAAACGTATTAATAAGGGAAAACATATGAACGAAGAAGCTTTGGCTGTGATGGCCACGCTCGCCGACAGGTTCGGCACAACGGTCGAACACCTATGGGAAGTGCTAATTAAGCAGGCGCCAATCTCCGGCGCCGTTGACGCAGCTGTGCTTGGCGCGATGATATATGGGTCAGTGTCGCTATTCAAATTCGTGAGAAAACTAGCGAAGGATTCTAATGGGGTGGCAAGTTGGGAAGATGAATATGCTGTATTGGGGCGTATCAGCAATACATC
>CAWGGQ010000034.1:0-29575 GCA_963822125.1 uncultured Gammaproteobacteria bacterium | reverse complement strand
GGTCGACGACCTGGCGTTCTTCGTTTCGACGACGATGCCGCCGGGCGAGGTACCGTCTATTTCCGCTGACGACCACGCCGCCGTGGTCGCGTTCCTGCTGCAGCAGAACGGTTATCCGGCCGGAAACGTCGCACTCGCGATCGGCGCGGAGCCATTGAAGTCGGCGGTTCTCGACTTCGACCAGAAAGCGAGCACAGCCGTAGCGGCGGCGCCGCCCGATCGGATCGACGGCGCGCCGGACGCCGCGCCGAACGACGGCGGCCCGACGCAAGACGAACTCGACGCGGCCGCCCTCTCCACGCGGGACTGGCTGTATCACACCCACGACTACGCCGGCGGCCGTTACTCGGCGGTCGACCAGATCAACACGAACAACGTCGCCCGACTCGCCGTCGCGTGCGTGTTCCAGCCGGGCGAGATGAGCACGTTCCAGACGGGGCCGATCGTCTACAACGGCGTGATGTTCGTGACGACCAACACGGTGACGGCCGCGATCGACGCGACGACCTGCCGCGTGCTGTGGCGGCACACCTGGCAAATGAAGGCGCCCGCAGGCTGGCCGAACAACCGCGGCGTCGCCGTCAAGGACGGTCTGGTGGTGCGCGGCACGAGCGACGGCTATCTGCTCGCGCTGAACGCTCAAAACGGCCAGCTCGTGTGGGCGCGCC
The DNA here is from genome assembly GCA_963822125.1 of uncultured Gammaproteobacteria bacterium. Taxonomy (GTDB): domain Bacteria; phylum Pseudomonadota; class Gammaproteobacteria; order Pseudomonadales; family Azotimanducaceae; genus DATJGR01. The sequence goes on along the minus strand of CAWGGQ010000034.1, from coordinate 28,907 downwards.
GCGCGGCGGACTCGACGAAGGGCGAGACGTTCACGATGGCGCCGCTCCTTTACCAGGACCTGATCCTGATCGGGCCCGCAGGCAGCGAAAACGGCATCTCGGGATGGATCGGCGCGTTTCGGCGCGCGGACGGTTCGCCGGTCTGGCGATTCAACACGGTTCCAAGCGCAGAGGAGGCAGGCGCCGAGACCTGGCGACCCGCGCAAGGCGTCAAGATCGGCGGCGGCGCAGTGTGGACGCCGATGACACTCGATCCTGCAACCGGAGAACTCTATGTCGCCGTCACCAACCCTGCGCCGGATCTGCCCGCCGACATGCGCCAAGGCGACAATCTCTATACCAACTCGCTCGTCGCGCTCGACGTGCGTTCCGGAAAGCTGCGCTGGTACCGGCAGATGGTGCCGAACGACGATCACGATTGGGATCTGACGCAGGTCAGCCCCCTGCTCTCGCTGCGGATCGATGGAGCGGATCGCCGCCTCGTCGCAACCGCAGGCAAGGATGGGTTGCTGCGAACGGTCGATCGCGACAGTCACGAGCGTGCTCTATTCGACCGCGATCACGACGCTCGACAACGTCGAGCAGCCGGTTTCGGTCGCAGGCACGCACGCGTGCCCCGGCATCAACGGCGGCGTGCTGTGGAACGGCCCGGCGTATAACCCCTCGACGAAGTTGTTGTACGTCGGCGCAGTCGATTGGTGCACCACCTACTGGGCCGCGCAGTCGATCCGGCACATTCCCGGTCGAATGTATCTGGGCGGGACGTTTCAGCGCGACCCGTCGTCGCAGGGATGGATCACGGCAGTCGACGCGGCGACGGGCGAGGTGCGCTGGCGGTACCGGTCGGCGGCACCCGTACTGAGCGCGGTGACGACCACCGCCGGTTCGCTGGTCTTCGCGGGCGAACTGAACGGCGACTTCATCGCGCTTGATGCCGCGACCGGCGCATTGAAGTACCGCTTCAATACCGGCGGCGGGATCGGCGGCGGCATCGTCACGTACGCGATCGACCGCAAACAGTACGTTGCAGTTGCGTCGGGACGCCCAGGGCTCAACTTCGAGCAGGGCAACGTCATCGGCACACCTACTCTGTTTGTGTTCGCGCTCCCGGAGCCTTGAGCGTGGTCGGCACCACAAATACCGTCCTCCGCAGGCCGTTCGCCACGTAGACAACCTGTTGGCACAGCCGGGGTAGACAGTTCTACTCTGCCCCAATCCAACAGAAGGGGATCCGGATGAACTGGGATGCGATAGGCGCCGCAAGCGATCTGCTCGGCGCAGGCGGTGTAATTCTGACCCTTGCGTACCTGGCACGACAGATCGCTCAAACGAACAGCATCGGGCGCGCTGCCGTCGTGCGGGAACTGCAGGAGCGATATCAGGAATTGTACGAACTCGTCGCCTCGAATATCGAAGTCGCGGAACTCGCTGCCAGGCTGACGGCCCCTGACTATCGCGCGCAGTCGGAAGTAGAAGAGCAGCGACTGCAGAACCTGGCCCAGTTGGTCGCGGGCATGTATTTCAGCGCGCAAACTGCCTATGACCAAGGGCAGATGGAGGCGGACGTCTACACGATATATTGCGAAGACGTCGAGGCCAGGCTGCTTCAATGGCCGGCGCTGAGGTTTTATCTACGGAAGGTGATCAGTCGCTGGCCTACCGCGGCGAAGGCGAAAATACTTGCGCCCATTTTCAGCTAGCTGGAAATTTGCGCGAAAACCTTGCTGGATCCGGTATCGACGCTGAATGTCCCGCTGTCGCTACAGCTGACCCAGCCCACAACCAGGTTAGCGGACCAGACGCCAGCACGATTCCCCGGCGCCACCAACAGTTCTACTCTGTCCCGATCCACAGAGGGGATTGCGATGGATTGGGATGCAATTGGGGCGATTGGTCAAGTGCTCGGGTCTATCGCGGTATTCGTCACCCTCGGCTATCTCGCGGTGCAAACCAAGGTAGCCCACCGCGTCGCGAGCGACACCGCCCGCCAGCAGCGCGCGCAGGGCATCCTCGACATGCTCCTCGCGTTCGCCACCCACGACCATCTGCGCAACAGCTGGGATAGGGCGAGCCCCCATGGCGCTGTCGAGACCGCAGTCGGGGCCATTGCAGCACGACTCGGAGTAAGCAGAGACGAAGGATATCGCCTGGAATGGGCGTTCGAGTACTGGTGCTGGTTGCACTGGGGTCAATGGTCGTCAATGACCACCGAAGGCGATGTCGCCGAGCTGCAGCACCTGATTCGAGAGTTCTACGCCTCGCCCGTGATGAGCGCCTTCTGGAAGTCGAGTCCCAGCGTGCTGATGCTCGACCCGCCGTTCGTCGATTTCGTGAATGCCGCCCTTTCGGGCCAATCAGGATCCGATTCCGAACGATGAAGCCTGCGCTCGATCCTGACGTCGCCCGCCACCTAGGCAAGCTGTTGGCGCTGCCGGGATGAGATATAGTCCGACCTCGCGGTGCAGCGTTGATCGCGATCCATCAATCAAGGGGGAAGCATCAAATGAAGCTCGTCGCACGCATGATTCTGGTTGGGGCCGCAGGAATGTTGGCCGCCGCCGCACACGCCGAAACGCGCACGCTGCAGCTGTGGACGTGTACGGTAAATACAGGCAAAACGCTGGCCGACGTACAAGCGGTGGACTCCAAGTGGGTGAAATTCGTCAACGGCAAGGTCAAGGGCGGTGACATTCACAGTTCGATCGCGTCACCCGTTACCGGCAGCCTCGACCACTTCATGTTCATCGATTCGTTTCCCAGCATCGAGGCATGGGCTGCGCAGCAGACGGTGATGGCAACGCCCGAGGGCGTCGCGCTCAATGCGGAGTTCGATGCGGTGACCAAATGCAGCGCGGGCAATCTGTACTCGTCGAACGCGAGCTGACCACGCGGTCCATCGACGGACAACGCGGAAGGAGACAGCCAATGGTTCACGCATTCGTACACGGCAACCCTGAAACCGAAGCAGTGTGGTGGCCGTTGGCCGACGAGCTGCGCCGCCGCGGCGTGAACGACATCGTGCTGCTGTCTCCGCCCGGCTTCGGCGCACCGGTACCGCGCGGATGGGACGCCACGCACCAGAGCTACCACTCGTGGCTGGCGGCCGAACTCGAACGTCTCGGCGGCAACGTTCATCTGGTGGGGCACGACTGGGGCGCGGGCCACGTGTTCGGCATCGTCGCGCATCGGCCGGACCTGATCGCTTCGTGGGCCGCCGACTGCGCGGGTCTGCTGCATCCCGACTACACATGGCACGACGCCGCGCAGGTGTGGCAGACGCCGACGGCGGGCGAGGCGGCGGTGGCGGCGATGACGAGCGGCACGCTCGAAGAGAAGATCGCCTTCCTCACGCCGTTGGGCATCAGCAGCGCATCAGCGGCACATATTGCCGCCGCGCTGAACTCAACCATGGCGGAGTGCATCCTGAAGCTGTACCGCTCCGCCGTGCAGCCGGTGCTGCGCGATCTCGGCGATGCCGCAGCGGCAGCCGAACAGGCGTCCGGGGCTGGTGATCATTGCGACCGAAGACCACTACACCGGCACGCCTGAGATGGCGCGCAACTCCGCCGCACGACTGGGTGCGCGCAGCGTCGTGCTCGAGGGTGCGAACCACTGGTGGATGCAGCAGCGGCCGGTCGAGGCGGCCGATGCGCTCACGGCGTTCTGGGGTTCGCTTTGACGGTCGCGCCGTGCCCCCCGGACGATCTGTTAGCGAAAGCCGGCGGCGTTAGCGGCTCGGCCGCCAGACGCGATACTCGACGCCAAGCCCCGGCAGCATGCGGCCTTCGCCGACGAAGAACGTGGTGTTCACCCACGCGTAACGCGCGTCGCCCGTTTCCATGCGCGGGTTCGTGAAGAAGTACTGGTCGCCGAACTGGGTGCCGCGGCCCGCTGAGGTCGCCTCCTGAACCGCCTTGTTCATCTCGAGCAGGCCGGTGTACTGAACGTAGAGAAATGCTCCGTCGTGCGTTTCGACCTGCAGCCGCACGTCGACTCGCAAAAAGCCGTCCGGTCCGATCAGCGCCCACTCGCCGCCGCCGAGTATCTTGCCGCGCAACCGCTCGCCTATCACTGTCCCGCCGGCCACTTCGTAAAACATGCGCGTGCCGATCGGCCCAGCACCCACCGGCACGGGCGGTTTCAACTGGGCGCTGAACGTGAACTCTTCGACGAACTTCATCGGTATCTCCGGTCGCTGGTGTGCGTTCAAAAAGGGCGCGTCGCCAGGAATCTAAACCTGATGCGCCGCACCCGTCGTGCGGAGCTGCGGCGCCGGCGCCGAACGACTCACCCGCCCTGCAATTTACGCCGGAATCGCCGCATGCCCGCAAGCCAGCGGTCGTAATCGTTCGCCTTGCGCTGGAAGTACGTGAGCACCTCCGGATGCGGCAACACCAGGAATCGCTCGTCGCGGATCGCATCGAGACAGGCGTCGGCAACGAACTCCGGTTCCAGAACGCCGTCGCCGGCAGCCTGCCGGGTGCTCGACTGACGCGTTTGCTGCGCGCGGTCCGAGGATGTTCGTGCGAACCGCCTGCGGACACAGCACAGAAACGCCGATGCCCTGATCGCCGTAGTTGATCGCCACCCACTCCGCGAATGCGACCGCCGCGTGTTTCGACAGCGCATAAGGCCCGGAGTCCATCTGCGTCAGCAGCCCGGCGGCAGACGCCGTAGACAGCAGGTAGCCGCCGCCGCGCTTCAGCATCCCCGGAATCACCGCACGCGCCGCAGCGAGATGCGAAAACGCGTGCACGTTCATCATCTTCTGCCATTCCGCCGTCGGCAGATCGAGGCCGCCGGCACGCCCGTAGCCTGCGTTCGAAACGAACAGGTCGACGGCGCCGTAGCGCGCTTCGGTATCGGCAACGATCTTTTCGATGGCCGCTTCGTCGGCGACGTCGAGCGCCGCGGCCGTCGCAACGCCGCCGATCATCCGGGCGGTTTCTTGCGGCGTTCGCGCCGTTCAGATCGGTGCACACGACGCCGCGCGCGCCGGCCCGCGCGATGCGCTGCGCGAGCGCGCGGCCGATGCCCGAGCCTGCGCCGGTAACGATGGCGACTTTATCGTTCAGTTCCATGCGCGCTCCTCCGTTTGTGTCTTCGTTCAACGCGCCATGAATGGATCGTTGGCGCGCTACTTCTCGGCAACGATATACGCTATCCAGGCGGAATCCGCTGCGCCTTTTTGTTCCGGCTTGAATTCACCATTGGCCTCACCATCCTCGTCCTCGCCTTCCCAATAGTCGTGGCATTGCGGAATCCTGCCTCCAGCAGAATTTCCCGCAGCTCCGGCGCCGACCACAAGCGCCATTCGTAGTGAAAGCCTTCTTGATCTTCGAGCCGTCGGGAAAACTGAAGTGAATGTGACAGCGGATGAAATTGGTGACGGGATGAAACCGGCGCCGGTGCCAGATATAGGTGATCCACGCCGCCGGATATTTTCGTGTTCACCGTGTAAAGTTCCGCACGGGGAACAATCCGCCGAGAGAGAACACCGATGAGTGAATTGGGGGAGAAGTGCGCGCGCTGTGCAGCGCGCACGCGCAATTCGCCGGGTAAACCCACGTGTCCGTCCTGCGCTTGTACGCTCGCCCTCGTCCTGCAAGCGGCTCGCGAGGTATGGAACGTATTGGCGGCGGGCCACCCATACGCCCAGCATGCGAACCTGTATGGCCCCGCCTGAGTCTGATGCCGGCAGCGACGTTGCTCTCAACCCGTTCGTGCCGGCACCCGTCGCACGCATGGCACAGGCGTTGGGCCTCGATGCGCCTGCACCGGCGTTTCTCTCTGGCGACGGAGTGGTGCTGTTCTGCGACATTTCTGGATTCACTGCGCTGACGGAACGGCTCGCGCACGAAGGGTTGGACGGCGCGGAGGTGCTTTCGCGCATATTGGAATCAGTATTCGAACGCATCGTCAGTGCCATTGCCGCGAACGGCGGCGAAGTGGTGGCATTCCCGGGTGATGCAGTGATCGCGGTCTGGAACGACCCGCGACCCATCGACGCACTCGGTCGAGCTGCCGCCGCAGCGGCGCTGACAATACAAGCATCCCTCGCCACCCGAATGCCGTTGCAGGGCGAGTCACTGACGCTGCGCGTCGGCATCGAGCGCGGCCCGATTACGCATCTGCTGGTGGGGAACGCAGGCTTCTTTGCCTATTTGTTGAGTGGCCCTCCGCTTGCCGCGCTGGGTCGCCTGACGGAGAAGGTCTCGCCCAACTCGGTCGCGTTGGGGCCGCGGATCAGCGAGATATTCGACCGCGCAGAGATCTCTCAGCGCGTGGGCGAACCCCACGTCCGCCTCGAAAAACTATTGCGCCACGCAGATGCGGCAACCGAACCCATGCCCTTACTGCCCGGTGCATTCGCCGCATCGTTCGTGCCACGCGTGGTGCGCAATCGACTGGCCGCCAGCCAGTCGATATGGCTGGCCGAGTTTCGCCGCGTATCCGTGTTGTTCGTCGGCCTGTCGGGTTTGACGCTTGACCGGGTGGCCGGCCTCGAAGACGCACAACGTGTGGTCGGTGTGCTGCTCGCAGAGATTGATCGGCATCAGGGCAGTCTGTTGCAGCTGGTCGTCGACGAACGCGGTCCCACCGCACTGGCAGTGTGGGGATTGCCCGGCGAGTCACACGACAACGATGCCGAACTCGCGCTGCGCGCGGCGTTGAACATACGAACCTCACTCGCTCGATCCGGCCAGAACGCGGCATGCGGCGTGGCGACCGGGCGCGCCTTCTGCGGATTGCGCGGCGCACAGGTACGTCGCGAATACGCCGTATTTGGCGCAGTTGTGAACCGCGCCGCACGCCTGATGGCAAAAGCGCGACCGGAAGGCGTCGTGTGCGATCGCGCATCCGCCGATCGTGCAGCCGCCCGGTTGGCGTTCGACGTGCTCGGCGAGGTGGCTTTGAAGGGCATTGACGAACCGGTGACCCTGCTGCGCCCACGCGAAACCGATGTCGGAACGAACGACGGTAGCTCGCGGGTGCAGCACTTCGGCCGGCTCGTCGGCCGCGACTTCGAACTGAACCAGCTGACCGACCGGCTCTATGCAGTGATTGGCGGCGACGCAGGTGTCGCCGTGATCGAGGGCGAGCCGGGGATCGGGAAGTCGCACTTGATATCGGCATTTCGCGAGATCGCGGCGCGCGCCCCAGTCCACCTGGTGAACAATGCGGCAGACGCGGTGGAACAATCGACGCCGTACTATGCGTGGCGAGCCGTGTTTGCGCAGTTGTTCGCCGCCTACTCCGTACCGGAACTCGAGCAACGCCTCGGCTCCTCCGCGCGATGGTTGCCGCTGGCTGGCTCCGTGCTGCCGCACGACATCGAAGACACGCCACTAACGCGTCAGCTGGAAGGCGAGGCCCGCGCGAGCCGGAGTGTGGAAGTGCTGTCGGCATTGCTGCAGACAGTGGCGGCGCAGCGACCCCTGGTACTGGTCATCGACGATGCACAGTGGCTGGACACACTCTCCTGGCGACTCTCGTTGCAGGTGGCCGAGCTTCCGCACTGTTTTCTGCTGCTGAGCCTGCGAACGCCGGACGAACCAGGACCGATCGCCCTTAGCCGAATCGTTGGGAAGGCGGGCTGCTTGCGCCTGCCCCTGGCCCCGCTGACCGCCGCAGATTGCGTCGCCATGCTGGTGGAACGGTTCCGCGTCCACGAGCTGCCGGCGGAAGTGGGAGCGTTTGTGCAGGAGCGCGCCAACGGCAATCCGCTGTTCAGCGAACAAATCGCCTTGGCGATGCTCGACAGCGGAGCAATTCGCATAACGGACGACGTTTGCACAATCGTCCACGGCGGGCTGGCTACGCTGGACGTGCCGGACACCGTCGAAGGCGTCATCACGAGCCGCATCGACGGGCTCACCACCGAAGCACAGCTCACGGCTAAGGTGGCCAGCACGATCGGCCGCGGTTTCGACTACGGAACCTTGGCGGCGGTTCATCCAATTCAATCCACAGTCGACCTCCTTGCACCTCATCTGCGCGTGTTGACCACGAGCAATTTTGTTTCCGTCGAAGCACCCGAGCCGCTACTCAGCTATCTCTTCACGCACCTGATCGTGAAGGAGGTGCTGTATGGGCTGTTGTCATTCCACCAGCGGCAACGCTTGCACTGCGCAATTGCGGAACATCTGGAGCGACGCTACGCAGACGATCTCGAACCGCACTGGCCACTGCTGGCGCACCACTGGCAACAGGGCCGGAACTCGATCAAGGCGGTGTATTACCTCGAGCGCGCGGGCAAACAAGCACTGGATCAATTCGCCAATCCGGAAGCGATACGCTTCCTCAGCGCGGCCGTCGCGACCGACAACGATGCGTTGCCCAGTGTCACGCACTGGCAACGCTCACGCTGGCAGTGGTGGCTCGGAATCGCACACTTGAAGCTGTCCGACTACGACCAGTGTTCAACACATCAAGTGCGCGGCCTGCGCTACCTGGGTTGGCCGGTACCCGGCACCCGTGTCGGACTCGCGACCTCGCTGCTCGCACAGATCGGCGTGCAGATGCTGCATCGGATGCTGCCGACATCAGCACTGCTCGCGAATGACATGCTGGTCGATCGATTCAAGCAGGCCTCCGAGATGTATCGCTATCGCGCCGAGTACGGGTACTTCAACACCGATGTGGTGTGGGCGGTTCAGGCGATGCTGAAGTGCCTCAACTTTGCCGAGCGCGGAGGCGATCGTACCCAAACCGCCGGCGCGTATGCGGCACTCGGCGTTGTGGCCGGCATTGGCGGGCAGCATCGGATCGCGCGCTACTATTCGGATCGTGCATTGTCGGTGGCCGAATCAAGCGGCGATAAATCAACGCTTGCGTTCGTGCATCAGTTGATCGCGGTGTATCGCCATTCCCTGGGTAGCTGGAACACGGTCGGCCGTCATGCGGCAGAAAGCGTCGCGCTGTTTGCAGAAGTGGGAGATCAGTTCCGGTGGGAAGGATGCTTGTCCATACAGATCATGTTGCATCTACATCGCTGCGAACTGGACGCACTCGATCGAGTGGCCGAACAAATGTATCGATCGGCACATCCCAACAGCGCCGCCCAGATGCGCTGCTACGTCTATGGCGGGCGCCTCGCGTCGGCGATTCTTCGCGGCCGGGTAGATCGGACCCTACTCGACGAGACGCAGGGTGTGTTGGCCGCAACGCTGGCCCACGGCGAACAGATCTTCTGCCACGGCTTGCTGGCCTGGGGTTATGCGGCGATCGGCGACGACACTGCCGCACGCGCGTCATCCGAACGCGCGCTGGACGTCGCCACTGCGCATCCGCCCGGCACTTACTACAACAAGTTCCCATTGGATGGCGCAGCCGAAGTCGCGCGCAGGCAATGGGCGCACGCTCTCGAACATGGCCGCGATGCGGCAATCCCAGCGACTTTGGTGAGGCGCGCGCGCCAAGTGCTGAAGCGATTCGCCGCGCTCAGCCCGGTATCGGGCGCGCTGCGTTGGCTGTACGAGGGCAATGTGGCCACCGTAATGGGTCAACATCGCCGCGCCGCTCGATGCTTTCGAAAATCGCTCGCCCTGGCCGATCGCTTCGATCTGGATTTCGACCGGTTCCGCGCGTTGGACGCACTGAGCAATGCCGCCGCGGTTCCGGCGCCGCGCCAACTGGGATACCGACTACTTGCAAGGGATTTGTCCAAGGCGCTGGATTTATCCGAGGCACTCCAGACACTCGAGCCCGACCCGAACACGGAACAAAACGATGACCACGCCACAGCGCACCGAACCGGCAGAGAGCTGCTACGGTCGGCTTCAGATCTCTCGAATGCGCCACGCGTATACGTCCATAAGCGGTTGGCGCTCGGACGTACCCGGCTACGACGGTCTCATTGCGGAGTTGCGCTGGGGGCTCAACAATCTCGACCCCGACAAGCGACATCGAGCCGATCGTGCAGTGCTGACGGCGGTACTCGGCGGCGAACTTCCGGTGTCCGCGATTCATCTACTCGGCGCGTTCGCGCCAGGCACGATGGCGTGGCTGTTTGCGGAGACGACGCCCGAAGCGTTTGGTTTCCTCGTGGGCAAGATGGAACGAGACGGCACTGATGCCCTGCGGATACCGCGCTGTCGATTCGCGAGCACCGCAGGTCGTCGTGTTTGCCTCGAGGTCTGTCGCGCACCCACGCAGCTTTTCTTCAAGAGCATCGACATTCCGCTGGCGATGACTCCGGACATGCACTCGTTCGAATGCCATTGGCATTACGGCGCGTCGCCAGCGCACGACGGCATCAAGGCGGCGGACGCGAACGACGCTACTTCCGATGTCGGCTGACACGCGCACCAAGGTGGCCGTGTTGGGAGGTGGCCTTGGCGCCCTCAGTGCGGTCTTCGCGCTGACGCAGACACCGGCACTGCGTGCGCGCTACGAGGTGACGGTGTATCAGATGGGTTGGCGGCTCGGCGGTAAAGGTGCGAGTGGTCGCAATTCCCAAAAGGCCCAACGCATCGAGGAACACGGCCTGCACATCCTGATGGGGTGGTACCAGAACGCGTTCAAGATGCTGCGCAGTTGCTACGACGAGTGGACCCCGCCTGCAGGCGGCCGGTTCGCCGGATTTGACGACGCATTCAGGCCGCGCGACGTCATCACCTTCATGGATCAGGTGGAAGGGGAATGGCGTCCGTGGACCGTCGAGTTTCCGCGTAACCCCCAACGTCCTGGCGAAGGGGACGTCATCGACAACGCGTGGGACATGATCGTGGAGCTGATCGCATTCCTCGAGCGCGCGCTCAACGCGGCGCCTGGAACAGGTGCGCCGCTACCGCGACGGCCGAATGCAGCATCGATCTTCGAAGCGGGATTCAACGTTTTTGGTGCGGTGCTCGGGATAGCCCGTGAGGCGGTCGAACTGGTAACCCATCCGTCGATGACGCTCGCGCGCCGGCTCGCTGAAGAAATACGTGCGTATCCGGAACGCCGCACTGCGTTACATGCACGTGTGCTGCAAGGGCATCTGGAGACGACTCACGCCTGGCTACGCAGCGCATCGCGCCCGCACCGCAAGACGCATCCCGCCACGCATCAGCTTTACGTGATTTTCGAGTTGGCGTTGGCGATCTTCCGCGGGCTGGCCGCTGCGGGCTTCCCGCGGCTGAGCGAATTCGACAAGCTCGACGAATATGAGCTGCGCGCTTGGCTCGCCACGCATGGCGCGAACCAGACCGCACTCGACTCCGGGCTGTTGCGCGCGTTCTACGATCTCGCATTCGCCTATGCCGACGGTGATCACGATAGGCCGGCGATGGCGGCAGGGGCAGGACTTCGCGCGTTGCTGCGGATCGGTCTCGGCTACAAAGGCAGCGTGCTTTGGCAGATGCAGGCTGGCATGGGCGACACAATCTTCACGCCGCTCTACGACGTGCTGAAAGCGCGCGGCGTGAAGTTCCAATTCTTCAACAAGGTGGGCGCGCTTCACCTCGATGAAACGCGCACCTGCGTCGAGCAGATCGAAATCCAGCAACAAGCGGCGATCCGCGGCGACGAATACCAGCCTCTCGTCGAGGTAAACGGTTTGCGTTGCTGGCCCTCAGTGCCGGATTGGACGCAGATCGAAACCCCCACGCATCACGTCGACTTCGAATCGCATTGGAACGGCTGGGATGGCGTCGACACCCGAAGACTGGTCAAAGGTCGCGACTTCGATTTGGTGGTGTACGGCCTATCGCAGGCCAGCGTGCCGTTCACCTGCACTGAACTGACCGATGCCAGCGCACGCTGGTACAACGCCACGCAATTCGTGAAGACGGTGCAAACCCAAAGTGTGCAGCTATGGTTGCGACCCAACCGGAAGGGATTGGGCTGGCAGGGGCCCGCCACCGCATTGACGAGCTACGCCCCACCACTGTCGACCTGGGGCGACATGTCGAGCCTCGTCGATCGCGAACAGTGGCCGCAATCCGAATGGCCCGGCAGCATCGCCTACCTTTGTGGTGCGATGCCGACGCCGCCGCAGATTCCACCGCGATCCGCGCGCGACTATCCCGTCGAAAGCTACCGCCAGGTAGTCGAGACGGCCCGTCGGTGGTTGCCGGCGAATGCGCAACGGTTCTGGCCCAAGGCATTCGACGCGAACGGATTTCGCTGGGAGCTGTTGGTGGATCTCGCCAACGGTGACAATGAGGCGCGATTTGCGAGCCAGTTCTTTCGCGCCAACATCGATCCGTCAGAACGATACGTCCAAACGGTTCCAGGCAGCACGATCTACCGCCTGACGTCGGACGACCCCGATTTCGCCAATCTGTTTCTGGCGGGCGACTGGGTGCGTTCCTGCATCAACGGCGGTTGTGTGGAAGGCGCGGTGGTCGGCGGCTTGCAGGCGGCACGTGCAATCTGCGGAAACCCGGTCGAGATTCAGGGTGAATAACCGCCGCAGTCACGCCGGCTTTTCCGGGCCGATGAGCCCGTCGCCGTAGCGCCATACTTCGCGACCGCTGTTCGCAAGAAAGTCCATGTGCACCCACGCACCGAAATGCACTTCGGGAGATTGGTTCGCGAAGCCGAGGTCGTGCGCGATCGGTTCACTTTCGGCGGCGCGGAACTCACACGACCAGTCGCCTGACAGGATGCCGCCGCCGTATAGCTTTTGAACGTGACACGGCCCTTCGACCAGGGACTGGTAGCCGGCGTTGGCGCCATTCTCGCAATCCCGAAACTGCTTCAAATTCACCAGCGGCACATCGCGATGCAGCAGATGCTCGACGAGATTCGCGACCAGGCCCAACGTTGGTATCGCCCCTTCGCCACCTCGTTGGTTGAGCAGTTGCGCAAACGCTTCCAACGCATGCGCAGGCCCGGACCAATGCGACTCCGGTTCGCCCAGCGGGCCGTGGTCGTGGCGGCGAAACTTCACCAGGTTCTGCTGACGGCCTTCCTGATCGGGCCCCAGTTTGTCCCACACGAGCGTGTCCAACGAGAACACGGCAGCGTGATCGGGCTTGGTCGGCACATCGATCTGGCCGATTGATTTCGGGAACCCCCATACGCCGCGGCCGGTCATCATGGCCGGCGCGTTGTTGACCCACACGTAAGGCATCCATGCGACCAGCCTATCGATACTCGGATAGCCATCGCGCTGCTCGACCGCGCCCATCAGCGTCCACAGCGCGAATTCGCGATCGCGCAGCCAGCCATACGGTTCGGTGGTCGACGACAACCGCTCCACGTCCAGAAACGTCGCCAGCACGATCGGTAGCACGGCGCGATACACCAACCCATCGGCCGCGGCCGCGTTGAGGTAACGGTCCGCCGCGGCGTCTATTGCGCGTCGATCGCCTTGCAACGCAAAACAGTAGCAGCGGGCACCTGACAGGCTTCCCGGTTGCTGCACCTCAACGGGAGCGGGTCGGTGCAGGTAAGGAGGCAACGTGCGGCGCGTCATCCGCGCATGAACCGTTCGCCGGCGATCTTCATCGGCACGCCGCAGATGCTGCGGCTGGCCATCATGCCGGATATCGTTGCGGCTTCGACACAACCCGCATTGATCACGTTGTTGGTCCAGTCTCCCGCGAGAATCAGGTTCGCAAAGCCATTGTCGTCGACCCGCATGCGCAGCCGATTCCACTTCGGCGGTGACAACACGTAGCGCTCGGTCGGGTCGATGTTCGCGCGCAGGAACTGATCGCGCAAACGATCCGCACCCTGCGCGGATGTGTCGGCGAACAGCAGCGACCAGTCGAGACCACGTTCACCCGGCCGGCCCGCAGATTTCGGCCAGATCCAGCCGGGATAAGCATCCAGCCAGCGCTTCGTCAGCGCGTAAACCTCGTCCCGGGCTTCGTTCGGAACGCAGTGCTCGGACGAACCACGCAGCAGATAGTCACCCGGCAGTGGACCACAGAGATAGATCACCGAACGCGGCCTTTGGTCGACGGGATAGTCCTCCCGCTTCAACGTCTGGCTCATGTCGGCCCAGACGTCCAAGAGTTCCGGCATTGCTACGGCGGGACGCGGCGGACCCTTCCAGCCCATTTCAGCCAGACTGCGTGTCATCCAAAGCTGCACACCGAACGTCTGCATGCTCGGGATGCGCATCAGCATGTCGCGCCACCGGCGATTCACCGCGACGAGCGGCGCGCAGATGTCATTCAGCGCGGGAAGTGCGATGCCGAGTACGGCAATGTCGAAATCGACGCCGTGCTCCAGAGTCTCGTGCCCCGGATCCTCCCAGGCCGCCCAATGCGACTCGAGGTCGACATCATTGTTGCGTAGCGCGTCGCCTTCGACCAATTGCTCGTATCGCGGCCGGTCGGGCCACACCGGCAAACTGTTCACACTGATCAGCGGCTGATACGGTTCCGTCTTGACGTTTGCCTGCACCGCCATGTGAATGCGCTCGATCGCATTTCCCGCGGCATTCGGCTCCAGCCGTTCGATCCGCCGAAAGAACTGAAAGCGCACGCCGCGCTGCGCCAACGCCTGGTAGATCGGTGCGACTACCACCTCACCCATTCCGGCATTCATCAGATACAGCACCGCGCCGTGATAGGTCACACCAATCCGCAGCGCGCAGCCCAGCGCGACACCTGCCGCGATGCAGCGGCGGCTGATGTCGCCATCCAGATAGCCGAAGAAACAGTCGTACAGCGCCCGCACCGGTGTTGACTGAATCGTGATCTCGGCCGCGCCGCGCTCGCGCAGCCAATCCGAGAACCCCAATCGTCGATCTGCCCAGTCCTTTCGTGAAGACGTTGTCTTCGAAGAAGCCGATCAAGCACGTCAGAGTCAGGTCGAGGATGATCCAACCGCGGCGCATCGAGGTGTTCTGCGCAATGCTGTCGTCGCGGCGCGCGTGCAACCACGTCCGATAGTGACGCAGTAACTGCGCGATGCCTAAATGGTGCGGCTCATGACCCTTGCCGGCGCGCAGCGGCTCGGCGAGCGGCGCGAGCGCTTTGATCCACAGCCGCGCGGCGTGCAACGAACTGACGGTTGCGAGATCGACAGCGCCATCGACAACCGACTCCGCAAGACGAAACAACCCGGCATTCCATGGCGTCTTGGCAGCGCGTCACGAACGCGTGATTTCAATAGCTGTTCCGCCTGCAGCACAACGAAATCGATCGCCGTGACGACGATGTCCCAATCCATGGGTTCCACCCGGGACTGCCCCGGAAGGCCGTCTTTCACCGGGAAATCGATATCCCACGGTAACCAGTCACCTTCGTCCTGCTCCAACATGCGCACGTCGGAACGCGGCGTAAAAGCCTCCTCAACCGTGGCGATCGGCTGCCCCGGGGCGCATCGACCGCGCCATAGACATCGCGCAGCGTACGAAACGCATTCTCATACCAGCCGAACCAGACGTGCAGTCCGTGCTCCTGGATGCGCTGGTTTCGCTGCGCGTTACGACCGGTCGCACCTTTGCCGCCGAGCCGCCAGCCAAGCTGATACACGGTGATCTCGTAGTCACGCTGCCAATCCGACTTGCTCGTGAGGTACCACGCCGCCGTGAGCGCGCCAACGCCGCCACCGAGTATCGCAATCTTCTTGGGTCTTTTTTCCATCGGCCGGACTGTACCAAAGTTCTCTTCTGAGTTACCAACACATTTGTAATGGCGCGCAAAACGAGCAGTCGCACAGCCGGCGATCGCTCCTCGTCCGATGCGGTGTGTTACGCAGAGCAGCAAGCCGCGCAGGCGGACTGATGTCCACCCTCGGCGCTTACGACGCCGCGATCCCCAGCGCCGCCATCTTCGCCAGCAGGCGCGGCAGGTCGACCGGCTTGGTGTCGTAGTCGTTGCAGCCGGCCTCCATCGCCTTCTCGCGGTCGCCGGCCATGGAGTGCGCGGTGAGTGCGATCGACCGGATGTGCGCGGTCGCCGCGTCGGCCCGGATCGCCTGCGTGGCCTCCCACCCGTTCATCACCGGCAGGCTCATGTCCATCAGCACCAGGTCGGGCAGCTCGGTCTTCGAGCCATCGCCACGCCCTCGCGCGCCGTCGACCGCGATCACCACCGTCGAAGCCGCGCCGCTGCAGCCGCCGCGACAGCATGTCGCGGTTCATCTCGTTGTCTTCGACGATCAGGATCTTGGGCATTCAGCTGGCGTTCTCGTCGGTTCGGAGTTCGGCGATGGCGTTCGGCGATCGGCGACCACTGTAGGCAAGGTGACGGTGAACGTCGAGCCCGCGCCGGCAACGGACCGACGGTGATGTCGCCGCCCATCATCCGGCAGAACTCGCGGCTGAAGCGCGAGGCCGAGGCCGGTGCCGCCGTACTTGCGGGTGTGCGCACGTCGGCCTGGGAGAACGCCTCGAACAGCCGCGCCCATCTGCTCGTCGGTCATGCCGATGCCGGTGTCGGTGATCGCGAACGTGAAGTCGCGTGGCTCGACGTGCCGCCGCACCGTCAGCGTGATCGTGCCGCCCTCGGTGAACTTCGCGGCGTTCGACAGCAGGTTGAACAGCACCTGCCGCACCTTCACCAGGTCGGCGTCGAATCACGCCGATGTCGGCCGGGCAGTCGATCACGAACGTGTTGCGGTTCTTCTCCACCAGCGGCCGCACGATCGACTCGACCTCGGTGACCAGCGTGGCGATGTCGAAGTCGCTCGAGAACATGGTCATCCGCCCGGCCTCGACCTTGGACAGATCGAGGATGCCGCTGATCAGCGTGAGCAGGTGCTTGCCGGCCGACGTGGATCTTGCCGAGGTCGGGCAGGAACTCCTCCTGCCGAGGTCTGCGCACTCCTCCTGCGAGCAGTTCGGCGTAGCCGATGATCGCGTTCAGCGGCGTGCGCAGCTCGTGCGACATGTTGGCGAGGAACTCGCTCTTGTGGCGCGACGCGACCTCGAGTTCCTCGGTCTTGGCCTGCAGCTCGTTGAACAGCCGCGCGTTCTCGATGGCGATCACCGCCTGGTCGGCGAAGGTGCGCAGTACCGCCCGCTGGCGCTCGGTGAACGACGTGCGGTTTCGACGCCACACACTGATGGCGCCGAACGCCTCGCCCTGACCCTGCATCGGCATGGCAAGGCCTGAGACGTCATCTGTCCGGTACGGACCGCGCGCCCAGATACTCGCGGTGTAGGGATAACGCTGCGCGAGTTCATCAATGCTGCCGGCGAGTTCGATCACGCGGTTACCAGCGCGGCTGCGCCCATCATCGACGTTCGTGCCCACTCCGGATCGAAAGGTCGGCTTGCGACATTCGACGCTCCGCCGTCGAACGCATGCAGGCGATCGCCGTCGATCCAGTGCACGGTGGACGTCAGCGCGTCGCATAGCTGCTGCGCCGCGAGGGCGATCTGCGGCAGGGTCGCCTGCAGGTCGGTAGGCGCCGATGCCACGATCGAAAGCACATTGCCCATTACCGCTGCACGTCGAGGTTCTCGCTGATCTCGCGATTGCTCTCGCGCAGTTCGCGGATGAGCCGCGCGTTGTCGATCGCGATCGCCGCCTGATCGGCGAACGACTGCAGCAGCGTGACGGCCGCCGGCGTTATGGGTTCGCCCGTCAGGTTCGCTACCCCCAGATACCCGAGCATCGTCTCGCCGCGCGCAATCGGGACCAGCGCTCGCGAGCGAAACCCAATCGCGGTCATCGCGTTCTCATAGTCCGGGTCTGCGCCCGCAGACAGCCCTTCGTAGAAGTTGAAGACGTACGGTGCGCGCGTTCGCCGCACAACTCGAACGATCCCTTCAGCGGGGCTCGCGCGATCCGTGGATCGACAACAATCGGTCCGTTCCTGCGAACGTCCGCACGAAGAACGGCTTCGTCTCCGTCGACCAGATAGATCCCGGCAGTGTCGAGTCCGATGAGACGGACTGCGGCAGCGCGATCGTCGTCAGCGTCTCGTCGAGCGCCTCGGGAGCGCGGCTGATCTGCCTGAGGATCTCGCTGCTCGCTTCCTCGCGCCTCAGCGCTTCCGTTATCTCCTTGTTGCGCGCCTGCAGTTCGTTGAAGAGCGTGCGTTCTCGATTGCGATGACAGCCTGGTCGGCGAAGGTCTCGATCAGTGTCACCTGTTGCGTGCTAAATGGGCCACCCAGAGTGCGATGGAAATACAGCACGCCGAGGGCGACGTCGTTGCGCAGCAACGGTACAGCGATGAGGGACACGATGCTGAACTCTGCGGTGAGGTCGGTGCTGAGCGCGGAGACACCGGCCGTCTCGCGCGGGTCTTCGAAGATCGTGCCGCGCTGGGTGAGCGCGCGTCCGACGAAGCTGGTCGTTGTGATCGGGCCGGGCACGCCGCCCATCCGTGCGAGCACCGGCGTCAGCGAACCGCGTGCAGCTTCCATGTGCATGTGTGCGCCATCGGCATCGACCAGGAATGCGCAGCGCCGTCGGCCGTGCACAGCCGCGATCCGGTCTCGAGAATGGCTTCGAGCACCGGCCGCGCATCGGTGGCCGAGTTTGCGATGACCTCGAGCACGTCCGCGAGCGCCTTCTGCTGCTCGAGCGCGGCGCTGACGTCGGCGTTGCGTTCGCGCAGCTCGCGCAAGAGCCGCGCGTTTTCGATGGCGATGACGGCCTGGTTGGCAAAGGTGGAGACGAGTTCGACGTTGCGCTCGGAGAACGGAAGGACGGATTTGCGCGTGATCGCGAGCATACCTATCTGCACGTCCCGCGCCTGCAGCGGCACGAGTACCATGGACCGGTCACCAAGCCGCGCAATCTGCCGCGCGATCGTTTCGGCTGGAACCTCGTTAGGCTCCAGATCGTAAAGGCTCTGCACGTTCCGTGTGCGGCCTCTGAGCGCGAGCTGCAGGTAGCTGTTGCTAGCAGCCGGCATTCGAAATCCTGCGTCGAGCATTCCATCTTCCTTACGTCCGCACTGCGCCGCGAGGACCGCGTCGTCACCCTCCAGGAGCCAGAGATTGCCGAAGGTTCCTTCGCACAAGCGTGTTGCCGATTCGACGATCGCCTGCAGCGGCTTCTCCAACGAATCCGGTGAGGCAGCGATGATGCCGAGCACTTCGGCCATCGCGGTCTGTTCGTTCAGCGCGTCCGTTATCTCCTTGTTGCGCGTTGCAGTTCGCTGAACAGCCCTGCATTTTCGATGGCGATGACGGCCTGCGATGCGAAGGTCTCGAGCAGCCGGATCTGCGCATCGGTGTAAGGTTCCGGTGACGCGCGCGTGACCACCAATGCGCCGAAGCGGCCGCGCGTGGTCTGCAGCGGCGTGACGATGGACGCGTTCACGCCGCGCGCGCGCCACGCCGCGGCGAGGTTCGGCGCATCGGCGGCGACGCTGTCGGGGCCGCCATGGCGCATCACCGTGCGGCCGCTTCGACAGGATCGCCATCGCCTCGGAACCCGCGTCGGCCGGCGTGGGCGCCGGCGTCGCGAGCCGCGGTCCGGGCGCGATTTCGCTACCGTTGGCCACTGCCACCCAACCCGCCGAGCCGTCCGGCATGAAGCGGACCACCACCGCGCCTTCGGACTCGAGCAATCGCGTCGCGTTCAGCACCACCGCATCGAGCGCCGCCTGCAGGTTCGACGGCGAACGGCTGATGACGTCGAGAATGTCGGCGGTAGCGGTCTGTTGTTCGAGCGCCTGCGCAACCTCGCGATTGCGCGCCTGCAGTTCGTTGAACGCGCGGGCGTTCTCCACGGCCACGACCGCCTGCGCGGCGAGATGCTGCAGCAGCGTGATGTGGTGTGCGTCGAACGCACGCGCCGTGTTGCGGCGCGCGAGCATGTAGCCGATGCGAGACTTTCCCGACATGAGTGGAACCGACAACAGGGCCAGCTCGGTGAGCCCATCGGCGCGCGTGATCCCCACGAGGCCAGGGTATTCGGCCTCCCAGTCCTCGATCCGACCGACGACATGGGTATAGCCACGCATCTCGTCGGCCGCACTCAGAACGAACCGCGAAACACCCTGCTCGAAAACACGCAGACCCCGGATTGCGTCCCAGTTGTGGAAGGTGGGTCGTCCATCCGCGCCTTTGACCTCGAACCCGATCACGCCGTGGTCGGCTTCGCAGAGCCGCTCAACCGCGCGACCGATCTCCGGCATGATGCGTTCGAGGTCGGCGGGCGATTCGTTGATGAGGCGCAGGATGTCCGCGGTGGCGGTTTCGCGTTCCTGCGCCGCGGCGCTCGCTTTCAGCGCGGCATCGCGTTCCTGTTGGGCATAGGCGATTTGCGCCTGCAACCCCGCCAGTTGCGTCTGCAGCCGCTCGATCGTCGGCTTCATGACGCGCGCTCCACCTGCACGCATTCGCACGGCAGCGTGATCGTGAACGTCGAGCCTGCGCCCGGCTCGCTGGTCACCGCGATGTCGCCGCCCATCATCCGGCAGAAGTGCCGCGAGATCGCGAGCCCAAGCCCGGTGCCGCCGTACTTCTTCTGCGTGGTCGCCTCCGCCTGGCTGAATGACTGGAACAGCTTGCCCAGCTGCTCGTCGGTCATGCCGATGCCGGTGTCGCTCACCGCGAACGTCAGGTGCGGCGTCGGCGCTGCGTGGCGCGCGATGCGCAGCGTCACCGTGCCGCCGCTCGGTGAACTTCGCCGCGTTGGAGAGCAGGTTGAACAGCGACTGCCGCACCCGCAGCGCATCGGCGCTCATGCGTGCCGATGTCGGCCGGGCAGTCGAGCACGAACGCGTTGCCGTTCTTCTCGAACAGCGGGCGGACGATCGACTCCACCTCGCGCAGCATCGTCGGCGATGTCGAAGGCCTCGATGTTCACCGTCATGCGCCCGGCCTCGATCTTCGACAGGTCGAGGATGTCGTTGATCAGCGTGAGCTGGTGCTTGCGCGGCGGAGCGGATCTTGTCGAGGTCGGCGACGAAGGACGCCTGCGCCGATGTCCTCGGCTTCCTCCTGCAGCATCTCCGAGTAGCCGATGATCGCGTTGAGCGGCGTGCGCAGTTCGTGGCTCATGTTGGCGAGGAAGGCGCTCTTGTGCTGCGAGGCGGCGGTGAGCTCGAGGTTCGTGGCCTCGAGCTGTGTGGTGGTGGCCTGAAGTTCGTTGAACAGCCGTGCGTTCTCGATGGCGATCACGCCTGGCTGGCGAACGTTTCGAGGATCGCGACATGCCGGTCGGTGAATGGGATCGCGTTGCGGCGCGTCACGACGATCGTTCCGACCGCACCCGTGTCGCTGCGCAAGGGAACGGCCAGCGCAGCGGCCTCCGACTGTCCGGCCGCTCGCGCCATCGCGGCGCTGTCCGGATAGTCATCCGCCCAGGAGTCGATCGGGCCGGCAAACCGCACCGGAGCGTTCGTCGCGATGGCTCGGGCGCCTGGCACCCCGGCGCGGCCGGATGGCGGCGTCGGTCTGTGGCCGAGCCCCGTTACCCAGATGCGCGCTCTCTCCCCCGTCCCGTGCGCAACGACCGCCGCGTCCGCCTCGCACAGGCGTTGAGCCGCACTGCCGAGTTTCGGCAGCACCGCATCGAGATCGGACGGCGACGCCGCGATGATCTCCAATATTTCGGCGATCACGGTCTGCTGCTGCAGCGCTTCGGATACGTCGCGGTTGCGGTCCTGCAGTTCGTTGAACACGCGCGCGTTGTCGATGGCGATCAACGCCTGATCTGCGAAACGCTGCAGCAGCGTCGCGTGCTCCGGCGCGAACTCCCGCGCGGTGTTGCGGCGCAGCGTGACGACGCCTCTGGTGCCTGACGCGGCGGCGACGTCGACCCGGAGCAGAGCCATCTCCGTCAGGCCATCGGACCGGGCTAATGCGGCGAACTCGGGATAGTCGTTGGCCCACGCGTCGACAGGACCCGAAAACTGCAGCGGCGCGGGGTCCCCTTGGGACGCAAACGCGGGGCATCGACGGCCGGCGGCAGCACAAACAGACCGCGGCGGTCGGCCCATGCGGTCCAGCGACCGGCCTCCGAGCTGTCGTAATTCGTGAAGGCGATGAACACTTGGTCGGCCTCGCACAATCGCTGTGCCGAATGCCCGATCGCCGTCAGCACGCGCTCGAGTTCGCCCGGGGACTCGCTGATGGTGCGCAGGATGTCCGCCGTCGCGGTCTCGCGTTCGAGCCCTTGCGCGAGCGATGCGTTGCGTTCGGCCAGCTCGCGTTGTGCGCGCGCCGTTTCGATGGCGGTTGCGGCCTGGCTCGCGAACGCTTCGAGGGACGCGATTTCGCTGGCGTTGTACGGGCGAACTTGCGTGCGCACCGTGTAGAGCGAGCCAAGCACCACACCCTCGCGCGTGATGGGTGCGGCCATCATCGAGCGCAGGTTGCGCCGATACGCCTCCTCGGGCGGGACGTTGTGCCAACTCGCTTCAGGGTGGGCGTCGGTGAGCACGACGGTACGTCCTTCGCGTATGGACACCACGTGGATCGACATTCCATGTTGCAACGGCACACGTGCCAGAAAACGGCTCGTGTAGAACTGGGCGAGTTCGGGGATCCGGCTGCTCATCTGATGGCCGACCACGTCGTCACCATCGAGCAGGCAGACACGCGAGCCGTCACTGTCCGTCAGCGACCGCGCGACCTCCGCAATCGCGAGCAACGTGCCGTCGACATCCAGCGGCTGCTCGTTGATGCGCTGGGAAATACGCGCGAGTGCGGCTTCGCGTTCGACGGAGGCGCCGAGGTCCACGTTGCTCTGCTGCAGTTCGTCGAACAGGCGCGTGTTCTCGATCGCGATCAAAGCTTGATCGGCGAAGGTTTCGAACAGGCGGATCTGCGCGTCGGTGTAGGGATCGGGCAGCGTCGCGTGACGATCAGATGGCCGAAGAGGCCTCCGGTCGTGATCAACGGCGTGCGGATGGCGGAGTTCATGCCGCGCGCTTGCCACACGTCGGCCAATTGCGGCGCGTCGGCACGGATGTTGTCGGGGCCGCCGTGGCGCATCACCGTGCGCCCGCCGCTCGCAATCGCGAGCGGCTCCTGCGATCCCGCATTCGCCGGCACCTGCCTCGGCGCCACGAGACTCGCAGCAGGTCGATCTCGTTGCCAATCGCACGCTCGGCCACGTAGTGCTCCGTCCCGTCGGGCGCCAGTCGGCTGACGAGCGCGGCGTCGGAGGCGAGCAAATGAACGGCCTTCAACACAACCGCGTCCAGCGCCGCCTGCAGGTTCGACGGCGAGCGGCTGATGACGTCGAGAATTTCCGCGGTGGCGGTTTGCGTTCGAGGCTTTCAGCCAACGCGTGATTGCGTTCCGCGAGCGCGTGTTGCGCGCGCGCCGTTTCGATCGCGATTGCGGCCTGTGCGGCGAAGGCTTCGAGCGTGGCCATTTCGGATGTGCTGAACGGCCGCACCTGGTTACGCGCGACGGCGAGTGCGCCGGAGATCGGATCGCTGCGCCCGAGCGGCGCGGCCATCACGGAGCGGATTCCAGCGGCAATAAGGGCTTCGCGACGCGATCCCGGCCGCTGGAGGTCGAGCAGATCATCGAGAGCAACGGTGCGCCGCTCGCGCACACACCGCGCCGGCGGCGCGTCGCCGGATGCATCAATCGGCATGTTGAGTTGGACATAGGCGACCGGGCTTTCTCGTATCGCACCGGCCGTCGGCCGGAACTGGTCCCCGTCACGAAGCCAGACTCGGGCGCCATCCGCATCGAGAAGCTTCAGGGCGGCTTCGGCGATCACCAGCAGCGTGCCGTCGAGGTCGAGCGGCTGCTCGTTGATGCGCTGCGCGAGGCGCGCGAGCGCCGCCTCGCGCTGGACGGCGGCCGCCAGCTCGGCGCGCAAACGCGCATCGTTGTCTTCGAGCTGGTGCAACCGTTGCCGCAGCTCCTGATCCGACGATTGCGCCGTCATGCGTGGCTTTTCCCCGGTGAGATTCCCCCGCCCCTTAGCCTGGCTGACGCACAGATCCCGGGGGCCATCGAATAGTACGCGGTACACAGGGACGGCGGCAGCGCAAATCGCGGGATCTCAATGGGCAATTTCCGTCGCGCGATGCAGCGCTGGCCCATGCGCCCAACGAGGGCCGAACACCGAGAATCGAACTTTCCGCGCTCTTTTTATCCAACCTGTATAAACTAACGTTTATACTTTTTCGAAGGAGCAGTGCCATGGCCGAAGCCGTGCTGGATATCAAACAATGGGGCAACAATCTGGGCGTTCGACTGCCGGCTGCGGTGGCGCGGGAAGCGAACCTGCATGTGGATCAGCGCGTGCGGATCTGTGTTGAGGGCGACCGGGTCGTCATCACGCCGGTGGATGGTTCGCAGCTTACGCTCGAACAACGCGTGGCTGCCTATGACCCGAAACGTCACGGCGGCGAGCGGATGACCACGACCAAAACCCTCGGAGCCGAGCGTTGGTAGCCGGCAAGCGACCGGCGCCGGGCACGCGCAAGCGTTGGGCGCCGGACCGACAGGAGATCATCTGGATCGATTGCAATCCCCAGGCCGGGCGGGAAATGCGCGACGTTCACCCATTCCTGGTGCTTTCGCCGCGGACCTTCAACGAAAAGACATCGCTGGTCATCGGGTTGCCTATGACCACGGCGGAATACAACTCCGACCATCCATTCGCAGTTGCTGTCGGCGGCGCCTCGAAAGCCAAGTTCGCACCGACGAGCTATGTGCTTTGTCACCAGCCCAAGTCCTTCGACTGGCGCCTGCGCAAAGGCAGAAAGCACCCTCTGGGCGGTCTATCGAGCGCTTCGTTCAGGCAGGTGTGCGAGCGGCTGAATCAGATAATTCAGGTTGGCTGAACGTGCTCACGCCGATCGCCGACACGATTCTGCGACCAAGGCGGATTGCACCAGCCGAAGTAAGACAATATCTTACGACGCATGAGAACCACCGTTTCAACCAAAGGCCAGATCATCCTGCCGGCGGACATCCGTCGCCGCGACGGTATCGAGCCCGGCCAGGAATTCGAGGTGGAGCGCATCGATCGCGGCGACTACCGATTGGTGCGCTGCGCGCCGCCGCCCAACGAAGGTCTGGTGGACTGGCTGCTTGCGTGCCCCGATAAGGGGTTCTTTGTTCCGGTCGAATCGGAATCGACCGACACGCTGTGACCTACCTGGTCGACGCAAACGTGCTCAGCGAGGCGACCAAGCCGGCACCCGACGGGCGCGCGATGGCGTGGCTGAGGGAGCACGAACGCGATCTCGTTGTCGACCCGATCATCCTCGGCGAGATACGGTTCGGAATTCTGCTGATGCCGGCTGGCAGACGGCGCAAACGGCTGCAAGCGTGGTTTGACGAAGGCGTGCGCCGAATTACCTGCATCTCGTGGGACGTCGCCGTTGGTCTGCGGTGGGCGAAACTACTCGCCGATCTGCGCGCCGCGGGTCGCTCGATGCCGATCAAGGACAGCCTCGTGGCTGCGACGGCTCTGGCGCACGATCTCGTGGTCGTCACACGCAACCGGCGCGACTTCGAAAACGCCCGCGTGCGTCTCGTCGACCCCTTCGCCTAACCACAGAGGAAAGGCACGCTGACCGCTTAGCCTCACCGGCCGCACTCCCAAGCCGCGGCGACAGCGAGTCGGCCCTTTGCGCGTCTACTTCATCCCACGCCGATCACCCGCCCGCGCCGCAGCTCGCAATCTCG
Organism: uncultured Gammaproteobacteria bacterium; assembly: GCA_963822125.1. Classification (GTDB taxonomy): domain Bacteria; phylum Pseudomonadota; class Gammaproteobacteria; order Pseudomonadales; family Azotimanducaceae; genus DATJGR01. The sequence goes on along the minus strand of CAWGGQ010000034.1, from coordinate 3,443 downwards.
TCAGCGGAAACGCCCAGCTCGGCGAGGATCTCGTCGGTGTGCTCGTCGAGCCGCGGAGCGTGCCGGCCCGGCGGCGTCGGCGTCCGCTCGAAGCGCGGCGCGGGCCGCGTCTGGCGAATGCGGCCGGCATGCGGATGGTCGCTCTCGACGAGCACCGCGTTCGCCGCGACCTGCGGATCCGCGAGGATGTCCAGCAGTTCGTGCACCGGCCCTGCCGGCACCTGCTCCGCCTCGAGGCGCGCCAGCAGCTGCTCGCTGGTGAACGAACGCACCACTGCGTCGCGCAGTTGCCGGAACGTCTCGCCGTTCTGCAGGCGCGCCGGCATGGTGCGAAAGCGTGGATCGTCGATCCACTCCGGGTGACCGACGGCGCGACAGAACGCTTCGAACTCCCCTTGCGTGGCGACATACACGAGGATCTGGCCGTCGGCGGTGTCGGTCAGGCGGAAGCTCTCGTACCAGGTGCCGCCGGGACCTACGCCATCACCGATCATCGTGTGCCGCACCATGCCGTCGGGCCAGAAGAACGCGAGCGACGCATCGAGCATCGAGATCCGCACATGCTGGCCGCCGGCGCCCCGTTCACGCGCGAGCAGCGCGGCGGTGATCGCCTGCGCAGCGGTGTATGCCGTCGCCTTGTCGCAAGTATCGTGCGCACCACGTCGCGCTCGCCGGTGGTGAGACTGCGCTGCACCGCGATGTGGCCGCTCAGGCCCTGGATGATCGGATCGTAGGCACGGCGTTTTGCATATGGCCCCGTCTCGCCGAAGCCGTTGATCGAGACATACACGATGTCGCTGCGCACGGCTCGAATTGCTTCCTCGCCGAGGCCCATGCGCTCGATGGCACCGGGGCGGAAGTTCTGCACGAACACGTCCGCCTCGGCCGCGAGCTGCAGCACGATTTCGCGCGCACGCGGCTGACTGAGGTCGAGCACCAGCGAGCGCTTGCCGCGATTGACGTTGGCGAACAGCGGTGTGATGCCGCCCGCTCGAACAACGGCATGCGTGTGGTATCACCGCCCGACGGTTCGATCTTGATGACCTCGGCGCCCTGATCCGCGAGCAGCATCGCTGCCAGGGTTCGGAGACGACTGCAGATAAATCGACAATACGAAAGCCAGCCAGTGGACCGGGCATCTCGACCTCCCCCCTCGGATGATTCGTGCGAGTCTAGCGCAGATGCTCGTCACCTATTTCCACTTCGACGCAGGAGCGATGTGGCCGCACATCAAGCTGTCTCCCGGTCTGTGGAAGTCGGCCGGCTTCGGTGACCGGCCGGCGATCGCGGTGCTGCCGACGTTCGACATCCCGTAGCCAGACCCCGACCAGGCCTTCTTTGCCGACGGTCTCGCCGAGGATCTGATCACGCGCCTGTCGACGTGGCGCACGTTTCCGGTGATCGCGCGCAACTCGAGCTTCAGATACCGCGGCGGCAACCTCGACCTCAGGCGCGTCGGCAGCGAACTCGGCGCGCGCTATCTCGTGGAGGGCAGCGTGCACCGGCGCGGGCGATCGCATTCGCGTCACCGCGCAGATGATCGACGCGCCCTCCGGCGAGCACGTGTCCACGGTCGATAGACCGCCCGGTCGCAGACGTGTTCGCGCTGCAGGACGAGATCAGCGCGACGATTGCAGCGTCGCTCGTCAGCGACCTCACGCGCGCCGAGGGCAAGCCGTGCGCACCAGCGCGGCACTGTGGACCTGGAGGCATCCGCGCCTCTACGAGCTTGGTCTGCAGTACTTCGATCAGTACACGCTAGACGAATTCATTAAGGCGCGGGGCTTCTTCGAACGTGCGGTGGACCGCGACCCGCGCTTCGCGACTGCCTGGGCACAACTTTCGATTTCCCTGGCGACGGAAGTCGGGCTCAGCGGCAGCGGCAAACGTGAAGACATGGTGTCGGAGGTGTTCGAGAGCGCGCGCCGTGCGGTCGCGCTCGATGCCCGCGACCCCGCAGCCCAAACGGCGCTCGGCGCCGCCCATCTCGCAGCAGGCGATCCGAAGACCGCGCTCGACTCGATCCAGCGCGCTGTCAATCTCAACCCCAGCATGCCGGTGGCATGGGTCTACCTCGGTTGGGCTCAGGTTCTTGCCGGGAATCCGGAGGCCGCGATCGCCGCCAGCGAGCGCGCACAGCAGCTTGATCCCCAAGGGCCGATGATTTGGATCTACGAAAACCTCGCGGTCGCCAACTGGGGGACTCGGGCGATACGAGGCGGGGCTCGAGCGGGCACGACTGCTGGTCGCGACACAACCCGCGTACTTCACGGGCTATGCATGGGTTGCGATGAACGCCGTCGGGCTCGGCCGGCTCGAGGAGGCGCGCGCGGCCATCGCCGCAGGGCGCCGGGTCAGACCCGATCTTTCCCTCGCACTGATCCAGGGTTATCTCGGCGTTGCGCGTCCCGACTTCGACGCACGCCGCAACGCTGCGCTGCGTCAGGCGGGTCTGGAGTGACGGGGTGGATCGCGAAGCCGCACGTCGCGCCTCGGCGAAGGTGTTAGGCGCGCGCCGCGAGACTGCGGGCGACTCGCAGGGGGCAGGCAGGAAAGGCGCTCGATCCGGACAAGTACTTCATCGTCGTGCCGGACATGTTCACCAACGGCCTGTCGACGTCACCGAGCAATTGCGCGCCGCCGTTTGCAGGCATGGACTTCCCGCTGGTCACGCCCTACGACAACGTCGCAGCGCAGTACCGCCTGCTGACCGAGCACTTCGGCGTCAAGCAACTGGCTCTGGCCATCGGCGCGTCCATGAGCGGCCAGCAGGCCTATCACTGGGGTGCGGTCTATCCCCGATTTCGTACGAGCGCATCTGCAGCATCTGCGGTTCGGCGAAAACCTCGGCTCACAACTGGCTGTACCTGAATGGCTACAAGACCATCATGGAAAGCGCCGAAGGCTGGACGGGGGCCGCTGCGCGACCTGGCCGCCGCGCATGCTGAAAGCGCTCATAGCCCTCGCCACGATCATGGTCTGGTCGTCGGACTGGTATCGCGCCCGGGGCTACCGAGCAGATGGGAGTGGAAAAGTCTACGAGGATTTCCTCGTCACTGGCCGAAGGCTTCATCGCCAGCTGGGAGCCCCGTAAACTATATCACCAGACCCTGACCTGGATGGCCGCGGACATCTCCGCCCATCCCGCTTCAACGGCGATCTGGGTGCCGCACTCCGCTCGATCAGGGCCCGTGCGCTGATCATGCCGTGCGATACCGACATGTACTTCTCGGTGGCGGACAATGAGGTCGAGGTCGCGCAGATGCCGAACGCGGAACTCAGGGTCATCCACTCCATCTGGGGTCACGCCATGTGCATGCCGGGCATCAGCCCGGAGGACGACGCATTCGTCGATGGGGAGGTGAAGCAGCTGCTCGCTTACCGAGGATGAGGCGGCGGCATCCGCTGTGCGTAACTCTCGGCGAATTGCCCAACACCTCGCT
>CAWGGQ010000033.1:0-13068 GCA_963822125.1 uncultured Gammaproteobacteria bacterium | reverse complement strand
AACGCGTTAGCGGCTAACGATTCGATAAGTGCTGGCTTCGGTTCGGTGGTTTGGCCAGTGAATCGTCGCCGAGGGCAATCATCAGTTGATTGATGGGCGTTTGAGCTCGGCACCCAGCAGCGGCCGCGAGCACGCGTGTTGGCGCATCGGTCGGTTGGTGTCGTGCTTCGAATTGTCGAACCGATGCAATCAATCGATAGCCGCGCTTCGGAATCGTCTCGATATACGACGGCGCGCGCGAATCGTCCCCGAATGCGCGGCGCAGTTCGGCGATGCACTTGTGCACAGCATTGGTCGACGACAATGCCCCGCGCCAGAACGCGCGCAGCAGTTCGTCGTGGGTCGCGCATCCGTCCGGCCGCGATGCGAGGTGCATGAGCACGTCCATCGCGAGGGGGCTCAAGCAGCACCGAATTAAGTTGCCGGCTCTCGACGCGGTTGGCGCCGATTCGGACCACTCGATCACCGATCGCGAACGTGTGGCAGCACCAGACGTCGTCTCGACCGCGCGCCCGCGGACGTGCTCGATCGCTACGGCGTCACAGCCGCAGGCATTCCCGACGCGAGTCGCCGTGTAGACCTCGTCGTACTGCGGTGCCGCGTTCTGCGAGTAGACACCCCACGGATACAACGCTGATCTCGTTGGCCTTCCGGGGTCGAGCGGTGGAGCCTGAGTGCGCGTGTAGTTCGTCCTATCGATTAGCTTTTTCGACCGTGATCCAGTATTGTCCACTTATCGCTACAGCGATAGATGACCCGTTGCTCTGTATTCGAAGGTTCCGTTGCGTTCGCACTGATGAAGGTCGCCTTCCGCGGAGCGGCCGCTCCCGCTCTCGGTACTGCCCACAGTCGATACGGGGTCCACTCGGCACGTCGACCAGGGGGACCACGCCGCGATGCCGCTCGATGGCCCCATATCGCCGCCTGAGCACAGCGTCGCGTCCGGCTGCCCAGCGAAGCGGTACGAAATCGGCACTGCCGGCCGATCAGAAGCTGCGAGTCAGACCCCGCACAGAAGTGGGTGATTCGCTGGCGACCGATGACCAGACAGGCGCCGCAGCCGCTGATCGACCGGAGCCTAACGATCGCAGTCGACAGATACTCAGGGATCGCCCCTCAGGGGCCGGCGCAGGACCGGCGTCGTAGTAATGCCACACCCCGCTCGCGTCGCGCTCCGCATACACGAACACGCCACAGTGCGGTACGACGAAACGCGGGTTGCCATCCGCTCCCGCAAAGGTTTCTCGCGATAGGAAGAAGCCGATGTTGGTGCCGGTCGTCGCCTCGTACGTGAGTACCGGGACAGGCGCCCAGTTACCGTTCACGCGCTCGGCAACCATTAGCGTCGCGCGCTTCGACTGCTTCGTCTTCGAGTCCAGGCGCACGTAGTCGACGACCGGATTCCAGCCTGTCGCGTGGTCGCCCACGAATGCGACGTGGCTCGTCTGATCCACGTCGAGCCCTGTGGAGACGATCAGGGATTTGGTGGCTGCCTGCCCCGGGCCCGGATCATCGACGTAGTTGACGGGACCGCTGCCGGATACTGCCACGCCGAATCCGGTAGTCGGGCGACTGGCCATTCGCACCGTATATCGAATCGCGCCGGGATAGTCTGCGGCCATTGGAACCACTTCTCGATCAGTACTGCTGACGAGAACCACATCTCCATTGGTGCAACAACTCGTGCCGCCGCCGTTACTGACCACCAGATTCCGGAGCCCCCATGCGTACATGGCCGTACCACCGCCATCGAACGCGAGATTGATCTGATTCGCGTTGACCAAAGTGTTGGGACTTGCGGAAATCCGGTTCGCAATCGACCAGGCACCATCGAGCGTGCTGACAGGCCTGATCGTCCATGCAGAATAATTCGGAACCTCGTCAGCGACGCGAATCGCCACGCAGTCGGCAGTCCGGCCGCCAGTCGCCGAACCTCAAACAGCTCGTCGCGCCGGCGCCAGCAGGTTTGGTCACTGCGACGCGATCAGGGGTTACCAGGAGCCATCTGGCTCACTCAGGCACGACAATGACTGCAGATAGCGGATGTCGTAGCGCGTTGCTGTGCCGGAGGTGCCGTCATCGCCGGATGCCGTGAAGGTCAAAGTCACGCCGAGGATCGTCGGACTCACAGTCAGGTTCGACACCGCGGCCGGTGGCGACATGTCACCGCTTTGCTTCGCCACCACCTTGAACAGCGAGATCCCTTTCCCATTGCGCCCCGACATCAACGTCACCTTGACGTCGAAGTCGGAAATCTTCGCGTTCGTCAGGCTGACCTTTGCCGTCAGCTTTTTGGAGTCGTTGTAAGTCACCTGCTTGACGACAACGTTGCCCGTGTCGGTGTCGCTGCCTGAGACAAGGAAGTCCACCGCCGCGCCCGGCTCGAAGCCGCTGCCGGTGATGACGACGTCCAGATCGACCGTTCCCTGCTCCGCCGACGACGGGCGTCGCCGCATCGACCTTGATCGGCGCCGCCGCCTGCGCGGGACCTGAAAACGTCAAAGCCATCCCGACGATGACCGATACCAACGACCTCACTATGGTGCTCATGACTCAACTCCCCGGTGTCTTTCACGCGAAATCGGATGTGCGTCCGATGCTCCGACGAGCACGAACGCGGCCCAGTAATACGGATGTCTGTACTTCGGATTGGAACGGATCTGCTGCTGCGCGTACGCAAGCGCGGCGGGTCTGGTTTCGTTGCCGCCGCTGCCGAGCCGCCGATAGAACGCTTCCATCAGCAAACCCGTCGAGCGGTCGTCCACTTCCCACAGCGTCGCCAGCACCGATGCGCTGCCGGCATAAAGAAACGCCCGCGTCAGGCCGACGAAATCGTCGCCGGCCGGCACGTCGCTGAAGAATCCGGCGCCGAGACCGGTTTGACATGCGCTGAGCGCCACGAGATCGGCAGTGAGCTTCAGGCCCATGATCTCGTGCACCTCGAGCAGACCATCCTGCTCTGCGTCGGCTTCGAGTTCGATTCCGGACAGCAACGGGTTCTGCTTGTTGAAGTAGCCGTGCGTGGCGAGATGCAGATTGCGATAGCCGCCCGCCATCGCGCGGAACCGGGTCTCTGTCGCGTTGTCGCCGGCGAGCAGCAGCGAATTCGGCCGGAACAGCGCATCGACGGCGCTCGCTTCCTCCGGCGCATGCTGCAGACGGCTGCGCGATGGCGCGACGACCAGCATCGAATCGACGCTGCCAGCCGGTCGTTTCGCATCCGCGATCATCGCCGCAGACGGCAAGTACGCGATCGCCATGTGTTCCATCAGCGGCTGCGCGCCGTCCGATAGAACCGCGAACGGCAGATAGTTGAGTACGCCGTGCGCGACGACGTAGAGCTGGCGCACGTCGCGCGTCACGCCCATGCCGCGCAGCGGCGCGATCAGCGATCCGGCAAGACTCGCCGCGGGTTTGGCCCAGCGTTCGTCCTCCGGATGACGGATCAGATCGCGCAGCAGCTCCACCTTGCTGACGAGATCGGCCTCGCGCAGCGCAACGGTCTGCGCATGCAGCGCATCGGCGCGTTACGACAAAGATGATCAGTGCGTCGCGGTCGACGACGTATTCGACGAGCGCGTCTTTTGCGCCGCAGCAGCGGACGCAACGACTCGTACGTGACAGGACTCTCGGCGGAGCCCGGCAGATGCCCCCGGTCGTCGAGTAACGCTTCGTACTCCTGCTCGGCCGCCCGCAGGTCGTCGCCGAAATTCGTGATCGCGCGCTCGCGTCGTTCCGGCTGCGTTCTGGACTCTTCTTCTTCCAGCGCGCTCTGCAGCCGGCGGATGCGCTCCCGCAGCTCGGTTTCGCGCAGGCGTTCCTGTTCGCTGCCTGCAATCGGCCGACCGCTATCTAACAACGCCACGAAGCCGCGCGCGCGAAGCTGCTCCGCCGCCGAAAACGCGGCGTCGGTGTGCCCGAGCTGCAACTGCAGCCGCACCAGATCGATGTACACCTGATACTTGTCCTGCACGTAGCCGGCGCGGAAGCGGCTTTCGCGCAGGCGCTCACGCACGCCTTCGATGACGACGATCGCTTTCTGCAGCTCTGCGACCGCCCCCGCCCGGTCGCCGCGCTCGGCGAGCGTACGCGCGCGGCCGTACAGGATCTGCCACGTCAGCTCCGGGTCGCCGCTCGCCGCGGCCAACGCCTGTGCGGCGTCGTATTGGCTGAGCGCGCCCGCAGCGTTGCCGGACAGACGTTCGAACTCGCCGAGCGCGAACAAGGCTTGCGCTTCGAACGCGCGCGCGCCGGTGCCGCGCGCGATGTCGAGCGCCTGCTGCGCCTCGACTGCTGCCCGCTTCAGGTCGCCCTGTTCGCGATGGACGAGCGCGAGCCGCAGCAGACATTCGCTGACGGCCGCCATCTCGTTCGATTCGCGCGCGCGTCCCAACGCCTGTTCGTAGAGGGCCGTCGCTTCTACCTGCTGCGCGCGTCGCAACTGCAGGTCGCCGAGTGCGAGCAGATTCAGCGTGACTGCGCGCGCCGACCCGATGGACCGCGCAAGCTGCATCGCATCGTCGAAGTGGCGCTCCGCCGAGGCCGAATCGCCGAGCAACAGGTACAGGCGGCCGATGTCGTGTTCGGCTTCCACGAGCTCCGGCTGCGCGCCGATGTCCTTGTAGGTGGCGACGGCCGCGCGATAGTCGTCCAGCGCCTGGTCGTAGTGGCCCTGCTCGATCTGCGCGTTGGCCATGATCCGTTGCCAGTACGCTTCGTCGCGGCGCATGCCTGCTTCGACTGCGAGCTTTGCAGCCTGATCGAGATGCGCGAGCGCGGCGTCGATTTCGCCTTGCCCGATCAGGCTCATCGCGAGGTTGCCGTGATCCTGGCTCTGCGAAATCTTCGATTCGAGCCGGTCGCTGATCGCCAGCGCCTGCGTGTAGTAGTTGGCGGCTTCGCGGAACCGTCCGAGCAGCAGGTAGACACCGCCGATGTTGCCGAGCACATCGCCTTCGCCGCGCGCGAAGCCGATGTCGCGATACAGCGCGAGCACCTTCTGGTACTGCGCGAGCGAAGTTCGGTAGTCGCCCTGTTCGTCGCCGACGAGGCTCAGATTGTTGAGCGCCGCGCCTTCGAGTTTTTTGTCGCCCATCTCGCGTCCGATCGCGCTCGCGCGCTGGAACTTGTCGCGTCGCCTCCGGATAGTTGCCGACGGTCCACGCGACGAGACCCATCACGTTCAGCGTCTTGGCTTCCTCCACGGATCGCCCAATTGGCGTTTCAGCGCAAGCGCCTGTTCGAGGTATTCGGATGCGCGCGGGTAGTCGCCCAGGCGCCACTGACATTCGCCGATGAAGCTGACCGCTCTGGCGTAACTGCGCTGGTCGCCCCTCTTTGAAGTCTTCGCGAGCCGTTCGAACTGCGGCAGCGCCTCCGTCGGACCTTGTTTCGATAGAGCGTTCGAGCGGCCGCGAGTTGTTCTTCCGCGGTTTCCGCGTGCGCGGTCGCGACCGACAGTATGCCGGTGACGAGGAATACGACGAACGCGCGCGCAAATGACTTCATCGGCGCGTCATCCCGCGGACTTTAGATGGCGCGTTTCGGAACTGAGCGGTTTCGCGGGTCGACGTAGCGTCGACGCGCACGAAATATCGGCGCCAGCGACCAGCTTCGAGGGGCGAGGCTTCCAATCGGTCCCGGTCACCCGCCCTGACTTACGAGGTCGCCTCGTCATCCACGATTCGCACCTCGTAGTAGCGGGCACCGGCTACCGGCTTCCAGCGCACCGCGAATTCGTTTGCCTCGACGATCGCGTTGGGCACGGGCAGGGTGATTTTCGGCAAGATCGGGCGACGGTCGACGAGACGCTCGACGCGCGGGTTGTCGGCACGACGCGGAATCCCTGCTCTCGATCCCTTGGGGACCGTCGGCCGTTCGACGCAAGAAGCCAACGCGAGTAGGACCGTCGCGGCCGTGGCCCAGCCCGCAGGTCGACATCGCGATCGCCTGCGCCAGTGAACGCCGTGCCTCGCGCGGCCAGAGTTCCGGCACGTGTCCGGAGCGCCTCGTCGGTTCGCGCCGCAACCGCGGCGACGCTGCAACACGTCGCGCACTCCGCTAGATGCGCTTCGATCTGCTGCGCCGTCGCAGCATCCGCCACGCTCTTCTACGTAAGCCGGCGAGCGCCTCCTCCCATCCGGGCACTCGGGCCCGCGCTGCGTTGAAGTCGGGCGGTCCCGCCCGAGCAATATTCTGACCAACCCTGTCCTGGGTCATGATGTCGTCCACGTCCGTCATGCGGGATGACACGGACACGTCGCGCCGTTTTGCGCGCGCCCGCCGATTTATTTCGGCGGAAAATTCCCCAGTTCGCGTTGAGCCGACGCCAGCGCCGCTTCCACCTCGCGACGCGCCCGGAACGCATCGCCGAGTTTCAGCAGCCGCGCGATCTGGTCGAAGGTCAATTCCTGTTCGAAGCGCAGTGCGAGCAGCAGCCGCTCCCGCGCCTCGTTCAGGCCGGGCCATCGCCCCGGCGAGGTGAACGAAGCTCTTCGTTGTGGGTTGCCTCGTCTTCGACGCGCCATCCATCGGAGGCTTCGGCGGCCGTCTCGAGCGGCACGTTCGGCGGACCGCGAATGCTGAACCGCCAGCGCTGCTCCGCGGTGAGCGGCTTCGAGCTTCGCGAGGGCGCCGCAGACGCGCAGTTCAGTGAGCCCGGAAATTCGGGGCTGAGCGCAGCGAAAGCACTCCCGCAGCGACAGCTGCGCGCTCGTACCGATGCCGAAACAACGCCGCTCCAGCGGCGCCAGCGCGGCAACTTCGCGACGTTCGTGCGCGACCTTTCCGCGCCCGCACCCAATCGATCGCGAGGCGGGTCGCCACGACGGTGAGCCATGTGGAGAATTTCGCGCGCCCTCTCGGATCGAACTTTCAGCAGCCGCCCGAATCCGTCGTCGCTGAGCTTTTGGCAAAGATAGAGGAACGCATCATGCGGCGCTTCGCCGTTGCTGCCGATACGCGATTTCACAGCACGGAGCATCAATGGCGCATAAAGCGTGAGAAATTCCGTCCTCAAGCAGCCGACCCGTCTCCTGCCCCCAGACGAATCAGCAATGCCGCAATCGGATCTTCCCGTCCGGATTCAGACATGCGCGAGCCCACTTCCCCGCGTCGATCTTCGCCGCATGATCGGGCACGGCGCAACCCGGTTGCGTTACAGCGACCATACTGGGGGGTGCGAACGCGACTGTTCGACCCTCACTCCACCGCTTCGGGAACAGGGTTCGCCAGTGCCAGCGCTTCCGCGCGATCGGCCCGCGGCGGATAGATCAACTGCGTGTTGATCATTCTCGTCCACCGCCTTCGCGCGGTCGCCGGCGAATTGGACTTCGCGGTTTCCAGCCATCGGTGAGCACCGCACCCGAGCTACCGAGATCCAGACACGTCGCGTATTTCGGCTGGGCGTAAGGAAGAGTCGGCCGGCCGAGGAGATCCGCGGCGACGTTGTGCCCGGCGAATCTACCCATCGTCATCGCGTGCTGGCACGCATCAATGTTTGATGGTGTCCTCATCGTGCCAGCGCCAATGCGACATCGCCGGTCGCAAACACGTGCTCGACTGCTGTCACGCGTAGATCGCGCTCGACGTGCAAACGACCTAGCAAATCGCGTTCGGCCCGAATCTGCTGCGTCAGCGGACTTGCCCTCAGCCCCGCGGTCCACACTACCGTTTGCGCCTCGATACGCTCGTCGGTGGTGGTCCACACACCAGCCGAATCAATGGCGGCGATCGTGGTATCGAGGCGCGCTATGACACCAAGCGACGCGAGCGCTTCTTCGATGATCGGCCGTGGTCCGGGGCCGAGATCCGGGCCGATTGCTGCCGCACGCTCGACGAGCATCACCCGGTTCGTGGAACCGTTGCCGAATATCGCCTGCAGACGCTGCGGTAACTCGCAGGCGAGCTCGATGCCGGTGAACCCTCCGCCACCGACGATCACCGTGTTTCGCGCGAGCGATTCCGGCCGCTCGGGTAATGCGGCGAGATGCGCTTCGAGCGCGGCCGCGTCAGCCACCTGGTCGATGCTGAATGCGTGTTCGGCGAGACCGGGGATCGACGGACGGTTCAGTTCGCTGCCGGTCGCGAGCACGAGGCGGTCGTAGCCCAGCGTGAACCGGCGACCGCGCCCGTCCACCGCGGATACGGAACGCGCGTTTACGTCGATCGTCTCGACTTTGCCTTCGACGAATCGGATGCCGGTCGCGTCGAACGGTTCTCCCAACGGCGCCGTCATGGCGTGCGGGGCGGCTTCGTGCAAGCGCGGGCGCAGATGCAGCACCGGCTGCGGCGCGATCACGGCTACCTCGACGGATGCCTCGCGCGCTGCCGCGGCGAGTACGCGCATGCCCCGAGCGCGCTCCAGACCCCGGCGAACCCGGCCCCAACGATCAGAATCCGCTGCGTCATGTCATTGCCTCGGTGTATTCGGCGCCGGCGTGGCGCGCCGGCGTTTGCGTTTGTTCGGTGGCGTAGCGAGCGGTGCATGGCCGTCGGGACGCGTATTCATGCGATCGGCGAGCCATACTTTGATTTCGCCCGCGATTGTAGGTATTTCGGCCCACGGAGCCGGCGAGGTTGTCGAGCTCGTGGCGGCCAGTTCGTCGCGCATGCATCGCTCTGCACGCAACATCACGGCGTGAATGCCGCAGACACCCGACGTAGCCCACGCCGGTGCGTTGCCGCCGAAGATGGGACATCGACCGCGAATGTCCTGGCAATCGAACAGCGGCTTCTTCCCTTCGATTGCGTCGACCACGTCGAGCACCGAGATGCGATCGGGCGCGCGCGCAAGGCGATAGCCGCCGCGAACGCCCGCGATGGCGCTGACGATGCCGGCCTTCTGCAGCTTCGGAAAAATCTTGGCGACGAACGACGGCGAAACGCCCTGTAGTTCGGCGAGATCGCGACTCTCGCGGGTTCTGCATCCGGATCGACCAGCCACAACAGGCAGTGCAATCCGTATTCGACCCTGTTTCCGATGTGTGCCATAACGCGGACTATCTTAGTCCGTGTTTACCGACGATGCAACGCCGCGCCGAAGCGTTACCATGCTTGTGCGGATTTCGAGGGGCCAGTCATGCCGATGGATGTGAAGACTCATGTAGCGCTGGGGCTCGACCGACCCACGCCGATGGAGGTGAACGGCCGTTCCAACCACGACATCGGCCCTTCGCTGAATCATCCCGGCGATGCGCCGTATCATCCCTGCCCCGAAGCGTTTCCGGATAATCGATCGCACGAGGCACCACGTCGAGCACACCGACTGGATTCAGTCGCGCATCTACCCCGACACGGTTCGCGACCTCTTCGTCTACACGCCGGCCAACCTCGACACGAATACGCCCTGCCGCACTGATCGTGTTCAACGACGGCTTCCGGTACGTCACGGACAGGGTTCAGTGCGCGCAACTAAGGTACTCGACAGCCTTCACGCGAGCGGACGATAGAACCGACGGTGGCGGTGTTCGTGAACGCCGGACGAGCGCTGGACCCGGAAAACGCCGAAAAACCATGATGAACGATCCTGCAATGACTCAGCGCAGCATCGAATACGATTCGCTCACACCGCATTACGGCACGTTTCTGCTCGAAGAAGTGTTGCCGTTCGTGGTGCGTGAGCACGGCATCGCAATCACGAAGACCCCGAACGACGTACGATCTGCGGCATCAGCAGCGGCGGCATCTGTGCGTTCACCGTCGCCTGGCAGCACACGGACAGCTTCCGTCGCGTGTTGAGTCACTGCGGTTCGTTCACCAACATTCGCGGCGGCCACAACTACCCGTATCTGATTCGCTCGACGCCACGCAAACCTTTACGGGTGTTTCTGCAGAGCGGCGCCAAAGACGCCGAAACGCTGTTCGGCAACTGGCCGCTCGCAAACCAGACGATGGACTATGCGTTGCGATACGCAGGCTACGAGCATCGCTTCGAATTCGGCAGCGGCGGCCACAGCCTTCGACACGGCGGCGCACTGTTAGCAGATTCGCTACGCTGGCTGTGGCGCACCGGAGAGAAGTCATGACCGCAAGATTTGACGCCGAGCACATCGCGCATCGCGCCGCGACGGCGTGGCGCGAGTCGAGCGGTTCTTCAACGCTGACGAGGTACCTGCGGTGCGCGCCGACTTCGAACATGTGTTTGGCAGAAGCGAAGGCGCCGAGGCGCCGCTGGTGAAAACGCGAAGGCGAACTCGGCCGGTTCAACGAGGCGCAGTTCACCACCTTCGATGCGATTCCCTTCGACTGTTCACCGGCGCTGAACCTGATCGGCGTGCATCCTGCACTGATCGAATTCGCGCGTGCGGCCATGCGCAGCGACGACGTCTACCTTTATCAGTGTCAGGCATGGGCAGAATTCACCGGCGACGCCGACTACGACCAGCCGTTCCAGTGCGACTACGTCAATCACACGCTCACCGCGCCGTCCGACGACGAGTGTCTGAATTGCGTGACGATTCTGTGCTACTTCAGCGACGTGACCGAAGCGCACGGACCGATGCACTACGTTACGCGCACCGATAGCGCGAGCATCGCCGGCCCCGAAGCAACGCTGCACTCCGACGCCTTCATTGCAACGCAGCCTCGTGCAGCACGAACGAGTCGAGCCCCACGCACCTGCGGGGAGCATTTTTCCGTACAGCATCGACGTGTATCACCGCGGCACCAACATGACCGCACCGCGCGGGCCATCGCTACGCGGTGATGGCCCCCTACAGCGCGCGAACAACGACGCGATCGGCTATCACGCGTGGCCGTTCCACCACATGAAGCCGTGGCACCGCATTTTCGATCACGCAACGCCTGAGCAACTGGCGTGCTTCGGCGTGCAGCCGCCGGGACATCCATTCTGAGACCCACCCCACACTTGCACGTGCGCAGGCACGCTATCCCAACTGGGATCTCACGCCTTATCGGAGTCGTTTGGCTTAGAGGGTCTCCGCACCGGATTTCGGTGAACTGATCAGTAGTTCCAATGTTGGAACGCACCGTCTCGAGAAGCAGGAAGGACATCATGACTCGCGAACTTCGACTCAACGCGTTCGCAATGAACTGCGTCGGGCATCAGTCTCAAGGCCTCTGGCGACACCCGCGCGACAGGTCGCCGAACTACAAGCACACCAACCACTGGGTCGATCTCGCGTGCCTGCTCGAGCGAGGCAAGTTCGACGGTCTCTTCCTGGCCGACGTGGTGGGCGTCTACGACGTATATGGCGGCAGCCCAGACACCGCGATTCGTGAAGCGGTCCAGGTGCCGACGAACGACCCGCTCCTCGTGATCCCGCCGATGGCCCAGGCCACCCAGCACTTGGCCTTCGCCGCCACCGTCAACCTTTCGCACGAAGCACCGCTGCAATTTGCGCGACGGATGTCCACGCTCGATCACATGACCGATGGCCGGATCGGCTGGAACATCGTGACGGGCTATCTCGACAGCGGCGCCAGGGGCGCGGGCGCGAGCAAGCAGGTTGCCCACGACATCCGCTATGACATCGCCGAAGAGTTCATGGACATCCAGTACGGCTTTTGGGAGGGCAGTTGGGAGGAGGACGCGCTGCGTTGCGACCGCGCGGCGGGCGTCTTCGCCGATCCGAGCAAAGTCCATCGCGTCGTTCATGAGGGCGAATACTTCCGGGTCAACGGCGTCCACCTGTGTGAACCCTCGCCGCAGCGCACGCCGCGTGCTTTACCAGGCTGGTTCCTCGTCGAAGGGCACGGCGTTCGCGGCCCGGCACGCGGAATGCGTTTTCGTGGGCGGGAACTCGCGAACTCAGATGGCGGCAGACGTCGCTAAGCTTCGCGCCCTGGCGGTGGAAGCCGGCCGAGCACCTTCCGACATCCTCGTCTTCGCCCTGGCGACCGTGATCACGGCGGCCACCGATGAGGAGGCGCAGGTTAAGTTCGAGGACTACAAGCAGTATGTGAGCCCGGCCGGCGCCTTGGCCCTGATCTCCGGCTGGACCGGGGTGGACTTCGCGCGGCCCGAGCTGGTGTCCGCTAGCGCGGCGACGAGCAACGCCATTAAAGGGGGCGGCCGCGGCCTTCACACCCGGCGGGCCTGGAGAACACTTGGACTTCGACAGCGTCGCCCAGTCCGTGGGCCTTGGTGGCGGCGGGCCAGTCCTGGTTGGCGGGCCTCAACGTGTGGCTGATGAGCTACAGGCGTGGGCCTCGGCGGCCGACCTCGATGGTTTCAACCTGGCCTACGCCGTGATGCCCGAGACGTTCGCCGACGTCGTCGAACACCTGATCCCCGAGTTGCAGCGTCGCGGTGCGTTCAAGAAGGAGTACAGGCCTGGCACTTACCGCGAGAAGCTGTTCGGACGCAGCCCCCGCCTGGAGGACAACCATCCCGGCGCGGCCAAGCGCCGAAAGACGGCCAAATAGCTAATTCGCCGCCGGCGATCGGCGGCTAGACGGAACGGAATTGCGTGTGCGGAACCCCTGGCGAGCGCGCTCACCGGTCTTCCCGATCGCTTCGACCCACGGCGGATTTTCCTGATCTCAGCCCTCGGCGCAGCGGCCGCGGCCTCGGTGCCGTTTCCGCCCACCGGCCCCAGCATCCTTGCACTTCGGTTCTACCTCGCGCAAGTCAACTCGATGGGGATGGATAGACGGGCGTTCGCTGATCGGCATGACGTCGCGGCGCTCGCGCCTTGTGGGGCACCACGGTCCCGACATGCCGGAGTGCAACCGCAAGTGCAAATCCCGCGTAGTGTTCGCAGAATGTGTGACCACTCCGGTGCTAACCGCGTTGAATGGAGACCCACGATGAGACGTGCGTTGCTAGTGCCACTGTTCGCGTTGACGGGTTGCTGGAACGGCAACGGTAATCCGTCGATTCATCTTGGCGACGTGTCACTCGGTCGACAGTTGATCGAATTGAAAGAGGCGCGCGATGCGGGCGCTATGACGCCCGACGAATACGAGAAGGTGAAGCACGCGTTGATCCATGCAATAGTGAAGCTGGCGAAGCCGGAGAACGAAGACGCGAGCTGAACACTATCGAAATCCCGAACGTACATTCGATGGTCGGACGCATCTACGTTTTGCTGGAGGCCGCCCAGC
>CAWGGQ010000032.1:0-25451 GCA_963822125.1 uncultured Gammaproteobacteria bacterium | reverse complement strand
TGCGTCCGGCTTCGGTTCGCCGCGCTCGATCCTGCGCGCCGGTTCTTCGGGCGTAGCCGCGAGCGCGACGACCGGGGCCGGCGTGGTCGTCTTCGTAATCATCCCATGTCAGCATTCGTCATCCTCCTTGATGGCTACTGGCAGGCTTCGCAGTCGGGGTTGTCGATCGAGCACGCGAGCGGCACCTCGGCCGGATCGCTGATGTCGAACGAGGTCGCCGAGCTCGCGCGCGCCGGCGCCGGAATCGCTTCGGAGATTACTGGCGCGGCCGATGACGAAACGGCATTCAACTTGCCGCGATCAACCGTCGACTTCTCGGTTTGGTCGCGCCCATGGCGCGCAGGTAGTACGTGGTCTTTAGCCCGCGGAACCACGCCAGCTTGTAGTCAGGTCCAGCTTCTTGCCCGGGGCCGGCGATGTAGAGGTTCAGCGACTGCGCCTGATCGATCCACTTCTGCCGGCGGCGCCGGCTTCGACCAGCCAGCGCGGCTCGATCTCGAAGGCGGTGGCGTACAGCGCTTCAGCTCCTCTGGCATGCGGTCGATCTTCTGCACGCTGCCGTCGAAGTACTTCAGGTCGTTGATCATCACCTCGTCCCACAGGCCGAGCTTCTTCAGGTCATGGACCAGATAGGGGTTGACCACGGTGAACTCGCCGGACAGGTTCGACTTAACGTACAGGTTCTGGTAGGTCGGCTCGATCGACTGCGAGACGCCGCCGATGTTGGAGATGGTCGCGGTCGGCGCGATCGCCATGACGTTGGAGTTGCGCATGCCGACGGTCTTCACCTGCGGCGCAGCGTGTCCCAGTCCAGCGTCGAGCGTGTTCAACTTCGAGTACTGCTCGCCGCGCTCGCGTTCGAGCAGGTCGAGCGAGTCGATCGGCAGCATGCCCTGGCTCCACAGCGAGCCTTCGTAGCTGGAGTAGCTGCCGCGTTCCTCAGCCAGATCGGTCGAGGCCTGGATGGCGAAGTAGCTGATCGCTTCCATGATCGGTCGGCGAACTCGACGGCCGCGTCCGAGGCGTAGGCATCGCAGGTTGTACAGGGCGTCCTGGAAGCCCATGATGCCGAGGCCCACCGGGCGGTGGCGCAGGTTGGAGGCGCGCGCCTGCGGCACCGTGTAGTAGTTGATGTCGATGACGTTGTCGAGCATGCGCATGGCGGTGGTGACGGTGCTTCTCCAGCTTCGTCGAGGTCGAGCGCCGTCCTTCGACGACGTGCTGCGCGAGGTTGACCGAGCCCAGGTTGCAGACGGCGATCTCGCCGCGGAGTGTTGAGCGTGATCTCGGTGCAGAGGTTCGAGCTGTGCACCACGCCGACGTGCTGCTGCGGCGAGCGCAGGTTGCAGGGGTCCTTGAAGGTGATCCAGGGATGGCCGGTCTCGAACAGCATCGACAGCATCTTGCGCCACAGGTCCTGCGCGCGGACGCGCTTGACAGCTTGCATCTCGCCGCGTCGCGCATGTCCTCGTATTGCGACGTAGCTCTCTCTCGAAGGCGGCGCCGGTCAGGTCGTGCAGGTCCGGCGCGTCGTCGGCGAGAACAGCGTCCACGTCGCCGTCCTCGACCACGCGCTTCATGAACAGGTCCGGAACCCAGTTGGCGGTGTTCATGTCGTGGGTGCGGCGGCGGTCGTCGCCGGTGTTCTTGCGCAGGTCGAGGAATTCCTCGATGTCGAGGTGCCAGGTCTCGAGGTAGGCGCACACCGCGCCCTTGCGCTTGCCGCCCTGGTTGACCGCGACGGCGGTGTCGTTGGCGACTTTCAGGAACGGCACCACGCCCTGCGACTTGCCGTTGGTGCCCTTGATGTAGGCGCCGAGCCCGCGCACCCGCGTCCAGTCGTTGCCGAGGCCGCCGGCCCACTTGGACAGCAGCGCGTTGTCCTTGATGGCGCCGTAGATGCCGTCGAGGTCGTCCGGCACCGTGGTGAGGTAGCAGGACGACAGCTGCGGGCGCAGCGTGCCCGAGTTGAACAGGGTCGGGGTCGAGGACATGTAGTCGAACGAGGACAGCAGATCGTAGAACTCGATCGCGCGCGCCTTCCCGTCGATCTCCTCGAAAGCGAGTCCCATCGCGACGCGCATGAAGAAGGCTTGCGGCAGCTCGAAACGCTGGCCGTGGCTGTGGATGAAATAGCGGTCGTACAGGGTCTGCAGACCCAGATAGCTGAACTGCAGGTCGCGCTCCGGCTTGAGTGCGGCGCCGAGGCGGGCGAGATCGAACTGCGGGTAGGTCGGGGGACCAGCAACTCCAGTTCGGCGCCGCGCTTGACGTAGGCCTTCAGGCGAAATACTCGCCGTAGCGCTGGTCGCGCCATTTCGCCGCTGGGTGCGTCATGCACGTCCGAGAAAGCGCAAGGCCTCGCGGCGCAGGCTGTCCAGCAACAGGCGGGCGGGACCAACGTGTAGTTCGGCTCCTCTTCGATGCGGGTGCGCGCCGTCATCACCAGCGACGGGCGCGACATCTTTTTCGGGCACGCCGTCGAACAGGTTGTCGGCGCTTCTCAGTATCCCGCCGCGCGTCGACATCGTCGAGCTCGGCGCAGGCTTCGGCGACCAGCTGCGCAGCCGAGCTTCGTCCAGGGGCTTGCGGCTGCCGTCGCCGGAGGTGACCTGCAGGTTTCCGTGCCCTGCTGTCGGCTTCACGGCCGACCTTCCCGGCGCGGGCGCGGAACGCGCTCCTCCCGGTACAGCACGTAGGAACGGGCGACCTTGTGCTCGCCGGAGCGCATCAGGGCCAGCTCCACCTGATCCTGGATGTCCTCGATGTGGATGGTGCCGCCCGAGGGGAGGCGACGCCGGAAGTGCGCGACCACCTGCTCGGTGAGCCCCGCCCGGTTCATGGATACGGCGACGCGGCGGCGGTGCCCCCCCGACGGCGAGGAAGGCCTTGGTGATGGCGACCCGATCTTGGTGGGGTCATAGCGGTCACCTCCTGCCGTTGCGACGGATGACCCGGACTTCCCGGGCGCGTTCGCCGCGATCGACGGCGGCAGTGGCGTGGCGGTGCTTTGGCCGGCATGCGCGCCGGTGTGCGTGAGGGCGGCGTCCGGTCGCCCGCTGTCGTCCGTCAGACACCGCTGCTGGTGAAGTCCCCTGGCGTCGGTCTGCATGATCCTGTTCCAACCCCCGTGAGTCATCTGGTGAGTGCGTGGCCGCGAATGCCGCGGCCAGCCCCGCCGGTGCCGGTTCCCTGCCGGCTGGGGTCGGGCAATCGTGGCAGCGGATACGCACCACGGTGAACCACAACCCCTAGTGTTTTAAGGTTTGTCGAATACGGCATCGGCCGGCGCGAAACTGCCGGGTCGGCGGGGCCAGTCGTGTGCCGGAAGACCGGGAGAGTGGGCCGCTCCTGCCGGGTGCTGCGCCCCGGTTGCGTGCAGGCGGAAAAAACTGCCCGATGTCAGGGAACAAACCCAACATGTTGGGTCTCCCGTTCGATGAGCCACAAGATAAAGCGGTGCCTGGGTGTTTATTGCAAGGCAGTACCCTGTGGATAACCCGTAGCCGCGCCTGTGAGCAACCTGTGACCATCGCCACGATCGCCCGCTAACCCCTTGAATCGGCGCCTCCTCGCACCTTTCGGGTGACCCCTATATATTGTGCCCCAGGCGCGCGCTGTAGGGAGCGGTTTCCAACCGCGATCTCCGGGGTAGGAGCGGTTTCCAACCGCGATCTCTGGTTCGCGAACGGCGTCGGATCGCGGTTGGAAACCGCTCCCACACGAGGAGGATCGCGGTTGAAAACCGCTCCCACGGCTTTTCCGGGAGGGTACGGGATGAATGGACGGATTGGCGATCGATCAGGGCACTTCGAGCTCCAGGGCGATCGTGTTCGACATCGACGGCCGGGTGCTCGGCGGCGCGCAGGAGACGTTCGACATGATCTTCCCCGCGCGACGGCTGGGTGGAGCACGATCCCGAGGTGCTCTGGAATACCACGCTGCGCCGCGTCCGCGCCGCGCTCGCCGACGCCGGGCTCGCGGCGCGCGCGTTGCCGCCATCGGCATCACCAACCAGCGCGAGACGACGCTGGTGTGGGAGCGCGACACCGGCCGCTGCGTGCACAACGCGATCGTCTGGCAGGACCGCCGCACCGCGCCGCGCTGCCAGGTCATGCGCGACGACGGCATCGAGCCGCGATCGGCGCCCAGACCGGCCTCGTGATCGATCCGTATTTCTCCGCGACCAAGCTCGCCTGGCTGCTCGACGAGGTGCCGGGCTGCGCGCGCGCGCCGAGCGCGGCGAGGTGCTGCTTCGGCACCGTCGACAGCTTCCTCATCTGGCGGCTCACCGGCGGCGCGGTGCACGCGACCGATGCCACCAACGCTTCGCGCACGCTGCTGTTCGACATCCGCCGGCAGCGTCTGGAGCCCCGAGCTGCTGCGACTATTTCCGCATTCCGCGCGGCGATGCTGCCCGAGGTGCGGGACAGCGCCGCGAGACTTCGGCGTCGCCGGCGCCGAATGGCTCGGCGCCCCGGTGCCGATCATGGGCGTGGCGGGCGACCAGCAGGCGTCGCTCATCGGCCAGGCCTGCTTCGATCCGGGCATGAGCAAGAGCACCTACGGCACCGGCTGCTTCGTGATGACCCATACCGGGCGCAGCAGTTGCAGTCGACCCAGCAGTTGCTGGCGACGGTCGCCTACCGCCTCGGCGGCGTGACGAGCTATGCGCTGGAAGGCAGCATCTTCTCGGCGGCGTCGCGGTGAAGTGGCTGCGCGACCGCTGCGACTCATCGATTCGGCGGCGCGAGACCGAGGCCGCCGCCCGGCGCACCGGCCCCGACACCCAGGGCGTCTACCTGGTGCCGGCGTTCACCGGTCTCGGCGCGCCGCATTGGGAGCCGGACGCGCGGGGCATCGCTGACCGGCCTCACCCTCGACTCGGACCGCGATCACATCGATCACCGCCACGCTCGCCAGCGTCGCCTACCAGACCGCCGACCTGCTCGACGCGATGGCCGCAGACGGCGCGCCCGTGCAGCGGCTGCGCGTGGACGGCGGCATGGTGGTCAACGACTGGCTCTGCCAGTTCCTGGCCGACTGCTCGGTGCCCGGTCGAACGCCCGCGACCACCGAAACCACGGCGCTCGGCGCGGGCGGCTCGCGGCCCTCGGCGCCGGCTTGGTCGGCTCGCTCGGCGACGCGGCAAAACTTTGGCAGCTCCAGCGAGGATTCGAGCCCTCGATGAACGCGAGTCTGCGCGAAAAACTTCTGAGGGGGTGGGCCGATGCGGTCGCGAGAACCCTTGGTCGGGCGATCGCCTGACTTCGTCGGTCGTAGCGTTACAAAGCAATTACAAGGACTCCCGGGCCTCGATACATCAGGCCTGCCGTACGGCCCGTAGAATGGTCCGCAAATCTGAGTCTGGACGCGTCACGTGGCCGCTGCTCTTCAACATCAACTCGCGCATGCGGTGACGCGCCTGCGTCGGTCGTTGCTGACGGGTGCCGGCGTTGCTGCGTTCGTCGCATTGTGGTGGGCCGGGTCGACGTCGGGACGTTTGACGATGACGGGCACCGCGGTCGGCTTGGTGATGGTGTTACTGGGTGTCGGCATCGTGTTGCTGGGGCTGTCGATCGTTGCCGACTTTCGTTTGCGCGGCACGACGGCGTCGTTGGGACTTCCCGTGACGTTGTGGGCGAGTCTTGGGTGCGTTGCGACGGCGGCGTTCGGCAGCGGTCCGCTGCGACTTGCGTTGCTTGCGGTCACGCTGCTCGGGCTGAACTTCGCGGCGCTGCATCTGACGCGTTCGCGATTGCGACTGATCGCCGTGTTGACATGGGCAACGGCCAGTCTCGGGTTCGTGATGCACATCGAGTCCGGGCGAAATCGGCACGTTGCCAGACGAGTTCATCATCTGGCCCTGCTATTCGATCCTGTTGGTGATGGCCTTGTTCGTTGCCGATCAGGTTGCCAGCCTGCGCGAGGAGCTGACCGGGCGGACGAAGGAACTCGAGCGCGCGCTCGGTCGTGTCCGCGACATGGCGATGCGTGACGATCTAACGGGTTTGTACAACCGCCGCCAGCTGATGGAGTATCTGTACCGCCAGAAGGCCCTTGCCGACCGCGGCACGCTGGCGTTTGCGTTGTGCTACGTCGACCTCGATCACTTCAAACGGGTCAACGATCTTTTCGGCCACAAACAAGGCGATGAAGTGTTGAAAGCCTTTGCGGAAATCGCGCGCAAGGTCGTACGCGAAGAAGACTTCGTTGCGCGGATCGGCGGCGAAGAGTTCGTGATGGTGCTCACGAATGCAACGCTCGCCGATGCGGTACAGGTTTCGAATCGGCTGCGTCGCCAGACGCAACTGATGATGATCGATCCGAAGGCGCCGGATTTTGCGGTGACTGCCTCGGTCGGTGTCGCTACTATCGTGCGCGTGAAGCGGTCGAACAGTTGATGAGTCGCGCGGACACCGCGATGTACGCGGCGAAAACCCAGGGAAGGAATCGTGTCGTGGTTGCGCCTGAGACTGAGACGCACGGCATATCGCCCGCGGCCGGCAGGTGACCCGCGCCCCTCAGATCAGTTAGTCTCTTCTGGCCGCATTCCGGCGCAGCATTCAGCGCGCCGAAGCCGGAGAAGAAGGACGTGGACCGGCGAACTCACGCGCGACAGCCCATCTCGATCGGTGCTCTCGTACATCCCCAGAAGGGGCGATCGTGGCTGTGCACGATTCGCGACTTCTGTCAGGGCGGGATGTTACTCGTTGGCTCCGGTGGTACGCGCTCGTTGGTCGCAACCGGCGCAGAACCGCGATCGGGCGATCCGCTGAATCTGCATTTTTCCGTACCGACGCCACAGGGCGAACAACACTTCCGCATGCAGGCTCAGATCTCGCGCGTGCTCGATTCCGGCAACGGCATGGGAATCCGGTTTCCTTCGCCGCTGCAGCCGAAAGCGTTCGAAGTGCTGATGGACTTCGCGGTTGCGTCAGGAATGGTGGCCAACAGCGCGGCGGACCTGGCACGCGGACGCAAACCGCAAGATCAGGAATCTGGCTCGCAATCGCAGCAGACGGAAGGTCCTGCCGAAATTCCCGAAACGTTCCTGCGGGACCGGCGCATCCGCGATCAGGATGCCGAACAGGTCAAGGAGCAGCTGCGCAGAATCGCAACGCGCGGCGTGAACCGCGTGTCGAAATTGTTCTTCGAAAAGTGCGATCGTGACCTGTTGCTGAAGGCGCGCGACGCGGGCACGAATGCCGTGCAGATGATGTATTTCGAAGGGCTCGATCAGCTCGAAAAACAACGCGATTCGATTCGAACGAAGTTCGGTCGCGCGGTCGTCGCTCAGATCGACCAGATTTCCGACCTCGAATCGGTGCTCGAAAAACGACGGCGCCGCGAGACCGGTAGCAGCGCGAAGTTGCAGATCGTCGACACCGAAGAGTTCGAAGAGTGGCTGGCCGTCGCAGAAGTCATTTCGAAAACCGAAAATCGTTTCAGCGACATTCTGTTCGAAATTCGTTCCCGCCTCGGCATGATCGCCAAGCCATGGGGGCACAAGGACGTCGTGCCGATCGGGCCGGCGGTGCTTGCATGGGCGTTCGACGATGCGATGTCGGAAGTCGACGTGCGTCGTCAGGTACGTCAGGACATCTACAAGGAATTCGAGATCGTCCTGCACTCGGTGCTGGCGAACCTCTATCCGGCGATCAGCAAGATGCTGGAAGAGAGCGGCGTGTTCCCGTCGTTAGAAGAACTGCGCGAAGCGATGCAGCGCTCGATGCGTCGCAGCGCGCCGAAGGCTCGACCGGAACCCACGCAGAATTATCAGGAACTCGACGCGCCTGTTCGCGAAGCGGCGATGGCCGCCGACGGCATCTCGATGGCGCCGCGCGCCTCATACAATCCGTTTGCGCAGAAGGAAGGCGGTACTGCAGAAGTCTACAAAGCCGCCCGCGAATTGTTGAACCTCGGTCGGCGCGCGCGCCGCATGCAGGGTGCACCTGAGCAGGTCGAGTTCGCGCCGCCGAACGCTGCGCCGGATCAACGCTACGATCCCAGAGACATCCTGCAAGCCATTTCACAGATTGAATCGGAACTCGGCGACGCGCCGCTGACCGACAGTCGGCTCAAGCCGCGTCTGATGGAAGTGTTGAAGGCGCAGCACGGCGGGAAGAAGGCTTTCGGCGAGGAACTCTACGACACGCTGGACGTGATGGAGAACCTGGTCGATTCGATCGAACAGGATAAGCTGCTGACCGAAGGTATTCGCGGCTGGGTCAAACGGTTGGAGCTGACCCTCAACAAGCTCGCAACCAAAGACCCCGAGTTCCTCGATCACGACTCGGAACGGCCCCACTCAGCGGTCGAAGTGTTGAACCAGTTGGCGCGACTGGGTAATGCCCAGGATGTCAGAGTCGGTATCGACCGTGAAGTCGGTCGCCGCGTCGACGAGTTGCTGGAACGCATCGTCAAGGACTACGACCGCAACCCTGAAGTTTTCGAAGACGTCCTCGAAGAACTGGGCCCCTGGTCGAACGTCAGGCGAAAGCCTATCGAGGTAACGTCGAACGGACGGTACGTGCGAGCGAAGGCCAGCAAAAACTCGCACGCGCGCGCCGGGCGGTTGCGCGTCAGTTGGAGCCGCGCATTGCCGGTAAGGAAGTTCCGGAGTTGTTCCTCAAGCTGATGAACCCGGGCTGGCGCAACCTGCTGGTTCATACCCACCTGCGACACGGCCCGAACAGCAACGAGTGGCGCGACGCCGCGTCGACCGGGAAGAGGTTCTGGCGCAATTGACGGGCGAATCCGCGCCCGGCGAGTTCGGGTTACGTCGAACCGGAGACGCTGCTCAAGCGCGTCGTCGCGGGTTTGAACAGATTTCCTTCGAACCCGGCAAACGCACGCCGTTGGTCATGGGTCTGTCCGACGCGCTCGTCGGCGACACCACGGGGGCCAAGACGAAGGTCAAGGTCATGCCGGTCGGGGCCAACGAGACCGAAAAGGCGCTGGGGCTCGAGGGGTTGTTGCCCGATGGTTCGCCGGCGATCGAAACCGACGACGAAGACATCCGGAAAAACTGGAGTCGTGCGCTCGATCGCGCCCGACGTATGAATGTCGGCGAATGGCTGGCGATGTCCGACGAAGAGGGCAGGCCGCTGATTCTGTCGGTCGCTTCATCGGCGACGACTATTCGTTCTTCGTGCTCGTGAATCGCAAAGGCGTGAAGTCACGGGAAATTCCGCTGAAGGAGATGGCGGACGGCCTCCATGAGGGGCGCGTCACGTTGCTCGACGATTTCGATCTGCCGCTGATGGAACGGGCATCGCAACGCATGTTGCAGAACATGCACAATCAACTGACGTATCAGGCTGCGCACGACGATCTGACGAAGCTGCTGAACCGCAAAGAGTTCGAGCGCAACCTCGCCGCCGCGATCGAGAGCGCGAAGGCGACGAGTCGGCAGCACGTGCTGTTCTACCTCGACCTCGACCAGTTCAGATCGTCAACAACAGCAGCGGACACACGGCCGGCGACGAGCTGCTGAAGATGGTCGGTCAGCGCCTGGTCGACGGTCTGAAGGATCTGCCGGCAAAAGTGGCGCGGCTCGGCGGCGACGAGTTCGGCGTGTTGATCACCGACATGGCGACGGAACCAGCGCGCGACATCGCGGAACGACTGCTGAAGCTCGTGCGTGAACAACGCTTCGATTGGGAAGATCGGCACTACTCGCTGTCTGCGAGTATCGGCGTTGTCTTCATCGACGAAGGCACGCCCGATGCCGACGCCGCGATGCGTTCGGCAGACGAAGCGTGTTACGCGGCGAAAGACGCGGGCCGCAATCGTGTTCAGGAATACGAACTCGGCGACGCGCGCATGATGCGTCGTCGCGGTGTGATGGAGTGGGTCACCCAACTCGACAAAGCGATCGACGACGGCCGCCTGATCCTGAATTGTCAGCGCATCGCGCCGGTGCCGCTTGCCGCCAATGGCGCGAGTTGCCACTACGAAATTCTGCTGACGATGCGCGACGAACTGGGCGACCTGATGCCGCCGAGCGAATTCATCCTCGCGGCGGAAACGTACAACCGCGTGACGATGGTCGACCGCTGGGTCGTCGAAAACGTGTTGAAGTGGATGGCGGATCATCGCAGCGCGCTCGACAACTTCGGCGGATTCGCAATCAACGTGTCCGGGTCACTCGGTCAACGACGAGTCTTTCGCCGATTTCGTGCTCGAGATGTTTTCTCGCATGCAGGCGCCGACGAGCAAGGTCTGCTTCGAGATCACCGAGACGGCCGCGATTGCGAACCTCGACAACGCTCGCGATTTCATGAATCGCATGAAATCATCGGCTGCCGGTTCTCGCTCGACGATTTCGGTACGGGACTGTCGTCGTATTCGTATCTGCGGAATCTGCCGGTCGACTACGTCAAGATCGACGGTGTGTTCGTGAAGGATCTGAACAACAACCCCAGCGACTACGCTGTGGTGCGTTCGATCAACGAAATCGGGCACTACCTCGGGAAAAAGACGATCGCCGAGTTCGTCGAAAACGATGCGATCCTCGGGCAACTACGCGAAATCGGAGTCGACTTCGCTCAAGGTTACGGCATCGAAAAACCCGGACTACTCGCCAACCTGAAGCTGATCTGACCGTTCAGCTTTTCCGCGCGCCGAGAAACTCCAGCAGTGCCTTCTGTGAGTGCAGGCGATTGCCCGCTTCGGCCCATACGACCGAGCGTGAATCGTCGAGCACGTCGTCGCTACCTCCTCGCCCCGGTGCGCCGGCAGACAGTGCATGAACAGCGCGTCCGGCTTGGCCAGGTCCAACAGCCACTTGTCGACCTGGTAGCCGACGAATTGCCGGCGTCGTTCCGCGCTTCCGCTTCGTGTCCCATCGACGACCAGACGTCGGTGACGACGAGATCTGCGCCGCTTGCCGCTTCCTGCGGCGTCGCGACCAGCCGCGCCCGGTTGGTGGTTGCAAGCAATTCCGGAGCGGGCTCGAAGCCCTTGGGGCACGCGATCTTCAGGTCGAACCCGAACTGTAGCGGACGCGTCGATGTACGAGTTGCACATGTTGTAGCCGTCACCGACGAACGCCACGGTCTTGTCCTGAATCGGCCCGCGGCATTCGACGAAGGTCTGGATGTCGGCGAGCAACTGGCACGGATGCGACCGCGCGCTCATCGCGTTGATGACCGGAACTCTGGCCGCGCGGGCAAACGTTTCACATCCGTCGTGATGGCGCGTGCGCAGCATGATGATGTCGACCATTTCCGACAGCACGCGCGCGGTATCCTCGATCGGTTCGCCGCGCCCCAGCTGCGTGTCGTTGGGGCTGAGGAAAATCGCGTGGCCGCCGAGTTGATGCATGCCGGCTTCGAATGCGACGCGCGTTCGCGTGGAGGACAGATCGAATACCATCGCGAGCGTGCGTCCGCGGAGCGGCTCGTAGATCGTGCCGCTTGCGCGCATGCGTTTGTGTTCGATCCCGCGTTCGATCAGCCTGGCGAGTTCATCCGGACTGAAATCGAGCAGCGTCAGGAAGTGTCGGGTCACGACGCCCCCGTTACCGGATCCTTGATCAGAGCAACGACGCGCTCGACGATTTCGTCCGCCTGCGCGTCCGTGAGAATCAGCGGGGGCAGTAAACGCACGACGGTATCGTGGGTGACGTTGATCAGCAGTCCGGACGCGAGTGCCGCCTTGACGAGGTTCGGCTGCGGAGCATCGAGTTCGATCCCGATCATCAGCCCTTTGCCGCGAATGTCGACGACGTGATTGTCTCCGGCGAGCGCCTTTCTGAAGCCGCTGAGCATACGGTCGCCGAGAACGCCCGCGCGTTCGATCAGATGATCGTCGACGAGCGCATCGAGTACTGCGTGGGCCGCCGCGCACGCGAGCGGGTTACCGCCGAACGTCGAGCCGTGATTACCGGGCTTCACGTTTCCGCTGCGATCCACGCGCAAGGCACGCGCCGATCGGCAACCCGTTGGCCAGCCCTTTTGCGGTCGTGACGACGTCGGGAAGGATGCCGAGGTGCTGATACGCGAAATAGCGACCGGTGCGACCGTTGCCGGTTTGTACTTCGTCGAGCATCAGTAGCCAGCCCTTGGCGTCGCAAATGCGGCGCAGTGCGGGCAATAGGCGTCGTCGGGAACCAGGATTCCGCCTTCGCCGATGATCGGCTCGACGAGAATCGCAACGACTTCGTTGTTGTTCTCCGCGATCGTCTCGATCGCGCGTACGTCGTTGTACGGCGCGCGGACGAAACCGCTCAGCAGCGGTTCGAACCCGGCCTGCACTTTGCGATTGCCCGTTGCCGTCAGCGTCGCCATCGTGCGGCCGTGGAACGATCCTTCCATCGCGATGATCGTGCGGTTTGTTGATGTCGCGGCCGTGACCGTAGAGGCGCGCGATCTTGATCGCGCATTCGTTCGCCTCGGCGCCGGAATTGCACAGGAACGCGCGGTCCATTCCCGCCATTTCGGTGAGGCGTTTTGCGAGGCTTTCCTGCAACGTGATCTGGTACAGGTTCGACGTGTGCATCAGACGGCCGGCCTGACGCGAGATTGCCTGGGTGACTTTCGGATGCGCATGACCCAGACCGGTCACGGCCAGTCCCGCGAGCGCGTCGAGATATTTGTTACCCTTCTCGTCGAACAGGTAAGCCCTTCGCCGTGACTGAAGGCGACGGGCAGTCGTGCGTAGGTATCCATCAATGCCGCCATCACAAGACCTCGTCGGTTCCGCTCCTGGAAACAGAGCGATTTATCAGGCTCCTAAACGACAAAAGGCAGCAATTGCTGCCCCCGGAAAAGCGCGAATGGTAGTCGAGTGATATGACCAGTTCAACCTTGGGCGGCGTGGAGCTGTCGCTGTTTTCGAGTCGCGTGCAGGCGATCTGTGACGAGATGGGTGTCGCGCTGCGGCGCTCGGCTTTTTCGCCGAATATCAAAGACCGATTGGATTTCAGCTGCGCATTGTTCGATGCGACCGGCGCGTTGTTCGGACAGGCCGCGCACATTCCGGTGCATCTCGGCAGCATGGCGTATGCGATGGCGGACATCGTGAAGCGCTTTGAATGGCAGGCGGACGACCTCGTGCTTCTGAACGATCCGTTTCTCGGCGGCACACATCTGCCGGACGTCACCGCGGTGTGTCCGATTTTTCACGAACGCGTGCTGATCGGATTCGCAGCCTGCCGCGCGCATCACGCAAACATCGGGTCGGATCGGCCCGGTTCGATGCCGGTTTCCACGTCGCTCGAAGACGAAGGCATCGTGATTGCGCCGATGCTGGCGCAGCGCGCCGGCGTTTTGACCGCCGCGGCGCGTTCGTTGTTCGACGGACTCGCGGGACGCGCACATCGATCTGCGGATGCGTATCTCGGTGACGAACGTCTCGGTGATTTTTTCGCGCAGATGAGCGCATGCCGTCTCGGCGTGAAGCGCGGTTCGTCTCTGGTGGCCCAGATGGGCGCGGCAGCGTTCTCCGCCGCGGTGCGAGCGCTGAACGATTACGCGCAGCGGATCGCACGCGATGCGATCCGTGCGATTCCGGATGGTGAATACGAATTCGAAGATCGAATGGACGATGACGGCGCCGGGACGTTCGACGTACCGATCCGCGTACGAATTCGGGTCGACGGGGATCGTGTCACGGCGGATTTCACAGGTACCGCCGCGCAGGTGCGCGGCAACATCAACTGTCCGTTGTCCGTCAGCGCAGCTGCGGTGCTGTACGTATTTCGATGTCTGATGCCGGCGCATACGCCTGCGGTCAGCGGCGCATTTCGGTGTGTAGAGATCGTGACGCGGCCCGGAAGTCTCGTCGACGCTCGTTTTCCCGCAGCGGTCGCGGCGGGGAATGTGGAAACGTCGATGCGGATCGTCGATGCGTTGTTCGGCGCGTTGGCGGCCGCGATGCCCGACCGAATCGCCGCTGCGAGTCAGGGAACGATGAACAACGTTGCGATGGGGCGCCACGGCGAGGCGGCACGTTGGGATTATTACGAGACGATCGGCGGTGGAACGGGCGCTCATGCCGGGGGCCCCGGCGCGTCAGGTGTGCATTCGCATATGACCAACACGCTGAATACGCCGATCGAAAGTCTCGAAACGCACTATCCGTTGCGGATCAGGCGCTACGAGTTGCGGCGAGGCTCGGGCGGTGCCGGACGATTCGACGGCGGCGAAGGCATCGTTCGTGCGTTCGAGTTCCTCGAAAGCGCGTCGGTGACGCTGTTGACCGAGCGACGCACGCGCGGACCGTGGGGACTCGCGGGTGGCGGCCCCGGTGAACCGGGATCGAATGTCCTCAATGACTTGGGGCTCCCGTCGAAGATCGCGACTCGAAGTGGCGCCCGGCGACGTTCTGACGGTGACGACTCCGGGCGGAGGCGGTTGGGGCAGGATCCGCTAACGAGTCTTCCCGGCCGCAACCACGGCGCGTCGAAATCGCGCGAGACCTTCTTCCAGCGTCGCGCGCGGACAACCGAAGTTGAAACGAACGAAACCCGAACCGTGAAACTGCGCGCCGTCGGACAAACCCAGACCGTGTGATTCGAAGTGACGCATTGGGTTCGACAATTCGAGTTCGCGTACGTCGATCCACCCGAGATAGGTGCCCTCGACATGCGTCATCGAAACGCCGGGCACTCTCGAACACACGTTTCCAGTGCGTCGCGATTGCCGCGCAGATAGACGCGCAGCCGATCCAGCCAGTCCGACGGATCTTCGTATGCGGCGAGCGCGGCGGTGTAAGCGAACATGCCGACGCTGGGAACCAGGCCGCCCCGTGCGTCCCAGAAACGGCGGCGCAGCGCCGTGTCCGGAATCACCGCGAACGCGCAACACAGACCGGGCGTGTTGTACGTTTTCGTCGGCGCCATCAGCGTGATGGTCCGGGCCGCGATCTCGTCCGACAACGTTGCAATGGGGACGTGCGGCCGGTCGTCCAGCCGCAGATCACAGTGGATTTCGTCGGAGCAGATCAGCAGATCGTGCCGTTCGCAGAACTTTGCGAGTTCGACCAGCTCGCGCGCTCGTAGATGCGACCGGACGGGTTTGCGGATTGCAGAACATGAACATGCGCGTGTGGTTGCCGAGCGCCGTGGTCATTGCGTCGATGTCCATCACCCAGCGCTGCCGGTCGAGTACGAGCGGCACTTCAATCGGCGTGCGTCCCCAGTGTCCGGGAACAGCGAGGAAGGGGTAATAGACCGGCACGTTCATCATCACGGAATCGCCCGGTGTACCGACGGCGCGGCACGCCAGATTCAGTCCGGGCACGACGCCCGGCAACCAGACGAGCCATTCGGGCGACACCGCCCAATCGAATTCGGCCTCGAGCCACGCCACGGCGGCCTCGATCAGCGCCTGGGGTGTTTCGCTGTAACCGAATATCCCGTGATCGATTTGTTTCTGCAGAGCGTCCCGGATGAATCCCGGCGCCCGAAAGTCCATGTCGGCGACCCAGAACGGCAGCACGTCTTCCTTGTATTTGGACCATTTGGTGCTGCCGGTACCGCGGCGTTCGACGACGTTATCGAATTCGTTCATGAGCGGTGTGGTATTGGTTATTGGAGCGCGGCCGACGACGTGGCGTACAATGCTCGACGTTTGTGTTCATGAGGTAAAGGTACGTGGACGTATTGGATACCATCCGAGAGCAGATTCAGAGCAACGCGATCATTCTTTATATGAAGGGGTCGCCGCAGGCGCCGCAATGCGGCTTTTCGGCGCAGACGGTTCAATGCCTGATGGCGTGCGGCGAGCGCTTCGCGTACGTCGATGTGCTCCAGCAATCCCGAAGTGCGCGCGAACCTTCCGGCGTTCGCGAACTGGCCGACGTTCCCGCAGTTGTGGGTCGACGGCGAGTTGGTCGGCGGCTGTGACATCGTCACCGAGATGTATCAGTCGGGCGAACTGAAAACGCTGATCACCGAAGCAGCGGCGCGCGCAAAAGCCGGCGCGAGCGCAGCAGCGAAATAGCTCGATCACTCGGGCGGCGGCCAGCCGCCCATGTCCTGCCATCGGTTGACGATCGCGCAAAAGAGTTGCGCGGTGACCTCGGCGTTGTAGCGCGCCGAGTGTGCTTCGTTGCTGTCGTATGCGATCCCCGCGCGTGAGCACGCCTGGCTGAGCACCGTCTGACCGTATGCAACTGCCGCGAGAGACGCGGTATCGATGAACGAAAACGGGTGGAACGGGTTGCGTTTATGTTGTTGCGGTTCGCGCCCGACATGATGAACTGGTGATCGAACGCGGCGTTGTGGGCCACGACGATCGCACGCGTACAGCCGCCTTCTTTGACCGCCTTGCGCACCCCGCGAAAAAAATCCTGAAAGACCTCCGGCTCGGCGCGGGCTTTACGCAGCGGGTGATAAGGATCGATGCCGGTAAACCGAAGCGATGCCGGATCCATGTTGGTGCCGGGCAACGGCGCTACGTGGTAGTGGAGCAGGTGGTTCTGCAACAAACGGTTGCCGTCGTACGTCAGTAGTACCGCCGCGAGTTCCAGAATGGCGTCGCCGTTCGGATTGAATCCGCCGGTTTCCAAATCGACGACGACCGGCAGATAACCGCGGAAACGGGCCGCGATCTGGGTTCTCTCGGACACTGGATTCTCCACACGAGGCGGTACCTTACCACGCCCGACCATGCCTGTTGGGATACGTGCCTGATCCGCGACCGGTAAAGAAATGCTCCGGCCGGCCCATACTCGATCAAAAGCACAGGACTTCCCGTGGCAAAAGGCATTGGCGCGATCGTCGGCGTTTTGTCGTGGAGTGCCGCGTCGATCTCCGGCGCGTCCGCCGAATACGGCGCCGATCCGGCGTCGGCGGCGTGGCAGTTCGAAGGCAGTCGCACGGCGTGCCGATTGACGCATGAAATTCCGAACTTCGGTCCAGGCGCGCTTCGTTCAGGAAGCGGGCCGTGCGCTCGAGTTCAACCTGTCCGCCGGCGCTTCGATCTGAAAGGCGAGATGGACGTCAGCGCCGAAACGCCGGCGTGGCTCGTTACCTACCCGCACACGGAGCGGCTGGGCCGCGTATCGGTCCGCGCGCCGCACGAACTCGGCGCTGCGGCGTTATTGGCGGAAGCGATGTTGCGAGCGTTGTATCGCGGTGAGCAACCGAAACTCGCATCCGATGACGTTGGTATTTCATTGTCCGCGGTCGGGTTCCGTCCGACCTACGACGCGTACGCGCGTTGCGTTTCGCAGTTGTTGCCTGCGTCGTTCAAACAACTCGAGCGCAGCGCGATCGTATTTGCGCCGGATTAATTGAAACTGAGCGACGCCGCAAAGGCACGGCTCTCTCTGCTCGCCGACTATGTGCGCGCCGACTCGCAGCGTCAAACACATTCAGGTCGAGGGACACACGGACAGTTCCGGTCGTGAGCGGAAAAATCGCATGTTGTCGAACAACGCGCCAAAACGGTCGCCGACTATCTCGTCGCGGCGGGTCTGGATGTCGAATCGATCGACACGCGATTTCACGGTTCCGCGATTTCCGGTGGCGTCCAACAAAACGGA
The DNA here is from genome assembly GCA_963822125.1 of uncultured Gammaproteobacteria bacterium. Taxonomy (GTDB): domain Bacteria; phylum Pseudomonadota; class Gammaproteobacteria; order Pseudomonadales; family Azotimanducaceae; genus DATJGR01. Next base: position 7,952 of record CAWGGQ010000032.1, on the reverse strand, counting down.
AGAGGGGCGCGCGCAGAATCGGCGGGTCACGGTGCACCTCGAGCGCCAGCATACGAAGGTGGCCATGCGCTGAGGCAGCCTCATTGGGGACGGTGATCGGTCGGACATCGCCGACGAACTGCGGTTGCGATGCGAACGTCGTCACGTTTGAACGCTGCTGTGCCGCCTATGATTGAAACGACACGGCTGGACTCGTCCGGCCGCGCGCGTTCGGACCGCATGTACGCGCGACCCCTCGCAGTTCGGAGCGACCGATGGGCCGGTTTCAAGTGCTGTTCAGTGGTGAAGTGGCGGGAGGCGCCAACGAAACCCTGTCCGCCAAAATCTGATGCGTCGACTGGGCCTCGACGAGCGCAAAGTGTCGCAGCTCTTCAGCGGCCGCACGGTCGTCATTCGCAGCGACCTCACGCGCGAGGCTGCCGATGAGTTGCAGGCGGAACTCGCCGAACTCGGAGCTATCGCGCGCATCAAAGATCTGACGCGGGACGACAAAGCCAAGTTCAAGATCGACAAACACATCGATCAGACGCTGAAGGACATCACGGCCGCGTACATCGAGTGCCCGCGTTGTGGTCACCTGCAACTCGAATCTGAGTTCTGCGCGCGCTGCGGCGTGGACATCTCGGCTGCGACGCAAGCAGAAGCGCAAGGAAGATCTGTTGATCGAAGAGGATCCGCGAGTTCAAGGTGCAGAAATCCTCGATGCCGCCGACGGCGGTCGAACGCGTCGCGCCGCCTGGCGAGGCGGTCGAGCGCCTCCAGCCCATCAAGCGCCGCACGCCGCGGCCGCCTCACGTCGACCACAATCGACCGGCGGCGCCGCAACGAACCGGCGCCGCTGTTCGTAGCTGAAGCGCCGCGCAGAGAAACTCCGCGCGCGGAAGCGCCTCGGCGGTGACCCGCCGCGCAGAGATCCGCGCGAAGGGACCCACCGCGCAGAGAACCACCGCAAAGAGAAACCGCGCGGCGAGAGCCGCCGCATGCCGAGCCGGCTCGTGAAGAAGGCTCGACCATCAATCCATTCGGCGGCGGATTCTGGCGCAACGTGCTGAAGCTGGGTCGCAAAGACGAGCGCAGCCACTAGAATACGTGTTCCCGATTTGCGACTGCGCCGTATTGCCATCGTTAGACGATTCCCTGCCTGAGCCGAATGACGCGCCGATCGGCGTGTTCGATTCGGGTGTCGGCGGCCTCACCGTGCTCAAAGCGCTCGAGGCGGCTTTGCCGCACGAACGATTCATCTATCTGGGCGACACCGCGCGTTTGCCTTACGGCACGAAAAGCGCGGGTACGGTGCAGCGATACGCCGTTCAGGCCGCGCACGCGCTGGTCGAACGCGGTGTCAAAGCGCTGGTGATAGCCTGTAATACCGCATCCGCGGTGGCGCTCGACGCACTGCGCGATGCGTATCGGCCGCTGCCGGTATTCGGCGTGGTCGATCCCGGCGCCGAAGCTGCGTGTCGGGCGTCGCGCAACGGTCGGATCGCCGTGATTGCGACGGAAAGCACGGTGCGCGGCGGCGCTTATCAGCGCGCCATTCTGTCGCGTCGACCGGATGCACGCGCGCTCGCGCGTCCGTGCCCCTTGCTCGTTTCGTTGGCTGAAGAGGGCTGGATCGACGGAGACGTTCCCGAGCGCGTTGTCGACGCCTATCTCGGTGCCTGGGCTGCACGAGGACTCACATCCGGATTGTCCGCTGCTCGGCTGCACACACTTTCCGATCCTCGCGCCGCTGATGCAGCGCGTCGGCGGCCCCGGACTCACGCTCGTCGATTCGGCCGCGACCACCGCCATTGCCGTGTCGTCGGCACTCGTCGAGTCCGGATTCGCAAGCAGCCGGCGCGAATGCCGTGTCGGGTGCGGATCGACGAACGTTGCTCGCAAGCGACGGACGCGAGCGATTTGCGCGTGTGGGTCGGCATTTTCTCGGTGAGACGTTGACTGTGGATGCGGTCGAACTCGTCGACCTTTGACGTCAGGTTTCGCTGTCGTCGACTTTGTCCGGAAATTCGCATAGGTCTTCGATCGGGCACGCGCCGCAATGCGGCTTGCGCGCTTTGCACACGTAGCGGCCGTGCAGAATCAGCCAGTGATGCGCGCCCCCTTGAATTCCTCGGGAACCACCTTGACCAGCTTGTCTTCGACCTCGCGCACGGTTCTGCCGGGAGCCACGCGCGTACGGTTTGCAACACGGAACACGTGCGTGTCGACCGCGATCGTCGGTTCGCCGAAGGCGGTATTGAGAACGACGTTGGCCGTTTTGCGGCCGACGCCGGGCAACGCTTCGAGGGCGGCACGATTGCGCGGCACTTCCCCGCCGTGTTTGTCGATGAGCGCCTGGCACGTTTTGATGATGTTGCGCGCTTTGCTGTTGTAGAGGCCGATCGTGCGGATGTACGGCGTCAGACCCGTCGACGCCGAGTGCCAGGATCGCGGCGGGGGTGTTGGCGACCGGATATAGAGCCAGCGCGTTGCGAGGTTGACGCTGACGTCGGTTGCCTGGGCGGACAAGATCACGGCGATCAGCAATTCGAACACCGAGTTGTACGTGAGTTCGGTTTCGGGAACCGGTGCGGCATCGCGCAGGCGTTCGAATATCAGATGACGTTTGGTTGCGTTCATGCCGTTCGCGCCAGCGCGCTTTTCGCTGCAATCGACAAGCCAGCGATCAGGAATGCGGCCGGTGCCGTGGCGACCAGCGGCAATGTTCCGGCGGCGATTTCGCGCAAGGAGCCGAGAGCGATCAGCGCAAGGCCGAAGGTCAGACAGATTACGAGCGTATCCACGAATACCCGGCCAAATGTTCGCGAAGGCCTCCGGACGACGTGCGCGAGGTCGATTGCGATTGCAGCGACGATGGAAGCGAACAGTCCGATCCGTTCGGTCACATCGAACACGAACGCCTGCATCAGCAGCACGACGGTCGTCGCGAACAGTCCGATGACGAGCGCGAATGCGGGCAATCTGGCGAACTCCGGAACGCAACGTCCGAATCACGAAGGTGACGGCGTTGGAGGCGACCAGAACGACCATGGCTGCGACCGCGAACGCCGCGGCATGGGTCGCGTCCTCGGCGAGCACGAGCAACGGACATATGATCAGCAGCGGCTGCCAGACCGAATCGTCGATCGTCGATTTATTCGGATATGACATACGAACAACTCCGCAATGGCGCGTCGGCAGCATCGTTCAGCGCGTCGTGCACCGCGCCGATGATCGCCCCTGTCGTGACGCTGGCAGAACTGACGATGTCGACCGCGCCGTCGTTGGTCGAAAGCGTGGGTGCCGTTTTCGAGTCGAAACTTCGTCATCGAATTCGATTTGCTGGTCTCGATGACGTCGCCGATTCCGGCGGTCTCGTGATGGCTGACGACCCGCACGCCGGTCAGCTTACCCGCGCTATCGATGCCGAGCAGCAGTTCGATCGGACCTGCGTAGCCTCGCGCGGATCGGCCATAGATGCGATAGAGCGGTGTCCGGGTCGCGGAACAGATCAACGCCGGGATTTCGAACGCGCCGATTTCCCCCACTCGCGGATCGCCGGTCGCTTCCGCTATTAGATCGATGAGCGCGCGGTGTTGGTCGCATCGATGCGACTCTTCGTCAGCGCGTCGACGCCGGCCAGCAGCGCCGCGACGACCACGCCGATGAACCCGAGGCGAAGGGCCGTCATCCGCGAGACCCCCGGTCGATCGATGCGCGACGACGCGGTCGATCAGCGGCGCCACCGCATTTGCGATGAGCACCGCGAAGGCGATTCCGTCAGGGTAGAATGGAGGTCGCGCTGATCACGAACGATGCGGCGCCGATCACGATTGCAAAGACACGCGACCACGTGCCCTCGTTGGGCACGTCATCGGATCTGTTGCGACAAAAAAAGCGCCGAGCATCGTGCCGCCGCTGAAGCAGTGGAACAGCGGCGATCCCAGGTTCGACGAACTGCCGCCGTCGTACGCAGCAGCCGCGAGGAGGCTGAGGGTCGCGAGGATCGCCAGTGGTATCCGCCAATCGACGACGCGTAGTGCGACCGAGCGCGACTCCTGCCCGCAAGATAGGCCGCGTTGAGCCATTCCCAATTCGTGCCGCCGAGCGCGCCGAATCCCGCGCGCCTGAGTCCAGACGTCTGCGACGGTCTGGCCGCCGCGATGCTTGAAGGCATCCAGAGCCGTAGGCGCCGTGATCGCCGTCGACTGCATTCGGGTCCGGCCAAACCAGCAGGTGGGGGAACGGACAGCAGAATCGCCGCGAAGCCGACCATGGCTGGATTGAACGGATTGTTGCCGGCGCCGCCGAATGCGTGTTTGGCGATCGCGCTATCGCCGACCACGATTGCGCAGATCACGACTGCGAACGGTATACCGGGCGGGAAGCGACAGCGCGATCAATGACGCCGGCCAGATGCACGCGCTGCCGTCGCGTAGCAGTCCCGATCGGCGACAGGCCTCGCAGCAGGGCAACGCCCTGCTTCGACGGCGGCAGCGGTCGAGCAGTGCGACGACGACGTTCGTGACCGTCCCGACTCCCAGCAGCATCGTCTGAACGATCGCTCCGGGAATCAGCGTGATTAAACACGGTCGTCGTCGGGGCCGAGGTTGTTCGAGGTCGGATCACACGTCGTCCCAGTTGCGTCGTACCGCGATGCGCGACTGGCGTTGCTGACGGCGCGCCTCGGCCGCGCGCGCTCGTTCCTGCGGCACGTCGGGCGTGTTCTTTGAAGCCGACGACGCGATGCGTTTGCGCGCTCGAAGTCGACCCCGTGCTGCGGTCGTTTTGCGACGGCTCCATCGTGATGCAGTCGACCGGACACACGGGAAGACACAGTTCACAGCCGGTGCATTGCTCCGACGATGACGGTGTGCATCTGACCCCACGCGCCGACGATGGCGTCGACGGGACAGGCGGGCAAGACAATGCGCAGCCGATGCAGCGCGACTCGTCGATGAATGCAATCGCATTTGGGTCCATCGATGACAACTCGGGGTCGAGCGGAATCGCCGGGCGATCGAGCAACGCCGCAAGCGAGTCGATCGTTGCCGCACCGCCCGGTGGACAGCGGTTGATCGCAGTTCCGGACGCAACGGCTTCGGCATAGGGGACGGCAGCCGGGGTAGCCGCACCGTTCGCATTGCGTCTGCGGCAGCAACAGGTCGATGGCCTCGACGAGCCGTGGCCCAACCGGTTGGATGCGCCGGTGCGCCCACGCGAGACCGCCCCCGAGAACGATCGTCATCCACGCCAAGCGACGCGACTGCGGCGATCACCGTCAGCTCCCGATACCCTGGAAGCCCATGAACGCGAGCGTCGTCAAACCGATCACGATCAACGCGATCGGCGTTCCGCGGAACGCGTTGGGGCACCTTCGTTTCATCGAGTCGGGCGCGAGTGCGGCGGACATTGCGATCGCGAGCGTGAACCCCCGCGGCAATGCCGAGCGCGTCGAACAACGTCGCGACGAAACTCGTGCGGCCTGTACGGCCTCGAGCAGCGCGATTCCGAACACGCCGCACCCGATCGTGTTCAGCCGGAGATTGAAGCCCGACGTCCGGTGGGTAGATGCAAGTCTCGCGCGCGGAGGAAGATGTCGGTGAACTGAACGAGCGCGGCGATCAGAACCACCGACATGACGAGGTGCAGATACTGCAGATCGAACGGCACCAGACCCGAGGCCTTGGTCGAGCAGACGAATGGTCCAGCGCCGACAACGTGAGTACAGCGACGTTCGAAAATCCAAGCAGTTTCAGGTTTTCGACGCGGCCCCCGTTGCCGAAGAACGGGCATCCGCCGAAGAATTGCGCCAAGGCGAATTGTTGACGAATAACGCGCCGATGAGGATCGGCCACGTTCGCCCATCGCCGGTCAGCGGACGTGCATGCCGGGCACCGCGCCTCGTCCGGCGTCAGCAGGAAGATGTCGGAGCCGCCGGGACCCGCGGCGAGCACCATGCCCTGGGAGTCCCCGAACCGCATCTTGCGGGGCGCGAGGTTCGCAACGACCACGGTGAGCCGTCCGACGAGAGTCTTCGGGCGTAGGCACGTCGGATGCCGGCGAATACCTGGCGCTGAGATCGCCGAGGTCGAGCACGAGCCGGAGCAGTCGGTCGGCGCCGTCGACGAATTCGGCGGCGACGATGCGGGCAACCCGCAGTTCGACGCGGGCGAAGTATCGATGTCGATCAGTTCGGCGCCGGCGGTCGGCGGGGCTTCTCGACGCGGGTTTGTCGGGCGCTGCGGCCGTCGGCGCCGCGGCGTCATCAGTTCGCGCGGTTTCCTCGATCATCTTCGTGACCGCGCCCATTTCGATCCGGGCCAGGAGCGGCGTGAACGGGTTGATGGTGTGGCGGTCCACGAAGTGCGTCGAGTCGGTCCAGGCGGGCGGCCGAGGGCGAGGAATCGCTCTGCGTCGGCGATGGCGGGCAAAATCGGCTTGAGATAATGATCAGCACCCGGAACAGTTTGATGCCCAGGGTGCAGACCGCCTGCACGTCGGCGTGGCGCGCGGGGTCTTTTGCCAGTGCCCAGGGGGCCTGGTGGGCGATGTACTGGTTGGCGAGGTCCGCGAGGGCGGAGATTTCCCGTACCGCGCGCGCGGTGTCACGTGCTCGAAGTGTTCCGCGATGCCCTCGGCCGCCTCACGGAAGCGTGCCCACAGCGCTGCGTCGTGGAGCGCCGGTGCGGTCTGCCCGGCGAACTGGCGCGTGATGAAACCGGCGCAGCGGCTCGCGAGGTTGACGACCTTGCCGACGAGGTCGGCGTTCACCTTTGCGACGAACTCGTCGAGGTTCAGGTCGAGGTCGTCGAGCTTGGCGTTCAGCTTCGAGGCGTAGTAGTAGCGCAGGTATGCCGGGTCGAGATGCTTCAGGTAGGTCGCGCGCGGACGAACGTCCCCGCTCTTCGACATCTTCTCGCCGTTGACGGTGAGGAAGCCGTGGATGTGGATCTTGGGCAGGCGAAAGCCCGCGCCGTCGAGCATCGCCGGCCAGAACAGCGTGTGGAAGTATGTGATGTCCTTGCCGATGAAGTGATGGATCTCGGTCGTCGTGCCCGGTCCCACCATCGTCGAAGTTCTCGCCGTTGCGGCCTGGCACCATTCGTGCGTCGAGCCGCCATGTAGCCGATCGGCGCGTCGAACCAGACGTACCAGTAGTTGCCCGGGCGTGTCCGGGAATCTCGAAGCCGAAATACGGCGCGGCCGCGGAGATGTCCCAATCGCGCAGCGGCTCGTCCAGGAATGGCCCTCAGATAGTTGGCCACCTCGGGCTGCAAGGTGCCGGCCGCTGCGTCCACTCGTCGAGGAAGTCTGCAGTCTCGATGTCGAAGAACAAGTGCGTCGGCGTCGCGCATCTCGGGCGTCGCGCCGGAGAGCGCGCAGCGCGGATCGATCAGTTCGGTCGGGGTGTAGGTCGCGCCGCACTTCGTCGCAGTTGTCGCCGTATTGGTCGGGCGCCTTGCACTTGGGGCACGTCCCTTTGACGAAACGGTCGGCCAGAAACGTGCCGGCTGCGGATCGTAGAGCTGCGTCGACCTCGCTGCTCGACGATCAGCCCGGCTCGCGGAGCGCGGCCAGATCTCGCCGCACAGCTCGCGGTTCTCGGGCAGTTGCGTGCTGCCGTAGTTGTCGAACTCGATGTCGAAGCCGGCGAAGTCGCGGACGTGGGCCTCGCGCATGTCGGCGATCAGCTGCCTCTTCGCTGATGCCTTCCTGCCGGGCGCGGATCATGATCGCCGTGCCGTGGGTGTCGTCGGCGCAGACGATAGATGCACCGTTGCCGCGCAGCTTCTGAAAGCGGACCCAGATTCGGTCTGGATGTACTCGACCAGTGGCCGAGTGGATGTGGCCGTTGGCGTAGGGCAGGGCGGCTGGTGACGAGGATTTTCCGGGACGCGGACATGATCGGATCGGTCGGATTTCGGAAAGGCGCGACTATACTCTGACCCGTCCCGCGTGTGCAGCAT
>CAWGGQ010000031.1:0-62047 GCA_963822125.1 uncultured Gammaproteobacteria bacterium | reverse complement strand
AGCACGTAGTCGGCGAGCTGCGCGGTGGGTGTCATCGAGTGCTCGTGCACGACGATCAGATCCTGATTCAGCAGCGCTTTGTAAATCTGCTGCATGTTCGCGAACGCCATCAGCGTGTTGTTGCCGAGCGAGAACAGCGCTTTCACCGGATACGGCTTGCCGGTGGCCATCGCGCGGAACGTCGACGTCGGGTTCGCCATGTACTGGCCGCCGATGAGGTTCGCCCACTGGCGTCCCCATACCTCTTCCGTTGGCGCGCGGAACGGTTCGAGGCCGCGGTAAGTGAACACCGGGAACTCTGCAGCGCCGAGCTGTTTGGCCTTCTGCGCGGGCGATATTGCATCGTGCATTCGATGTCGGTGTCGGAGACCACATGCGGGTTGAATCCGAAGAAGCGTTCGCCGCCGGCAACGTCGAGGTTGCCGCTGAGCGCGCGCAGCATGCTGTGCAGCCGGATCGCCGAGGTGCTCGATACCTGCTGGTCGGTGATCGGCGACCAGGGAATCACGCCGGGCTTAGTGGTGGCGTAGAGGCGCGCCGCGTCGACGATCAGTTCCGGCTTCACGCCGGTGATGGCGGCGACGCGGTCCACCGGATACTCGCGCACACGCGCGCGAGCTGATCGAAACCCACCGTCCAGTCGCGCACGAATTCTTTGTCGTAAAGACCTTCCTCCAGCATCACGTTCAGCCAGCCGAGACACATCGCGGCGTCGGTGCCGGCGCGCAGCGGCAGCCAGATGTCTGCCAGTTCCGCGTTTTCGCTCTTGCGCGGGTCGAGCATGATGAGCTTCGCGCCCATCGCCTGCGCGACGCGGATCATCTTGTACTCCGCAGTCCAGCTGTGGCGGCGCGGATTGTGGCCGAACAGCACGATGCACTTCGAACCGAGGATGTCGGGCTGCGGATACCAGCCGTACACCATCCGGTTTACCGCGGCGGTGTTGCCCATGCAGTAGGCAACGCCGCTGATGAAATTGGGGCTGACGACGAGATTCATGAAGCGCCGGCATAAGCCGCTGTCGACGGTGGTGTTCCAGTGGCTCGACGCTACCGCGAAGCCTTCCGGCCCGTACTGCTCGATCACCTTCGTCAGCCGCGCAGCGATGTCGTCTAGCGCTGTGTCCCAGCTCACGCGTTCCCACTTGTTGCTGCCGCGTTCGCCGACGCGTCGCAACGGATACATGAGCCGATCGGGGTGCGCGAACGACTTCGGCACATATGCACCCTTCATGCAGATCACGTCCTTCAGAAACGGATCTTTGCGCGCTGACACTTTCACGACGCGCCCGTCTTCCACCTTCGCGAGCACCGGGCAGAAGTTGTCGCAGGTGGAGCAGACCACGTTTCTCTCGACGGATTCGGCTGTGCTCATCGAGCGCTCCGGTAGATGGCTGAATGTTACATACACGCGTGCATGCATTTGCATGCTATCGTAACGGCGGTTGGGAGAAAACCGCATGCCGCGAAAAGTGACGAGACGCCGCACGCAGGCGCAGCGCACATCATCGATGCGGATGCGGCTGATCGGCGCCACGATCGAATCACTGGTCGAGCGCGGCTATGCACATCCACCACCGTCGAAGTGTGCCGCCGCGCCGGTGTCACGCGCGGTGCGCTGCTGCATCACTTCGAGGACCTGAGCGCGCTGTTCGAAGCATCGCTGGAGTGGCTGTACGACGACATGGGCCGTAGCGGCGCCGCGGATGCGCCGATGCCACACGACGCACGCCGGACAGTTCATCGAGCAGATGTGGTCCGCCGTCGCGCGCGAGGACTTCAAAGCGGTAATCGAGATCTGGCTGGCGGCGCGCAACGACACGGCGCTGGCGCAGCGTCTGCAGGCGGCGATCAGTCGTCTCGGCGCGACGGTGAGCCCGGAACCCATCCCGACATCCGCAGACTGTTCGGCGGCGGCGCCCGGGCGATCAGCTATTTTCTGCTCGTTCGCGAAACGATGATCGGCATGGCACTCGGCCGCGCGGTGACGCCGGGCGGCGAACTCGGCCACGAACGCCGCGTGCTGGATCTGCTGGCAGCACTGGCCCCGTCGCCGAAGGTGTCGAGAAGCAGCATCTGATCGGGATGCCGCAGGAAGTGAGCGCGCCGGTCACTCACACCACTTCGCCCGCTGCGTGAACAGCACGATGCACAGCACGGCCATCACCGCGTGAATAATCTGGCCCACCTGCTGATCGCCCGCGAGCGTCAATGAGATGAACAGACCGGTGTGAAAGGTACACAACACCCCGAGCACTGCAGTCACCACCTGCTGGTTGGCTCGATACGGCCAGACCCACAGCGAGGCGCTCGCGATCGCGAGCGCTGCAAAGCCATAGTGCATCGACCACATGCCGCCCTTCCCCGCGGCAGCAATGCCTTCCGGCCCACCGATCAAGGTGGTTGCCGCAAGAGCTTCGGTCAGCAGGTTCACGACGAGCACCACCACGAACAGGATTCTCATCTGCTTCTTCCGCAGTTTGGTTTCGAACGGAACATCATCACCGGGACCGCAGCCGAACCACGACCGTTCCGGACACGAGATCGTGCAGGCATCGCCTGCGCCTCAGGAAGATCGGCAGCTGATCGATGATCGGCAACGCTGCGATCCACGGCACCACCGATAGGAACAGCAGCGGGAAGAACAACGCGCGAATGCAGATCAGCTTCCACAGCGGTGCCGGCGTACGGCCATACCGCCCCTCACCCACTTCCACCGCGGGCACGATCGCTACGCCCATCACGCGCTTGCCCAGTGTCTGGCCGCTGCGCCAGAGTCCATAGCCGTTCAGCAGCAGATAGCTTGCACCGCCAGCAGCAGCACCCACATGATCCACCAGTAGTCGACGTAGTCTTCGGCGTCTTCGACGACGCCGGCGATCATGACCAGGACGAGCGTGAGCGATGGCACGAGGATGGCGTCGATCAGGGTGGCAATCAGCCGTCGAAATCGTCCCGCCAGAACCAATCCGTCAGTCATGTTCGGCTCCGACCTGGAACACCAGCAGCGCATTGCCGCCGCGCTGCCGGCCGACATAGCCGTAGCCGGACGTCACCACCAGAAGATCGTCGGCGATCATCGGTCCATGTGCGTCGAACGCGCCGCCACGGGTTGCAATGCCGTTCACCGCCGAATAGCCGCGCCACGCATCGTAGGACCAGAGCAGCTTGCCCGTGTCGGCCGCAAACACTTCCAGATATCCGTCGATGCTGCCGGTGACGACGATGTCGTTGGTCGCGATGATCGCGGACGATAGTCCGAACACACACTCTTCGTCGGCACACCGCGACTCGCGCGTGTACGACCAGCGTTGTGCGCCGCTTTCCATATCGAGCGCGTACAGCCCCGGCTTGGGCGTGCCCGGCGCGGGAAATCCTTTGACCTCCTTGTCGCTGATGGGCACGTAGAGCAGCCCGAGCGCCTCGTTGGCGGCCATCCCCCAGTGAACACCGCCGATGATGCCGCCGCGGCCGAGCTTCTGCGTCCACACCGGTGTGCCGGTGTCGGGATCCATCGCATGAACATCAGCGGATTTCTGTCCACCGATGAGCAACTCACGTCCCGACTTCGTGTGCAGCAGCATCGTCGGCGCGCCAAAATCCACATCCGGCCCGGTCGGCTCGTCGCAGTTGGGATGGTTGAGTGCCTTGATGTTGCACGCCGCGGTATACACGTCGTTCTTTCGTGTACTGGCGCACCCAGACCACCTTGCCCGTTTTCGCCTCGACGGCAAAAATCGAATCGCTGGTGTCGGTAGCCGGATGGGTGAAGTTCTGCCCGGTGCCGAAGAACAGCCAGTCGCGCTGCGGGTCGTAGCTCGGTGCTCCCCAAACTGCCGCTCCGCTGGGTCCATGCTCCTGCACGAACCCCCAGTGACTGCCTGTCACATGCGCTTCGGCCTCGATCGTCGGCAGATACCAGAGTCTTTTGCCGTTCGCGATGTCGAACGCCGCCATGCCGCCGCTCGTGGTGCAGCATCCATACAGCGGATTCATCGCCAATCCCACTTCCTGCGAAGCCACCGGCAGGAATACCGCGTCTTTCGTCACCAGCGGCGTGCCGGAATACCACGGCACCGGCTCGTCGGCCACCACCGAGTGCCAGATCAGTTCGCCATTGACGGCGTCAACCGCATACAGCCCCTTAAAGCGATCGTTGTAGAGCAGGATGTGACGTTCGCCGATCCGGCCCTGCACGATGGCACTGCTGATGGCGCCGGTGTGCTCGTGCACCCACCGCTCGCATCCCGTCGCCCGATCCAATGCGATGAGTCCGCGGCCGGCGTCGCCGACATAGATCGTGTCTTCGGTAATCAGCGGGTATGACCGCGGCGTGCTGCTCGCGAGCCCATATACCCACTTCAGTGTGAGCTTGCCCGCGTTCGCCGAATCGATCGACGAGCGGGGTTGATAGCGCGTGTTGCGATGGTCGATACCCCAGCCCACCGCATACGATGATTCGAGATGCGGCGTGCCCGCCTTTTCGCAGGCCGCGCCGGCCGGCAGTGCGTGCAGGCCCACCGCGACCACCAGGCAGCGGCTCAACAGCCGCGCAGGTATTCGGTTCACGAATCCTGCTTCGGCGGCATCTTGATTTGCAGCGGGGGACATCCGTCCGGCGGCGGTTGCAGCTTCTGCTTCGCGATCGGCCCGACGAGTTCGAGGAAATTTCCATCGGGGTCGAGGACGTGCACGATGCCGCTCGTGTCATCGCCGGTGCCTGAACAGCAGGGTGCGATCTCCGACAGGAACTTCGCACCCTGCCCCTTCAGGATGCGGACCGCGCGATCGAGGTCGGGCACCAACAATGCGATGCGGTCGATGCCGATGTGATTGATCGGCGGCGGGTAAGGCGGATCGGCGTTGAATGGCTTGATCCACTGCACCAGTCGCAGCACGTGGTTGTCGCCCTTTCCCAGCGCGACATCGACGCCTTTGATTTCAAACGGCGCATCCAGGCCCCACGCGCGCGCTTCTTCGAGCGACCCTGTCTGCTGCGCCAACGGTTTCGTCAAGGTGTACCCCAACGATCGATAAAAGCTCAGCGATTTGTCGAGATCGCTGACGTTTATGCCGATGTAGCTCATCGCGACGAGGTGCATGTTTGCCGCCTTATCGCCGTGAGGCGGCGCCGCCTCGTACAGTTTGTACAGCACACCGTCAGGATCGCGGAAGAACACGAACCGGTCGCCCGGAATGCCGTACGGTTCGGACAACAGCGAGACGCCTTGAGATTTCAGGTAAGCGACGTCGCTCGCGAGATCGGTGGTCAGCAGCGCCGCGTACGCCATACCCAGATGGTTGGGCAAGTCGTAGGGCGGTGAGTCGTTGTACGGGATCTTGAACTGCAGCAGGTCGATGTTGGCCGCGTTCAAACTGCCCGGCAGCGAAATCACTTCGCCCTTAACCAGTTCGTATTGGCACACGTCAAACATGCCCAGCGCCTCGGCCATCCGGTGCGTATTCGACAACGGAAATCCGCTCATGCCTTCCGTGTAACCGAGCATGCGATAGAACGCGCGCGACTTGTCGAAGTCGCGGGTGTGCGTGGCGAAGTGGAAGCGCGCCATGATACCGACATCGTCGGCGGGCAGACTCGCGGCAATCGCACCGAGGTCGGGCATCTGCAACGGTGTGGTCGCCGGTGCGGCAACACCTGCGTTTGCAAAGCACATCAATAGCAGGACGACCGTGCGTCTCATTTCCGCGCTTCCCCTCAATTGTTTACACGCAGGCAGACTCTGACGGCCGCCATCTTCGCCAACAACCTGTGCTTTTCGAGGGTTTTGACGCGGCCAATGGATGGCGGTGACGACAGACGTGGAGAAGACCATCGAGAATGCCAACGATCCCAATTCAAGGATCGGCTCGTGCCAGACAAAAGCATGCGCCAAGGGGCGCAGGCGATCGCGCCGCTACTCGTAGAGCCCGGTCACTGCTTTGAAGCTGCGCTCGACCCGCGCCAGCTCCTCCGGCGTGAGCCGCGTGAGCGGTCCGTCGATCAGCCGCTTCCGATCGAGCGTGCGCGGCTGCTCCGACATGACCTGACAGGGCTCTGCCAAACCATCGCGTTTCGGAATCGTCACGTGCAGCGGCTCCTTCGATGCTCGCACCTGCATCGTAAGCGGCAGCACGATCACCGTCGGCTCGCCTTGAGCGATCAGAAAGTCCGCCTGCATGATCAGCACCGGTCGCACCTTGCCTGTCTCCGCACCACGACTGGGATTGAGATTGCCGAGCCAGATCTCGCCCCGCCTCATCGACGCGTCTTTCGCTTGCGCGTGCGGTGAGGCGTCTTGGGCTCGTTTACACGCTGTTCACTCAACGCGAGCGCCTCGTTGTCCGTCTGCAACGCCTCGGCCGCTGCGCCGAGTGCTTCGGTGTCGCCGCGATCACGTGCAGCGCGCGCTATCTCCGCCAAAAACCGCTCGCGCTCGATTCGGCCCAGGTATTCGACGATGGCGTCGCGGGCAATCTCGGATTTCGGGCGCTGCGTACGCGCCGCCTCACGCGCGAGGCGCGTTTCAACGTCTTCCGGAAGTCTGATGCTGACCAATGACATGACGATTCGTATGACAAAACGTAGTGCGTTTTACTATACGCACCGCCCTCGACGAATCGCAAATCGCGCGCTTCCGAACTCGATTGAAGGCGTACACCATCGATCTGGATACGGTCAGCAGCGGTGAGAACCCGCCGCGATCCGGCGGAGTCTCAAGGTCCCAACGGCCGCGTAAAGGCGCTGCGGCGGCGATACAGCATGTCGTCCCGGCTCTGATGAGGCCGCAGATCGGCCGGCGTCCCGAAGTACCCTTGCGACGTCGGCGGATCGGTGCGCATCCAGTCGGTGATGCCGACGCGATACGCGATCTTCCAAACGCCTTCGCGCTTTTCCATCCGATCCATGTAGCGTCCGCCCACCCAGAAATCCATCTCGGTGTCGTACGCGTTGGCGGCGGCCTTCGGGTCGCCCTTCGCGCGCATGCGATGACACGCGGTGAAATACGCCTCGGTGTACGCGGTGACGCCGTCGGCCTCGATCTCGACGAAGATGTTGCCGAGCTGATGGTGCGTGCGCGTGTGCGTGCTCAGCACGCCGAACGCATAGGCCACGAAATCGCCGGGCTTACCCGGCTGCGACGGCCGCGACGGATCGCTGCTCGGTCCTTCGAAGCCGTGGCGATGGTACGAGTCGGGATGAAACACGCTGCGCAGCAGCGCCTCATCCAGGTGATCGATCGCGCGGCAATACGTCATCATCACTTCGGCGCAAGCCTGCTTGTCGAGCAGCTGCTGCAGATGCGGGTCGCTGACGCTCGCCACGTGGCCGGCATTCATCATGCGATCGATACTCATCGTTCACTCCTCCCCTTTTGATTCGCGTGCTGCTTCGAACGCATGCGGCGCGTGTTCCCCGACGAGTCGTGACGGTTCCACGCGCACCGTGTCGGCGAGCAGGCTGCGCAACTGGAATTTCTGAATCTTCGTTGCACTCATCGGCCACTGCGTGACGAACGCAACGTAGCGCGGAATCTTGTAACTCGCGATGCGGCCAATGCAGTGGCGCACCACCTCCTCCGCCGTCAGCCGCGCGCCGGCGTGCAGCTCGATGAACGCCGCCGCGACTTCCTGCAGGCGATCGTCCGGCGCGCCGATGACCTGGGCGGTCTTGATCGCCGGGTGCGTGCACAGATGGCTTTCGATTTCGATTGCCGCCACGTTCTCGCCGCCGACTTTCAACATGTCCTTGATGCGGCCGAGGTAACGGATGCGGCCGTCGACCGTCAGCGCGCCGAGGTCGCCGGTGCGCAACCAGCCGTCGCTCGAGAGCGTGGCGCGCGTCTTCGCTTCGTCCTTGTAATAGCCGCTGAAAAGCGTCGGCCCGCGGATCTGCAGTTCGCCACGCGTTTCCGCGGGCAGCACATCCAGCGTCTCGGGATCGACCACGCGCATTTCTACGCCGTCGAACGGATGGCCGCAGGTTTCCGCGCGCTGCTGCGGCGTGTCGGTCAACGCGTGGAACGCGACGACGCCGCCGGCTTCGGTGAGGCCGTACGCCGACACGTGGGTGGCCGTCGGCAGCAGCGCAGCGAAGCGCCGCAGCAGATCGGGCGGACCGACGTTGTTGACCACCCGCACCCGAGCGAGCTTGTTGGGGTCGAACTGCGGGTGTTCGAACAGTTCGTTGGTGAGCGTCGGGAACGACGGGAACAGAATCGTCGCACGCTCGTCGACGATCTCGCGCAACGAAGCGGCCGGCTCGAAGTGCGCCTGCGCGATGAACGTCGCGCCGGCGTCGCGGCACGCCGCCAGCGGCAGCATGGTGGACATGTGGAAGAACGGCAGCGGGTCCCACAGCCGGTCGGCGGCGTCGATGTTCCAGCGCTGCGTCATCGCGCGACCGGTGGTTTCGAGAGCACGATGTGATAGCAGACAGGCTTTCGGATTCGCCGTCGTACCCGACGTGTACATGATCAGCGCGATCTGCTCGGGATCTTCGTTCTCGGGTGGATCGTTCGCAGCGACGTCGAAGAACACCCGCTCGCCGGGCCATGGGCCGCCCGCGTCGTCGTGGAACTGGAACACGCCGCGCAGCAGCGGCGCCGCCTCGAGCCGCAGCGGTTCGCCGGCCCGCCACGTCCGCAGCGGCGGATACAGATCTGTCAGCAGCGCGGCGAAATCGGTGAACTGCCGCTGCAGCGCCGACGTGAACAGCAGTGTCACGTCCGAATCGGCGATGACGTAGCGCAGCTCATCGCGCTTGTAGCGCGCGTTGAAATGCACCGGACGCGCGCCGATCAGCGCGCAGCCGTAGAACAGCAGCAGGTATTCCAGGCAGTTCGGCATCAGGATGCCGACGTGATCGCCAGCGCGGATGCCGTGACCCGCGAGCGAGCGCGCATAGCGGCGAGCTGCGTCGAGCACCTGCGCATGCGTCAGGCGGTCGGCGCCGATGATGATTGCTTCACGCGCGCCGTGCTCGCGTGCCGCTCGAGTCAACGAGGCGGCGACGGTGGTCGTACGAACGGTCACGGGTCTAGTCTGAGCCGAACGCAAGTCCGGCGCGGCATCGTGTCAGCGCGTCTGCCACGACTGGATCTCGGGCAGCACCTCTTTCGCAAACAGGCGGATGCTCTTCTCCGCCTGCTCGCCGGTGAGCCCGCCGTAGCTGACCTGCACCGTGAGATCGAAATCGCCGATCTGTCGGCGGCGCTGTTCCATCTTCTCGATGATCTGCCGCGGTGTGCCGAACGTGTTGATGTCGACGAAGGCGTTGGCCGCATCGGCCATGCCGGTGTCGCGCAGCACGGTTGCGTTGTTGGCGTAGTCACCGTAGCCCTTCATGCGCTTGAAATGCTCGCCGGCCATTTCATAGTGCTCCATGACGGTGATGTAGTAGTTCGCCATGTACTGTCTCGCGTTCGCTTCCGCCAATTCCGCGCTCTCGTCGCACGACAGGAAATCCACACACACCGGCGACGGCGCCGCTTTGTGGTGATGCTCCTGATACAGCGTCCGGTAGCGGTCGAAGTGCGGCGACATCTCCGCCCACGGCTTCTGCGCGAAGCTCATCATCTTCGCGCCGAGCCGCGCGACCACCGGCACCGAATCCGACGACATGCCGACCGCGTAGAAGCGATCTTTGAAGCTCGCGTACGGCCGCGGTCGCACTTCGGTGCGAACCTGTTTGTAGTAGCGGTCCGTTCCCCTCGACGATTCCGGTTTCGAGGCCCCGGATGATCAGTTCGGCCGCTTCGTCGAAACGATCGCGCGCTTCGTTCATGTCCACGCCGAACACGTCGTACTCGCGGCGCGCCAGACCGCGCCCGATGCCGAACAGCGCACGGCCTTTGCTCAAATGGTCGAGCACGATCATGCGCTCGACCACGCGCAGTGGATCGTTCCACGGCAGAATCACCGCACCCGTCAGCAGCTTGATGCGCTGTGTCTTCGCGGCCATGTGGCCGAGGAACTGCGTGTTGTCGGGCGACATCGCGTAGTTGTAGAAGTGATGCTCCACCGCGGAGAGCGTGTCGAAGCCGAGCGGTTCGGCCAGACCCGCGAGGTGGATGTCGCGCTCCCACGCAGCACGGTCGCTCGTGCCGTCCTGGAAGTTCTGAAACACCATCAATAAACCAACTTGCATGACTCAACCTCCAGATGAATGTGGGTGGCAACGGATCACTGCCGTTTCGCCCGCAATGAACTGACGAAGCGCAGCAGCGCATCGTGATAGGTGGCGGCATCCTCCAGGAACGGTGCATGGCCACATTGCTCGATTTCCAGCAGCTGCGCATTCGGCAACTGTCGGGCTGCAACCCGACCTATGTCCGGCGCCACGACACGATCGGCGGTGCCGACGACGACCAGCGCGGGCGCGTCGATGCGCGCCATCAGCGATTGCTGATCGAGGATTGCGAGTGCCGCGAGCGAAGCATCGGCCGCGGAACCTGCCTGTAGCGAGATTTGCCAGCACCATTGCTTGACTGCTTCGCCCACTTCGCGCGCGAACACGCCCTCGTAGTAGAGCGTTCTCAGGAAGTTGACACGATCGGCACGCAGCGCCGCCACGGTGGCCGAAACGTCGGCCGCAGTGCCTCCATAAGGGAATCCCTCCGCCCGCGTGTACCGAGGCGTTGCACCACACGTCAGCACCAGCCCCGCAAGCCGGGAACCCAACCGCGCCGCGGCCTCGATCGAGACGGCACCGCCAAGTGACCAACCATTCAACACGGGTGCGGTGAGCGCCAGGTGATCGCACAACGCGACAATGTCGCTGCCGAGCGCTTCGATGGAGACGTCGAAGAAGTCCTTGTCCGATCGGCCGCAACCGCGATGGTCGTACGCTACGACACCAACGCCCGCATCCTGAAGCCGCGCGATCGTACCGTCCCAGACGCGGCAACTCATACCCCAACCGTGGGAGAGCACGACGGTGATGTGGCCCGCGAAATAGTGTTCGTAGTAGATGCGGCGCTCGCCGTCCACGCAAAGATATGCCATTTTGCCAGCCCCGCGTGGCCCTCGCAGACAAACCGTCTCCGCCAGTATGGTTTATCGCCCACCAACCAGGGTAACTCTCGGATACGGGAGATTTTCAGTCAGATCCGTCGCGCGCCGGACCTCCCATTTCAGACAGGTACCATTTCCGCGCGCGAGACTTCATGCTCGACACCCTCACGAACTCAAACTTATCTGCACAACGAAACGAGGTTGTGCTCGCCGATCACGCAACTCAAATGCGGAGCCTAAACGTGGAAAAGATGATCATCATTGCCGGAACAATCGACCTTCAGGATCCTGCCAAACGCGACGATACGCTGGAGATCGCGCGCAAGCTGCAGCAAAAGACGCGCGACGAAGAGCCCGGCTGCCTTGCATATGTGTTTTCCGCCGATCCGTGCGTGGCCGGACGACTGGTGGTTCACGAACTCTGGCAGGATGAGGCGAGTCTGGCCGCGCACTTCAAACACGCGAACTACCTGAACATGCGCGATGCCCTGGGCCGTGTAGGTCTCAAAGGCGCCGACAACAAGAAGTATCGAGTCGATCTCGCGGAGCCCGTCTACGATTCGACGTTCACACCACGAGCTGACTTTTTTACTGAGGGGAAGCAGGCGTGATGGAAGACCAAGCCACCAACTACGACGACGTAAAACAGTATCGGCTCGACCCGGAGCGGGAGCGGGAACTCGTCAAAACCGCCGGAGAGTGCGTTTTCATCTGGGCGAACAAATCCGGGCATCCCATCGGCGTCATCACTGCGTATGTTCCGGTCGACGGCAAGATCTGGATGACGGCCACGCGCGAGCGCGTGCGCATCAAGGCGATTGCGCGGGACCCGCGTTCATCCGTGGTCATGTCCAGCAAAGGCACCCCGATGGGCGGCGGCAAAACCGTTACCTACAAGGGCCATACGGTGATTCACGACGATCACAAAACGAAGATGTGGATGTACCGAATGCTCGCGGCCGGCATGGCCGGCGCGAAAGACGAAGGAAATGCCTTCACGGCCGGCCTCGATCCGGAAATATTCGTCCGCTTTCTGGATACGCCGGAACGCGTAGTACTGGAATTCACACCCGAGATGTCGATTCCATTCGATGGCGACAAAATGGCGCAGGGCACCGCGGCCGCGTACGCACGATTGGCAGCGGAAGGCACTCACACCAAAGGCTGAGGTCGCTAAAAGCGCGCCGTCAACAGGGCGATCGCGGAGAGCCGGACTAACAGGCAAAGCCCGCCGCACTCTCCGTGGAGTTGTCCATTGAATTTGCCGCAACTTCGCGACCATCGACGGAAAGCACACCAGTGCCTCCTTTGCCGAGTTCTAGGCCCCCAAGTGAACGCGAAGACGATGGTGTGTGCCGGCGAGCGACGAGTTGTCGAGCGGAAGCACGTCGTGTTTCTTCGCCTCCGCATAGAAGAGATCCTGCACCCGGCGTCACCCCCGCGCCGCGGCGGCGCGTTCCCAGACGAGTGGGTACGCATGCCTGGCATGGCTCAACGGTTCGCCTTCCCGCAAGGGCTCGTTGAGGAACTCGTGAGGAACGAGGTTGGTAGTCGGTCGATCGCGAAACACCATGTTTTCGCCGGCAAACACGGTGCAATAGACGCGCCGACGGTCGTAAGGCTCGTCAGATGGCGGCACGCCATGGACGATTCGCGCCGCGTGCAGCGCAACCACGTCGCCGGGCTGCGCCGCATGACGTTGAATGTCGAAGGAGTCGGCCATCTCCCAGAAATTCGGTGCTAACGGTTGGCTCAAGTCGCGCTCGCAATCGAGCGAAATGTTGGTGCCGTTCGCGCTGCAGACCATCCGAGGCTCTCACCGCTGGGGGGCCAGCTACCGACCCCACCGGAGCGGCTGTATTATCTTCGTGGATCAGGTGGTACAGGAAGCCGCCGCCATGCAATGGAGCGCGGCCGGGATCGAGCCAACCGGTCTCGAACGGCCGATGCTCGGATTTGTGCAAGTCGTCAATGATCGACGCGATCTGCTGGAGCCATCTGCGGCGCACGGGACGGAGGCCCGGACGCGTCGTCCGGCTTCTTGACGGACTATTCATTGCTGCAACCCTCAGGCACAGGTCAGGTCGGACATTTCATCTATCGCGCACCGGACGTCATCGAAAGTTCGCGCGCTACAACGCGGTCATCGTGGACCAACCCATGCTGGCGATCGCGCCCGATTCCAAGCTGAAGAGCCTCAAGCCGGACGATTCGAAGCTGATCGCGGATGCGCTCCGCCAGGTGATCACCGACGAGATCGCGAAGGGGTACACGATTGCCGAGGGGCCAGGTAATGGCGTTCTCGACGTGCGCACGAATCTGTCGAACGTGTACGTGGAGAAGAAGGTTCGGAACATCCTCGGTTACACCCCTGTGGGATTTGTAGTACAGACCGCCAAGGGTGCGCTTCTCGACGACGCCATGGACAAGATCAAGCTCGCGCAGGTGACGCTCGAAGCGGAAATCGTCGACAGCAAATCCGGGGAAGTGCTCGCCGCTGTCGTCGATGCGCGCGGTAACCGTGCGGACAAGAAGGAGTTCACGTCGTGGAGCGAACTCGAGGCCGAGATGACTGTTTGGAGCAAACGTCTCAAATGCTATCTGGCCACGTGTCGCGCCGGCGCAGCGCACCGATTGTCTGGCGATCGTCGCACCCACGAAGGAATGACATAGCGGTCACGAAGCGCGCCATTGCCGTTGCTCGACAATTCGGTGAATGTGACTTGATTCCAGGCGATGTGCGTCAGAGACACTCTGCAATCCCGTCGGCGACATAGTGCGCCCAGGCGGCGATAGCCACTGCAGGTGGTCCGCCGGGTGGTGCGGGCAACGCAGTTGCATCCGACACATAGAGACCCGGATTGCCGTAGACCTCGCCGCGGTGGTCGACGACGCCTTCCTGCGGGCTCGCGCCCACCCGAGCGCCGCCCCCCATGTGAGGCGTCAGCGGTTTCCTCAGTGAATGGACGTGTGTGCCGGTCTCCTGCTCGACGATCTGCAACACGTCTCGCAACTCGTCATAGATCGGCTCACGCCGATAGTCGTAGTCGGTACGAACGCGGCCATCTATGAATTGCACAGAGGCTTTGCCGCTGTCCGCTGCCATGGCGTAGATGAGGAACACGCGCGACAGGAAGCGTTCGACGAAGCGCGGCAGCGGCCAGGTGTCGAAGCCTGCGAGGCCACCCAACCGAACGATCTTCTGTTCATGCCCGGCGACGCTCAGTCCTCCCAGTACCGGCGCAGAACGGAAGCTCGACAGGAAACCTGAAGGCTTGATCCAGGCACCGATGAGATCGCCATTTCCAAAGTAACCGCGGCCGAGCGCCGGCATGCGGTTCAAGCCGGTGACGGATACCGAACTCGCGAAGAGCAAGCGCAGCGTGTTGAGCGTTCCGGCTGCCATGACCACGACAGGAGCCGTTACCGCTTCGGATACGCCGCGATCGAGATCCTCGAATTCGACGACGTAGCCTGCGTCGGTCTCGCTCGTCCGTTTGATTGCTGTCACTTCGCAGAGATCGCGTACCGTGACACCTCGTCCCAGCACCGGAGCCAGGTAGACGAAGTCGACGGAAGCCTTGGCGCCGCCGCGTGATCCCAGAAAGCCGTCCCCGTCGAAGGCGCAGTAGCGCCGCTCGATTCCGGCGGAACCGATGTGAGTCTCCCCGGCCTGTCCCCCGGTCGGCGGCATCAGCATCGCCACATGCGGCTGCTCTTCAGCAGTCCGGCAACGGTTGCCGCGATCCCGGAAATGATCCCAGACAGTCTGCGGCTGAGGGTGATCGCGGCAGACACGCACGCCGCCCATATCGGCAATCACTTTGTCGTAGTAGCGCTCGATGGCCGCAGGGTCGAGTGCCGGGTGACAGGCCCGCCACATAGCAGAGTTGTTGGGTCTCTCCAGCAGGGAGCCATAGGCCGTGCTACCTCCGCCAACCGCCGAAGCGGCGACGGTGTACATGCCGGGGAACACGCCCAGTTCGAACATGCCGGCCTTATTGAAGCGGGCGCCGAAGCGTTGGCCCTGCACCGAGTGGAGCAAGTGGGTGATGGCTTTCGCGCCGTAGGGGAACGGCGATCGTCGCGCGATTCCCATGGAGCGCACCGGTACCGAATCACGCCATGGTCCGCGCTCCAGCACCAGCACGCGCTTGCCGGCAAGCGCGAGCCGATTGGCCGCCACCGCGCCGCCAAAACCGCTGCCGATCACCACGACGTCGAACGAGCCGGCTGTCACTTCGGTGTGGCCACGAGCGTCTCGACTTTCCGCGGGTGCCAGATCATCAGCGCCACAACCAGCGTGAATGCGGCAGGTATGTCGGCCCACATGTGCGCATGCTCATTCGGGTAGTAGAACGCCATCGGCACCATGATGCCGCCGTGCAGCAGGTTCGCTGCAATGCCGTAGTCGAACAACGCCACATTGCGCATCGGTTTGTTTGCGCCTCTGACCATCACGAAGCCGTACGACACATACATTGCGGCGAGCATGAAAAAGTACGGATGGAGGCCGTGGTATGGCGAATGCGCGTGATCGGGTCCGATGTTGGGAAAGGACGCGTCGGGCGCAACTGAACCCCAGAGGATTCCAGGAGGATAAAGCAGAGCAGCAACAGGCAGTGCCATGCACAGCCAACCCGCGACCGTCATCACGAGGGAAGCGTTCTTCAAATGTCGTTCGGCGTTCAACATGCGGTTAGCCTCCAAGTTGGAGTTGGACTTAGAGATCCTGCAAGCACTACGTGTGCTTCTCGGTAGGCAGACCCGCTTTCCACCACGCACGCATACCACCCTCTAACTGACGGACGTTCGCGATTCCGTGAGCCTTCAGCAGACGCACTGCTGGGATACTTCGATGTGCGGAAAGACAGACGGCGACCACTGGACGATCTCTTCGCAGGGCGAGTGCGTCGAGCCTGGCATTCAACTCCGTGACAGGAACATTGATGGCTCCTGCAACTCGGCTGGCCTCCCACTCGACACCCGTACGCACGTCCAGGATCAAAGGTGCCGTTGCCTCGTTCTGCAACAAGCCATACAAATCCTGCGGCGTGATCTCGGGCACACGACCAAATGGCCACCACCAGAATTTGTCGATTGCGCGCCTCTACTGTGTTGGTTGGGCGGCGACTACCGGTACAAAGCCCGGCGGCAGCTTCTGCCACGGGAATCCTTTCAGCGCCATGGCATAGCCGACGTCGTATAGCGCGCGCATGTAGGCGTTGTCGAATTCTTCTTTGTGCGGCTCGTCGAACGTCGACGGAATGAAACCCAGATTGAAATCGACGCCGTCGCGCTGCGACGTCGCATAGATGCGATAGAGATCGCCGATGACCCTGCTGCTGGATCAGCGACGCGACGGCGCGGCCGGCAATGCTCATCGTGCTGCGCTGGACCTGAGCCCAATCCGGATCGAGCCGCGCATTGCGTATCACGAAGAGGGTGCGCTCGCGGCTGAAGCCGGTGGCGGCGGTCATTTCCTTCGCAGAGATCGCCGATGGATACGCGAACACCTGCGCCATCGTTCCGCCGTCGACGTGCATCTCCTGATAGTGCTTGCCATCGACCTCGACGTCGATCATCACCGGCGGCAATCCACCCGGAATCGAGGCAGATGCGATCATCACGCTGACGAACAGGTCGAGCGCCTTCGGCGTCCCCGTAGGACGCGATCTTACCCATGTCCCAGATGATCGGTCGGCGCGCATCGATGTCGGCAGTGGCGACCAGCAGAAAGCGCCCCTTCGCGTACTCGGCAGCGATTGCCTTCAGCAAGTCCTGCTGTCACGGTCCTGCGAGTCAACTTCCACAGTGGCGCGTTGTCGGCCATCGCGTCGCCGAAGACGCCGGCGAACAGGTTGCGGTGCTTGATCACGTCTTTCGGAGAGATCGTGGTGTAGACCTCCTTCAGCGTTGCGTCGTAGTTCGGCGCCGAGGAACGCGAATGGCGCGATCAGCGCACCGGTGCTGATGCCGGTGACGAGCTTGAATTCGGGCCGCGTCCCCTGCTGCGTCCAGCCGTTGAGCAGCCCTGCGGTGAAGGCGCCGTTATCGCCACCGCCGGAAATCGCCAGGAAGAACGCCGGCGGCAGCGGCCCATTCAAACCCTGACTCGCCAGATATTCCTGTTCTCGACGCGTGCCCTCGACGCTCAGGTTGAAGAATTCGGTCATGTCGCCGCCGGCAACAAAACGCACGCCTGGCATGCCCGGAATCTCAGCCTTCGCAGTCGACTCGTGAGGCACTGCGTTCAGTCGCGACGGCGCGGACAAACAACCGTGGTTCAGCAGCACGATCACGATGGCCAGCAGAGCGTTTCGCGCGACTATTCGAGTCCCAATCATCGGGTCACCACGCAAGCTTCAGAACAATGTACGCAACAGTTGGTCGAGCAACTGATCCACGGAGAACATCGTCAGCAGCAGCGGCGCCAAGGGTGCCAACGTGATAAACGCCAGAGACGTTACGTTCTTCATCGTGAACGGGACGAGCCGAATTTCCGCGACCACATCGAAGCTGTTGCGCATGTCAGCCAACGATTGGATGTCCCCACTACCCAACAGTGGGTCGTCCGGGTCACGCAACCCTTCCATCCACTTTTGCTTGAACTCGCGCGCATAGCGTTGCCCCAGTGCGCCCATCTCGGTCAAGCCCTTGCGCCGGGCCGCGCGTAGCTGCGGCTGGAAGACGACGAGCGGCGCGAATATCAGAGCGACGAGGCAAGCCACCATGCCAACGATCTCTACCTTGAACTCGAGCAGTGTTGCGCCGTCATGGAAGATCCTGTTTGCGATCGTTCCCGAGAGCACGGTACCGAGCGCGAGCGGCACAAACATGTAGGCACGGCCGGTTCGCGCGAGAAACTGCAATCCCGCGCTGCCATCGGGGTGCAAAGGCTCAAGGCTCATCGGCATGCGTGCTACCTGAAGCAGAAAACGCGCCCAGATCGATAGCCTGAAAAACCAGCGTAATATCAGAAACTGGAACAGCGGGAGGCTCACGAGCCCCCCCACCAGCCGGCGAGCGACGGCTGCAATTGCCCTCCTTTCAGAGTGGCATACCAACTCGTCACGTCGAGCGCGAGTTGGTCACGCCATATGAACGGCACTCCCACGCTGTATACGAAAGCGATCAACGCCAGTTCAGCGACGACGGAGTTGCGCAGCCGCATGGCTGACGCAATCGCCGCGTCGAACGCGGGGCGTTCGGCGCCGCAGATCAATCCGCGTTCGACGAAACACCGGACGATGTCGGGCACCACTCGGTGCACCCTGACCTCTGCCCATATCAACAGCGGCGCTGCAATCAAGAAACGCAGGTGCGTCTCGAAGTCCTGGAGAAACGCCATCGCTCCGCTTCGCGGCCAGGCGTTGCCCTCAACAATGGACAACAGCAGCAACGGCACCCAGCTAACGAAAGCGATCACGACCACGCGCCGGCGCGCCAACTCTAGCCCATCACCGCAGAGCCGCGTGCGCCGCAACAGCTGAAACAGAGGCCCACCCGCCACGAGCGAAAAGTCGCTGAACTGCGGGAGCGATGGCTCGGTCGTGTCAGAGGAATTCTCGACGCGAGTCATCGCAATCGTACGTGTCCGGCGTGCAACATCTCAATGCTCTGCCAGCAACATCTGCTCGGGAGTGAGGCTGTACGTCCACGGGCATCCGGAGTTCTTCCAGCCATTTTTGAGGCGCTGCCCCTCGAACACACTGTTGGAGTCCGTGACGACATCGCCTTCCATTCCATCGACGATGTTGTAGACGGCCTTGAACCCCGCCGCAGCGAGCAGATTGACGGCAATGGCACCCCGCCCGCCCGAACGACACATCACCATCAACGTATCGGCCGGCGTTGCGATCCGCTGCACCCTCGACACGAAATCCGGTAACAGCGACATCGGAAACTCAGATTTGGCCGCGCTCCATTCATACGAGATTGCCGCCACCGGAATCTTCCACGCCATCGGCGCGTGCCCGACGAACATGAACTCTTCAGGGGTCCGAACGTCGACGAGCTTCACCTTCTCGGGCGCCAACCGCCATTGCTCGTAAGCCTCCTTCGCCGTGACATAGAGGCCGAGCACGGTCTTCTTGGCTACGGGCAGGTCTGCGTTTCGTTCAGTCATCCGTCACTCCATTCATTCGCATCAAGCCAGCCGATCGCAGGTACTCCACTCGCTCGCTCGGGCGTCGACGGTTACGGAACGTAGTTGGCGCTGGTGTCCGCGCCGTAGCCGCAGCCCTGGTAGGTGCAGTGCAACTCGTCGCGAAGGATGGCCGCCCAGCCATCGCAGCGCGAGGTGTTGAGCGACAGCTCCTGCGTCAGCACCTTGGTCTCGAAGACCCAGCCCTTGGGCAGGTTCTTCAGCTTGCCGCCCACCTCATGCAGGTTGTCGAGCGTCAGGCTCGGGTCGACGTCCTTGGTGTACTCCTGCATCACCCACACCGTACCGTTGGGCTCGCGCAGAAGGTGCACCGGCGTGCCTGCGTGCCAGGTCCAGTTGGTGTTGCGGTAGATCAGGTTGGGCGAGTAGGCCTTGGCCATCTGGGCCATCATTTCGGCCGCGGTCATCTCGCCGCCATAGAGCAGATTGACGCCGTCGAAGTTCACGACGTCACCGCCCTGGACATCCGTTTCGTCCATCAGCCAGAAGCGGCCGCCGTTGACGGCACACATGTCGACCTCGAACTGCTTGGCCAGCCGTGCCGCGTCCATCTTCTTGTGGCTGTCAGTCGTGATCTCGTCCAGGTTGGCCGCCGTGTAGACGTGAGCGCGCGCGGTCGGCCCCGTGCCGACGAACGCGCCGAGCCCGCAGAAAGGCCGTCCGCGGGTGTTCTTGGTGACGCGGCGATCACCATGCATTCCGATTCTGAGTTTCATGGGAGTTCTCCAGTGGATGTGCGTGATGCCGCCCGGGCGGGCTGGGGTGGTATCTGCCGGCTTCGGGCAGCTTCCCGCGTCGGCACCTACTTCTTCATGTGGCTCGCGACGTACTCCTGGATTCTCTTGCCCTGCGCAGCCAACCCTCCGTCGGTGCTGAACTGGATGATCTCGGCCCCTTCCTTCGACTTGAAGTTGTGCGGAGCCGGCCAGAAGCACACTTCCCCAGCGCGGCATACCTCAATGGTCCCATCGAGGTAAATGACCTCCACCGCGCCCTTCAATACGTAGGCCCAGTGTTCAACGCCGCAGAGATCGTGCTCCAGTCCCTTTCCTTTCAGAATGTCTGTGAAGTCAGTGCCCGGGGCAAAGACGTGGTACGCGCACTGCATGCCGCCCCATCGCTCATCCCAGATCTTGAGTCCCGGGGTGTTCTGGGTGACGAAGTCGTCTACCGGGTGCATATCCGTCAATTTCTTTCTCACGTCTGCTCCTTCTTGCGCATTCCCCTAACCGGGGTGATCACGATTTGTTCAAATCCAGTTTGGTTATGAGCCAACGCCCTCGCTAACCCGAAGACACTTCAGCACCCAGCGATGCTGGTTCTGCTTGACATTCTCAGACATCGGCTGGACATTCCCAGACACCACTCTCGTGGATTTCCACTATGGACCGACGGCGAAATACCTAGTGCGATTCGAACATCAAGCAAGCACGCGACAGCGCTCTGACGCGATCGTGCATATCAGGGGCATCGCGGGGATTCCGTCGGTTCTCGAGAGCTTGGGCGCGAACCCGGCAAAGGTCTTTGCGAAGGCAAACGTCGACCTCGCTCTGTTCGATAACCACGAGAACCTGGTCTCACTCGCTGCTATAGGTCGGCTCGTCCAGCAGTGCGTCGGCGCAACCGGATGCCGACACTTTGGACTCCTCGTTGGCCAGCAAGGCGGTCTGTCGTCATTCGGGCTAGTCGGGTTGCTGGTGCGATTTTCAGAGGATGTCGAAACGGCGCTGCGCAGGCTCGGCACCTATGTGCATCACTACCACGGGGGTCAGGACATTGCGCTGCAGCGAGACGGCAAGACAATGGTCCTTAGCTACGCGCTTATACGAACCTCGGGTGCAGGCAAGCGACCAGATCACGGATGGCGCAATGGCCATCATGTGCAACGTCATGGTCAATCTCTGCGGGGCAAAATGGCGGCCAATCGAGGTCCACTTCGCCCAGGGCCGGCCTCGAGACACGAGACCATTCCGCCGGATCTTCAACGCTCCATTGCGTTTCGACGCAGACCAGAGCGCGCTGGTGTTCTCCGCCCACTGGGCCCGCCATCGACTGACCGAGGCGGATGCCGAGATGCGGAGCCTTCTCCAGCAGCAGGTCGATGCACTTGCAGTAGATGTGAACCAAGTCGACGGATTCCCGGAACGCGTGCGGAGTGTTTTGCGAACCGGCCTGCTCACAGGTCATGCCAGCGTGGACCGGGTTGCCACACTCTTCTCCATGCACAGCCGCACGCTGGCGCGGCGTTTAGCTGCGTCCGGCACCAGCTTCAAGATCCTCGCGGACGAAGGACGCTTCGAAATCGCAAAGCAGATGTTGGAAAACACGACGGTGGAGGTCAGCCATGTCGCCGCGGCGCTCGACTACGCCGACGCCAGCGCATTTACGCGCGCATTCCGTCGCTGGAGTGGAACGACGCCGGCAGCCTGGCGCACCATTCGCGTGGCCGCGCGGCGGCGGGCAGACCGTACGAAGGCCAATGCCGAGGTCGGCGCGCGACGGGGCCAACGGGACAACTGAGGCGCGCTCGCCTCGAATTGCGTCGACATGGTCAAGCACGGACGATGCTACGTTCCGGGCTTCGCGTACTTGTCCAAGTAGTCAACGATTGATGCCATTTCGGATGAACTCGGCACCATGACACCGCCGTTAGATGTGGACTTATCGGTGATGTGCTCTTGCATGCGTGCCGTCACGTCCGCCCATTCCTTGGCTGTATGCGCGCTGGGAGGCGGCGCAGCATGGCATTGTGAGCAGTACCTGGTTTCCAATGTCGCGCCGGGCGAACTCGCGTGCGGCAACGCGCTCGCCGTACCTTGGTTCCACATCCAGCCCATTCCGCGCATCGTCTGCATGTCGCGATAAATCGTGTAGTAGTGCTGACGGATCAGCGCGTCACGCAGGGTGGGGTCTTTCTCGGCGTCGATTGCTGCCGTCTGCTTGCGCATCAGCTGCTGAAGCGCCTGCATGTGCTGCTGGTAATGCGCCGGGGTTTCGTTTGGTACTGCCCAACCGTTTCCCGGTCCCGTGCCGTGGTACCAGCCCATGATGCCCCCGCCCATCATCTCGGGGCTCATCATCACCCAGTCGGACGCTCCCTTGGGGCTCATGCCCGGCCACTCGCGCATGGACTGCAGGTAGTTCTGCATCATCGACCAGTGACTCTGCATCGCTTGTTTCTGCATCTGCGAATTGGTGCCCTCGCTGCACTATCGCGAGTTCCTGCGTCAGCGCATCGGCCTGTTTCTGAAGTTCCTGAATCTTCGCAGCATCCTGATCATCGGCCCCCGTGGCCGCCGCCCCTGAAATCAGCGGCTAACAGAATCCACGCTACTGACGCGACAAATGCACGGATACCGATTCGCATACTTTCCCTCCGCAGCGATAGCTGCTCAGATGATCTCGCGATCAACTGACTACATCGATTTGGCGGAGTACAACTGCCCCAGCATCGACGGCGTAACCAGCGTCACACCGCCGGGCGTGACGAAAAAGCGCTCTCGATCGGCATCGGGGTCTTCACCGATCACGGTGCCCGGCGGAATGATGCAACCCTTGTCGATGACCACCTTACGTATGCGGCAATTCGCGCCGATCGACGCGTCGGGCAGGATCACCGCCTCGTCGATGACGCTGTAGTTCTCTACACGAACGTTGCAGAACAGCAGCGAACGCGCGACCGACGCCCCGGAAATCACACAGCCGCTCGCAATCAGCGAATTGACGGCAACGCCGCGACGACCGGGGTCGTCGAACACGAACTTGGCAGGTGGCAATTGCTCCTGGTATGTCCAGATGGGCCAGTCGCGATCGTATAGATCGAGCGGTGGCACCACGTGCGCGAGTTCCAGATTCGATTCCCAGAACGCATCTACCGTGCCGACGTCGCGCCAATAGCTCTCGCCGCCGCTCGGCTCGACGAACGGGTACGCATAGACGCGGCAATCATCGATCAGACGCGGGATGATGTTCTTGCCGAAGTCGTGCGACGAGTCCGGATCGCGGGCGTCTGCGGTCAACTGAGCAACCAGAAACTCGCGGTTGAAGACGTAGATTCCCATCGACGCGAGCGACTTAGTGGAATCGTTGGGCATTGCCGCCGGGTCTACCGGCTTTTCCTCGAAACCGAGCACACGCCCACTTCCATCGGTGCTCATCACACCGAACTCGCTCGCGCGTTCACGAGGCACGGACACGCATCCAATCGTGAGATCCGCGTCGTTTTCCATGTGGCGCGCGATCATCGGCCCGTAGTCCATCTTGTAGATGTGATCGCCCGCGAGTACCAGCACGAACTCGGGCGCGTGCCGATTGACGATGTCGAGGTTCTGAAACACCGCATCGGCGGTGCCGGCGTACCAACGCTCGTCCAGCCATTGCTGCGGCGGCAGCAATTCCACGAACTCGCCGAACTCGCCACGCAGAAACCCCCAACCTCGCTGCACGTGACGAATCAGCGAATACGCTTTGTATTGGGTGAGTACGCCAATGCGACGAATGCCGGAATTGATGCAGTTCGACAGCGTGAAATCGATGATCCGGAAGTTGCCGCCGAACGGTACTGCCGGTTTTGCGCGCCATTCCGTCAACGCGCCGAGGCGCGCGCCCTTGCCGCCTGCCATCACGAGCGCCAGTGTGCGATGGGTCAGCCGGCTGACGTAACGTTGAGTGGGATCCAGCTTCATGTCACAAAATACCGCGTGAGACGCACGACCGTAGCATCGGCGCAATGACAGTGTAAGCGGGCATCAGTAGAATTCCCTCACTCATGAGCGGCACCCAGTTCTCCCTAGAAGTTCGTCCGCGAATCCCGGCTGAACTCCCTCGCCTTCCCGAATTGGCGAACAACCTGATCTATACGTGGGATCGGGATCTGCGGCACCTGTTCAGGCAGTTGGACAATTCGCTGTACGAAGCCTGTGGCGGCAACCTGAATCTGTTCCTGCGCCGCCTCGGACAAACCACCTTCGACGCCGCGGCGCGCAACGCGGCGTACCTCGACATCTATCAACGCGTCGTCGCGTCCTACGATACCTACCACGCGAAGACGATGCCGGCAGACCTCGCGGCATGCCTCGATCCGAAAGACGACCTCATCGCGTACTTCTGCTTCGAGTTCGGTTTCCACGAAAGCCTGCCGTTATACAGCGGCGGTCTGGGAATTCTCGCGGCCGATCATTGCAAGGCGGCTTCGGATCTTGCGATTCCGCTCGTCGCAATCGGGCTGCTGTATCACCAGGGATTTTTCGAACAGCACATCGACGTGCGCGGCCGCCAGGTGGAGCAGTACAGAACGACCCGCCTCGAAGACCTGCCGCTGCAGCTCGCGGTGGATTCAAACGGCACCCCGCTCGAAGTCTCGGTGTTGATCGGCACCGATACGGTGCACCTGCGTATCTGGCGAGCGCGCGCCGGTCACACGACCCTCTATCTGCTCGATAGCGACTTACCGAGCAATGGCGACGCCTACCGTTCCATCACGGGTCGGCTGTACGGCGGCGACGAATCCACCCGCGTGATGCAGGAGATCGTGCTCGGTGTGGGCGGCGTTCGCGCGCTGGCGGTACTCGGCATTCAGCCAACCGTATGGCACTTGAACGAAGGACACGCGGCCTTTCAGATCGTCGAGCGGTGTCATGCGCTGATGACGCAGGGCCACTCCTTCGCCGCGGCGCTGGAACACGTGGCCGCCGCAACCGTGTTCACCACGCACACCCCGGTGGCCGCGGGTCACGATGTCTTCAACCGCGGGCTGATCGAACACCTGCTCGGTCCGTACCTTCGGTCGATCGGATTCGAGACGGACGTCTTGCTCGGGTTGTCGCACAACGGAGACCGGGACCGCGTGAACATGACGGCGCTCGCCCTCTACGGCTCGCGCCATCACAACGGCGTTAGCAGGGTTCACGGTCACGTTGCGTCCGTGAACGAAAGCTACGTATGGCCGGAAATTCCACCTGACGAAAATCCGATCACATACGTGACGAACGGCGTACACCTGCAGACGTTCCTCGCGCTGGAGTGGGTGAATCTATTCGACATCCGCTTCGGCGATTGGCGCACTCGCCTCTCCGATCCCGAGTACTGGAGCTGCATCGAAACGGTCCCCAACCATCAGTTCTGGAGCATCCGCCAGGAACTGACCTCGGAGTTGTTCGTCGACGTCGAAAAACGCATTCGGCACCAGCACGAGAGCAACGGAGTTGCATCGTCGACCATCGACCGGGCAACTCGCCTGTTGAACATGCCCGCAAAGGACGTGCTCGTGCTGGGGTTCGCGCGGCGCTTTGCGACCTATAAACGCGCGACCCTGGTGTTCTCCGAGCGCGACCGCCTCGCGAAGTTGCTGAACGATCCGGCTCGACCGGTGGTGTTGATCATGGCGGGCAAGGCGCACCCTCACGACGAGCCCGGCAAACGGTTGATCGAACAGGTGCACGAGCTGTCGATGAAGCCGGAGTTCATCGGCAAAATCCTGCTCGTCGAAAACTACGATCTTGCGCTCGCGCGCAAGTTGGTCGCGGGCGTTGATGTGTGGCTCAACAATCCGGAGTTTCCGCTCGAAGCAAGCGGCACGTCCGGCATGAAGGCAGCGATCAACGGCGGCATCAATCTGTCGGTGCTCGACGGCTGGTGGGCCGAAGGGTTCGACGGTACGAACGGCTGGGGGATCAAGCCTCACGACGTCGCGTGGGACAGCGAGTACCGCTTTCGCGAGGAAGGGCGCGACCTGATCGACTTGCTCGAAAACCACGTGATTCCGTTGTATTTCGACTCCGAATCGTCGCGAGAGTGGATTGCAATGGCCAAAGCCTCGATGCGCACGATCATTCCGCGCTTCAACGCGCAGCGCATGGTTCGCGAATACGTGCGAAACCTCTATTCGCCCGCGGCGCGACAGAATCGGGCACTGGCACTCGATCGCGGCGCCGAGCGCCTGGCCGAGTGGAAACAACGGGTCGCACAATTATGGGGCGGCGTTCGTCTGACGCGAGTCGACGCTCCGCAGACGCAAGTAGCGCACGGCGATACCGTAGTCATCGATCTGCGAGCGCAGCTCGCCGGGCTGCAGCCGAGCGACGTTCGAGTCGAATGCGTAGTTACCCAAGACGAACTTGCGCCGGTGTCGTTCAGCGCAATCGAAGTTCCTGCCGAATCGGGCGGAGATGTCGCGTTCCGGCTGCAATTCGCGCCGCCGTTTGCCGGACAGCAGACGTATCAGATCCGCATGTACCCGTTCCACGAGCTGCTGTCGCACCGTTTCGAAATGGGACGCATGTTGTGGATCTAGTGGCTCGTAACACAACGAGATCTCTTAAGACGCGCGCATCGTGTGCGCAATGGCGCCCTCAGTACCGCGGCTGATCGGCACCGACAACGCGTCGGGTACAGGCTCGCCGAGCGCAACGTACAACGCCGTGAGATGCGCGCGGAACAGCGCCTCGAACCGGCCCACGGCTTCCGCAGAGTTGTCGTCGCCGAACCACCAGAACCAATCCGAACCTTCGCAGACGGCGAGCAGCTGCTCGCACGATGCGACATCTTCGAGCGCATCGCGTCGCGCGTCGAATCGCTGCTTCGCGTCGCATAACAGATCCCACGCCCGGTTCTTGTCCGCATGGCCGATCCAGGTGGACAACGTGCCGTACACCCAGCTGCCCGCCACGATCTGTCGCAACGGCGTTGCGGCATTCGGGATGTTCGTCGAGGTAGTCCGAATACGTGGTCAGCCGCAAATCCGGATGCGCCACCAGCTTGCGATACAGCGTCTGCAGGAACTCGTATCCGTTGGCCGGATACGATTCCCAGGCGTTCTCGCCATCGAGCACGATCACGGCAACGGCATCACTTCGGTTGCAGTGTCGCCTGATCGTTTCGAGATGACCCACCAGATTTGCGACGGCATCTTCGGAGGACCAGTCCTTGTACGTGAAGCCGATCAGATCCGACAAACCGTCGTCGCGAAAGAAACACGGCACGCCGTCGACGAGATAAGGCTGATGCATGCAGTCGAAGGACTGTTCCGAGGCAACGAAGCTGTTCCGCAACACCGCCCCGCCGCTGGCCGTCCATCGAAAGCCCGCCTCGCCGATCTGCCGAATCGCCGCCGCCGATACGGCACCCTCGGATGGCCAACAGCCCTGCGCAGGCGCACCGAAGTGCACTTCGAAAGCACGGCGAGCATGCGCGAGATGCCAGGTCGCTCGCTCCGCTCCACCCGGATAAGCGCGGTGTTGCGGTAGCGGCGCACTCGGAAGTACTTCGTGCATCGTGTTGAAGTCGAGCAGCAACGGCAGAATCGGATGCGTTTGTGGTGTAACGGACAGCTCGATGCGCCGCTCCCGCGCGAGTCGCCGAAATCGTTCGATGACCGAGTCGACCAGCTCCCAGATCACCGTCAACAGCACGCGGCAGTCGGCGTGGGTGTAACCACGTTCGCGCGCGATGAGCGCGACCACTCGCGGATCATTGCGCCTGACGTGTTCACCGAGCCATGCAAGGTGAAACCACACCAGAAGATCCGTCAGAAACTCGTCGCTCAGATAGCGCGCCGCCTCCGCACCGGCGCTGCGAACGAGCGCGGCCAGTCTGGCGAACGGAGGCCATCGACCCAACACGTGATGTTCGTGGACGTTCAGGCATTGCCTGATCACGTCACCGCGCTCAGCGAAGTTGGAACGCGGCATCGGCGCGAGCGAGCGCATCGAGCAGCGGATCGGGTATTGAAGCACCCGTGTCGAGAAAGCCCTTCAATGCGGCGCGGTAGTCGTCGATCTGCTCGAGCAGAACCGGCACGAAGTTGAAAACGGCGCGCGCACCGTCCACCGTTTCGATGTGCGCAGCCATGTCCGTGTAGTCCTTCATCGCATGCAGGTAAACCCACGGCAACGCGTAGCGACCGTTCACCCGGTAAGACGGTTGATGCATGTGCCAATGCAGTACGACGTTGAGACGATCGAGCGACATCGTTGTGTTCGAGGGAGTCCTGGAGATCTTCGGCAGCCGCGTGGCGCGGCAAGGAAGTATGGGACAATCACCCAGGTGACGAAAGCAACAAAAGCACTGCGGATGTCGATGCGCGAGCCTTCGTTGAACGTACTCTTCGCGGCGAGCGAAATGGCGCCGCTGATAAAGACCGGTGGACTGGCCGACGTTGCAGGTGCACTGACCCTCGCTCTAAAAGAACTGGGCTGCGGCGTGCGAATGGTGTTGCCGCGATATGGTGCATTGTCGGCAGCCACCGCGGATGCGAAGGTGATTGCGCGCACCGAACTGCAGCACAGAACCGTCGAGATACTCGAGACGACCGCACCGCAGGGTCAGACGCTGTGGTTGGTCTCATGTCCCGCGCTCTTCGACCGCGACGGTGATCCGTATGTCGATGCCAACGGTCGCGACTGGCCGGACAATGCCGAGCGCTTTGCGCTTGTTCAGCCGCGCCATCGCATGGCTTTCGACGCATTCGCCGGACGTGGCGTTCACACCCGACGTCGTGCACTTGAACGATTGGCAGACCGGGCTCGCGGCAGCACTCATGGCGCGCGACACCGCAAGCGCCGCCGGCGCTCTTCACCATACACAATCTCGCCTATCAAGGCATCTTCGATCGAGCGACGTTCGAACGCCTCGAGCTTCCCGCCGACGCTGTGGTCGATCGACGGGATGGAATTTCATGGCGCAATGTCCTTCATCAAAGGCGGGATCGCATTCGCCGAGCGCATGGCCACCGTCAGCCCGACTACGCGCGCGAAATACAGACGCCGGAGTTCGGCCATGGGCTCGACGGACTGATTCGCCATCGCGCCGGTGCGTTGCACGGCATTCTGAACGGCATCGACACGACCGTTTGGAATCCCGCCATCGATCCGATGTTGCGTGCTCGCTACACCGCCACCAGTCTCGAACGCAAGCTGACAACAAGCGCGCCATACAAACACTGTTGGAGCTGGATCCGGCCGACGTGCCGCTGCTCGGCGTCGTCAGCCGGCTTGCCGAACAGAAAGGTATCGATCTGGTCCTGCCGCTGATCGATTCGTTGGTGTCGTTGCCGGCACAACTCGCCGTGCTCGGCACCGGCGACGCCATGCTCGAGAAGGCCCTGCAGGCCGCGAGCTCGCATACACCGCGGCCGCGTCGCGTTCAGACCGAAGGCTCGACGAGACCCTGGCGCACCTGATCGAAGCCGGCGCCGACATGTTCCTGATGCCGTCGCGCTTCGAGCCTTGCGGTCTCAATCAGATGTACAGCCAGGCGTACGGCACCGTACCGATCGTTCGCAGAACCGGCGGGCTTGGCGATACCGTGAAACCGGTTGCCGGGCGTTCCGGAACCGGCTTCGTGTTCGAACACCGGCGACGTCCGAAGATCTGCTCAACGCTATCAAGAGCGCCGTCGCGACTGCACGAAACCGTCATACGTGGCAGGCGATACAGCGCAACGGCATGGCGCAGGACTTCTCGTGGGCGGCATAGCGCTCGCGCGATATCTCGCGCTTTATCGTGATCTCGTTGCCTCGCGCTCGCGCGGCGCTTCATGAGGGCCCCAATCGACGCACGTCGCAGTGGAGCGACTGCTGGCAGGCAGGGAATACGCGCCGTTCGACATCCTCGGCCGCTTCGAACGCGGCGACCAGGCTCAACTCGTCCGTCTTCAATCCCGCGGCGCAGTCCGTCTGCCGTGGTGCAAGGAGTGGTGCAAGGACAGGACTTCGAGCGCACACAATGGCCCGGTGTCTTCCATGGTCAGGGCCATCTGCCGCTCGTACCGCAAGACTATCGTCTGCGCTGGCGCGACCACGCAGGTTTTACGCACGAGGAACGCGATGCTTATGCGTTTCACACCGCGATCTCCCGCACGACCAATACCTTTTCAACGAAGGGCGCCTGCACCGCGCATACGAAGTACTCGGTGCGTTGCCGCTCACGCTCGACGGCCTGCCCGGAATTCGTTTCTCGGTCTGGGCGCCGAACGCCGAACGCGTCAGCGTGGTCGGCGACTTCAACGGCTGGGACGGACGCCGGCATCCGATGAACGTTCAGGGCGCGAGCGGCATCTGGTGTTTGTTCATTCCCGAACTTGCGGCCGGCACCCGCTACAAATTCGAGATCCGCAATCGTCACACGGGACGGTGGCTCTGAAGGCAGATCCATACGCGCGTGAGTTCCAGCTGCGCCCCGACACCGCGTCGGTGATCTGCGCGCCTTCTACGTATCGTTGGGACGATGCGGAATGGCTGGCCGCCAGAGCTACATTCCGAGCGGCAGAGTCGCCCATGTCCGTCTACGAGGTGCATTTGGGTTCGTGGCAACGTGCACCCGACGGCGACTTTCTCGACTATCGCACGCTTGCGACGCGACTCGCCGACTATGCGCCGTCGCTCGGATTCACGCATGTCGAACTGCTGCCGATCACCGAGCATCCGTTCGATGGCTCATGGGGCTACCAAACGCTGGGGTACTTCGCGCCGACGCGCCGTTTCGGCTCTCCCGACGACTTCCGCGCGTTCGTCGATCACATGCACCAGCGTGGTCTCGGTGTGCTGCTCGATTGGGTGCCGGCGCATTTTCCGCGCGACGCGCATGGCCTTGCGCAATTCGACGGTACCGCGCTGTACGAACATGCCGACCCTCGCCTCGGCGAACATCGCGACTGGGACACGCTGATCTTCAACTACGGTCGCAACGAGGTTCGCAACTTCCTGACGAGCAGCGCGCTGTTCTGGCTGCGTGAGTTTCACATCGACGGACTGCGCGTGGACGCCGTGGCATCGATGCTGTATCTCGACTATTCGCGCAAGCCCGGCGAATGGCTGCCGAACCGAGATGGCGGTCGCGAGAATCTCGATGCGATTGACTGGTTGAAGGAACTGAACGAAATCACGCACGCAGAGTCACCCGGGACGACGATCATCGCCGAAGAATCGACGTCGTGGCCGCAGGTGACGAAGCCGACGTATCTGGGCGGGCTCGGTTTCACGCTGAAGTGGAACATGGGCTGGATGAACGACACGTTGTCGTACGTGCAGCAGGATCCGGTGCACCGCAAGCACCACCACCGAAAGCTGACCTTCGGCATGCTGTACGCGTTCAGCGAGCATTTCCTGCTGCCGCTCTCGCACGACGAAGTGGTGCACGGCAAATCCTCGCTGCTCGGCAAGATGCCCGGCGACGACTGGCAACGTTTTGCAAACCTCCGGTTGCTGCTGACGTATCAGTGCACGATGCCCGGTAAGAAGCTGCTGTTCATGGGCGGCGAGTTCGGTCAGCGCAGCGAGTGGAATCACGATCGCGCGCTCGAATGGCAACTGCTCGACTACGCACCGCATCGCGGAATACGCGACCTGGTCGGCGCGTTGAATGCCATGTACGTGAACGAACCCGCCTTCGGCGGCGACACCGACCCGTCCTGCTTCCAGTGGATCGATTGCGACGACGCAAGCCAATCGGTTGTGACGTTCACGCGCAGAATGGGCGCGCACTTCGCGATCGTCGCGCTGAATTTCACCCCGGTGGTGCGGCACGGATACCGCATCGGCGCACCCGAATCGGGTCGTTATCGCGAGATCCTCAATTCCGACTCGACGTACTACGGCGGCTCGAACGTCGGCAACGAGGGTTACGTCGAGACAGAGAACGTCGGCAGCATGGGATACGCGCAAACGCTGTCGCTCACGTTGCCGCCGCTCGCCGGTATCGTGCTCACGCTCGACCGGCCCTCCCGAGCGCGGACCTGATCCTTCCTGCCAGCGCCGGCGTAAGCAGCGAACGATCGAACCGCCAACGCCAGTTTCCCGCGGCAACCCCCGGTGTGTTCATGCGCGCATCTCGGTCGAGCGCGAGGAAATCCTGCATCGGAGACGATTGCATCGCGCGCCACCGACGCGAACGCGAGGTCGATGAGCGACCACGGAAACTGGCGCATCGGAATGGAGCAGCCGATCGACGCCGCCTCGCACGTGTCGGTCGAGCCCGTCATACCAGCCCACTGCCGTATCGTTGTCGTGTGTGCCGGTGTAGACGACCGTGTTCTCGACGTAGTTGTTCGGCAAGTGCGGGTTGTCTGGATCACCGCTGAACGCGAATTGCAGCACGCGCATTCCGGGCAGTTCGAAGGCGTTGCGCAATGCGTCTACTGCCGGCGTGATCACACCGAGGTCCTCGGCAACCACCGGCAACGGTTCCACCCGACCACGAAGGGCCTCGAGCAGTGCTCGCCCGGGGCCGGGCCGCCAATGTCCGGCCGACGCATGGTCTGCGTCGGGCGGTATCGCCCAATACGATTCCAAACCTCTGAAGTGGTCGATCCGGACCATGTCGAACAACCGCAGCTGTGCGTTCAGCCGCTCCACCCACCAGGCGAACCCGACCTGTGCCAGGCGCTCCCAGTCGTACACCGGGTTACCCCAGAGTTGTCCTTCGGCCGAGAAATAATCGGGCGGCACTCCCGCGACATAGCGCGGTCGTTGGTTAGTATCGAGCAGGAAGACGTCCTGACGAGCCCAGACGTCGGCACTGTCGAACGCGGGATAGAGCGGCATGTCTCCGAACAATGCGACACCACGCGCCGCCGCTTCGAATCGCAGGTTTGCGAAGCCTTCATCGACCGCGAACTGACGCATGCTCGCCTCCTCGATCGCCCGGCGATTGTCTCGGTCGAATCGTTCGAGCGCGTCGCTTTCCCGCATCCGCAACCCCACGGGCCAGTTCAACCAATCCGGACCATGCAGTGCGGATGCCGCCACGAACCGGCAATAGTCGGTGAGCCAGAACGCCTGCGTGGTCGCGAAGCGATCGAACGCATCGCCGCGCACGGAGACGAAGTGTTCGAGCACGTCGGGTCCGATAGACCGAGCGCGGGATCGAGCAGATCCGGATCGAGCGCGAAGAGCGACGAACTGTGATACGGCGAACGGTAGCTGTCGGGTGGGTTCAGCGGGAGCATCTGCCAGATTGAGAGCCCGCATCGCCGATGAAGTCGACGAACTCACGTGCGCCGGCGCCGAGCGTGCCGATTTCACCCGCACCGGGCAGCGACGTGATGTGGCACAGCACGCCGCCGCGGCGTCGAAAGCGCAATGGGGTCATGTCGCCTCCGTAGCGAATCTCTTCGTGCAGAAATGGAAACGTACGTTTCGGCAGAGGCTAACACTCCGCGAGCTTCGGATCCCCGCCAGCCTCAAATTGAGTAGCAGATGCGGGGATCTAACAACGGAAATGAGATGCGATCTCGAACAATCGCTGCGTCGTCGTCATCAATGTGCGAGTCCCAAAGGATCTGCGGCGCACTACGCCGATGGACTCATCCACCCCCACACGCGTGGCGCTCAGCGCCGCAGTGATCAAAATCTCCCAGGCGACGATCGAAGGTGTATTCCAAAGGTCTGGTTACGAGCGCCGTCCCCGCCTCTTCGGTGCTCTGGCTAATCAGAGTAAATGGCAGCGCCACCACAAAGATCGCAGCACCAACAACGGTGCTCACGAGGGAGAAGGGGCGCACGAAGATCAGATCTGCCGCCATCGCACCCGAATCGGTGTCGCCGGGGTAGGTTTCCTGGGCCATCGCCGGCCCGCTACCCGCGATCGAGACAACGCATGAGATTGCCGCGAGGACGCGCCGGGCATTACGAACGGTCATGATATTCCCTCATGGAGAGCCGACCGAGACCGCGCCATCATACCTCTTGCCCCGCAAAGGATGATGGCGCCAGGAGAAAGGGCGAGCGAGTTCGACGAAGCGCAGGGTTCAACGGAAGGTCAGCTCTCCGGAACATTGGCGAAGCGGGCAGCGCACCTTAAGGATGCTACTCGCCGACTTCATCCTCCGCAGAATAGGCCTTGCGACTCGTCTAGCCCGGCTCGTCGTCGGCCATCAACTATTGTTCGCCAAGTCAGTCTTCAGCTCGGCGGCCCTCTCCAGGTGGAGTGCCAAGGCGTCTCGCAAACTCGTGAGTGTTTCTTCGAGTGCCTGCGCCAGTTCGTGGTGGGTCGTCGCGCTTTTCCCACTGCGAGTCGCGAACGTCTCGAGCTTCTGCGCGAGGTCAATGACCTCGGCTTGCGTTTTTCGGTTGGGCGCAGTGGCGGCCATGTTGCGGTATTCCTGTGCCTTTGCCGCTTCTTCAGCCGCCAACTGGTCCAG
Organism: uncultured Gammaproteobacteria bacterium; assembly: GCA_963822125.1. Taxonomy (GTDB): domain Bacteria; phylum Pseudomonadota; class Gammaproteobacteria; order Pseudomonadales; family Azotimanducaceae; genus DATJGR01. Next base: position 27,733 of record CAWGGQ010000031.1, on the reverse strand, counting down.
CGCGGCGGCGTTGGTCAGCAGCGCATCGAGCGCGGTGGTGTCGCCGTCGACGATCGGCTGCAGTGCACTGGCCCGTTCCTCTTGAACCGATCAGTTCCTTCACCTTGGCGATCTTCGCCGGCGACCAGACCTCGGAAAATGCCGGCGATGCAAAGGCGATCGAGGCAAGTCCCAGGGCGACGACAAATGCGCGCATGAAATCTCCCCGGGATGGCTTCATTCGAGTCTCTAATTGGTACTGACGCGCTCTTATGGCACATGGGTGGCTGGAAGTCCAATTGGATTACCAACAATCTTCCTAAGGGGAGAACACGGTCGACTTGGCGGGTAAACCAATTCGTGGGACCATCCACTTGAACCCAACAGGGCGTCCATAAAGCAATTGGCTGATAGCTCTGGACCGCAGGGAGAGAATCGAATGATCAAGCTCGTCTATGTCATCACCCGGCGCGCCGACTATTCCAGTGAGGCGTTCTACGACTACTGGCTGAACCGGCACGGCCCGCTCGTTGCGAAACAGGCCGGGGCATTGCACTTGCGCAAATACGTGCAGAGCCACACGGTCGACAATCCCGGCAACGAGGCGATGCGCAGCGTGCGCGGCATGCTTCCGCCGGTCGACGGCATCACGGAGGTGTGGTGGGACTCGCTTGCTGACATGCAGGCGGCCTATGCCTCGCCGGAAGGCGCGGCGTCGGGACGCATCCTCTCCGAGGACGAAGCGAAGTTCATCGATTTCACGAAATCGCAGGTATTCCTCACCGAGGAGCATCTCATCTTCGATCGCACCGGTGGCAAAGGGCTTTCACAAGACGCGTTGAAGGTGACGTACCTTCTGACGAAACGGCATGACCTGACACAAGAGGCCTGCCATCGCACGTGGCTCGCCGATCACGGCCCGCTGGTGAAGAGCTTCGCCGGCATCCTGGGCATGGCGAAATACATCCAGAGCCACACCATCGCGCCCGAATGGAATGCGAGCGTTGTTGCGGCGGGCTTCGCGCCGCCGCTCGACGGCATCACCGAAGTATGGACCGGCGGCCCACAGGATCCCGCCTCCGACAGACGCCACCGGCAAGGCAGCGATGGCGCTGGTAGAGGACGAGCGCAGGTTCGTCGAGATGGGCGCCTCGCGTTGCTTCCTGACGAAGGAACACACGATCTTCGATCACACGCGATGAACCGAAGGTTCTGAACTGCGACTACGAGGGCATCACTTCGCGCGCGTTGAGCGGGATACCACTCTCGCGGTCACGCCAGACGGCGCATTCTCTCCAAATCGATCAGCAGCGACCCTTCTTGGCTTGCCCCGGAGGACAGAAGTGACCTTGCGACGGCGCGGGTTGTACGACAACGACTTCCGGAGCATCCGCGTGGTGACCGTCGTCGTGTCCCGTCGTGATCATCGTCAGTCGCGATCGCAGCTCCGGCAGCTGCGCCGACACCGGCACCCACTATCGCGCCATTCTTGCCACCCACCTCAGCGCCAACTGCGCCACCCAGGGCGCCACCGATTGCTCCGCCGATCGCGGCATCTTTGACGAGATCATCCGCCCAGCTAGCCGTGGCGAATCCGCAGCCGACCGCGAACAGTAAAACGAAACCGAGATTCTTCATGTCGCGTCTCCTTCAATTGCAGCATTGAGGCTACGTTGCGGAGATCGTGAACGATGGGGTGGTTGTCACAAATCGTTGGCGGGATTTCCGAAGTTGAAGGTGTTCCACGTCCGGCCGGCTACTTCTGCAGGCGCCGCTCCCTAACCAACCAAGCGAGGCGTTGGTGATTCTTGCGCTCTCCAATCGACACTTATCCTGCGACAGCGTGCGAGATGTGCGCGCAGGTTCCGATCAGCCAACGGTCTTCGGGCATGCCTTCCATCGCCGCATCAGTGCGTTGACTTCACCGTTGTGTATTCCGTCTCTTGACGTCGACTGGGAGGATTGCGACTTCGACGGTGCGTACTTGCGAATTGCAGCAAGCTGGCGATCGACAGAGCCGATTGAGGCGTCCTCTCCAACAGTTGGACTGGGGGGCAGTGCGCCCTTTGGAAGGCGAGTGGTGTTCAACAGACTAGCGCTCCCTCACGGCGAACCAGGACCGCCGAGACTACAGCTCATTGGAATGCAAAGCTCGCACAATCGCTTTGCTTTCATACGATGATGAATCATGAGTCCTTCCGCCAATCGAACAACCTTCTACGATCCCTGGGCGACGGTTTGCGGCAGGTTCGACGCCTTTTCTACGATGGACTGGCCAAACGCGCTCGCCGTCGTACCAACGACCATACTGCGGTGCGATCATTGCCGTCGGGATTTTACGGACACCGGTTGTGCAAGGTCTTGCATCATTCGGGCATCGGGACGCCTTGCGGGCGGACTGGTACGCGTGGCGCGCGGGTGGTCGTCTTCGGTCAAGAACGTGACATGGCCCCGCCTGATTTCGCTTCCTGGCTCGCCCGTTGGGGTTTGACGACAGGACGGAGAAGCATTCTCCAGTCCCAACGCGTGGCTGCTGCCTGTCACGCAAGCTGGCATGCGCGCCATCCTCAAGATCAGCTTTGCTCCCGAGGAGATGGCTGGCGCTCGCACCATGCAGTGGTGGGACGGCCAGGGCGCGGCCAAGGTTTTGGCCCTCGACGGTGAGGCCTTGCTCCTCGAACGACTGACCGGCCCGCCGCGATCTCACCGCGATGGCTCGCAGCAGCGCCCAAGACGACGCTGCAACTGCCGCGATCTGCGATGTCCTGGCACGCCTTCACGTTCCGCGCGCCACACCACTGCCCGACACGCTTGTTCGCTGGAGGACTGGTTCAGCGCACTCGGCCCGGCCGCTGCTCGTTTCGGCGGCCTCTACGCACTCGCTGCCGAGGCGGCCAAAGAACTCTTCGCCACACCTGAACCGCCGGTCGTCCTCCATGGCGACATGCATCACGGCAATGTTCTGGATAGTGAACGGGGCTGGCTGGTTATCGACCCCAAGGGCCTGCTCGGTGACAGAGGCTACGACTACGCCAATCTATTCTGCTATCCGTGGGACTGCGACGAGGCGCCGAACCGCTTTGGTCGCCGCGCTCGCATTGTTTCGGCGTTGGCCAACCTGGCGCTACCAAGGCTCCTCAACTGGGTAATCGCCTACTCCGGCGTCACTGCTGCCTGCGCTCTGATTGATGGAAAGAACCCCGCGCGCGCCCTTCAGATTCTGGAGATCGCGTTGGCCGAGCGCGGCTCTCTGATTGATGTCATTGCCACCCACCCGACGGCGTCAGCTATTGGAATTGGCCGTATTCCAGCTGAGTGTCGAAGCCTGGTCATGCGGTACGCCACGCCAAAACAGCCGCATTGAGCTCGCTGAGGGCTGGAACCGACCGTACCGTAATCGACGCCTGAGTCGAACCGCCGGTTCCGGTGCACGCAAGCGTGAATGTAGTGGTCGATGCTCAGCGCGCCAGTACTCTGTGAACCACTTGTCGCTTGCGTGCCTTGCCACCCACCCGATGCCGTGCAGCTGGTCGCGTTTGTATTCCACGTGAGCGTCGAGGCATCACCGCTCGCCACGTTGGTTGGTGCGGCATTGAAGGTCAGCGTGGGCGGTGGCACTACGGTGACTGTGACCGAGGCCTGAGCCGAACCACCTTTTCCACTGCAACTCAACGCGAAGCTCGTCGTCGTCGTCAGCGCACCGGTGCTCTGCGAGCCGCTCGTCGCCGTCGCACCCTGCCACCCAGTGCAGGCATCGGCGTTCGTCGTGTTCCACGTGAGCGTCGACGCATTGCCGCTGGCAATCGTCGTTGGCGCGGCACTCAACGTGACCGTCGGCGCGGCAGTTCCCCCACCCGACCCGCCGCCGCCACACGCACTGATCATCAGGACCAATGCTAGGTAACGCAGATCCAAGAGATTCATTTCGCTCGCCACGCCACAACGGATTTGTTAGCGAGCGTGGGTCGGCAGCCAACGAATTCACATACGTACTTCCCAGCCGTTGGCCCTAGAACGCAGTGACAGTGCGACTGACCATTGGTGACACCAGCGGCACAGAGTCACCGGTCGATGATGCAGAACTACTTGCAGTCGATGCGCCGGTGGCCGGGCATGAGCCCTAAGGGAGCGTCCGACTGGGTGATGACGAGCCCCGAGATGATGGGCGGCGGATGCGCAAGCAGACGGCGGCAATCGCCGCCGAGAAAGACCCCACCCTGCGTGACGCGCTGATCCGACAGCATTACTACGCCATTTATCGCGACATGCAGACGATGCGTGGAATGGGCTGGATGTGGAACCAAGGTACGGCGAGCGCGTTGCCGGACGCGAGTTCGCCCGGCGCGACATTGGAAACCAGGTACTGCTCACAATGCCACGCCGCGCCGCCCCCCAGCGCGCATACAGCCAGGGAATGGGCGGACGTGACGGCACGCATGCAAGAGCACATCACCGATAAGTCCACGTCTAACGGCAGCGTCATGGTGCCGAGTTCATCCGAGCTCGCATCGATCGTCGACTACCTGGACAACACGCGAGGTCGAGTGCACCGTTCGACACGAAGTGGCCTTCGAGGTAGTTTCCCTTTCGAGAGTGGGCGACCTTGTTCGGCGAAGCGGAGACGCAAGTATGGCGCGCGACAATTTCCACAGCTGGATGTGGTCCGAAGCGGTGGCGGTGCTGACGCGAGCCGAGCATCTGCATCAACAGTTCTTTCGTCCCGCCGCGCACGACATTGCCTGGGAACCACCTGTCGACGTGCTCGAACTCGACGACATGGTGTTGATCATCGTCGCATTGCCTGGAATCAATGCCGACGAGGTTGAAACGGTCATCGAAGACAGCGCGCTGCGCGTCTCCGGTCGGCGCGAACACCCGCCGGAACTGCGTACGGCGATCATTCATCGATTGGAACTCCCGCAGGGTCGCTTCGAACGCCGGGTGCCGCTCCCGCCCGGACGCTACGCAGCGGTCCGTCGAAGCGCAGCGAACGGTTGTTTGCTCGTCAGCCTTCACAAGACCACGTGACGCGGACGACAACGATGTCCGACGACTCCGAAATGCGCGGCACCGCCGACGAACAAAAGCCCTCCGGCGAGCAACCAACCGGACATTCGAGCGTGCCAACGGACGCGTTGATCATCGTTCCGGTTCAGGGGACGGTGATATTTCCCGGCATGGTTTTTCCGATTGCGCTGACCAGCGAGCATGCAATCAAAGCGGCCCAGCAAGCGCTGCGCGAACAACGTCCGATCGGCATTCTGATGCGGCGCAACGCCGAACAGGGCGAACCCTCCGCCGTCGACCTGCATCGTGTAGGTACCGTCGCGAATGTCCTGCGTTACGTCAACGCGCCCGACGGCGCTCATCACGTCATATTGCAAGGTGAACAGCGCTTTCGGGTTGTCGATTTCACACACGAGCAGCCTTTCTTCGCCGCGCACGTTGTGCGGATCGACGAGCCAGAGGTATTGGTCACGCCGGAGATCGAAGCGGGCACGATTCACCTGCGGCGACAGGCCGTCGAAGCCCTCGGGTTACTACCGCAAGTGCCGCAGGAGCTTCTTGCTGCCGTGCAATCGGCGCCCTCGGCCGGGTCTCTCGCCGATCTCGTTGCCGCGTACCTCGACATCACTGCCGACGAAAAGCAGGAAATTCTCGAGACGATCGACGTGAGTGCGCGGATGGATCGCGTCACACGTTTGTTGGCCAAGCGGATCGAAGTGCTTCGGCTGACACAGGAAATCGGCCGCCAGACGCAGGCGTCGCTCGATGAACGCCAGCGCGAAGTGATCCTGCGCGAGCAAATGGCAGCAATCCAGCGGGAACTGGGCGACGGCGCAGGCAAAGGACCGGAGATTGCCGAGTTGGACGCGGCCATCACCAAGGCGCAGATGCCAGCAGAGGTCGAAGACGCCGCGCGCAAGGAATTACGCCGCTATGAACGCATGCATGAATCGGCGGCAGAGTCCGGCATGGTTCGCACCTACATCGACTGGCTCGTCGAGCTGCCCTGGGCGTTGCCCGACGAGAAGCCGATCGATATCGACGCCGCGCGACGCATCCTCGACGCGGACCACTTCGGCCTCGACAAAATCAAACGCCGGATCGTCGAGTATCTGGCGGTGCGCAAACTGGCGCCGCACGGCAAGGCACCGATCTTGTGTTTCGTAGGTCCGCCGGGCGTCGGCAAGACGTCGCTTGGGCAGTCGATTGCACGCGCGATGGATCGGCCGTTCGTGCGTTTGAGTCTGGGTGGCGTTCACGATGAGGCGGAAATCCGCGGGCATCGTCGAACTTATATCGGCGCGCTCCCCGGCAACATCATTCAGGCAATTCGAAAAGCGAAGGCGCGCAATTGCGTGATGATGCTCGACGAGATCGACAAGATGGGAAGCAGCAATCAGGGTGACCCGGCCGCGGCGATGCTCGAAGTGCTGGACCCCGAGCAGAATGCAACCTTCCGCGACAATTACCTCGGCGTGCCTTTCGATCTGTCGCGTGTCGTTTTCCTCGCCACAGCGAATCTGTTAGATACGATTCCCGGCCCGCTGCGCGACCGCATGGAGATCATCAGTCTTGCGGGCTATACCGAAGGCGAAAAATTGCAGATCGCGCAGCGCTATCTCGTGCAGCGCCAGCTCGACGCCAACGGACTGACGGTTGCGCAGGCGGAGTTCGATGAAAACGCACTCCGCCACATCATCCGTGACTACACACGTGAAGCCGGGGTACGCGCGCTCGAACGCGAAATTGGCAGAGTATTGCGCAGCGCCGCGGTTCGATTCGCCGAAGGTGAAACTGCCATGGCACGGATCACCGCAGACGAGCTGATTGAGGTGCTGGGACCGCCTCGCTTCGAAAACGAAGTAGCGATGCGCACGAGCGTGCCCGGCGTTGCTACCGGGCTCGCGTGGACGCCGGTCGGCGGCGACATCTTGTTCATCGAGGCCACGCGCGTGCCTGGAAAGGGCAATCTGCTGCTGACGGGCCAGCTCGGCGAAGTCATGCGTGAAAGTGCGCAGGCCGCGTTCAGCATCGTGAAGAACCGCGCCGCGTCCCTCGGCGTCGATGCCGCCACCTTCGCAAACAGCGACATCCACATTCACGTTCCCGCAGGCGCGACGCCGAAGGATGGACCCAGTGCCGGCGTTGCAATGTTCACGGCGCTCGCCTCGCTGCTCACCGGCCGCAATGTGCGCAACGACACGGCCATGACAGGAGAGATCAGTCTGCGCGGACTGGTCCTACCGGTCGGCGGCATCAAGGAGAAGATCGTCGCTGCTGCCGCCGCCGGAATCACACGGGTGATGCTGCCAGCGCGCAATCGGCGCGATTTCGAGGACATTCCGAGCGATGTTCGCGACGCCCTGGAGTTCATCTGGCTGGAGGAAGTGGACGATGCCGTCGCTGCGGCATTGGAGCCGCTCGCTAGCTGAGCGCTTTACCCGCGATTCTGCAGGCTACGCCTCATTGAGGTTGTTGGGGCAGCAGACAGGTCTTCTGCCCCTTATCCGAACTGTCAGTTAGAGCCAGGTCTGCAACCTGAAACGTAAGCTCTCGTTGCTACTTCGCCACCACCAAACCCGGCGGCTTCCAGGTGCCGGCGCCGGCCGGCAGGATCGAAGGCGGCGTGTCTTCGGCCAGTACAGACGCATCACCAGATAGATGGTGTCGTTCGGGGCCGGCAACCAGTTGGCTTCCAGCGCCTTGCCGGGTGAGTCGTTCTGTATGTACAGCGTCAGTGAGCCGTCGGGGTTCTTCTGCATCGAAGACAACATGGGCGAGTTGATCAAGTACCGATTGATCGGGTTCTTGATGAGCAACTGGCTTTTGCCGTCGTACATCGTGACGGACCAGAACGCGTTCACAGGTGGCAGCTGGCCAGGTGCGAAGGTGATCGTGTACTTGTGCTTGCTGCCGTCGAGCGGTTCGCCTTTGGCGTCCGTTCGCGTGTACGGATACATGGCCTCTACGGCGTCGTTACCATAGAGGCCACCTTTGGCAGCCCCCGCACGCATCAACCAGTTACCGTTGTAGAACGACTCGTCGCCGAAGAACGCGCCAACGTTCCAGCCATTGATGTTCTTCATTCCGCTGGACAGCCACTCATCTACCTTGTCGTCCCCTTCTTTCATAGCCAGAAGGAATGCGGCCTTATGTTCAAGCGACAGATCCTTGAACTCGAATGTCTTGCCAGGACCAATGCCGATGCTCGCAAGTTTGGTGCGGATCGCCTTGTCCCTCGACGTGACCGGAACATATTGCAGGGCAGCGTCGAGATACTGGAAGAAATTCTCCTTGATCCCCGCGGTCGTCGCCGGGAGGAAATCGATCTTCGGCGCGGCCGGCGGTGTCGGTTTCTTCAGGAAGGCGGACAGCGACTGCGCCTTGTAGCCGGACTGAATCTTTTCGACGTTCGGCATGTCGCCGGGATTGAAGAGCTGTGTGCGGATTAGCGCGAGCGAGAACGGTGTAGTCGATTGAAAGACGCCCTTGATCGCTGCGGGCTTCTCACCTTTCCAGTCGGGGCCGACCACGAGATAGTCACCGGCCTCGTTCCCGGTGGCGCGGCTGCCGATGTAGCCATAGTTGTAGGTGTTGCCGTCGATGAGCTGGACTGCGTAGTAGCGGTCTTTCTCGACCGCCGGTACCGAAATGACCATCGGCTCTGCGCGCAAATCCAGCCAGAGGAATGAGTAAGGAGTGTCGCTGTTAGGCGTGATGACGGCCGTATCTTCCGGCGTAGCAACGCGATGCTCATTTTGGATTTGATTGAAGGGCGCCTTGAACTGCCCGGAGTTCTTGTTCACGGCAAATTCCTGCATCACCGCATAATTCATCACGAGCGGCAGACCGTAGATGAACCCCTCCTCCGCGATTGCCTTAGTTTCGATCACGCTCGGCGGCGTGACGGCGCTTGTTGCGGCGTGCACGAGGCTCGCATTCAGAACCGCCGAAGCGAAGACGGCGAGGCATTTCATGCGCATTGGGAATCTCGAATCCATATTTATACCTTGGGCAAAAAAGAAGGTCGTTCCGCACTAGGGTGTGGTCGAGGCATGACCAGCGCTCGACATTTCGTGCGGCATTCAACCGCATTCCAGCAGAAACGAGTAGACCTTGATTTGTCGCCGGCTATCTCCGGCGTCTTGCGGGTTATCGGTGTGCTCATTCGTACAAAGTTCAGCCGGCGAGAGCTCTGGCCTCGTTCAACGCGATCTCGCTCAATTTGACGACCAATTTCTGATCGTCGGTAATCGGCGGGCCTTCGTGCGGCAAGTATTTGACGTGTCCGTATGCACCCCGCCGAACGTGTAGTTCGCGGGTGTCGCGGTTATACATCCATTCGCAGTAGGGCCTGTCAGCGCCGCCATCCCACCAACCGCCTGCCAAAGAACCATCTTCAGTTTCTATCTTGCGGTGCTTCATCGATCCGTTTCCTTCGCAAGCTGGAAGTTACTCGCACCTCGCTGAGCCGCTGTATTCGTCCATCCCGACGCTTCCCCGCAGAATACCCCGCGGAGCTTTGGACGCGAAACACGCGGGACCGCGATCCTATTGGGACGCGCTCGATGTCGGTGTTGACTAGAATCGACAAGTCAGAATCGGAGATGAAGTAGGCATGAACAGCAACCCAGCAGAACACCGCCTTTGCCGAATACTTGAAGGCGCCGGCGCGTCACCTGTTTTTTACCGGGAAAGGAGGTGTGGGCAAGACTTCGCTCGCCTGCGCCAGTGCGGTCCTGTTGGCGGATCGGGGTCTCCGCGTGCTGTTGGTCAGCACAGATCCCGCATCGAATCTCGATGCGGTACTGGATACGCCGCTGGGGAATGCACCCACGCGGATCGCGGGTGTGCCGAATCTCCAGGCACTCAACATCGACCCTGAACAAGCCGGAAAAGACTATCGTGAGCGCACGGTCGCGCCGCACCGTGGCGTATTGCCACAACACGAGATCGAGTTGCTCGAGGAACGGCTCTCCGGCGCGTGCACCGTGGAAGTCGCGGCGTTCGATGAGTTCGCGTTGTTGTTGAGCGACCCCGACCGCATGCAGGTCTACGACCACGTGATTTTTGATACCGCACCTACCGGTCACACGTTGCGTCTGCTGGAACTGCCTGCTGCGTGGACCGGCTTTCTCGAAAGTGCGCCCGGTGACGTTTCCTGTTTGGGCCCACTCTCGGGTCTCAAAACGCAACGCGACAGGTACGCGCGAACAGTCGCCGCGCTCGCCGACCCAAAGCTCACTGCAATTGTGATCGTGGCCCGACTCGACCGGGTCGCACTGCTGGAAGCGGCGCGGACGAGTACAGAGTTGAGCGGTCTTGGAATGACGAATCAATTGCTCGCGCTCAACGCGGTTTTTCACGCGGCCGACACCAATGATCCGTTGGCGGTGGCTTTCGAACGGCGCGGCGCGGAAGCGCTTTCGCGGATGCCGGCTGAATTGCGGGACTTGCCGCGCAAGGAAGTACCGCTGCGCGTGAGGAACATCGTTGGGCTCGATGCACTGCGATCGCTATTCGCGCCCTCGGAATCGACGGCGCCTGCAGCGTCGGATTCCGACCTTCAGTTGCCGGCCATCGCGAACCTCGCCGATCTGATCGAGGAACTCGGGCAGTCCGACCACGGTCTCGTCATGGTCATGGGCAAGGGCGGCGTCGGTAAGACTACGGTGGCAGCCGCCGTCGCGATCGGTTTAGTCAAGCGTGGAATCCCGGTTCATCTGACGACGACCGATCCTGCCCAGCATATTCACGAAACTCTCCAGTCCGAGATGCCCGGCCTCCGTGTCAGCTACATCGATCCAAAAGAAGAAGTAAAACGTTATCGCGAGAAAGCGTTGGACGCGGCCCGGGGGAAACTGCCGAGCGACAAGCTCGACCTACTCGAAGAAGAACTGAAGTCGCCGTGCTACGAAGAAGTTGCGGTATTCCGCGCATTCTCTCGGATCGTCGTCGTCGAAGCACGGAAGGGGTTCGTTGTCGTCGACACCGCGCCGACCGGCCACACACTGCTGCTGCTCGACACCGCCGGCGCCTACCATCGGCAGATGACGGAGCACGCAACCGACGGCTCACGCGTTCGTACACCGCTCATGCTGCTGCAGGATGCGAGCTACACGAAGATTCTGATTGTCGCGCTGCCGGAGACCACTCCCGTGCTGGAAGCGAGCGCGCTGCAGGATGATTTGCGCCGGGCCAAAATCGAGCCCTTTGCGTGGGTGATCAACGGCAGCCTCGCAGCTGCGCATCCGACCGATCCAGTGCTACGGGCGCGCGCGGCCGCCGAGGTTGACAAATCACCAAAGTGAAGGAGCAACTCGCGCAACGTGTGGCGCTGATAGCTTTCCAAGTCGAAGAACCCACTGGCATGGAGCGCCTCGACGCGCTGGCGCGCGGCGCGCAGTAACGAGGCGCCCAGCAACCGTTTGCGGGACCCAATACGGGAGCGACGAAGAAATGGTTAGCATCAAGAAGGGACCCGTGATGGCGAAGGAACTAGGCGATTCCGCTCGCCAAACTCTGTGGCGCTGCAGTGCGGTTGTTGTACAAGCCGGGCTCGTGCAGCGGTAAGCCTTCCGAAATCGACATCACGGAGTTTGAGCTTGAGATCGGGCCGGACCAACGTTGTGTAGCCATATTCCATTCCGTGGGACAGCCATCGAGCAAAGCTTCCAGTACTTTCCCCGATTCCGTAACCGCGCCGATCGCCCCAACATGCACGAGTCTCCATTAAAACGCGAAGATCGATCATGCGTCTCCGTGCAAGCTTCCTAGTCGTGTGGCCTGGATGTTCGCTGCGTCGGATTCAGCCGTCGCAGCTGGAAACTGGCAGCCGCTTCCAGAAAGCGCGCCGGCGCCTGCCGACAACCCGACGACCGCCCCCCGGGTCGAACTCGGCAAGATGCTGTACTTCGATCCGCGTCTGTCTTCGACCGGTACGATTTCGTGCTTCTCGTGTCACAACGTGATGGAGGGCGGCGATGATCACCGGCCGACGTCCATCGGCGTGCACGGACACGTCGGTGGTCGCAATGCGCCCACGGTCTGGAATGCCGCGTTCCTGTCGAGCCAGTTCTGGGACGGCCGCGCCGCGACGCTCGAAGACCAGGCGAAGGGTCCGCCCGCGAACTCGATCGAGATGGGCATGGCGAATCTCGATGCGGTCATCGACCGAATCCGCAAGATTCCGGGCTACAAACCGTACTTCGAAAAAGCGTTCGGCGCGGGCGACGTGATTACGATGGACAACGCGGCCAAGGCCATCGCCGCGTACGAGCGGACGCTGATCACCCCGAACAATGCATACGACCTGTACGCAAAGGGAGACACGAAAGCACTGACGGCGCAGCAAGCCCGCGGCCTCGCAACGTTTGCCGAGGTTGGTTGCACGACCTGCCACCAGGGCCCGACGTTCAGTGGGCCGGCGCTGCCCGCTGGGCACCGGGTTCTTCATGAAGTTCCCGACTTATCCCGACAGCCCGTATGTCGCGAAGTACGATTTTCTCAGCGATACCGGCCGGGCGAGCGCGACGAAGAACGACGCCGACAAGAATGTCTGGCGGGTGCCCGGATTGAGGAATCTGACGTACACGGCACCCTATTTCCACAACGGTCAGGTCCACACGATCGACGAGGCTGTGCGGATCATGGCGAGTACGCAGCTCAACAAGACGCTGAGCGACGCGCAGGTGGCCGATATCGTGTCGTTCCTTGAGGTCCTCTCCGGCCCGTTCCCGACGCAGCAAATGCCGCGGCTGCCGCCGACGCCGGGCGACCTCATCGACTGATCCTGGCGAACAGGTCGACTGCTCGCCCGACGGCAATTCCGAACCACTGCAGCGAGCGTGCTTATTGTGTTGTTTGAGGGCGCCAACGGGCTGCCTATGTCGCGGATAGGATCGGCGGAGGCGCGCTGTGCGCCGACCTGCGCGCCGAACGTGTTGTGTTTCAGAGGTTCGAATGACAGCTATGAAAGCCTATCCGGTTTGGGACGTGAGCGTCCGGTTGTTCCATTGGGTCAACGCGCTGTGCGTGCTTGGGTTGATCGCAGTCGGTGTTGCGATTCTGAACGACAAAGCACTCGGCGTAACGAACGACGGAAAGATCCTGTTGAAGACGGTGCACGTGTGGATTGGCTACGTGCTCGCCGTGAATCTGCTGTGGCGTCTGATTTGGGCATTCATCGGAGGAAGGCACGCACGTTGGCGGGCCATCCTCCCCGGCGGACACGGCTACACGACCGACGTCCGCCACTACGTCGCCGATTTCTTTGCTCGACGGCCGCGCCAGTACCTTGGGCACAATCCAGTCGGTCGCATCGCAGTGACGCTGCTACTCTGTCTGTTACTGGTGCAAACGATCACCGGCTTGATCCTCGCCGGCACAGATCTGTTTTATCCCCCCATTGGTTCGCTGATCGCCCGATGGGTCGCCGCGCCAGGAATCGATCCGACAGCGCTGGTTCCATACGCCGCTAACACATACGACAAAGCGGCTTACGATGCCATGCGCGTCCTACGCGAACCGGTAGTCGCTGTGCACTACTATGGGTTTTATGTACTGCTCGCGTTCAGCGTGATCCACATCGTTGCGGTAGTGCTCACCGAATTGCGCGAAGGCGGCAACCTCCTTTCCGCAATGGTCACGGGCAAGAAGGTCCTAAGCGAAGCTGCTGCGGATCAGGTCGACTCGGATTGACCGGCGTCCGGGCGACCGGATCAATCCGCCGCGCGCACATGGCGCAAATGACGTGGGATCCTGATGGTCACGTCGAGCCGCGACCTCAGGACCGCACCGCCCTGTTCTTTGTTGGCCACCACAACCGTGTTCACACGTCATAAGGCTCGGGCATACGCCAACGACGCAGCACCACCCAGGCTCCGAGCATGCCGCCAAGATGAGCGAAGTGCGCGACACCCGCGGCGGTGCCGAGCACGCCGTTCGTTAGCTCGATAGGCCGAAGAGGATGACGAACGGCCACGCTGGCATCGGGATCGGCGGGAATAGATCGACATCGCGGTTCGACGTGATGCCTGCGAGACGGTGGTGTTCCACTTCGATCTGCTCCAGGGACGACATCTCCGTCATTCTCGCGCCGGGTTCGGATTCCGGTATCTGATCATCTACCTATTGGGCGATGGCGTGGCCTCCACGCCTCGACGTCCGACTCGATCCGGGTAAGTACCTAGCGGGTCCGTGCGTGAACGCGCTTACCATCGACTCATCCAGCAGACCGGTATGCGCGAATGAAGACCGTGGCGAAGCCTGCACGCGCTGATGTGACAGTGGAGTTCGGCCTGTCCGAATTTGAGAGAAACGGGAATGAAATACATACGCTGGTTTGAAGAGCTGTCGAACACCGATGTCGGCATCGTCGGCGGCAAGAATGCATCGCTCGGCGAACTCTTTCACGCGCTCGGCGGCGCGGGCGCGCCGGTGCCCGCGGGCTTTGCGGTGACCGCAGCGGCGTACCGCGACCTCATCACCCGCGGTGGCCTCGCGAGCTCGCCTGCACGAACTGCTCGACGGTATTCAACCTCACGACACCGAAGGTCTGATGAACCGCGCGCGGCAGTGTCGCGAGCTGATCCACGAAGCCGAGCTGCCCGACGATCTGCGCGCCGAAATCGTCACCGCATACGAACGTCTCGTCGCAGAACAAGGTGCCGACATTTCCGTTGCGGTTCGCAGCTCGGCGACGGCGGAAGATCTGCCGCAAGCGAGCTTCGCGGGTCAGCACGAGAGTTTCCTCAACATCCGCGGCCAACCCGCACTCATCGAGGCCTGTCGCCGCTGCCTCGCCAGTCTGTTCACCGATCGCGCGGTGCAGTACCGCATCAACAACGGCTTCGACCACTTCAACGTCGCGCTGTCGATCGGCGTCCAACGGATGGTCCGCGCCGATCTGGGCTCCAGCGGCGTGATCTTCACGCTGGACACCGAGACCGGCTTTCGCGACGTCGTGTTCGTCACCTCCGCGTGGGGACTCGGCGAGAACATCGTTCAAGGTGCGATCGAACCCGACGAGTTCTATGTGCACAAGCCGACGCTCGCGCGCGGCCATCGCTCGTGTCTGCGCCGCAAGCTCGGCGAGAAAAGAGATCAAGCATGGTCTACGCGCGACGGCGGGCGAGACGACGCGGAACGATCGCGACGTCGCAGGACGAGCGCGACCGCTTCTGCTGATCGACGACGAGGTGCTCGACTCGCCGGCCGAACTCGCGACCGATCGAGGAGCACTACTCGCAGCTGGCCGGCCACCGACACCGATGGACATCGAATGGGCGAAGGACGGGCGCGACGGGCGGCTCTACATCGTGCAGGCGCGCCCGGAGACGGTCGCATCGCAGCGCCGCGGCTCGACGATGATCGAGTACCGGCTGACCGGCTCCGGCGACGATCGTGCGCGGGCCGCGCGGTCGGCGACGCATCGGCGCCGGGCGCGGTCCGGATCGTCCGCGGCGCCGCCGATCTTGGCACGTTCGAGCCTGGCGAGGTGCTGGTGGCCGACACGACGACCCCGGACTGGGAGCCGGTGCATGAAGCCGCCGCGGCTGGTCACCGATCGCGGCGGCCGCACCTGCCACGCCGCCATCGTCGCGCGCGAGCTCGGCATACCGGCGCGTCGTCGGCTGCAGCGACGCAACCGAGAAACTCATCGACGGCGCAGATCGTTCACGGTTGCCTGCGCCGAAGGCGAAGAAGGCGCGCGTCTACCGCGGCGCCGTCCCGTTCGAGCGTCGAGGAATCCGACTGACGGACCTGCGCGCGCCCGCGAACGAAGATGATGGTGAATCTCGGCAATCCGGATCTGCGCTTTTCGGACTCGCGCATGCTTCCCAACGACGGCGTCGGGCTCGCGCGGATCGAGTTCATCATCACCGAGCACGATCGAAGTCCATCCGATGGCGCTCGCGCATCCGGAACGGATCGCAGGACCCGAATGCACGAGAAGCAGTCGCTACGCCTGGCACGCGGGCTATTCGACGCCAGCGGAGTTCTTCATAGAGCGCCTCGGTGAAGGCGTTGGCATGATTGCGGCGGCGTTCTACCCGAAGCCGGTCATCGTGCGGCTGTCGGACTTCAAGACCAACGAATATGCGCAGCTGCTCGGCGGGGCCGACTTCGAACCGGCAGAGGCGAACCCGATGATCGGTTTCCGCGGCGCGTCACGCTACGCGCATCCGGCCTACGAGGACGGCTTCGCGCTCGAATGCGCGGCGTTGAAGCGCGTGCGCGAGTCGAATGGGCCTCACGAACGTGAAACTGATGATCCCGTTCTGCCGGCGCGTCGAGGAAGCGCAAGCAGGTGCTGACGTGCATGGCGCAAGCACGGCCTCGAGCGGGGCGAGACGGACTCGAGGTCTATGTGATGTGCGAGATTCCGAACAACGTCATCTCGATCGACGCGTTTGCCGAGCTTTCGACGGCTTCTCGATCGGCTCGAACGACCTGACTCAACTCACGCTCGGCGTCGATCGCGATTCCGAGCCGGTCGCTTTCGATTTCGACGAACGCGATCCCGGCGTCATGAAGATGCTCGCGCATGGCCGTGGTCGGCGCGCGGCGCAACGGACGCCATAGCGGCATCTGCGGCCAGGCGCCTTCCGACTTTCCCGAAGTGGCCGAATTCCTGGTACGACTCGGAATCGATTCGCTGAGCCTCAACCCAGACAGTTTGTTGGCCACGACGATGCGGATCATCGCGCTCGAAGCGACGACGTCCGATGCGAGCACATCGCCCTGATCGCAGCCCGATCACCGTAAGTGCGATCAATTGGACCTTCGCTAGGCGAAACTCCGTATCGTGAGCATGGACGCAACCGCAGATCCTGCGGCAGATTGGTGGCCTGCGTCGATTGTTGGCGAGTATGGAGGTTCCTGATGGATGCCCGACGAGTGGCGGTGCTGACGAGCGGCGGCGATGCGCCGGGAATGAACGCGGCAGTGCGGTCAGTCGTTCGCACCGGTGTCGCACGCGGCTTGCAGATGTTCGGATCGCTGCACGGCTACACGGGACTCATCAACGGTGACTTCAGGCCACTGGGCGCACGCGACGTGGGCGGCATCATCCAACGTGGAGGCACGATCCTCGGTACCACCCGCTGCCTCGAGATGACTACGGAAGCAGGACAGGACAAGGCACTCGCGCAGCTGCGCGAATACGGTATCTCCGCGCTCGTCGTGATCGGCGGCGACGGCTCGCAGAGCGGAGCCGATGCACTCTCGAAGAAAGGCTTGGCCGTTGTCGGCGTGGCATCGACGATCGACAACGACCTCTACGGAACGGATGTATCCATCGGCACCACCACCGCGGCCGATATCGCATTGGAAGCAATCGATCGACTTCGCGTAACGGCCGCATCACATCAGCGTGCGTTCCTCGTCGAAGTCATGGGTCGCAATTGTGGTCATCTGGCGCTGATGGCCGGCATCGCCGGTGGTGCCGAATCGATCGTCATCCCGGAGGTCGATATAGAGCCCGAAGAGGTGGCGCGGGAGTTGCGCGCCGCACGCGAGCGCGGCAAGAGCCATGCAATCGTAGTGGTATCCGAAGGCGCCAAGCACAACGCTGATGCTCTGGCACACTACTTCAAAGCGAATGCGGAACAGCTCGGTTATGAATTGCGCGTTTCCCGTCTTGGCCACATCCAGCGTGGCGGAACGCCGGGGGTTTTCGACCGAATGTTAGCGACGCGCCTGGGAGCGGCCGCGATAGAACATCTGGCGGAAGGCCGGCATGGCGATCTGTTCGGCCTCGTAGACGGCCGGGTGCGCACCACCCCGCTCGCCGAGATCGCCCACCGTCCCAGGCGAGCGAATCCTGAATGGTTCGAATTCGCGAGAATGCTGGCGGCGTGATAATCGCGAGAGCGCAGAGAAACGCAGGATCGCATCGAGACTCAACTGAAGGATGACAAACCATGATGCTGAAGGAAGTGTGCGTGCTCGATGTCGTGTGCTGTGGAAGAAGCACCAGCATCGTCGAGGCCGCGCAACTCATGCGTAAACACCACAGCGGTGACCTGATCGTTGTGGACGACCCGGAGGAAACGCGCGTGCCGGCAGGTATCCTCACCGACCGCGACATCGTGGTCGAAGTGCTCGGGAATGGTCGAGACCCCTCCAAGACGACGGTGGCAGATGTGATGAGCCGCGCGCTCGTGATTGCTCACGAAGGAGAGGACACGGCGGTCGCCGTGGAACGGATGCACCATCATGGCGTGCGTCGAATCCCCGTGCATCGACTCGTACACGGCAGCCTGCTCGGCGTGTTCACGCTCGACGATGCATTGAAGCTGCACGCCGCGCGCGGCGCGGAGTTTGTCGAGATCGCGGCGAAGGGCCAAACGCGCGAGCGTCGCACGCGACGCTGATCCGCCACGATGCGATCTTGTGTGCGCTCAGATTCGCGGATCACACCGGCTTGGTGATGTCCTTCGGCGCGCCGCCGATATTTCGCTCGCATACGCGAGCAAACCATTGGCGTAACCGCAATAGTCGCAGTGGAAGCGTTCAATCGCGTTGAGATTGCCGAGCTGATGCGGTCGAAGGCGATGCATTCGGCCCGCCGCACATGGGCGATGCCGTAGATCGGGAAGCAGGTCGCCTGAGAACGTGACGAACAGATCCAGCACAGTGATAGACGTTGCGCTTCACGCGCCGGTGCTCGCGGACTTCGCGCCCGAATTCCACGCGCTTGCCGCGAATCGCATCTTCGCTTCACGGTCGCGAATCGCAAGCCGCAGTTCGTCTTCGAGCAAAGCGATCTGCTGCTGCAGCTCGTGAACTCGCGTGTCCATACAGGATCTCCCTAATTGAGCGCAGACCGACGCGCCACCATACTGCGCCCCCTTTCCACGCACTGCAGGTATTCCATGGCACATGCAAACGTCGGGGGCCAGGATCCCGAGCTGAAGAACTCCCCTATTGCCGGCGAAGACGACGACGAACTGGACGCGCCGTTCGACGAAGCGGCGGCGGAGACCGTCTGCTATTTCAACGGCGAATCGTTCGCGCCCGGCACGATCGTGCGCAGCGGCTCAATCATGTTGCGTTGCGAATTCGGCGTCTGGGTACCGATCGGTGGTAGCGACCCGGACAACCCGTAACGAGATCTGGGCTCCCGCCTGCAGACACCTACGAACTTCCCCGGATCGAGACGGGCACGATGGCGTGGTAGCGTCCCTCTTCGGTCATTGCGTCGGAGAGGGAGCAATGGATTTGCCTCTGCAGATCACCTGGCGCGACATTCCACCCTCACCGGCCGTCGAAGCCGATATCCGCGATAAAGCGGCGAAGCTCGAGCTCTTCTACCACCATGTCATCAGCTGTCGGGTCGTGGTGGAAGCGCCGCACGCGCACCACCACAAAGGCAAGCTGTACCGGCTGCATATCGAGATCCGGGTGCCGGGACGCGAAATCCACGTGAACCGCGATCCGGACCAGCACCGCGCGCACCAAGACATCTACGTCGCGATCCGCGACGCTTTCGATGCCGCACGTCGACAACTCCAGGCGCACGCGCGACTGCAGCGCGGTGCCGTCAAACAACACGATCCGCGCCATACGGCGCGGGTGGCGCGGCGATTCCCGGCGCAGCGCTACGGATTCCTGCTGACGCCGGACAGCCGCGAGATTTATTTCCACGAAAACGCGCTGGTCAACGTCGAGTTCGACAGGCTCGACGAAGGCACCGAGGTGGTGTTCGTCGAAGAGCAGGGTCGCGAAGGCCCTCAGGCAAAACAGATCAGCGTCCGTTCCAACGGTACTCGCTGACGACAGGAGCGAGGCGCATGGATACGCAACGACTTCGCAACGAGATGGTCGAGCGGCAGATCGCCGCACGCGGCGTGCGCGATGCGCGCGTGCTCGCGGCGATGCGCACGGTGCCGCGCGAGCACTTCATGCCGCCGGATCTCGAAGAATTCGCATACGAGGATTCGCCGCAACCGCTGCCGCGCGGCCAGACGATCTCGCAACCGTACATCGTCGCGTTGATGGTCGAGGCGTTGCGGCTGAAAGGCGGCGAGACGGTGCTCGAGATCGGCGCCGGATTCGGATACGCCGCGGCCGTGCTCGGCCAGATCGCCCGGCACGTTTATACGGTCGAGACGATCGAGGAACTCGCCCGCGCGGCACAGACGAATCTCGCGCGACAGGGTTATGCAAACGTGCACGTGCGCCACGGCGACGGAACACTCGGCTGGCTCGAGCACGCGCCGTACGACGCGATCGTCGTGGCCGCCGGCGGGCCGAGCGTTCCTGAAGCGCTGAAGCAGCAATTGAAGATCGGCGGACGGCTGGTGATTCCGGTCGGCGTCGATCCGCGCGCGCAGGAGCTGGTCCGGGTCACGCGCGTCGCGGCCGATCGTTCGACACCGAAGATCTCGCCGACGTGCGCTTCGTGCCGCTGATCGGCGCGCAGGGTTGGGAAGACGGCGCGCCGATCCCGGCAGAACCCCGCAAGCCGGCTGCCGCGACGCCGTCCCGTCGTCGACACCCTGGTCGCGCAGATCCAGGCCGGCTGCGAGCCCTTCGCGGACATCGACACGTTCGCGCCCGACGCGCTGCTCGATCGCATCGGCGACGCGCGCGTCGTGCTGATCGGCGAAGCCTCGCACGGCACGTCCGAGTTCTACCGGATGCGCGCGCGCATCACGCAGGCGCTGATCACGCAGAAGAACTTCCGCTTCGTCGCCATCGAAGGGGATTGGCCGGACGCGGCGCGCATCGACCACTACGTGCGCCACATGCAGTACCCGCCGTCCGAGTGGCGGGCGTTCGCGCGCTTTCCGACCTGGATGTGGCGCAATGTCGAAACCGCCGGGTTCGTCGACTGGCTGCATAGCCGCAACGCCAACGTCCCATTCGAGGGGCGCGCCGCGTTCTACGGCCTCGATCATGTACAGCATGTACACGTCGGTGCAGGCGGTGCTCGCGTATCTCGACGACGTCGACCCGCCGGCCGCGCAGCTTGCGCGCACGCGCTACGGCTGCCTTACGCCGTGGCAGGGCGACCCGGCGAGCTACGGACAGGCGGCGCTGAGCGGCCAGTTCCGCAAATGCGAGGACGGTGTGGTGCGGATGCTGGTCGACATCCTGCAGAAACGCGACCAGTACACGATCAACGACGGCGAACGTTACCTCGACGCGGCGCAGAACGCGCAGCTCGTCGCCAGTGCAGAGCGCTATTACCGGACCATGTATTACGGTTCGCGCGCGTCGTGGAATCTGCGCGACAGCCACATGTACGACACGCTGCAGAATCTGCTGGCATTCCACGGCCCCGACGCGAGAGCCGTGGTGTGGGCGCACAACTCGCACATCGGCAACGCGCTGGCCACCGAGATGTCGGCGCGCGGCGAACACAACATCGGCCAGTTGTGCCGCGAACATTTCGGCAGAAACGTCTATGCGATCGGCTTCGGCACGCACGACGGCACCGTTGCGGCCGCGTCGAACTGGGACGCGCCGATGGAAATCAAAAA
This sequence comes from uncultured Gammaproteobacteria bacterium, assembly GCA_963822125.1. Taxonomy (GTDB): domain Bacteria; phylum Pseudomonadota; class Gammaproteobacteria; order Pseudomonadales; family Azotimanducaceae; genus DATJGR01. The sequence continues at coordinate 6,254 of CAWGGQ010000031.1, read as the reverse complement.
CGTCCGGCCCTCGCATCCGAACAGCTATGAGCACTTGTGTCATTCCACCGACACCGCGCGGTTCCTGCTGCCGCTGCGCAGCGCCGACGCGCGCCTGATCGGCGCGCTCAGCAAGCCGCGCCTCGAGCGCGCGATCGGCGTCATCTACCGGCCCGACAGCGAACTGGCGAGCCACTATTTCCAGGCGAACCTGCCGCAACAGTTCGACGAATACATCTGGTTCGATCGCACGAAAGCGGTGACGCCGTTCGAAACGCACATGCTCGCGGGATTGCCCGATACCTATCCGTTCGGGCTGTAGCGGTGGCGGGCCTCACCGACATCGACTACGTGCTGGCCAAGCTGCGCTGGATGGAGGCGGAGCGGATCTGGCCGAACGGAAAGCGCTATCTGTGGACCGACGCGTTCGGCGTGGTGCTGCTGGTATCGCTGTATCGTCACCTCGACGAGCCGAAATATCTCGCGCAGGCGGAGGCGCTCGTCAGCGAAGTGGAGCGCGTTCTCGGTCGCCCGCGCGGCATCCGCATCGGCGAAGCGGCGGACCGCGACGGCCAGTATTTTCACTATCTCGCGATGTGGCTGTACGCGCTGGCGGTGCTCGGCCGATACAAGCCCGAGTACACGCAACGCGGCGTCGCGCTGGTACGGCAGATCCACGATGCATTCGTGATCCCGCACCGCGGCGTCGTGTGGAAGATGCGTGAGGACCTGTCGGCGCCGTATCCCGGTTACGGGTTCGGCGCGCTCGACGCGTTCGACGGCTACGTCTCGTATCGACTGCTGGATGCGAACGCGCTCGCGCGCGAGATCGCCGACATGCGCGCGCTGATCGATGCGACGCTACGGGCGCTTGAACGTCACGCAGGACCTCGGCATCGGCATGCTGCTGTGGCTGTCGCATTTCTTTCCGGAGGAGCGCTGGGCAGAGGTGCAGCGCGCGCGCTGCCTCGCGACGCTCGACGGCATGTGGTGCAACGCGCAGTACTTCTGCCGCGAGCCCGGCGCGGTGCGCACGAAATTCGCGTTCACGAACTACGGCGTCAGCATCGGGCTGCAGGCGGTCGGCGCGCACGAAGATCGCGTGCGCGCGCTGAACCAATTCTTCGACAGCTATCGCTCGGGCGATGAATACGATCGCGAGGCCATCACGCATGTGATGGCGTGCAGCTCGCACTTTCCCGGACTGCTGCTGGCGGACAACTTCGGTGCCGCCAGGGTCGCAGATCGCCCCCTGGTTGAGTAGTTGGCTGCAACTCGCGAACGTCGCATGCACGCGGCCACACGCCGCTCTCATTGCCGTAACAAGCGCTGATCAATCCGGCCCGGTGCCGGGCAGCGGCGCCACGACGTTCGCCAGGTCGGGCTCGCCGAGCCGTGCGAGGATCGCGTTCGCGCACCCGCTCGCGCAGTCGCACCGTCGCATGCCAGTCCGCTCCCTCCGCAGACACGGGTTCGGCGATCTCGACCGAAACCGCGCCGCGGTGCGCGAACCAGATGTCGGAGCGCAGGATCGAACGCGTTCCTCGTACCGTGACCGGCACCGTCGGCACACCGGCTTCGGCCGCCGCGGCGAACGCGCCCATGTGGAACGGCAGCAGCCCCGGCATGCGCGTCAGCGTGCCCTCCGGGAAGAACAGCACCGACTCGCCGCTCTTCAGCAACTCGGGTAATCGCGTTGCGCATCCTGCACGCCTTTCTCTGCATCGAAGCGCTCGACGAAGCTTGCGCCGATGCGCTCGAGAAAAACCCGCGGGAAAGAACTGCTGCGCCAGCTCGCCTTTGACGACGAACGAAAACGTCGTCGGCAGGGCCGCCACCAGCGCAACACCGTCGAGATAGCTCGCATGATTGCTGACGAACACGCACGGGCGCGTCGGCAGATGCTCGAGACCGCGCACGCGTGAACGGCACGGCGGTCAGCCGGAACAGCAGGCGTGCGGCGCCGCGCATCGCGCGCCAGCGCATTCGCTTCGACGGAAGCAGGACGACCGCCGGCCACACCAGCGCCGCGAGGACGCCGAACACGCATCGCGCCCATAGTCGCGTACAGTTCGTCGGACAGCCTGCGTCGGATGCGCCGCCCGCCGACGCCGCTCCACCAGAGCCGCACCACCTGCCACGGCACCGCCTTCGCCGGGCCGGCCCAGTTCGCCGCGCTCGTACAGTTCGCGGCACGCCGCGCGGCGGATCTTGCCGCTCGACGTTTTGAGTACCGATTCGGGCCGCACCAGCGCAACGTCGTCGGGCGCGAAGCCGAGCACGCCCGACACCGCGCGGTCGATGCTGCTCGCGCAGTGCCGCCAGCGCATCCGGCGCTGTCTCGACGGTCTCGGCGACGACGACCAGCTTCTCCGTGCGCGCAACCGCATCCGACGAGCCGAACGCCGCGACGCAACCCTTGCGGATGCCGGGCAGGTTGCCCACCGCTTCCTCCACTTCGTACGGATAGATGTTGCGGCCGGCGCGCTTGATCAGATCCTTCACGCGGCTGGTGATGAACAGATCGCCGCCGACGACATAGCCGAGATCGCCGGTATCGAGCCAGTTGCCGTGAAACAGCCGCTGCGGTCGCTTCCGGGATTGCGCATGTAGCCGCGCGTCGCGGACGGGCCGCGGAATTCGACGCGGCCTTCGCGGCGATCGGGCAATTCGCGACCGGCGTCGTCGGCGATGCGCAGCTGATAGCCGGGCAGCGCCTGACCGCTCGAGACGAATTCGAGCGCGGACGCATCGTCGTGCCGCGCCGGCAGCGCTTCGCCGCGGCGCTGGTACGCATCGCGCTCGACGCGATCGAACAGCGGCCCGCGTTCGAGCGGCGGCACCGTGAGGCACACGCCCGCTTCGGCGAGACCGTATGCCGGCGCCATCGCCTGCGGTCGAAACCCGTATTTTGCGAAACGCTCGCGTGAACCGTCGGACGGTGTTCGGACTGACCGGCTCGGCGCCGTTGAACGCAAGCCGCCAGCTGCTCAGATCGATTCCGCTGATCTGCTCGTCGCGCACGCGCGATACGCACACCTCGTAGGCGAAGTTCGGCGCGCCGGAGATCGTGGCGCGATGCTCGTGCAGGCGCGTCAGCCAGCGCGACGGGCGCCCGAGAAAAGCCGTTGGCGGCATCATAACAAGGCCTGGCGCACGCGCGACTGGGTGGCGAAACCGGTGAACAAGGGCACCGACAGCGTGAACCCGTAGCTCGGCCCGTTGCTTGAACTGCCGAATTCGGTCAACTGCGGCGGGAACGGCTCAAAGCGATTGCTCTGGCCCCAACTGGCCCGGTCGCCGTAATTGACCGAAGCCGAGAGGGTCGGGTAATAAGCGGCGCGCGCGGTACTGACATCTTTTTCTGCGGCGGCCAGCGCTTCGATGCGTGCCTGCAGGGCAGGATTGGATGTAACCGCGATCTCGACCCATTCCTCCATCGATTTGGTGTCGGTGTTTTCCGGCTGGTATTCCGCAGCCAGGCCCTTGAGGTTGGCCATCGGCTCGCCGGTGATTTCGGCCAGTGCTTCGTACGCGTCGTCGAGCGCGCCGCCGCAGGATCGTGCCGGCGCGGGCGCTGTCGTAACGGGCGCGCGCTTCGTGCACGTCGGTGATCGGCGCCAGGCCGACTTCCAGGCGCTTTTCCGCCTGGTCGAGCTGGCGTTTCACCGAACGTTCTTCGGCGCGGGACGCGGCAACGTCTCGATCGCGGTCAGCACGTTGAAGTAGGCGTCCGCGACCCGAACGATCAGCGCGTCGGTGGCGGAATCGAATTGGGACTCGCCTGCCGGGCGCGGGCCTTGCTGGCGGCCAGCTGCGTGTAGTTGCTGTGGTCGTAGATGCTTTGCCGCAACTTTATCCCGGACCGACGGCCGCGGGAGCTGGTCGTGGAATTAAGCGGCATCGGCACGCCGGCGAGCACCTGGTTGCCGCTGCTGTTGGTCGTGCTGTGGTTGAAGGTGACGTCGGCGCTGATTTGCGGCAACAAGGCCGCGCGCGACTGCATCACGCCTTCGGCTTGGGCATTCATCTGCGCCTCGGAGGCGGCGAGCTGGGGATCGCTCTGGCGGGCCATATCGTAGGCCTGGATCAGGTCGGTGGCGTGGGCCTGGGCGGAGAAGCCGGCCAGGGCAGGCGAGGACGAGGGGACGAAGACGGATGGCCATGGATTCCCGGATCAGAGGGTGAAGCGCGACCCGGTTCGGCGCCATGCAGGTAAGGGATATCGGTTTCGAACAGGCTTTCGCTGTGCAGTGTTTCGCCGCGGCGGCTAACGCGCAGCTTCCTGCGCGGGCGACTAGCCGTGGATGACGAACATTCGGCCGCCGGGCGGAGCCATTGCAGGAACGTTCCGGAATCGTCTCGACGGCGCCGGTCACGGCGATCGCATCGAATTGCCGACCCGGCTGCCACTGCATCGCATCGGCCGTTTCCAGGCGGATGTTGATGATTCCGGCCGAGCAGGCGCTGCCGGGCGGAGTCGATGAAGTCGCCGTGCACATCGATGCTCACCACTTCGCGGGCCAGCTGGGCCAGGCAGGCGGTGAGGAAGCCGGAGCCGGTGCCGATCTCCAGCACATCCTCGCCCGCTTCAAGGTTCAGCGCCTGCAGGAGCCGGCCTTCGACCACCGGTTTCATCATGACTTCGCCGTGCGCGAGCGGCAGCGGCAGGTCGGCGAACGCCAGCTGACGGTGCGCCGGCCGACGAAGTCCTCGCGGTGCACCTCATCAGCGTTTCGAGCACGCGCGGATCCAGTACCTCCCAGGGGCGCACCTGTTGCTCGATCATCGCGAAGCGGGCTTGGTCAAAATTCATCGACATGGCGGCGGGTTTCCAGAGGCGCAAACGGCGTCAATTGTATGCCCGCCAAGCGCCTGCCGTAATCATTCAGTGCGTGAAGGATCGCGTGTCCGGCCGGTATCGCCGTAGTGCCAGAAGTAACCGGGCCGCTTGTCATACCGTCCCTGCCGCGAAAGCGCGAAGGAAAACCCGGACCACTTCCCGCACGTGCTCGTCGCGCTCGGCGTGGGTGGGCACGTCGCATAGCCCGACCAGGACGCGCAGGTGGCGCACGCCCTTGAGCAGGCACAGGAAGTGCTCGGCCGCGAGCGTCGGATCGGGAATCTGAAGGCTTCCGGCGGCCCCTGCCTGGCGCAGGAACGATTCCATCTCGCGCAGGGTGGTCACCGGGCCGGCATCGAAGAACACCTTGGTCAGTCGAGGGTTCTGGCCGGCCTGGCTGATCATCACGCGGTGCAGGCGGATGGCGCGCTCGTCCATCATCAGGTCGATGAAGGCCCTGGCGATCTGGAACAGGGCCTCGTCCACCGGCAATCCCGGATCGGGCTCGAACAGTCGATGCGGCAGCAACTGCACGCAACATTCGGTCACGGCGGCGCCGAACAGCGCCTCCTTGTCGGTGAAATGGCTGTACACCGTCAGCTTGGAAACGCCCGCCATCTGGGCGATGGCGTCCACGCTGACCCCTTCATAGCCGCGCGTGGGAAACAGCTCCATCGCCGCATCGAGGATCGCGGCGCGCTTCTCCATGTCCTTGGGGCGGCCGGGGGCGGGTGGGCTGGAAGCTGGAATCGTTCATGCGTCATTATTGAACTAACTGGTTTGATAATGATAGTGTACCCGCCAGTTTACTATTTAGGCTGCGCTCATGTCCGCCCGACGCCCCTCATTCCTGATTCCGGCCGTGCTGTTTGCGCTGCTCTTGTCGGCCTGCTCCGGGGAGCCGCCAGCAGCCGCGGCCAGGCCGGCGCTGGTCACCCAGGCCAACAGCGGCGCTTTGGGCCTGGAGGCCTTCGCCGGCGAAGTCCGGGCGCGAGAGGAGCCGCAGTTGTCGTTCCGGGTGGGCGGCAAGATCGCCCGCCGCCTGGTCGACGCAGGCGCCGTGGTCAAGGCGGGGCAGCCGCTGGCCGAACTCGACCCCTCAGACCTGAACCTCCAGTCCGAGGCATCGCGGGCGCAGTTGGCGTCGGCCCGTTCCGAACTTGGCCTGGCCAAGTCGGAATTGCAGCGATACAGGAACCTGGCGGACCAGCAGCTGGTCAGCCGCTCGCTCTACGACAGCAAGTTGGCCGCCTACCAGGCCGCCGAGGCCCGCGTGCGCCAGGCACAGGCGCAGGCCGCGGTCTCGGGCAACCAGGCGAACTACGCGATCCTGCGCTCGCCGGGCGATGGGGTGATCACCCAGCACATGGCCGAGGCAGGCCAGGTGGTCGCCGCGGGACAGGCCGTATTCGTGCTGGCCATGGATGGCGAG
>CAWGGQ010000030.1:0-4869 GCA_963822125.1 uncultured Gammaproteobacteria bacterium | reverse complement strand
TCCACCGTTAACTGCGCGTTCCCGTTCTCGAGCCGCAGGTCGTCGAGTCGTTCGTGAAGTCCGCCTTCCTCGCCCGCTATCCCGCGTTCGAATACCCGCTCTATCGGCGTTACTGGTTCGCATCGTTCGCGTCGGTAGGCGGCACACAACTGGTTGCGCTCGCGCAGGGCTGGCTCGTGTACAAACTGACCGGGTCCGCGCTCGACCTCGGACTGCTCGGCGCCGCGGCAGCGGTACCGAACATTCTGATGTCGCTGTTCGGCGGCGTCGTCGCCGATCGATTCGACAAACGCAAGATCATTCTCGTCACGTCGGTGCTGACGGCCGCGCTGCTGTTTCTGCTCGCAGCACTCGACGCCAGCGGCCAGGTTCGCGTGTGGCACGTGATGACGATCGCGGCGCTGTCGTCGCTGATATCGGGCGTGGAGTGGCCGACGCGTCAGGCGCTGTTTCCGCATCTGATCGAACGGCCCGGATTGCTGTCGGCCGTCGCGCTGAACTCGGTGCTGTGGCAGTCCACGCGCATGATCATGCCGGCGCTGGGCGGTCTGCTGCTCGCAAAGATGGGCACCGCGTCCTATTCGCGCTGTCCGGCGTCGGATTCGTCGTGATGTTCTTCGTGATGCTGGCGATTCCGATCGCGCTGCCGGGAACGCGCGGCGGATCGACGCTGCAGCAGATCCAGCAGGGGCTCGACTTCATCATCCGCGCACGAGTTGTTCCGTTGGCTGATTCTGCTGTCGTACGCCGGCATGTTCTTCCTCAGTGCCTACATGCAGCTGATGCCGGCGTTCGCGCAGCGACTCGACGCCGGCAGCGAACGGTTATGGATTTCTGCTGTCGGCCACGGGCGTGGGTTCGGTCGTTGGCACGCTCGCCGTCGGCGGCATGCAGAACTCGCGTTCGTTGGGAGTCGTGCTGCTCGGCGGGCGCGCTGCTGTCGTGCGTATCGCTGTATGGCTTCGCGCTCGCGGTCGCAGTTCGGCTGGTACGGCTTTGCATTGTTCGCGCGTTCGCCTCGTCCGTCTGCGCGTCGATCTTCATGATCAGCTCGATGACCGTGATGCAGCTCGAAGTGCCCGATGCGCTGCGCGGCCGCGTCATGGGCATCCATTCGATCACCTACAGCCTGATGCCGCTCGGCGGACTGCTGCTCGGCGCCATCGCGACCGAACACGAATGTCACCGCAGTGGCGTTCGGCGCCAGCGCGTTCCTGATCGTGACGCTGCTCGTCGGCGTTACCCGCCCGGCAATCCGCGAAATCGACGGCCAAGCGCTGGCCGCGCATTGACGTACCCACTCATCTAAAAGCCCGGAGGAGTCCCCCATGAAGATCGGTGTATTCGCCACGTTCATGTCACCGCAATGCACGCCGCAGTTCATCGTCGACTTCGGCCGCCGCGCCGAGTCGGCGGGACTCGATTCCATCTGGATGGGCGAACACGTGGTGCTGTTCGATCGCACCGAGTTTCCCTATCCCGGTTCGCGCGACGGCAAACTGCCGGTGCCGGAGGGTGGCGGCATGCTCGACACGGTGGCTACGTTCGGTTTTCTCGCGTCGGTGACGAAGACCATCCGCTTCGGCACGGGCATCGCGCTGATCTCGCAGCGCAACCCGATCTACACCGCGAAGGAATTCGCGACGCTCGACTGGCTTTCCGGCGGGCGCATGGATTTCGGCATCGGCGTCGGCTGGTGCAAGGAAGAAGTACTGGCGAGCGGATACAGCTGGGAAGATCGTGGCGCTCGCAGCGACGAGTTCCTCGAACTGGTAAAGCAACTGTGGACACAACCGGTCGCCAACTTTTCGGGCCGCCACTTCCAGCTCGCGGATTGCCGCCTCGATCCGAAACCGGTGCAGAAACCGCACCTTCCAATTCTCGTTGGCGGCCACAGCCCGGCGGCATTGCGGCGCGCGGCACGCTACGGAAACGGTTGGTACGGCTTTGCGATCGGCCCGGAGCAGACCGCGCCGGTGCTGAAGAGCCTCGACAAGGCGCTTGCCGCCGAAGGCCGCTCGCGCGACGGCTTCGAAATCGTAATCACGCCACCGTATCGCGTCAGCGACGACATGTTGCGCGGTTTTTCAGATCTCGGCGTCGACCGTGTAGTGCCGCAACTCGGCTCGCAGAAACCTGAAGCGGTGGCCGACAAGCTGAAGGAACTGGAGCGCTTCGTCCGCGTCGCTGCGTAAACGGACTGCCGCTACTGGGTGCTTGCCACCCAGCAGCCTCGTTGGTGATCGTCCACGCGACCTGATGCCTGCATGAAGGCGTAGCAGATCGTCGTGCCGATGAACTTGAACCCCTTCCTCTTCAGGTCTTTGCTCATCGCGTCGCTCTGCGGTGTCGACACCGGAAACTCCGCCAGCGTGCGGAAACGGTTGCGGATCACCTTTCCGCCGGTGAACTGCCACAGGTAATCGTCGAAACTCGTGCCGGTTTCGAGCAGATCCAGATACGCCCGTGCGTTGCTGACGAACGCCTCCACCTTGAGGCGGTTGCGAACGATTCCGGGGTTCTCGAGCAAGCGCGCCTTCTTCGCATCGTTGTAGCGCGCCATTTTCTTCGGATCGAACTTGTCGAAGGCCTTCCTGTAATGCTCGCGCTTGTGCAGGATCGTGCGCCACGACAAACCGGCTTGTGCACCTTCGAGACACAACAGCTCGAACAGCCGTTGATCGTCGTGCAGCGGACGCCCCCATTCCTCGTCGTGGTACGCAACCATCAGCGGATCGCCCTCGCACCATGCGCATCGCGCGCGACCGTCGGCGTGCTTTTCGGCAGCTTGTTTTTTGGCAATGCGCGGTTTGCGTACCGGCGCGTCGCTCATCCCGCGAGATCCTTCAGAAAGTCGAGCATCAGCGCATTCACTTCGCTCGCGCGCTCCTGTTGCGTCCAGTGCGCGCAGTTGCGGATGTTCTCCATGCGGATGCCGGGAATCAGCAGCGGGCATGTGCGCCGCCATTTCGGGGCGCAGGATCAGATCGTTCTCCGCCGTGATCATCATGCTTGGGATGTTCAGACCCGGGCCCGTCGGCGCACCCACCTCGTCGGCATTCATATCGGCGGCGCGATACCAGTTGAAGCCACCGGTGAATCCGGTGCGAGAGAACTCTTTGGCGTACACGTCGAGTTCTTCATCGGTAAGGAACGTATCGCCCGGCGGCACGCGTGTCAGCGCGCCGCTGCCGTCGCCGCCGACCGTTGCGAACGTCCACAGATCCTCCGCGCGCGTGTAGGGCATGAACACCTTCGCGAGATTGCCGCGCACATCGGCTTCGAACTCCGCTTCCGCCACGCCCGGTTTCTGGAAGTAGCGCATGTAGAACGTCGCATCCGTCAGCCCGAATGCATCGCGCATCGCAAGCGTCGGCCGAGCCGCCCGAAGTCGGCGGGCTATACGGCGTATTCAGTCCGATCAGCCGCTCGACACGTTCCGGATATCGCAACCCCATCTGCCACAACACGGCGCCGCCCCAATCGTGGCCGACGAACACCGCTTTCTCGATGTCGAGCGCATCGAGCAGGCCCACCATGTCGGCGCACAGAATCTTCATCGTGTACTGCGCGGGGTCACGCGGTGCGTCGGTGCGGCCATAGCCGCGCATGTCGGGCGCGATGGCGCGCAAGCCCGCCATCACCGAGCGCGTGCAACTGATGACGCCACGAATACCAGAGTTCCGGCCAGCCGTGACACATCACCACCGGGAATCCCGTGCCCGCCTCCGCGACATGCATCGAGATGCCGTTGGTCGAAATCGTGCGGTGCGCAATGGTTGCCATGTCCGAACTCCAGTGAACGAGCGCGGATGATAGCCGTCGGGGAGTCCGTCGGCGCGGCTTACACGGCGCGATGGCCTCGGCCACGAAAGCGTCGCCGATCTTTACACCGGATCTTGCCTACTGGAGTTAACTCGTTGTTTTTAAAAGCGTCACCTGCGTGGCATGGAAGTTGATTAACGGTTCAACAGCTTCAGGTTCCGCAACTATGCGCTTCAACACGGACGCGACGCGGACCTGCAAGCTAATGTCTCGCAAACTAAAAACCGGGATGGCGAAGGGATGGCCAGTACACAACGAGTCGAGCGCGTTCCAACCGCAGACGCCGAGTTCCAACGATTTCTCGAGTGGCGGGCCGACTGCCACGCGCGGTCACAGCGCCTCGAGCAGATCGACGATGGTGCGATCCCCAGCCAGTTCTCCGAACACGTCAGCCACTATCGCTATGCGCGAGCCTGCGCGCTCATCGATAGCAATGCGAATCCGGAAGGCGCCGCTGTCGAAGCCGTGCGCGCGTGGTTGAAGGACAGTCATTCCGGGGCGAACGGCAACTAGCCGCGTCACTCGGCACCGGGCCGAGAACCGGGCCCGCAAAGATGGCGCGCAGTGACGACCGGAACGGACTGCGACCACAGGAATCGCAAACCGTCACGGTCATCACCGCGCACCCTCAATCTGACGCGACCGGATCATCCTGCCTATCAGACGATTCCGCGATCGGTGTAAGTGCGGCCCTACGGATCCGTACTACGGGAGACGCGAGCACGTGCATCCACGCGGTCGCGTCTCACGCAGCACGTGATTGGAGTAAAGAACGTCATCGCGAAGCGCGATGCCGTCAGCCCCAATACGGCGGTTGCTTGTAGTAGTCGAACACCTTGCCACGCCAGATGGTGTCGTCCTCGTTCAGATCGTCACGCGCGTAGGCCGGCGCCTTCTGCAGCTGGTCTTTGCTCAAGTCGACCACGTAACCGTCTTTCGTCGTGTCGTAATGCAGCACCTGCCAGGGCAGCGGATGGAATTTCTCGCCGATGCCGAGGAAACCGCCGAACGACATGATCGCATAGACCACCTCGCCGCTCGGCT
>CAWGGQ010000029.1:0-15505 GCA_963822125.1 uncultured Gammaproteobacteria bacterium | reverse complement strand
TCCGAACCGGCATAGACTTCGTAGAGCATCAACGTGTCCGGTTCTTCGTGTGGCACGAGGATCTCGAATTGCAGCGTGCCCGGCTCGTTGGCGAGGCAACGCTTTGCATGAGCCTGCAGTGGCTTCAGGTACTCATCCCGCCTATCCGTGCGATCTCATCGTGGCGACTACCGCAAGTTTGGTCATCGGTTTCTCTCCTATCCAACGTTGTGATCCGAATGCGCGCCGGCTCAGATCGACCGCGTCGGGGCGCTCCTACATGAACTGTCACCACGGCTCGTGGAAAGGCCGCACCTCGGCCAGGAAGGACCACGCGTCGCGCGGTTGGTGCGCCAGGTGGAACACCTCCGCAGCTATCGAAGCCGGCTGAATGAAGAAGTCGTCGCGCGCATCCTTGAAGGCCTCCCTCGCCCAGGGCACATCGATGACCGCGTCGATCACCAGATAAGCGACGTGCACGCCCTTGGGACCCATCTCTCGCGCAATCGACTCGGCTAAGATCCGCTGCGCCGCTTTGGTCGGCGCAAACCCTGCAAATTTGGCCCTGCCGCGCAACGCCGACGTATTGCCGGTAACGATCAGCGCGCCTCCGGCATCCGCCATTCGCGGCGCCGCCCATCGCGCCAGATGCATCAGGGCCATCACGTTCACCTGGAATTCTGTTGGAGGACCTCCGGCGCGACGTCGAGGAAGTTGGCGAAGGCGCCGCCCACGGCGTTGTGCACGACAACCTTCGGCACACCCGCGCGGCTCTCGATCGCGTTCAGCGCGCTGTGCAACGCACCGGCGTCCGCGACGTCGCATGGCACTGCGAATGCGTTCGGCAATTCCTTTTCGAGCTCCGCCAAACGACTCTCGCTGCGCGCGAGCATCGCGACCTGGTATCCGCCTTCGTGGAAGCGTCGCACCAGTGCGGATCCGGTGCCGGGACCAACGCCGGTGATGATCGCGAGCGGCTTCATGCTGCCCTCGCCAACGCTTCTCTGAGGAAATCCAATCGGTCGTTGCCGAAGAACATCTCCGTTCCGACGAAGAACGTCGGCGAGCCGAATACACCGCGTTCCGCAGCCTCAGCGCACGCCTTGTCCAGTGCGGTCTCGGTCTCCGCTGCATCGAAGGCGGCCTTGATCGCCGAGGCATTCACACCGGCCCTCGTGAGTACCGCGGCCACTTCATCGACCGTTCCGAGCGGCGCTGGCACACCCCACACGCATCGAACAGCGCGGCAGCGGCCTTTTGTCTTTCAGGCCTTGCTTCACCGCAAGTGTCGCGCGCAGGAGCCGTCTGCCATCGAGGGCGCGCATTTGCGGATTCGGTGCGAACGGAATTCCGTATCGAGCCGCCGAGCGGCCCAGGTCCACGCCGGCGTAGCGGTTCTTCACCGAGCATGTGATGGTCGTCGGGGTGTTGTTCACGCGCTTCATGACGTCGAGGACATCGAACGGATGAATCTCGAGCGCGAGATCGCCGAGCTGCGACTGGGCGAGGTAGCTGTAGGGGCTGCGGTAGTCGAAGTAGAACTGAACTGTAGGCATCGCTTAAATCCTCCAAATTGTTGTCATGTCGTCGCCATCGAGGCGACGCGCCTCATCGAGACGTAAAGCCCAACCTCACTCACCTATTTCCGCGCGACGCTTGAACCGCTGTCGTGTGTCCGCGGACGCGCCGGGGCCCGGCTCCGCGCGCAGGTCCCTGAAGGCGAGCAAATCTCCGTCGGCGTTGCTCACGCGCAAGCGGGGAATGCGCCGACCGGTTTTTCGATCCCGAACGATCAGCGGCTCGTTGCCGCGTCCGTACACCCACTCGTCGGACCATTCGCGCAGAGCCGTCAGTACGGTCAACAGCGCTTCGCCTTTTTTCGTCAGGTGGTATTCGAAGCGTTCGCCAGAGCTTCCGACATCGACGCGCTCGAAGATGCCGTGCTCCACGAGACGCTGCAGGCGTGCCGAAAGAATGTTCTTCGCGATACCCAGGCTGCGTTCGAACTCGCCGAAACGGCGCGCACCGAAGAATGCGTCACGCACGATCAGCAGCGTCCACCAATCACCCAGAGCCTCTAGCGCCTGGGCAACCCCGCAGTTCATGTCGTCAAAACGTTTGCGTCCCATAAAACGAAACACGCCTAAAGAATATGGTTGCATGAAACCACTATTTAGTTTTCTAATGCAACCACTTTCGATGCGGTGACAGATCATGGCTAGATCAGACAAACCTTCCGGACACGACATTGCCCTCATCGTCGGCGGCGGACCCGGCATCAGCGCAAGCTGCGCGAGGCTATTCACCGCGAACGGCATGCGAGTCGGCATTGCCGCGCGAACCCCGGACAAACCCGTGCTGGAGACGTTGGAGAAGGAGCACGGCGTTCGCCGATACGGATGCGACGCGAGCGATCCGGCGGACGTCGAGCGCCTCTTTCAAAACGTCGTTCGGGACCTCGGCACGCCGACGCTCGTCGTGCACAACATCGACGGCCGCGTTGCCGGTATTTTTCGCAAAGGCGTTACCGAAGCGGAGCCCGGCATGGTGCTCGAAACGCTGCGCAATTCGGCGTTCAGCGCATTCCTGGTGGGCCAACAGGCCGCGCGACTCATGCGTGAAAACAAGCCCGACGCCAACGGCGTCAAGGGAACGATCATCTTTACCAACGCGAGCGCCGCGCTAAAGGGCTTTCCTACGAGTGGCGCTTTTGCAATGGCATGTCACGCGAAGTCCGGACTTGCACAGAGCATGGCGAGGGAACTGATGCCGCACGGTATCCACATCGCCAACGTGCCGATCGATGCCGCGATCGGATGGACGCAGGAGGACGGCACGCGTGCGCATCGGCTCGCCGGAACAACCGTCGACGACAACATGGCCGACCCGGACCGCATTGCGGAAACCTACCTTCAGCTGCACAAGCAACATCGGTCGACCTGGGCGTTCGAAGTTGTGCTGCGCCCCTGGGTCGAGAAATGGTGACCTGTATCGGCGTGGTGAACCGATCGTGACGCAGCTTCGGATCTTCTCGTATCTGCCAAACCCGCGGATCTGGAAAGCGACGATCACCGCGCGCCTCTGCGGCGTCGAGATCGAAATACGCGGCGCGAAGCCGTCGGAGCTTCAATCCTGGCTCTGGGACTTCGACGCGCGTGCGCTCTCGCCCGACGACGCGCTGGAGTCGGCGAGCGAACAGACCGGCCGAACCGGCTTCAAAGGCGTCAAGCTGCGAAAGACCAAGTCCTTCCTCGACGCTCATCCGTTCGGCACCGTTCCAGCAGCATTCAGCCCGGACGGAGCTGTCGGCATCTTCGAGTCGAACAGCATCATGCGGGCGGTGGCTCGGCTCGGCGAAGGGCGCTTTCCAATCTATGGTCATGGTCCCTACGAGGCATCGCGTGTGGATAGCTTCCTGGACGCCAGCCTCCTGTTCGCTCGCGACGCACAGACCTACTTGCTGTCGCTGAGTGATGGTTCGGTGTCGGCCGAGATTCACGCCCGTGCCCAGGACGCGCTGGCGACCTATCTCGCCGGGATCAACCGAACGCTGCTTCCGCAGCGCCGTTTCCTGGTTGGCGACGGACTCACGCTCGCCGACATCTGCTTCGTCGCCGAACTCGCGCTGTTCTCCAACGAGCGGGCGCGGAAGGAGACGCTCGAACGAAAGGGCCTCCCTTCGCTGCTCGACAAAATGGAGAACGACCTCGCATACACGCGGGCGTTCGCGCATTTCGATCGTTTGCGCACGGAACCCGCGTTCGCGCCGGACGTCGAGCCGTATCTACAGAAGATCGACCGAGCAGCGTCTTGATCGGAAGCAACTTCGACTCGATGGCGAGCGACTGCCGGGTGACGGCGTTACGCAGATCCTTGCACACGCAGGACTTCTCCGATCAGTGATGGCGCGCATGCGCGCTCGACCACACTCATCCGCTCGTTCAGTCCGTCTTTACTGGCCGCCTAGGCCGGAACCACGCCGATGTACTTCGCCGCGGGTCGGATGATGCGGTTGTTGATGCGGCTCTCGATGAAGTGAGCCAGGTATCCGTAGACCCGCGCCATTGCGAAAGCGGCAGTGAAGAAGTCGGTCGGTAACCCCGCCGCGCGATACACGATGCCTTTGTAGAACTCGAGGTTGGCGTGCAGTTCGGTACCGCGCTCGGCCATCCGCTCCGATATACGCGCTTCTATGGCTTCGAGCGTCAGGTACAACGGTTCCAGTGAGGTGCCCTTCGCGAGATCGGCCGCCAGCGCTTTTACGAATCGGGCGCGCGGATCGAGCACGCGATACTCGCGATGCCCCATGCCCATGATCTTGCGGCCGGTCGAAAGACACTCGTCGACGAAATCCGCGGCCTTCGCGGGGTCGGCCACCTCGATCGCCATTTCGAGCGCAGCCTGATCCGCGCCGCCATGTAGTGCGCCGTGCAATGCACCGAGCGCAGCCGCGAGCACGTTTTCGACCGGCGCCAATGTACTGGCGACCACACGCGCCGCGAACGTGCTCGCGTTGAAGCTGTGTTCGATCTGCAGGATCTGCGTGACGTTGAACGCGTGGGCCAGTGCCGGCTTCGACACGAAGCCCATCTGTGCCAGGAAACGCGCATTCGGATCGAGCAGTTCGCTCGCTTCGGGAAGCGCTTCGCCGTTGCGCAGTCGATGCAGCCCGGCGATCAGCGCCGGCAGCTTCGCGGCCACCGTGAAGCCATGCGCTGCATCGCCGTAACGTTCGAACTCGGCGGACTTCGACAACAGCGGCACGAGCCCTTGCAGCACCGCCATCGGATGCGCCTTGGTTTTCGCTGCGAGCGTCAGCAGACCGGCGTCGTCGGCGGAGAGGCGCGATGCGCGCAGCAACGCCGATTCGAACGCGCGGCACTCGGCGGCCGTCGGTTCGTCGCCGGTCAGCACCAGCAACACCACGCGGCTGAAAGGCCACTCGATCAACTGCGTGACGTCGTGTCCGCGGTAGCTCAATTGGCCGTGTTCGCCGTCCACCAGTGAAATCTTGGTGACGTCCACTTCGACGCCTTCCAGACCCTTCGGCACTTCCATCGCAACTTTTCGCATGACCTTTCCCCACGCATCTATGTTCGACCGACACTACGCCCGCGCCGAAATGAGCGACGAGCGCGATCGGCTAATGCCCGCATGCGCCGCGCTTAAGTATCAGCGCGGCTGATTGCTCGATAAGTGGTGCGCCCCCCTGCACTGTGGTTTAGTCCGCGCGGTTGGGGAGAAACAACATGCAGATCGAACGTCACGAAATCCGCGTGCTGTCGGCGGTGATCGAAGAGGGCGGGTTCAGCCGTGCCGCAGAACGCCTGAACGTTTCGCAATCGGCGGTGAGCCAGGCGATTGCCAACCTCGAACACAAGTTGAACACCGCGCTGCTGGTGCGCGGTCGCGTGCCGCATCTCACCGAAGCGGGTCTGCGTTTGTTCCGGTTCGCGCAGACGATGATCAACGAAGAGCGCAACGCACTCGACGACATCCAACAGATCCGGCAGGGCGCGTTGTCCACGCTGAATCTTGCGATGAACAGCCTGGTCAACAGGTTCTATGGTAAATCGCTGCTGTTGAAGTTCTGCGAGCGCAACCCGCTGACCCGCTTGAAGCTCGATGTAGCGCCCAGCCGCGAGATCGTCTATGGCGTGGACGAAGATCGGTGGGAACTCGGCTTTGGACCGTTTCAGCATCAGATGCCGGGCCACTTCGTACAACGCGGCTGTTTCGACGAAAAGCGTGTGCTGGTGGCGCACAGGTCGCATCCGCGCTTCGAAGCGTTGATCAACGAACCGATGAAGGTGTTGGGCGAGGTAACGCTGATTACCTCGTATCTCGACGAAGCGACGAAGCGGCCGGGCCACGAGCGACTGCGCGACTGGTTCGCGAGCATCTGGGAAGTGAGCCACCTGGAACTGCGCCTTGCGTTGCTGGAGGCGGGCAAAGGCGTGACGTTCGTATCCGATCGTCTGCTCGGCGAACTCGACGGTTTCGTTGCGCTCCCGGCGCTCGAGTTCGGCGCCATCCGCCGCACCGTCGGCATCTACTACAAGAAACACAAACCGCTGTCGGAAGCGGCGAAGCGGTTTCTCGCCATCGTCGAAAGCGACTTTCCGCCGCATCCCGCCAGCAGATCAGCTGATTGAGCGCCCCTCGGCGGGCGCGTTAGCGCAGTGTCATACCGTCCAGCGTGCCGGCTGCCCGCCACTCCGCGAGCAATGCGTTGAACGCGTTGATGCCCGGTGCGTACACCTCCGCCGCAAGCGAGCCTTCGGCCTTTTCGAGCAACCCCTCGTTGTTGTAGTAACCGGGCGTGCACGCTTCCTGAAAATCGTGGTTGTTCACGGCAAGGCGACGGATCTCCGCAACCCACGCCTGCTCCGCTTCCGGCGTCACTTCTACGGCGCGTTTGCCGCGCTGCTGCACTTCGCTAACGATGTAGGCGATGTGCGCCGCCTGGTCGTCGAACATCGCGGTCATGTTCACCGACAGTCCGTTCTGGTTGATGCCGATGAAGAACCAGTTCGGAAAACCGTGACTCGAAATCCCGTGCAGCGTTTTCAAACCGCCTTTCCAGTGCTCGAACAGCGACTCGTCGTTGCGTCCGACCACGTCGAAACTGACGCGCCGTCGCGGCGCGGTGCTGATCTCGAAGCCGGTGGCGTAGATGATGCAATCCACTTCGTACTCGATGCCGTTTGCGACCACGCCGTTCGGCGTGATGCGCTCCACGCCCTGGCGTTCGCTGACGTCCACCAACTCGACGTTCGGCCGATTGAACGTGGCGAGGAACTCGTCGTTGAACGTCGGCCGTTTACAGAACTGGCGATACCAGGGCTTCAGCGCTTCGGCCGCGGCTTTGTCGCGCACAACCTTGTCCACGCGCGCGCGGATCTCGTTCATCTTCTGGAAGTCCGCAATTTCCGCGCGCGCCGCCGCTTCCTCCGGGATCGGGATCCGCCGCCCCTTCGCGCGCCATCACACCAGACTGCAATCGTCTGAAGATGTCGGTCCAGCCGTCGGAGACGAGGTCCTGTTCGAACGGCCGCCCCACCACGATGTCGGCGAAATTCTCGCGACGCGCGCGCTGCCAGCCGGGCTGCAACGTCTTCACCCATTCAGGATCGGTCGGCTTGTTGCCGCGCAGATCGACCGACGACGGCGTGCGCTGGAACACGTAGAGCTGCTTTGCGTGCGCGCCGACGAACGGCACACATTGAATCGCCGTCGCACCGGTGCCGATCACCGCCACGCGTTTGTCTGCGAGGTTCGTCAAACCCGCCCGAGTGGTCGCCGCCGGTGTAGCCATAGTCCCAACGGCTGGTGTGGAACGAGTGGCCTTTGAAATCGGCGATGCCCGGAATGCCCGGCAACTTCGGACGGCTTGCCGTACCGACCGCCTGAATGACGAAGCGCGCGCGAATGTCGTCGGAGTGATTCGTCGACACATGCCAGCGCGCTTCGTCTTCGTTCCAGCGCAGCCCGGTGACGCGCGTCTGGAAGTAGGTGATGTCGTATAGAGCGTATTCGCGGCCGATGCGTTGCGAGTGCTCGAAGATTTCCGGCGCAAACGAGTATTTCTCTTTCGGAATCACGCCGAGTTCTTCGAGCAACGGCAGGTAGCAATACGACTCGATGTCGCACTGCGCACCCGGATAACGATTCCAGTACCACGTGCCGCCGAAGTCGCCGCCCGATTCGATGATGCGCACGTCGGTGACGCCGCGCTCGCGTAACCGTGTAGCGGCGAGCATGCCGCTGAATCCGCCGCCGATGATGACCACGTCGATGTCTTCATCGAGCGCGTCGCGCGTGAAGCCGGGTTCCACATACGGATCTTCGTCGGCGTAATGCGCGAACTCGCCCGCGATCTCGATGTACTGATCCTCGCCGTCCTTGCGAATGCGCTTGTCGCGCTCGCGGCGGTACCTGTCGCGCAGCGCGTCCGGGTCGAAGCCGAGATTGGAATGCAGATCGGTGTGTCGTGCGGCCATGGCGATTCACCCTCGATGACGTTCCCCTGGCGGGACTTTATACGCGCAATACCCAGAACTGAAGAGGTCGCCTATATAAGAAGGACTTCGAAAGTCGGAATCTATACGCATTACATAGGTTCCTGTTCCCCGTGAGCCACGTTGGGCGTACCGGGCGACATGCAGTTGCGGCGGCAGCGCGTTTGCCGCGACGGCGCGCCGCGGCGTAAGGTGCCGCGGCCCTGTGACCCCCGGTCCGACAACTTCGGCCGAATCAAGGACCAGCTATGCCCGTAGAGCAAAAGATCGTCTGCTGTCCTGGATCGACGCCACGCTGGCGACGCTGGGCCACGCTTCATGAGTCCTGGAGCAAGGTCGAACGCAGTTATCGACGGCCCTTTTCGCGTCATTCGCGTTCCTGCTGAGTTTGCCTTCTATCCATTCTGGCAGTCGGTGCCATTGGCTGGCTCGGCTGGGACTGGATGCACGCGCGCTCGTTGAACGAGGCCGAGGATGCCATCTTCGATAGCGTCGTGCGGTGGCGGCCGTTCGAGCCGAAGGTGTCGGGCATCGTCGTGGTCGGCGGAGATCGACGAATGCTCGATCGAGTTTTTCCGCGCGCGTGGCGACGGCGGCTGGCCGTGGAGCCGCACACGACATGCCGATCTTCTGGATGAGCTCGATCGCGCTCAGGCGTGCGTGCAGTGGGCTTCGATGTGCTGTTCATCGATCGCTCACAGGTCGATCCCGATGGCGACGGTATGCTCGAGGCGATGGCAAAGGGTGGCGGCGGACGCTTCGTGTTCGAGTCTTCACGCCTTCATTCCGACTATGACACGGGTCCGCCGCTGCACGCCTCAGCAGCGCCAGGCGCATTCGCATTGAAGCGGTACGCAGAACGATCCGCGCGTCGCGTTGCTTCTTCCCTATGGCGAGGCGATGGCGCGGTACAGCGGACTGGCGAACATCACGCGTAACGAGGACGGCGTATTGCGCGATGTTCCGTTGTATGAGGTGGTAGGCGATTGGGGGCTGCCGTCGCTGCCGCTGCGCCTTGCGATGACGGTTGACGCCGAATTGCCACAGCATTTTCAAACCACGGTCAGACCGAACTGGCGTCAGGAAACGCGATTGCCGCGGATCAGCGCGGCAGATCTGCTCAGCGAACCGGACACCCGTGTGCCGCGCGGCGGCGGTCCGATGCATGAATTGAAGGATCGTATCGTGTTGGTCGGATTCACTGCGTCCGGACTAAACGACGCAAACCGACTCCGGTCGATCCCGTGATGCCGGGAGTGGAAGTGATGGCGGAGGCGACGGAAGCGCTGCTGGCCGACAGTGGCGATACGTACGCCGCCCACCGGACTGAAATACGTCGTCGCCATGATGTTTGTGCTGTTGACGACATTTGCTTTCTACCGTGGCGAACCGGGGCCCGACATCGACTCCGCCTTCGTTGCCGCGAACCTGATCCTGCTCTGCGCATCGTTCGTGGGTCTCACCTTCTTCAGCTTCTTCTTCGACATTTTCGCGAGCGTCGGTTTTGTGAGCCTGGTGTTCGGGTTCTGTCGACTCTACGCCGGCATTCAGCGCGGACGTGCGGTCGGTAACGGCGACTATCTGCCGGAGTACGACCCGGAACGATCGACCGCTGGCTCGTGGTCGCCCGATTGCGCTTCGTGCCCGACCCGCAACAGGATCGAGCGGCGCTGGCGCGGCGACGTCGTGAGTATCAGCGCCGACTGCGGCGTTTTCTGTATGCCGGTAGCGATGCCGTAATGTTGGAAGGTGTGGTGGAGCGGAAAAGCTGGCTGCACGAAGCGTTGTCGGATCTGATGGTGCTGATCTGGCACGGCGACAGCGAGAGTGCAGCCCGTGACGCCGCAATGCATGATCTCGCGAGACTCGAAAAGCAACTCGCCGAACAGGACCTGCGCTTGTCCGATGACGGCAGTGTTCGGGTTGCGCTGGAATGTGTCGAAGTGGATGACTTCATCGAGGTGTCGGATCGGCGCGGGCGGTGGCGCCTGCATGATCTCGTTGGCGAAGTGTTGGCGGCGTCGAACGAAAGACCGCTTGCGCGGTATGCCGACATAGCGAATCCGGCAAGAGTGCCGTCGGGAGAATCATGATGCGGTGGATGAGAGGGGCTGTATTCGCGGCGATCATCGTGGCGCTGGCCGCGAGCGCTGCCGAACCGTCTGCGGTGGTGCACAAACCGAAGGTCGATCTATACGCCCAGCCTTCGCTCGACGCACCCAAGATTGCGACTCTGTCGCGCAACACCGCGGTGCATATCTCGGCGCAGCAGGGGTTGTGGTACCAGGTGGTTCCGGCGAGCGGCGCATCGGGTTACGTGCGGGTCGACGACGTGCGGGTCGAATACGGCGGGGCCGAAGACGGCGATGCCGCGATGCGGATCTTGATGACCGGAAAGCCCGGCCAGGGTCGCGTTACCGAAACGGCCGGCGTGCGCGGCATCGACGAGAGCGACCTCAAGTCCGCCTCGCTCAACGAGGCGCAGTTGACGGCGATGGTCGGCTATCGCGTGGACGATGCCACTGCGGCGGCGTTCGCGGCTCAGCAAGGCTGGACCGCCACGGTGGTTGCCTTCTCCGGCGAGGCGAAGCCCGCGAAGAAGGGCGCGGATACGGGTGTGTCGCCGCAGTCGGCCGCGCAGATCGGCAGCGCCGCGCTCGGTGCGGTCGGTTCCGTCGGCAATCAACTCTCGTCGATGTTCGGCGGCGCGGCGAAGTTGGCACCGAAGTCGGAGGCCGAGCAATCCGCCGAGGAACTCGCGCTGGGGCCGGAAATTGCCGGGCGCGTGTTGGGTGCGCGGCCGCTCTGGAACAACCCCGAAGCGCAGCAGCGCGTGAATCGCGTGGGGCGGTGGGTAGCGTCGCAGACGAGCCGTCCCGAATTGCCGTGGACGTTCGGTGTCATCGATACACCCGAGGTAAATGCGTTCGCAGCGCCGGGCGGGTTCATCCTGATTACGCGCGGCATGTACGAAGTGGTGGGATCCGACGCAGAGCTGTCAGCCGTGCTCGGCCACGAGATCAGCCACTGCGTGCAACGCGACCACTACAACGTCATCCGCAAACAACAGCTCGCGAGTGCCGGCAAAGACCTCGCGATGCGCGACGTCACGTTGGCCGGCGATGCGGCGGCGATCGGCTTGGCCAAAAAGTACGCCGACGAATACGGCGCAACGATCGTGCTCACGTCGCTCGATCGCGACGCCGAATACAAAGCCGACGAGGCAGCGCAAATCTATGTTGCTCGCGCTGGAATGAATCCGTTAGCACTGTACTCGGTGTTCCAGAAAATGACCGCGCTCGGCAGCGCTTCGCCCGAACTCGCCGAACTGTTCAAGACGCATCCGTCGCTCGACGCGCGCATGGATAAGATCGACAAGCGTGGCTACGGTGCGCTCGCCGTTTATACGGCGCGTGAATGAAGGTCGGGTGATGTCGGATGAATCGCAAGAGTGGGATCCAATCGAGCAGGCGCGCTGGTCGACGGAATTCTTCGGCCCGCTAGTGCCGGGACAACTCGGTTGCGTGTTCGATCACTCGGCAAAGAATCTCGTCGTCGGTCACATCGACGTCACCGAGAATCTCATTGCCGGCACCGGGTTTCTGTTTGCCCCCGCGGTAATCGCGCTTGCCGACACCTGCGCGGCGCTCGGCTGCGGTAACAACATCGCGCAGGGAAACTCGTTCACTACGATCGAGCTGAAGTCGAACTTCCTGGCGTCGGCACGTGTGGGAGAGCGCGTGACGTGCCGATGCGTGCCCGTTCACCTGGGCAGGCAAACGCACGTTTGGGACGCCACGGTCACGAATGAGACCAACGGCCGCACGATGGCGCTGTTCCGCTGTACGCAGATGGTGCTCGCCGCCAAATGACCGTCTAAAGGTCGCTCTCGATCCGGTCCGCCAGTTCCTGAATTCCGCTGGGCCGAGACGGGTCCGGGGGATTACCGGCCATGAGACCGCCGTCGATGACAAACTGTTGCCCGGTCACGAACGTCGACTCGTCGCTGGCCAGATACAGCGCCATTGCGGCGATGTCGGCGCCGATTCCGGCGCGCCGGATCGGCGTCGTCGTAGCCGGATACTTCTCGAGTTCTTCGCTGAAGCGCTGCCGCGTTTCGTAGCTCCAGTTGCGTGCACCGGCAAAGATCGCGGTGGCGATGAATCCGGGGCAGATCGCGTTGACGCGAATGCGTTGTTCGCCGAGTTCGATGGCGGCCGAGCGCGACAGCGACAACACGGCGGCTTTCATCGCGCTGTACACATGCGGCCCGTAGCCGGCGCGCAACCCGGCGACCGACGCGGTGTTGATGATGCTGCCGCCGCGCGACGCCATTGCGCGCGCGGCGTGTTTCGTTCCGGCAACCACAGCGGTAAACAGCACGTCGACGGTGTTGCGGTAACTTTCGCCCAAGTCCAGGTCCACGAGGTTGCCGCTGACGCCGCCGAAGCCCGCGTTGTTGAACATGCAGTCGAGCTGACCGAATTCGTCGAGCGCGTGTGCAACCAGCGCTGCTATGTCGCTCTCGCGCGAAACGTCGGTCAGTTTGAAGCGCGCGGCGTTGCCGAGTTCGCGCGCCAACGCCGCGCCTGGTTCGCCCTGCACGTCGCCGATTATCACGCGCGCGCCTTCTTCGACGAATCGTTTCGCGGTTGCGCGTCCCATTCCCGAAACACCACCGGTGATGATTGCTACTTTGCCGTCGAGTCTGCCCATCGTTGTCCTCGCGCTCGTTTCGCCGCGGAACGATTGCGCGGCATGAAGGCATCGACTATACAGGCGCGCGTTTGAGGGTGGTCGCGTAGGCGATGGCGAACAGAATGAAGAAGAGAATGCCCGTCGCACGCGTCGGCCGCGTGCGGCGCGTGCTCGCCTTCGTGGTGCTCGGATTGCTCGTGTGGTCCATCGGCAGCGTCGTGCTGTTGCGTTGGATCGATCCGCCGACGACCTCGTTCATCGTGGCCGACAGAGTGCACGCGTGGCTGAACGCCGAACCGGGTTACCGCTTTCAGCAGAAGTGGGTCGACTGGCCGCAGATTTCATCGAGCGCGAAGCTGGCGGTGATTGCTTCTGAAGACCAGCGTTTCGCCGATCATTTCGGCTTCGATTTCGTGGAGATCGAGCACGCGCTCGAACAACGCAGCCACGGCAGATCGCAGCGCGGCGCCAGCACGATTTCGCAACAGACCGCGAAGAATCTGTTCCTGTGGTCGGGTCAGAGCTGGATTCGCAAGGGACTGGAAGCGTACTTCACCCTGTTGATCGAAACGTTCTGGCCGAAGACGCGGATTCTCGAGGTGTATCTGAACATCGCCGAGTTTGGACAAGGCGTGTTCGGCGTGGGCGCCGCGAGCGAACGTTTCTTTCGTCAGCCTGCGGCGCGTCTCAACCGTTCGCAGAGTGCGCTGCTTGCTGCAGTGCTGCCGAACCCGACGACGTTCCGCGTGAATTCGCCGTCGCGCTACGTGCGGACGCGGCAGGGATGGATTCTCCAACAGATGAACGCGCTCGGCGGCGAACACCACATCAACCACGCTTGACGACTGATTCAGCGAGAGCCGGGACCCGCAGTGGCGCGAATGTCGCGCGGTGCAAGCACGCGGCCGTCGGCGCTGCGGACGGACATCGGCGCAATCGGCTCGCCGGTGGCGCGTTCGACGAAGATCACGCGATCGCCGTTTGCGTGCGGCTTGTGGCGGTCGCCCCAGTGCGTCATCGAGAGCAACACCGGTTGCAGTTCGAGACCTTTCTGCGTCAGCACGTATTCGAAACGGTTCGATTCGACGGGCCGCTTCTCGAGAATGCCCTCGCTGACGAGCCGATTGAGGCGCGAGCTGAGGATGTTGCGGGCTATTCCCAGACTCTTCTGAAACTCTTCGAAGCGCTTCTTGCCGAAGAACGCTTCACGAAGGATCAGCAGGGCCCAGCGTTCGCCGATGACGTCGAGCGTCAGGGCGAGAGAGCAGTTCATGTTGTCGAACGATTTGAGCTTCATGGGGCCGCATTGTAGCCAGAGAGTTGCATCACGCAACTTGGGCGGATACAGTGCGTTTCGTCATGCAACTGAACGCGGAGGCCAGCAATGACGCGGGTGACGCTCGAAACCGGCACCGATCAGCTGAAGTGCGAAGTGGAAAACGGCGTGGCCACGATCACGCTGAACCGGCCGGACAAGCGCAATGCACTCTCGAACGAGCTGACACCGGCATTGCGGCAAATGCTGCTCACGGTGGAAGCCGAACCGTCGGTGCGGTGCGTGGTGATCACCGGCGCGGGTCGGGCGTTCTGTTCCGGCGGCGATGTTTCGGGTATGGGTGGCGGTGGTTCGTCACCGGCAAATGCGGACGGACCTCGGCCGAGCCTCGAAGACGCCGTGCGCAAACTGCAGATCGGCCAGGAGACGCTGACGCTGCGATTGTTCGATCTCGCCAAACCGACCATTGCGGCGTTACCGGGTGCGGCGGCCGGGGCAGGCATGTCTATCGCGCTCGCATGTGACCTGCGCATCGCGGCGCAAAGCGCCTTCATCACGTCCGCCTTCGCGAATATCGGCCTCTCCGGCGATTACGGCGGCAGCTGGCTGCTGACCCAACTCGTCGGCGTAGCGCGTGCGAAGGAGCTGTATTTCACGAGCCGTCGCGTCGGTGCGGAAGAAGGGCTCGCGCTCGGTATCTTCAACGAGGTCGTTGCCGACGATCAGCTGATGGCGCGCACGCAGGCGCTCGCGGAATCGATTGCCGCCGGCCCGCCTATCGCGCTGCGCTACATGAAAGAGAACCTCAACCGCGCCGTCGGCACCGACATGCGCAGCGCGCTGGCACTCGAAGCGGATCGAATGGTCCGCTGCACGCGCACGGAAGATCACCGCGAGGCCGTGCAGGCCTTCATCGGTAAACGCAAACCCACATTCAACGGACGATGAGTGACCCAACCATGGCGATCAACGCAGAATTCCTGTTCGACTTCGGCAGCCCGAATGCGTACCTTAGCCACCTCGTGATTCCGCGCATCGAGGCGCGCACCGGCGTGAAGTTCAAATACGTGCCTGTATTGCTTGGCGGCGTATTCAAAGCGACCAACAATGTGTCGCCCGCAGTTTCGTTGCAGGGCATCAAGAACAAACCGCAGTACACGCAACTCGAAACGCGGCGCTTCCTGAAAGAACACGGCATCACGAACTACGCGCCGAACCCGTTCTTCCCGGTGAATACGCTCGCGATCATGCGAGGCGCGGTGTTCGCGCAGCGCGAAGGATTCTTCGAACGTTATGTCGATGCGGTGTACGGCCACATGTGGGCAAAGCCGAAGAAGATGGACGATCCGGAGGTGATTGCCGCCGCACTCACGGAGTCCGGCCTCGACGCCGAAGCGATTCTTGCCGGTACCCAGCAGCCGGAAGTGAAGCAGCAGCTGATCGCCAACGTCGATGACGCGGTGGCACGCGGTGTGTTCGGTTCGCCGACTTTTTCGTGGGGACCGAGTTGTATTTCGGCAAGGACCGGCTG
>CAWGGQ010000028.1:0-162212 GCA_963822125.1 uncultured Gammaproteobacteria bacterium | reverse complement strand
CGCCAGGAAACGCGCCTGCCGCGGGTCAGCGCGGCAGATCTTCTGAGCGAATCCGGACCCCCGGTGTGCCGTACGTCGTGGTCCCGGTGCAGGATTTGAAGGATCGTGTCGTGGTGGTCGGTTCTTCACGGCGTCGGGAATAAACGATGTCAAACCGACTCCGGTCGATCCGGTGATGCCGGGAGTTGAAGTGATGGCCGAGGCGACCGAGGCGCTGCTGGCGGACAGCGCGATACCGTACTCCGCCGGTCAGGCCTGAAGTACGTGATCGCAATGCTGTTCGTACTGTTCACGACGTTTGCGTTCCAGCGCGGCGAGCCTGCGCCCGACATCGATTCGGTATTCGTGGTCGCGAACCTCGTGCTGCTCGGCTCAGCGTTCGTCGGCATTACGTTCTTCCGTTTTTTCTTCGACATCTTCGCGAGCGTCGGTTTCGTCAGCCTGGTGTTCGGCTTCTGTCGACTCTATGCCGGAGTTCAGCGTGGACGAGCCGTCGGCAATGAGGCAAATTCTTCGGGCCCCTGGACGACGCCGTCAAGCGATCGATGGCTAGCTGTGGTCCGTTTGCGCTTCGTGCCGGATCATCAGGAGAACCCCGCTGCGTTGGCGCGCCGGCGTCGGGAATATCAACGACGGTTGCGACGGTTCTTGTATGCCGGCACCAACGCCGTGATGCTCGAGGGGGTGGTTGAGCGCAAGACCTGGCTGCACGAGGCGTTGTCGGATCTGATGCTGCTCATTTGGCGCGGAGATACCGAGCGTGCAGCGCGCGAGGCGGCGATGCATGATCTCGCGAGACTCGCCGAACAACTCGCGGTACAGGACCAGCGCTTGTCGGACGACGGCAATGTGCGCATGGCGTTTGCGTGCGTAGAAGTCGGCGACGCCCTTTTCCCCCGGACCACCGTGGGCAACGGCGCCTGCGAGAGCTCGTTGGCGAAGTGCTGGCGGCGAGTGCGTGAGCGGCCGCTCGGGGGGAATACAGCGACATTTCGGCAAACCGCCGAGAATGCCGGCAGGAGAACCATGATGCGTTGGATAGTGGGTGTTGTATGTGCCGCGATGCTCGGGTGCGTGGGCAGCGAACGCTGCGGAGCCGTCTGCGGTGGTACACAAACCGAAAGTGGACGTATTTGCGCAACCGCAACTCGACTCGCCCAAGATTGCTTCTGCTATCGCGCAACACGACGGTACAAGTCACGGCGCAGAAGGGACTGTGGTACGAATTGATGTTGCCCGCCCCGGCACGGTCGGCTCACGTGCGCGTAGATGACGTGCGGGTCGACTTACCCCGGGCAAGCCGGCGACGACGACGCGACGTTGCGGATCCTGATGGGTGGAAAGCCCGGTCAAGGTCGGGTTACCGAGACTGCCGGTGTGCGCGGCATCGACGAGAGCGACCTCAAGTCCGCCTCGCTCAACGAAGCGCAGTTGACCGCGATGGTCGGCTATCGCGTGGACGATGCCACTGCCGCGGCGTTTGCGGGTCAGCACGGCTGGACCGCCACGGCGGTTGCCTTCTCCGGCGAGGCTAAGCCCGCGAAGAAGGGCGCTGATACCGGTGTGTCGCCGCAATCGGCCGCGCAGATCGGCAGCGCCGCGCTCGGTGCGGTCGGTTCCGTCGGCAATCAACTCTCGTCGATGTTCGGCGGTGCGGCGAAGTTGGCACCGAAGTCGGAGGCCGAGCAATCCGCCGAAGAACTCGCGCTGGGGCCGGAAATTGCCGGTCGCGTATTGGGCGCTCGGCCGCTCTGGAGCAACCCCGAAGCGCAGCAGCGCGTGAATCGCGTGGGGCGGTGGGTAGCGTCGCAGACGAGCCGTCCCGAATTGCCGTGGACCTTCGGGGTCATCGACACGCCCGAGGTGAATGCTCTCGAGCAGCCCCGGGCGGGTTCATCCTGATTACGCGCGGCATGTACGAAGTGGTGGGATCCGACGCAGAGCTGTCAGCCGTGCTCGGCCACGAGATCAGCCACTGCGTGCAACGCGACCACTACAACGTCATCCGCAAACAGCGCTCGCGAGTGCCGGCAAAGACCTCGCGATGCGCGACGTCACGTTGACCGGCGATGCGGCGGCGATCGGCCTGGCCAAAAAGTACGCCGACGAATACGGCGCAACGATCGTGCTCACATCGCTCGATCGCGACGCCGAATACAAAGCCGACGAGGCAGCGCAAATCTATGTAGCTCGCGCCGGAATGAACCCGTTGGCGCTGTATTCGGTGTTCCAGAAAATGACCGCACTCGGCAGCGCTTCGCCCGAACTCGCCGAACTGTTCAAGACGCATCCGTCGCTCGACGCGCGTATGGACAAGATCGACAAGCGTGGCTACGGTGCGCTCGCCGTTTATACGGCGCGTGAATGAAGGTCGGGTGATGTCTGACGGATCGCAAGAGTGGGATCCAATCGAGCAGGCGCGCTGGTCGACGGAGTTCTTCGGCCCGCTAGTGCCGGGGCAACTCGGTTGCGTGTTCGATCACTCGGCAAAGGATCTGGTCGTCGGTCACATCGACGTCACCGAGAATCTCCATTGCCGGCACCGGGTTTCTGTTTGCACCCGCGGTAGTCGCGCTTGCCGACACCTGCGCGGCGATCGGTCCAACAACATCGCGCAGGGAAACTCGTTCACTACGATCGAGTTGAAGTCGAACTTCCTCGCGTCCGCGCGGGTGGGAGAGCGCGTGACGTGCCGATGCGTGCCTGTTCACCTGGGCAGGCAAACGCACGTTTGGGACGCCACGGTTACGAATGAGGCCAACGGCCGCACGATGGCGCTGTTCCGCTGTACGCAGATGGTGCTCGCCGCCAGGTGACCGTCTAAAGGTCGCTCTCGATCCGGTCCGCCAGTTCCTGAATTCCGCTGGGCCGGACGGTTCGGGTTATCACCGGCCATGAGACCGCCGTCGATGACAAACTCGTTGCCCGCTCACGAACGTCGACTCGTCGCTGGCCAATAACAGCCGCCATTGCGGCGATGTCGGCGCCGAGGCCCGCGCGCCGTATCGGCGTCGTCGTAGCCGGATATTTCTCTCGAGTTCGTCGATGAAGCGCTGCCGCGTTTCGTAGCTCCAGTTGCGTGCACCGGCAAAGATCGCGGTGGCGATGAGCTCCGGGCAGATCGCATTGACGCGAATGCGTTGTCCGCCGAGTTCGATGCGCGGCCGAGCGCGACAGCGACAACACGGCGGCTTTCATCGCGCTGTACACATGCGGCCCGTAGCCGGCGCGCAACCCGGCGACCGACGCGGTGTTGATGATGCTGCCGCCGCGCGACGCCACATTGCGCGCGCGGCGTGTTTCGTTCCGGCAACCACAGCTGGTAAACAGCACGTCGACGGTGTTGCGGTACACTGTCGCCCAAGTCCAGGTCCACGAGGTTGCCGCTGACGCCGCCGAAGCCCGCGTTGTTGAACATGCAATCGAGCTGACCGAATTCGTCCGAGCCGCGTGTGCAACCAGCGCCTGCTATGTCGCTCTCGCGCGAAACGTCGGTCAGTTTGAAGCGCGCCGCGTTGCCGAGTTCGCGCGCCAACGCCGCGCCTGGTTCACCCTGCACGTCGCCGATCATCACGCGCGCGCCTTCTTCGACGAATCGTCTTCGCGGTTGCGCGACCCATTCCCGAAACACCACCGGTGATGATTGCTACTTTGCCGTCGAGTCTGCCCATCGTTGTCCTCATGCTCGTTTCGCCGCTGCCAACGATTGCGCAGCATGAAGGCATCGACTATACAGGCGCGCGGTTTTGAGGGTGGTCGCGTAGGCGATGGCGAACAGAATGTAGAGAAGACATGTCGTTGACGTGCTGCTGGCGCGGCTCTGTCGTGCTCGCCTTTGGTGGTACTCGGATTGCTCGTGTGGTCCATCGGCAGCGTCGTGCTGTTGCGTTGGATCGATCCGCCAACGACCTCGTTCATCGTGGCCGAGCAGAGTGCACGCGTGGCTGAACGCCGAACCGGGTTACCGCTTTCAGCAGAAGTGGGTCGACTGGCCGCAGATTTCATCCAGCACGAAGCTGGCGGTGATCGCTTCGGAAGACCAGCGTTTCGCCGATCATTTCGGCTTCGATTTCGTGGAGATCGAGCACGCGCTCGAACAACGCAGCCACGGCAGATCGCCAACGCGGCGCCAGCACGATTTCGCAACAGACCGCGAAGAACCTCTTCCTCTGGTCGGGCCAGAGCTGGATTCGCAAGGGACTAGAAGTGTACTTCACCCTGTTCGATCCAAACGTTCTGGCCGAAGACGCGGATTCTCGAGGTGTATCTGAACGTCGCCGAGTTTGGACAAGGCGTGTTTGGCGTGGGCGCCGCGAGCGAACGTTTCTTTCGTCAGCGGCGGCGCGTCTCAACCGTTCGCAGAGTGCGCTGCTCGCTGCAGTGCTGCCGAACCCGACGACGTTCCGAGTGAATTCGCCGTCGCGCTACGTGCGGACGCGGCAGGGATGGATTCTCCAACAGATGAACGCGCTCGGCGGCGAGCACCACATCAACACGCTCGACGATTGAGCCGGAGGATTTGTTGATTCAGCGAGAGCCGGGACCCGCGTGGCGCGGATCTCGCGCGCAGCGAGTACGCGGCCTCGGCGCTGCGTACCGACATCGGCGCAATCGGCTCGCCGGTGGCGCGTTCGACGAAGATCACGCGTTTGCCGTTTGTGTGCGGCTTGTGGCGGTCGCCCCAGTGCGTCATCGCCAGCAGTACCGGCTGCAGCTCGAGGCCCTTCTGCGTCAGCACGTATTCAAAACGCCCGACTTCGACCGGACGTTTTTCAAGAATATCTTCGCCAACCAGTCGATTGAGGCGCGAAGTTCAGGATGTTGCGGGCGATGCCGAGCCCCTTCTGAAATTCTTCGAAGCGCTTCTTGCCGAAGAACGCCTCTCGCAGGATCAGCAGCGTCCAGCGCTCGCCGATGACGTCGAGCGTCAGCGCGAGCGACAGTTCATGTTGTCGAACGACTTGAGCTTCATGCGCGGCATTGTAGCTGGACAGTTGCATGACGCAACTTCCGTGCGATACAGTCGTTGCGTCATGAAACTTACCGACAACCCGAGCGAGGCGGCGCGATGACCCGAACCACGTGGAAACCGGTACCGATCAGCTGCTTTGCGAGATCGAAGCCGGCGTTGCGACGATCACGCTGAACCGTCCCGACAAGCGCAACGCGCTGTCGAATGAGCTGACCCCCGCGCTGCGGCAGACGCTGCTGAACCTCGACACCGATCCGGCGGTGCGCTGCGTGGTGATCACTGGCGCGGGGCGCGCGTTCTGTTCCGGCGGCGACGTGTCGGGTATGGGCGGCGGAGCGCCAACGGCAGCGCCTCGCGGGACGGACCCGCGGGCGACGCTCGATGATGCCGTCCGCAAGCTGCAGCATCGGCCAGGAGACGCTGACGCTGCGGCTGTTCGATCTGACCAAGCCGACGATCGCGGCGTTACCGGCGCGGCGCCGGCGCCGGCATGTCGATCGCGCTCGCATGCGATTTGCGCATCGCGGCGCAAAGCGCGTTCATCACCACCGCCTTCGCGAATATCGGCCTCTCCGGCGACTACGGCGGCAGCTGGCTGCTGACGCAGCTCGTCGGCGTGGCGCGCGCGAAGGAGCTTTACTACACGAGTCGCCGCGTCGGCGCGGACGAAGGGCCTCGCACTCGGCATCTTCAACGAAGTGGTCGCCGACGAAGATCTGCAGGCGCGCGCAAAGGCGCTCGCACAGACGATTGCATCCGGGCCGCCGTCGCGTTGCGTTACATGAAGGAAAACCTCAACCGCGCCGTTGGCACCGACCTGCGCAGCGCGCTCGCGCTCGAAGCGGACCGAATGGTGCGCTGCACGCGCACGGAAGATCACCGCGAGGCCGTGCAGGCGTTCATCGGCAAACGCAAACCGACATTTCAGGGCAGGTGACTGGTAGGCCTCTAAGGAGGGCAACGACATGGCAATCAATGTGGAATTCCTGTTCGACTTCGGCAGCCCGAATGCATATCTGAGCCACCTGGTGATCCCGCAGATCGAGGCGCGCACCGGCGTGAAGTTCAAGTACGTGCCGGTACTGCTCGGCGGCGTGTTCAAGGCGACCAACAATGTGTCGCCGGCGGTGTCGCTGCAGGGCATCAGGAACAAACCGCAGTACACGCAGCTCGAAACCCGGCGTTTCCTCGCGCAGCACCAACATCACGAAGTACGCGCCGAATCCGTTCTTTCCGGTGAATACGCTGACGATCATGCGTGGTGCGGTGTTCGCGCAGCGCGACGGGTTACTTCGAAAGATACGTTGACGAGGTGTATCGGCCACATGTGGGCCGAGCCGAAGAAGATGGACGAGCCCGCCGTCATCGCCGCAGCGCTCACCGAATCAGGCCTGCCGGCCCAGGCGATCCTCGACGGCACCCAGCTCCCCGAGGTGAAACAGCAGCTGATTGCCAATGTCGATGACGCCGTGGCGCGCGGCGTGTTCGGTTCGCCGAGCTTTTTTGTCGGCAGCGAGCTGTATTTCGGCAAGGACCGGTTGCGCGACGTCGAGGAAGAAATCGAGCGCCTGAAAGGAGCGGCACGATGAGCCAGCCAACGATCCGGTGAGGTGCGGACGCAGCAGCGCGAGCACATTCTCACGATCACCGTCGACCGACGCGGCGAAGATGAACGGCTTCACGCCGGAGCTGTTCGATGCGTTGTCGGATGCGCTGACGCTGCTCGACGAAGACCCGCAATTGTGGGTAGGCGTGATGACGTTCGCCGGGCCGCACACCACCGCGGGGCTCGATCTGCCGCGCTTCGCTGCGTCGTTTGCTCGCCCGGAAGCGCCAGCGCCGGCCGGATACCCGCGTCGATGCCGTTCGCGCTGCGGCGGCACTGCCGCAAGCCGGTCGTCGATGGCGGTGCAGGGCATCACGTTCACGATCGGCATCGAAATGATGCTCGCGGCCGACATCGTGGTCGCCGCCGACGATTGCCGCTTCTGTCAGATGGAACCGAAGCGCGGGCTCGCGGTGTTCGGCGGCGCGCACGTGCGCTACGTGCAGCGCGCGGGCTGGGGCAATGCGATGTACCACCTGCTGCGCGCCGACGAGTTCGGTGCGGCGCGCGCACTGGAGACTCGGCTTCGTGCAGGAAGTGGTTCCGGCCGGCACGCAGGTCGAGCGCGCGCAGGCGATCGCCGCCGAAATCTGCCAGCTGGCGCCGTTGGCCGTGCAGGAGATCAAACGCGGCGCGCTGATGTATCTCGAGCGCGGGGAACGGGCCGCGTTCGACGAAATTCCGGCGATGCGCGCGACGACGGCGGCTCGAAGGACTTTGCCGAAGGACTCGCATCGTTCCGCGAAAAACGCGCGCCGCGATTCGAGGGCCGCTGAAGCTGATTTTTCAGCGCCCTCTAAACCCAATGGCGCGACCGCCACCGTCTAAGCCGACAATCGAGTCATGGCGCGACGGTGGACGACGTCGCTTATCCCGCTGCCCGACGTTCAGCCGCACGACGCGCCAGACGATGCGCTGATCGATGCGGCGCGTTCGGGCGACCGGCGTGCGTTCGAATCGCTGTATCGCGCACATGTCGGCGGCGTGTATGCCACCTGTCTGCGGCTGACGGCGCATGTGCAGTCCGCCGAGGACCTGACGCAGGAAGCATTCGTGCGCGCGTGGCAACGGCTGGCGAGCATTCCGCGGCGACAGTGCGCTGGCGACGTGGCTGCATCGGCTGACGGTCAATGTCGTGTTCGATCAGCTGCGCAGACAAAAGCCGTGGCTCCGGCGACTGCGGCGATCGACGCTGGCGTCGAAGCGCTGCCGCATACAGCCCGCGGTTTCGAGCAGCAGCGGTCAACAGCCGATCTCGAAGCGGCGATCCGCGCGCTTGCCGCCGGCCGCGCGGACGGTATTCGTGCTGCACGACGTCGAAGGCTGGCAGCACGACGAGATCGCCGCGCGCAGCGGCATCGCCATCGGCACCAGCAAAGCGCATCTGCATCGGGCGCGCGACACTTTGAGGGAGTGGCTGTCGCGATGAACGAACACGACATGACTACGCGATGGGGCGAATCCGACTCGACGCGCTGATCGATCTTGCCGCGCGGCATCGAATCCGGCGCGGGACCTGTGGCCTGGCGTCGAGGCCCGCATCGCGCTGCAAGACCGGCGCCGCCGCGTACCGGCCACTCGCCGCCGCCGCGGTGCGTTGCCGCGCTCGCGACGTTGACGGTGTTCTTCGGCCGCGCCGCCCGACGCGAGAGCCGCTGTGTAGCAGCATCGCTCGTGCGGCTATCAGCAGTCGACAGCGCGTATAGTCCGCTGCGCGAAGCTTCACTCGCACGCTATCGTGCCGGCGCCGACCAGCTCGATCCGCAGCTGCGCAAGTCCATCGAGGCGAACCTCGCGGTCATCGATCGCGCGCTCGCGGAGATCCGCGCGGCGCTCGCAGGCCGCCCCGCCGATGCGGCGCTGCGGCAGATGCTGCAGCAGACCTATGAACAGCAACTGGCGATCATCGACGCGGTTACGCCGCGGCAGATGGCGCCGGCCGGATCAAACACACTATCGAGGTGCACTATGAGAGCGTTGAACGTTCGTTGAGCTTTTCGTGGAGCGTGGGACTCGGCGTTGTCTGCTTTCGCGACCGGGCGCATCGCCGGTGAAGCGGTCGACGAGACGCTGGCCGTGAAGGCCGACGGGCTAGTGCGGATCGACAACGTGCGCGGCCGCATCGAAGTGCAGGGCTGGGACCGCAATGACGTCAGCGTCAAAGGCACACTCGACGATGTGACCAAGTCGTTCACGTTCGAAACATCCGGATCGACGACGACGGTGAACGTCGTGACTCCGCGCCAATCTCAATCGTGGTAACGGTTCGAATCTGTTGATTCACGTGCCGTCAGGCGAGCCGCGTGCGCGTGAACTGTCATCGGCCGAACTGACGGATTGCGGGCGTGCATGGCGGCAGCTGACGGCAGAACCGTCAGTGGCGATGATCAACGCGCAGCGACCTGAGCGGGACGCTTGTCTAGGCCACCGTGAGCGGCAAGATCGACTGGTCACCGGCGCAGCGGACCGGTTACGTTCAATTCGGTCAGCGGCGACATCGACGCGCAGACCGAGGCAGAACAATCAGGATCGCCACGGTGTCGGGCAATGCGACCGTCCGCTCCGCGATGCGCGGTTGAAGGAAATGACGATGCACTCGGTATCGGGCGACCTCGAGCATCAGCGCGGATCTTGCCGATGCGGCGCGCAGGTGGGAGGCTCGACGACCAGCGGTTTCATTCGGCCTCGCCGTCAATCGCCGATGCAGGCGCGGTGGTGGAACTGCGCACGACCTGCAGCGGCATCAAGAATCGCTGACGGACGACAAGCGGTGCGCGAGATCGGCGGCGACCGTGCGACTCGAATATCACGCTGGGCAGCGGCAGCGGGTCTCGAATGATCGATCTGCGGTCGGCTCCGGATCGCCTGGAGCTGACTGCCAGGCGTGTTCAGCCGACGAAACGTCTGAACAGTCCGCCCCAGAACTTCGACGGCGCACCGGTTGCGAATTCGTCGCGATCGGCACGGTCGCCGAAGCTCTCGATCGCTTTGGCACCGAGACCAGCGCAGCGGCTCGGGCTCCCAGCGCCGCGCCTCGTCGTTGATCCACGGCAATTCGGTCAGTTCCGTGTGCGACCGGTGACCAGATCGGCCATCGCGCGGCCGGCCAGGTTCGATGCGGCGACCCCTTCGCCCACGTAGCCGCCGGCCCAGCCGGTGCGCGTCTGCGGACCCACTGCACACAGGGCCGCCAGTGCCGCGGCACGCCCATCAGGCCGCCCCAGCCGTGCGTCACCTTCGTAGCCTTCGAGAATCGGAAACAGCTTCGTCACCGAGCTCCTTCACGCGCACCACTTTGGGGTCGTTAGCGGGAACCGAGCGGCGGCGACGCGATGCGAAGTAGTAGCCGGCGCGCCCGCCCAGCACGAGGCGATTGTCGAGCGTGCGCTGGCCGTAGATCACCACGCGGCGGCTGTCGCCGAACGTTTCGCGTTCTTTCAGGCCGATCTGCTGCCACACATCGATCCGGCAGTGGCTCCGTCGCGGTCACCATCGAGTACAGCGGCATGATGCGGCGGCGTTGCCCGGCGATCGTGTCGGTGTAGCCCTCGGTGGCGCGCATCGATTGCGCCCGCGTCACGTCGCCGCGCTGCGTGACGAGCGGCCGGATTCGATCGCCGTCACCGGCGTGGCTTCGTAGATGTCGTGCCCTGCGCCGCACCACGTCGGCCAGGCCGAGCTGCCAGCCGCGCCGGATTGATCGCCGCGCAATGGCGGAAGTACACCGCGCCGTGATTCGGCGTCAGCCGCGAGACGCGCGCGCGATTCCTGCCGCCGGCAGCCAGCGGTAGTCCGCCTCGCTGAAGCCCGGCCTGATACATGTGTTCGACGTGGTGCTGCAGCAGCGGCACCTGGAACGGAATCGTCGCCACCGTGCAGCGTGCCGCCCTTGGCGTAGTGCGCGTCGATGTTCTCGGCCTGGCAGACGCGGCCGACTTCGTCGACGGTATCGAACAGCGCGCGCGCAAGAGCGACGCCGCGGCTGCGCGTGCCGGATTCGTGCAGCAACCCTCCACGCCCCACGCCATGCCCACGCACCAGCCGCCGTTGCGCCCGCTGGCGCCGAAGCCCACGCGCTCTGCTTCGAACACGCCGATGCGCAAGCCGGGTTCGCGCTGCTTCAGGTAATAGGCGGTCCACAGTCCCGTATAGCCGGCACCGACGATGGCGACGTCCACATGATCGGCTAAGGGGCGACGTCTGGCCGGCGGCAAGCTCGCCGATCGAGTCGAACCAGAAGCTGACGTCCGAGAGTGCGTTGCTCATGAAGCTTACGTTCGAATCCAGAAGTACTTCATGCGGCGGAATTCTGGCACCGAGGCGAACTCCCAACCGCGAGGGCTGAGTTCCAGTTGCGGAAACTGCGTGACGATGCCGATCAACGCTTCCGTGGCCACCGCGCGCGCGAACGTCTCTCCCGGGCACGCGTGCCGCCCTGCGCCGAATGCGAGGTGCGGCGTATCGGAGCGTTCGATGTTGAACCGATCGGGCTTGGGGTGGCAACGCCGTCGCGGTTCGCGCCGGCGATCGAAATCGCGAGCGTTTCGCCGCGCCGGACCGGACACGTTCCGACCTCCATGTCGCGGTCGGCGATGCGCAGCGTACCGAGCACCGGCGAGTCGAAGCGCAGCACTTCGTTCACGGCCTTGTCGATCAGGCCGGGCTTGTCGCGCAGCTTCGATCAGCTGCCGTGTGTTCTGCAGGAACGCGCGAATGCCGTTCACGATGAAATCGGTGGTGTTCACGCAGCCGAGCGTCAGCAGCAGATCGGCCACATCGACGATCTCTTCGTCTTGCATGCCACTGCCTTCGGCTGCGACGGATCATTGCGCTGATCGCGTTCTCCGTCGGTGCTGTTCGGTGCGCTGCAACCGCACTGCGCAGCGTTGCGCGCAGCTCGGCATCGGCAATTCTGCCGGCGCGCGCTTCGTCTTCGCTGCGAAACGGATTGAAATGCGCAGCGAACGAAGTATCGGTGAGGCGCTTGATCTGCCGGAACGGCGTCG
The DNA here is from genome assembly GCA_963822125.1 of uncultured Gammaproteobacteria bacterium. Classification (GTDB taxonomy): domain Bacteria; phylum Pseudomonadota; class Gammaproteobacteria; order Pseudomonadales; family Azotimanducaceae; genus DATJGR01. Next base: position 150,628 of record CAWGGQ010000028.1, on the reverse strand, counting down.
GGTCGATGCCGAGATATTCCGCCATCACACGCGTGGCGATCGGCGCCGCATATCGGCCGATCGACTCCACCTCGAACTCAGACGCCTCCAGCTCTTCGAGCAACGCTTCGACGATCGCCTTGACGCGCGGTTTGAACCGTTCTACTGCGGCTGTCCCGAACGCATCGCTAACGAGCGCGCGCAGGCGCGGATGATCGGGATCGTGAATGAACGGAGCCAGATTCGGATATCGGAGATCGAGCTGGTGGCGCCAGTGAGAAAACGTACCGCGATGTGCGTTGGCCGGATCGGTGAGTAAGCGATCGTCCTCCAGCAGCGCCTTTGCGTGCTCGTGGCTGGTGATCACGCAGCGGTTCAGCTCCACGTCGCGATGCACCGGTTCCGAATCGCGCAGCTCGGCGAGCAGGCTGTGCGGGCCGCCGCGGTAAATCGGATCGAGCGGCGTCAGGCGCAGACCGGTCGGCAGCGGCGGCGGCGCTTCCTGTTCTTCGTCGAGATTCTGCTCGGCCATACCGGATGCGAAATCGAAAGGGGTCCGGCGAGCCTAATCCAGGTGTACACGCGGCGGCAAAGGAAAGTCGCTTCCTGCCTTGTCGAAGAAGCGTCGTGCCGAGAAAGCGGCCCCTTAGTGCGGCAGGTTGTCGGTGCGCGCCATACGTCCGAGATAGCCGCCGTGGTGGCGCTTGCCCCAGTCGGCCTTTGTCACACCTTTCTGTTCCATCAGTGCAACGGCAACGGCGTCGCTGATGGCGAGCATCACGGCCATGCTGCTCGTCGGTGTAAGCCCTAACGGACACGCTTCTGCGATTTCGCCCATATCGAGGATCACTTCGCAGTGGTTGCGCAGTTCCGAATCGGGGTGGGACGTCACGCCGATGATGTGCGTCACGCCGAGGTGCCGCGACAGCTCGAGAATCTCCAGAACCTCGACCGACTTGCCACTGGTCGAGAACGCGATCATCACGTCGTCTTTGCCGACCACGCCGAGGTCGCCGTGCGCGGCTTCCGCGGGATGGATGAAGTCGGCCGGCGTTGCGGTGGAGCACAGCGTGGCGGCGAACTTGCGGGCGATGTGGCCGGCCTTTCCGATGCCGGTGGTCAGCACTTTGCCGGGGCACGCGAGCAGAATGTGTACTGCTCTTTCGAAGTCGTCGTCGATTTTCACGGAGCGGATCGCGTTCGCTTCGGCGTCGAGCACGGCGCGCATCCGGTCTTTGATGTTCATCGCTGAAGTCGCCGTATTGAGACGGGCGGCATGGTGTCAGATGCGCCCGCCACGCTCAAGTTGAGCACGTCGTTGTGTTGATCGTTGCGTTGATCGTCGCGTTGACAAGGCGGGTAGCGTCGCGGAGAGTCGCTGCGAATCGAACGCAATCCCAACTCAACGGAAGAGACGCTCGGACGATGAGCGAAGCGCTCGCACTGATGCCCTGGCCGCGTCGCGTGACCCGGACCGAAACACCGCTCGAACTGAACGCGCCCGATTGGACCGTCGAATGGCTCGGCGTGCGCACGTTGCGCCTCGAACGAGTGGCAACGCGGCTGACGCAACGTATGGCGCGGCGCAGCGGCGGCGGGGCGACACTCGCGATCGACTGTGCGGCTCCCGCGGCGCCTTATCCCGATCTCGACGACGATGAGTCGTATTCGCTGAAAACCGACTCGTCGCAGGCAGTGATCACTGCCGCGACGGAATGGGGCGTTCTCCGAGGGCTCGCGACACTGGCGCAACTGACGTCTTCCGACCGAAAAAACGGCCGAGCAAGTCGTTGCCGGGTGTACTCATCGCCGACACGCCGCGGTTCGCCTGGCGCGGCCTGATGATCGATTCGGCGCGCCACTTCATTTCCGTTGGCACGGTGCTGCGCACGCTCGACGCAATGGCGCTGGTGAAGCTGAACGTGCTGCACCTGCACCTTACGGACGATCAGGGTTTTCGCTTCGACAGTCGCACCTTTCCGGAACTGGCGCGGAGCGGCGACGACTTCTACAGCGAAGACGACCTGGGCGAAATCGTGTCGCACGCGGCCGAACTCGGCATTCGAGTGGTGCCGGAGATAGACATGCCCGGGCACACCACCAGCTGGCTCGTTGCGCATCCCGAATGGGGAACGGTAAATGAAGCGCGCACGGTTTCTGTCCGCTTCGGCCCGCATAGCGCGTGCCTCGATCCGACGCGCGACGAAGTGTACGAAGCGTTGGGTCGGCTGTTCGACGACGTCACGCGCGTGTTCCCCGATCGATTCCTGCACATCGGCGGCGATGAAGTGAATCCGAAGTGGTGGCAGGAAAGCGCCGACGTGCAACGCTTCATGCGCGAGCGCGGCATTGCCGACATCGATTCGCTGCAGAATCTGTTCAATCAACGGCTCGCGGATCTGCTGATCGATCGCGGCAGGATGCTGGTGGGATGGGACGAAATCGCCCATAGCGACCTGCCGCGCACGTCGGTGGTGCAGAGCTGGCGCGGCGGTGCGTCGCGCGACCGTGCGGTTGCACAGGGTTTCGATTGCGTCTTCTCGGCCGGTTATTACCTCGACTTCTTCTATCCGGCGGATCTGCACTACGCGTACGACCCCGAAAGTCCATCCGAAGAACTGCTGCGCCTCGACGAGCGCGTGCGCGCCGATCCACGTTTGGCGCACGTGCGCGACGGGCTCGGCTGGGCCAGCGAATTTGCAGGTCGCAGTGCGGTGAGCGTGTCGTCGGACGACACGCCGAATAGCTCGCCGCCCGGCCGTGTGCTCGGTGGCGAGGCGTGCATGTGGGCCGAGATCGTCAACGATGAGGTATTCGAGGGGCGGGTATGGGGACGCCTGCCGGTGATCGCCGAACGGTTGTGGTCCCCTCGTTCGTTGCGCGACGAATCCGACATGTATCTGCGGTTGGCACAGTTGCGCCCGTTGTTGGCCGCGTACGCCGACGTCGACATCGAGGCGCGCCGCAGCGAGTCGTTCGCACGGATCGGCGTGAGTACCGCCGAGCTGGAGCAGCTGCGTGATCTGTTCGACGCGATCGAGCCGATCAAGTGGTACTCGCGGCTGCTCGGCGCGGCGGCTCTCAAAGCACGTGTCGCAGGGTCGACCGAGCAGGTGGAGAGGCCCGTACACCGTCACGACGAAGCTCGATCGTGTGCCGGACTTCATCGAACCCGCGAGTGAGTGGATTCCACGCTTCAATGCGGCAGTTCGTGCAGTGATGGACGCCGCGGCCGACGCGGACGATGTCGCGTTTCTCGAATCGACTGCGGCCCGGTGGCGTCGTCAGCGCGAGGTTGTCCGAGCGATCGGCGCACGCGTTCCGGCGATTGCCGAACTCGACGCGATCTCGACACAGCTTGCCCGGCTCGCGGATGTGATCGATGCCGGCCTGGCGGGTAAGCTCGACGAGTCGCACCGGCGCGCTGATTGCGCAAGCGCGCGAACCGGCGGGCGAGTTGCTGATCGCGGCGGTTCCGATTCTCGACGAATGGCTGCTGGCCTAGTGACGCAATCCGATATGCTGTCCATCGCCGGGCGATTCGCGGTGGCCGGCAAGCCTATTCGCTGCGACGCTCACAACGGCGGCCACATCAACGATACGTGGTTCGTTCATACCGATCGGGGTGAGCGGTATGTGCTGCAGCGGATCAATTCGCTCGTGTTCGCAGATCCCGTGGGTGTCGCGGCCAATACCGCGCGCGTCATCGCGACGATGCAACGGGCGGTGCCGGGACTGGCTCCGCCGTTCGTTCGATCGAACGACGGCACCGCTTCGGTAACGGATGCGGGCGGCACGTATCGGATGCTCGGCTTCGTCGAAGGCCGCAGCCTCGGCGGGCTGGAATCGGTGGCGCAGGCATCGGCGGCCGGTGTGGCGTTCGGCCGATTCCAGTTCGCGCTCGCGCAGTACGACGCAAGCGAACACGTCGTTCCTATTCCGCGCTTCCACGAACTCGAATGGCAACTGGAACGCTTCGACCGGGTGTTGGAAAAACCACTACCTGCGCGCCAGGCTACCGCAGCCAACGACATCGATAAGGCGCAGAGCGACCGGACACGTGTTACGGCAGAGTCGCTAGGCCCGCGCGGGATGATCCACGGTGACGGCAAGGTGACGAACCTGCTATTCGACGCCGCCGACCAGGTTCGTGCGGTGCTCGATTTCGACACGGTGATGGTGGGCGCGCTGAGCTGGGATTTCGGCGATCTCGTGCGTTCGGCGGCGGCGCTCGGCGACGAAGACGACCCCGGTATCGGCTTCTCCATCGAACGTTATCGCGCGCTCGCCCAAGGTTATGTACGCGGCGCGGGCGATCTCGTCGACCCGGATCTGCGAGCCGCTCTCGGCAGCGTGCCCGCGTACATGGCCTATATGCTCGGCCTTCGGTTCCTCATCGACTATCTCGGCGGCGACACCTATTTTCGCGTGGCGCATCCGGAGCACAATCTCGTACGGGCGCGCAGCCAGTTCCGTCTGTTCCAATTAATGGTCGACGCGCGCGCCGAACTCGACCGCATTGCGAAGAAGGCTTGAGTAGTGTCCATCGACATCAACGGCGTTGCGCACATCTACATCACCGTGCAGGACTTCAAACGCTGCCGGCCGTTCTATGGCGCGTTGCTGCCTTATTTCGGCATGGTGTGTCTCGTCGACACCGACGAGTTGTACTACTGCATCGGCGGGCGTACCGGTATCGGTATCCGCGCCGCCTCCGCCGAGCACTCCGGCACGCCGTTCGATGCGTACCGGGCCGGGCATGCACCATCTCTGCCTGCGCGCGCGCAGCACGCAGGACGTCGATGCAGTGGGTCGCTTCGTCGCCGATCTCGGGGCGCGCATCGTGCACCCGCCGCAACTCGACGAATGGGCGCCGGGCTATTACTCGGTGCTGTTCGAAGATCCATGCGGCACGCGCCTCGAGGTGAATCACGTGCCGGGGAAGGGTCACCTTTCGGAGAGCGCGAAGCCGCCCCTCGACGCAGGCGTGCAGCAACGTTTGAGCGACCCCTGATCCGGATACAACGCCCGATACGCGGGCCTAAGGAACTCGGACAGCAAAGGGTGCGTCCGCGACCTCGCAATACCAGTCGTAACAAAACGATGCGTGCAAGGTACCCAGCACGACATTGCCTGCCGCAAACGCCTGGTCGACCGTAGACACCAGGTGGACGTCGAGTTCGGCGGTGCGCGCACTTCCATCCAGCATCCCGTTCGAGGCACTGAGGATGGTGCTGAGCCGGCGCGGCGTTGCCGCCCACAACGCGATGCTCCCGCTGAGTTCGGCGAACTGTGCAATCTGCTTGGCATCGCGCCCTAAGGGGTCCGTTAGTGCAACGATTGCGATCGAAACGCCGCTGGTTGCGCTCTTCGCGGTTGCGGCGGCGCGAGCTGCGGCGCAGTCGGCGCCACACGTTTCGTCGTCGCCCGCCGTGAGCACGACTACGAATCGCCGCTCTGCGGCGCCAGCAGTTGCGGTCGTGAAGTCGATCGCGCGAACGATTGCCGGATACAACGGTGAGACGCCGCCTTCGAGGTCGGAGAGTTGGTCGATCAGATTCGAAGAAGAAACCCGCGACGGAGCTCATCTGCGGATTCTCGAGCGGGAAGAAGGTAACCGGCTTTTGGGGCAACGTGGCGAGTTCGCCTCGTGCCACCTCGTCCGAGGCGAATGCGGCCAGTGCCGCGTTAGTCGTCGAGGTTTTGCCTGTGAGGTAGAACTTCGTCGCGTCGAGACGATCGTCGTCCGGATCTGCAACCGCCATCCTGCGGCTCGAGTCGATCACCAGCGTTGCCGCAACGGACTTCGGTGCTTCCCCGGCGATGACGCGCGGTCGAATCGGCTCCTCAGACGCAACGGAATAGGGCGTGTCGAACGAACCTGGATCGACTGTGCAGTCCGATTCGGTAGTGGTCGGGGTCGGGTAGGCAATCGTCCACGTCGACTTCCGTCAACATCATTGAGTCGGTGGGGTCGCCCGAAAACGGATAAAGCCGCAACGTTACGTCGAGTTCACGACGATCCGCGGACACGCTGCTCCGGCCCGGTATTGCAGCGATGCCGATCGACGGCAATGAATAGGGGCGTACGGCAATGTCGACATCGACACGCGTACCGGCGGGCAGCGGGTCGACTTCGCTTCGGCCGGTCCATACCCGAGACTTCGTCGCCGATGCTGATAGCGGCGTGTCCCGTTGACGGCACGTCCTCGAACAGCACGCGGCCTTCGGCGTTCGTCTTCGCTCCGATGCCCCACCCGCCGAGAGGGACACGACTCAAGTTGAGGTTCACCCACGTATCGGCGACCGGCCGCCCGAGTGCATCGATCACACGGACGGCAACATCACTTGGCGCTGCGGGCGGAGAGCCGCGGCCGGAACCGCTATTGGGTGCCCCACTGCTTCCGCTGCCGTTGGAACCGCTGCTCGGCGGCGCCTCACCACCTCCACTCCCGCCGCCACATCCAGCTATTGCAAGCAGCACAGCCAGCGCAAACGCCGCCGAACGAGCACCACGCAAGGCGCCGGATTTTGCAACGCAACCGTTTGTCCCCATCGCCGCAACCTTCGATGTTGTTTGTGATGTGCAGCTTCGTCGGGATCAGGAACGGGGTCTTTGCGGGGAGTTGAAATGATCTGAAAAGATCTGAACGGAGCCGAAGCCTCGAACCCAACGACGTCAGTAGTACAAAATCGGGCTCTTATGCACGAACGTCGGATCGATGAGGTGCTTCAGCATGAAATCGGCGACATCGGCGCGCGAGATCTTGGCGTTGATCGGCGGGCGCAGGTCGCAGCCGAACTGATAAACGCCGGTGTGCGGACCGTTCGTCAGCCAGGGTGGACAGACGCTGATCCAGTCGAGATCGCTGTTGCGGATCAGCGCGTCCTGGCCTTCTTTGTCCCGGAACGCGTGTCGATCCAACATGCGCAGACCGCCCGCCACTAGTTTGCCGAGCGCGCTCAACTGATCGCGCGATTCACCGGTGCCCACCCCGGCGACATTCAACAGACGCCGCACGCCGAACTTCTGCATCGCGGGCACGATGGTGGCTGTGGCGATCGTGCACACCTGGTCGGGCACGCCCATCTTCACGCCGAGCGACATCAGCACGGCGTCCTGACCGTTGATCACGCGCTCGACGTCGGCGGTATTCGCAACATCGCCAACGACCACGTTGAGGTTGGGATGCGTCTGTGCAATCGATCCCGCGGTGCGTACAACGGCGGTCACGTCGTGCCCCAGCTCGAGGGCTTGTGCCACGAGACACGTACCGGTGGCGCCGGATGCTCCGAAGATCGTCAGTTGCATCGAGGGAACTCTTCTCTTTCGTCAGGAGAGCAGCGCTGTTCAGCACGAACCGCACCACCGTTGCTACCACCACCACGAAAATGACCGTGAACACGATGCCGGCAATGATGAAGTGCATCGGTTTGCCGCGGTTGAAGTCGCGCTCGCGATTCGCGCGGTTCTGCACGCCGAATGCGGCTGCGGCGGTACTGCCGGCGATCTGCCAGAACGTGAGCGGTCGTTCTTCGGGCGGTGCCTCTTTCGAAGGTTGTTCGTTTGCGCGTTCTTCGTTTTCGCGATGGTCGTTCATGCGTGCGTACTCGCGACGGGTTCGTTTTCGATGCGTGTGAGCCAGTAGTCGGCGTCGAACGTCTCGTCGCCGAGGAGATAGCGCCACATCCGGATGCGATTCAGATATTCGAGGCGCCCGGTGTCTGCTTCGAACCACGGCTCCGGGGTCGTCAGTATCGTGTGCACGCTGTTCGGATCGGGGGCTTCCTTGATCAGGAAGATGGGCCGCTGTTCGTAGTGGTCGTTGGGCAGATCCGACGTATCCCACAAGCGTTGCTGCCGCACCGTCGGATTGATGCGGATCTTGAACATGTAGCGCAAACGGTCGGAACGGTTGACGCCGCCGCCGTGCCAGATGCCGTGATGCAGGAACAACAGTGTGCCGGCCGGACACACCACGTGCTGCTGCCCGCGGATGTTCTGATAGCGCGCCACCGCCGCTTCGCTGACCACGCGCAAATGCGTTCCTGGAACGAACCGGGTGCCGCCCATCTCGCGCGTTACATCGTGTGGGTAGTACATGATCTGAATGTCGAACGCGCGACGCGGATCGATCGTCGAATCCTGGTGCGTGTGCTGCGACACGTTGGGCAAGCCGCGCGCTTCGTAGAACTCCGGCGGAAACGTGACGTGCAGGAAGTGATGGTCGAACCGCGGGTTCGGGCCGACCAGACTTTCGATTGCGCCGCGCACCACGGGCAGCTCCAGCACACGCGTGATCGCAGACTCTTTCGGATAGCTCGCAGCCAGCGGCGTTCCCGCAGGCACCGCCGGAATGCCGCTGGCCGACAGCAACTTCGCATAGGCCTTGCGCACTGGCTCGCCGGGTTGCGGCGGGCGGCCGACCTCGTCGAGAAACTGCTGATTGATGTCGTCCGGTACCGCGGCTTCGAAGCGCAGATAACCGCGCGCCACGAAACTCGCCATCTGTGCGGATGTCAGCAACACGCGATCAACCATCGACGTCCACCCACTGTTCGAACAAACACTCGTACTTCAGATATGACGTTGTGAACTCGGCACCGGGCGCGTGTGCCTGAAGCGGTGCAATTTGAAGCAGCCTCCAACCGTCGCGTAACGCGGCCAGTCCGCTCGCATAGGGAGGCTCTTCCGCATCGCCCGCCATGTGATCGGTTTTTGCGGTGCCGTCGTACTGCGCCCACGCGATCACGTTGGCATCGAGTGCGGAATCGGCGAGATAGAGCACGAGAACTTTCTGTCGCTTCATGAGGTCGCGAAGGATAGCGAAAGCGCACCGGCGTTGCATCGCCGGGCGGCCGCCGTCACGCTACGCGTCTTTTCGAAAAGGCTCGCCGAATGCATCTGTTTGGAACGCTCGCAGGGACTGTGCCGGTGTGGGAACAGCCGGAGTGCATCGCGTTGAATCGTCTGCCGATGCGTGTGCCGCTCGCGTCGTATCCGTCGGCCGAGGAGGCGCGCGCAGGAGCGCCCTCGGAATGGCGCATGTCTCTCGACGGAACGTGGCGATTCAAGCTGGTCGATTCGCCGCGCGCGGTGCCGGACGATTTCGCCGCGACCGATCACGACGACTCGAACTGGACCGACATTCGGGTTCCGGGAACGTGGGTGCGGCAAGGTCACGACAAACCGCACTACACGAATGTGGTGATGCCGTTTCAGTGCGAGCCGCCGTTGACACCCGAACACAATCCGACCGGGCTGTATCGTCGGGAGTTCACGGTTCCTGCCACGTGGCGCGAGCGCCGCGTCGTGCTTCACGTAGGCTCGGCCGACAGCGTGCTGCTGGTGTACCTCAACGGCGTGTTCGTCGGACTGTCGAAAGATTCGCGGCTGCCGGCGGAATTCGATCTGACGCCCCACCTGAGGCGCGGCAGCAACATCCTGGCCGCCATGATCATCCGCTGGTCCGACGCGAGTTACATCGAAGACCAGGATCAATGGTGGCAGCCCGGGTTTCATCGCGGTGTGGAATTGTATTGCACCGGTGCGGCATACATCCAGGACCTGCGCCTAACGGCTGGACTCACCGACGATCTGAAAGCGGGTACGTTGAAGATCGAAGGTGAAGCTGCTGGCGTCGTAGAGACCGGCTGGACGCTGCGCTACAGCGTCGAGACGCTGAACGGACGCGCGCTGGTGCGTAAATCGGTGCGCAAGCCGCTGGGCGGCGAAGTGCAGGTTTATCGCCATCATTCGCATCGCGCGTCGAGCGTGTCGTCGGCAATTCACACCGGCGCCGTGGTGCGCGAATCGCTCGAAATCCGCGGCATTACTGCGTGGACGCACGAAACGCCGCAGTTGTATCGCGTCGTCGCTGAGCTGGTTACGCCCGATGGCGTAGTGGTCGAGGCGGTTTCGCAGCGCTTCGGCTTCCGACGCGTCGACGTGCGCGACAAGACGTTGTTCATCAACGGCGAGCGCGTGTTCATTCGCGGCGTGAATCGCCACGAGTTCCATCCGGTGCACGGCAAGACGTTCGGCGTGGACGACATGCGCGAAGACCTGGTGCTGATGAAGCGCTTCAACTTCAACGCGGTGCGCACGGCACACTATCCGAACGATCACCGCTTCTACGATCTCTGCGACGAACTCGGCCTGTACGTGGTGGACGAAGCGAACATCGAGGCGCACGCCCGATTGCGCAGCCTGGTGCACGATCCTCGTTATTCGACGTCGTTCATGACGCGGTTCCAGCGGATGATCGCGCGCGACCGCAACCACCCGAGCATCATCATGTGGTCGCTCGGCAACGAAAGCGGCTACGGCGCGGTGCACGACGCAATGGCGGCCTGGGCGCGCGCCAACGATCCGACGCGGCCGCTGCATTACGAAGGTTCGCTGTTCGTTGCGTGGGGCCAGTTCCAGGGCCGCGACTTCGAAACATCGTTGGCGGAGAGGTGCGATCTCGACGTGCCGGCTTCCGACGTGATCGCGCCCATGTATCCGGAAATTCGCGAACTCGCGCACTGGGCGAAGAGCTATCGCGGCGAGAAGCCATTGATCATGTGCGAGTACTCGCATGCGATGGGCAACTCGAACGGCAGCCTCAAAGACTACTGGGATCTGATCGAGTCGCAGCCGGGCCTGCAGGGCGGATTCATCTGGGACTGGGTGGATCAGGCATATCTCGAACACGACGCCGACGGGCGTGCGTACTACGGTTTCGGCGGCGATTACGGCGACTTTCCGAATGATGCGAACTTCTGCTGCAACGGCGTGGTATGGCCCGACCGCACGCCGCATCCGGGCATCTGGGAGCATCACCGAATCGGCCGGCCGCTGCGCGCGCGGCTGGTGCAACGCGCGCCGTTGCGAATCGAAATCGCGAACTGGAACAACTTCGTGGACAGCTCGGGTTATCAGGTGCGCCTGATCGCGCTGGTCGATGGAACGCCGGTGTCGGAGCAAGTGCTGACGGTGCCGGCGATAGAGCCGGGCGCGCAGCGGACGATTGCGCCGAAGTTCCACGCGCCGCATCTGCAACCCGGTCAGGAATTGATGATTCGCCTCGTGTACGAGTTGAAGCGCGATCACGATTGGGCCGACGCGGGCCATCAGGTGGGCTTCGACGAGTTCTCGCTGGGCCACGGCGCTACGCCGCGACGGCGCGCGGCACCGGCGCCCGCGCCGGTGGTCGTGCCCACGAAAACGCATGTCGACGTTGCCGCGTCGGATCTGACGTTGCAGTTCGAAGCCGCAACCGGCGAGCTGACGCAACTCGCGTTCGCGGGCCGTGGTTTGCTGGCTGCGTCGCCGCGGTTATCGATATGGCGTGCGCCCACAGATAACGACGGTGTTCGGCTGGCGCCGCGTGTGAGCGGCGTTCTCACGAAGTGGCAAGCGTGGAATCTGATGGATGTCCGTTCACGCGTTACCAAGGTGCGCATCAAACCGTCGAAGGGTGGCGCGTTCGAACTGGAACGCACTCTCGTTCACACGCTGCGCGGCGTTACCGGCGAAATTCGCCAACGCGAGTGCTGGGGGGTGATCGGAAACGGCGAAATGATGTTGACGCAGGAAGTGCAGATTCCACGCGAGCTCGACGACCTGCCGCGCCTGGGCGTGTTGCTGCGGCTACAGGGCGGCCTGGAGCAGTTGCATTACTACGGGCGCGGCCCCGAAGAAAACTACTCGGACCGGCAGTTCGGCTATCCGCTCGGCCGCTATACGTCGAGCGTCGACGACGAATACGTTCCCTATGTAACGCCGCAGGAACACGGCAATCACACCGACGTGCGCTGGCTGGCATTGACCGACGGTACGCTCGGCCTGCTGATGCAGCCCGACGCGCCGTCGCAGTTCTCCGTCAGCCATTTCACTGCCGACGATCTATACGCTGCGCGACACACGGTCGATCTGGTGCGGCGCGACGAAATCGACGTGCACCTCGATCACCTGAATCGCGGCGTCGGCACGGGTGCGTGCGGGCCCGATACGCTGCCGCAGTATCGAATAGGGGCAGGCACGTATCGCTTTGCGTGGCGGCTGCGCGGATATCGATGTGCCGAACGGCAACCCGACGAACTCGCGCGCGAGCGGTTTACAATCGGCGCGGACTAGCGAGAGGACGGGTGATGCGTTACGAACGGCATCCGCGCAATACGAGCTTCGAATGGCAATGCAGCAAGGCGCCGTTGCGCCGGTTGAGCGACGTGGAGGCGCGGGCGTATGCGGAGGAAGGCTACGTACTCTTGCGCAACGCGTTCACCGCGCAGGAAGTGGCTGCAGGTGGTCGACGCAATCGACCCGCTCGAAGCGCAGACCGAGGCCTTTCTACGCACGCGCGACGACGGTACGTTCGGTATTGCACGCGCTGGTGAGATTACGTTTCGGCCGCATCTGGTCGCGCAATCGCCGCAGTTGCGCGAGTTCTCGCGACATCCGCTGCTGCTCGACCTGTGCCACGACCTGATCGGTGCGGACGTGCGCCTGTATTGGGATCAGTCGGTGTACAAGAAGCCGGAGGCGGACAAGGAATTTCCCTGGCATCAGGACAACGGCTACACGTACATCGAACCGCAACAGTATCTGACGTGCTGGATTGCGCTCACCGATGCCACGATCGACAACGGTTGCCCGTGGGTGGTGCCGCGGCTGCACCGTCTCGGTACTTTGCAGCATCGGTGGACGCCGCTCGGCTTCGAGTGCTTAGAGGACGTCGAGGGCGCCGTTCCGGTGGAAGCGAAAGCGGGCTCGATCGTGGTGTTTTCGAGCCTTACGCCGCATCGAACCGGCCCCAACGTCACCACTGGGGTGCGCAAATCGTACATTCTTCAATACGCGCCCGACGGCGCTATTGCCTATCCGCGCGACAAAAATGCAACGACGTGCGACGCGGCCGAGCGCCAGTACCTCGTATTGCAGGGAGGGAAGGCCGCATGAAACGCGTTGCGACGTTGTTGTGGATTGCATTTGCTTTGGTGGGGTGCGCGTCGACGTCGCGTCCGCCTGAGCTCGTTTCGGCGGGTGGCGTCGTGTACCCGGCGGAGGCGAAGGACAAGAAGGTCGAGGGTTACGTGCGCGTCGCATACGATGTTTCAGCCGACGGCAGCGTAACGAACGTGCGCGTGGTCGATTCCGATCCACCAGGCGTGTTCGACGAAGCTGCCGTTGCTGCCGTGCGAGGCTGGCGCTTCCATCCGGCGATCAGCGACGGCAAACCGGTGGTTAAAGAACTCGTCAGTCGAGTGAACTTCAAGCTCGGTGAGAGCGAGAGCTATGCCCGCTGATTGCGCGTGATTCGCGCCTTTGAGGTACTGTTGGCGATGGGCTTGGCGGGATGCTCGTCGTCAGTAACACCGGTGCTCGGATGTAACGCCGCGGACGGCATCGAACCCGTCTGTGAGTTTCGCAATCCCGAAGACATCGTCGCAGTTCCACCGAACGACTGGCTGTTGATCAGCCAGATGGCGGAACGAAGTGGCCGACCCTCGGGCAGCATCGCTGCGTATCAGCCCGGCAGCGGCCATGTCGAAGTGCTTTTCCCCGTTGGGGAGTTCGAAGACGAGCGCGACTGGGGCGACCACAGTTGCCCACCGCCGTCGATAGAGGACTTTGCGCCGCACGGCATCGACATCGAGAAGCGCGCCGACGGCGGTGAAGAGTTGCTGGTGGTCAATCACGGCGGCCGCGAGTCTGTGGAGTATCTGCGCATCGAACGCAGCGACGATGGTTTGGCGTTGCGCTGGCGCGGTTGCGTTGTGGCACCCGATCACGCGTTCTTCAACGACGTGGTGGCGCGTCGTGACGGCGGTTTCTGGGTTACCGACATGATGCCGAAGAACCGTCAGCTGTGGGCGACACTTACCGGGGCACTGTTCGGTGCCGACACCGGCAAGGTGTATCGCTTCACGCCGCGCGAGGGATTTTCGGTTGAACCGGGCAGCGCCATGCCGTTCCCCAACGGAATTGAGAAGGGGCAGGGCGAGGATGTTCTGTACGTTGCGAGCTTCCTCGGTAACGAAGTGCGCAAGCTCGACCTGAAACGCGGCGAAGTAACCGGCCGGACGCACGTCGAACGGCCGGACAATCTCACCTGGAGTCCCGACGGAAAGTTGCTGGCGGCGTCGCTGACGGATTCGCTGGTCGAGACGATGCATTGTCGCGAGCTTCCGGTGGGCGCATGCGGCGCGGCGTTCGAGGTGGTTTCGATCGATCCGCAATCGATGGATCAGTTCCCGATTCTCGGCCATCGCGGCGCGCCGATGGGCGGCGTCTCGGTCGCATTGCGTATCGATGACATGGTGTATCTGGGATCGTCGGCGGGTGATCGCATTGCTCGCTGGCGCGTGGTCGGTGAAACGCCGTAGTCGGCAGACAACGAAGCAGTAAGTTAATGAGGGCCGCGATGCTGGAGAGACCGCTGATCACACGTTCCTTCGCGCAGTCCCTCGCGGTGCTGCATCAAACGGTGCCGCGAGCGGAGATACGCAATGTGATGGGTCCGGGTCTTGCCGAAGTGCGCAACGTCGTAGTGGCGCAAAGCATCGAGATCACGGGACCCTGGCTGACACATCACTTGCGAATGGATCCCGAGGTGTTCGACTTCGAAATCTGTTTACCGGTGGCATCGCCGATCGCTGCGGCAGGTCGTGTGAAGCCGGGAATGTCGCACGCCGCGTGGGTTGCACAGACGGTGTATCAGGGCGGGTACGAAGGGCTGGGCGCGGCGTGGGGTGAGTTCATCGCGTGGATGGAAAGCGAAGGGCATACCGCGGCGGAGGATTTGTGGGAGGTCTATCTCGCGGGTCCGGAAGCGAGCGACGACCCGGCCATGTGGCGCACGCAACTCACGCGGGCACTGGCGAGTTAGTGGGTGGTTGAATCGACTGTTGCGACCTCCCGAATGCGTGGTTGCTAAGGGACGTCTGCGGGATGGATGAGTCCGTGTCGGCGCCAGGCGGTTTGTAGCAGCCAGGTTTGCGCGGGGGCGACTTCGCAGGTGTCGTTGGGGTTCGGAGGGGCGGTGGCGATGCGCCAGCCGTTGAACCAGCGGCCGGAACTTGCCGGATCGGGTTGGGCTCTCACGCGTTCGATCGATGGTCTGGTCTGCGCCGCTGCGCGGCGTGATGCCGGTGATTGAGCAGCACATAGCGCAATGCGCGATGCACTTCGAGCGGCGTGCGTAACGGGCGCAGGTGATAACGACCGTCGAGCACTTTGCCCTTGCGCTGGAAGAGCCGGTTCGCAAGCTTGCCGATTCGCGCGCCGACGCTCTTCATCCCGCAGGCGATCGAGTAATTGGTTTGTGCTTCGATCAACAGATGCACGTGATCGCGCTGGATCGAGTAGTGCACTACCCGGAAGCCGTGCCGGATGCAGGCTTCGCTCAAGGAGGAACGGAACCGTCGCACGAACCGCGGTTGACGCAAGGTCGGTATGCCGCGTCTCAAGCGGATCGTCACATGCACCGGAACACGGGCGACGATGCGCTCGCGCTGCCGGTGCATGACCCGCGGTCGTATTCCACGCGGCCGACCGGCGCCATGACGCGGTCCGCCACGACCCGTGCGATAGCGCATCGCGTCGAGCGTGAGTTGTTCGGGTCTCTTCCTGTTGGTTGATCGCGCCATGGATGAAAGGTTAGGGCCATGGTGCAAATGCCGATGCCGGGTAACGACCCCACTTGTAGGTGCGAGATCTCGCACGGCTTCCTCCAGGCGTCTCCGGACAGTTGTGCGGCATCGAGACACCACGCCGTGCGCGCAACATCGCCCTTATCAATCAACCCACGAGTACGAAGCGGGTAATTGCCAGTGAACCGGCTGAGTCGATTCGTTCTAACGGGCTTGGTTTATCAATGAAGGGGGCGGTGATGCGATCAGCGCCTTCGTCGCATGACGTGTCGCGTCGGTTGGGCCGTGGGCAGGTGACGGCTGCCACTACGGACCATCGCCCGAATCAATCCGGATTGTCGGGCCGAAGGGCTCGAGCTGATGTGTCACGCGGAATGACCAAAGAACACGCGTCGCGCATGAGGGAACCGAACTCGCGCCCATCCCCTTGGCGAAATTGATTGGGGCGATGGTCCAATCTCTGCGGCCCGCTACCGCCGGCAACGGCCCAAACCGCGCGACATCTCCTACGACGCAGACGTTTATCGCGTCCGCCGTTCCTTCATTGTGAACCAAGCCCGTTTGAACAAATCGATCCGGTCGGTTCGACCGCGATGTCAGGCGATTCAACGAGACGCGCCCGCCTTCTTCAGATCGAATAGGGCGCTGTTCGACGGCGGCCCGGAGGGGCCACCGGTTTTCCACCGATCACCGTGCATTGCGCGCCCGACGGGTGCGGGCGTGAGCGGACCGCCGGTGGTGAATCTGGCTTTGCCGTTCTCATGGGGATCCGCGCGGAACCTACCGGAACCCACCGCCTCGCCGATACGCCGCCACAACTGCTGTTGCGCGAGCGTGAGCAACGGCGACGTCGGCACCGGAAACGATCCATACCCGATCGCCATCAGTTCGCGCTCGAGATCGAACCACGCGAACTGGCCGTGAATCCCCAGCATCGCGAACTGCCGCCGCGGTTCGATCACCCAGAACTGGTTGCGATAGTGGCCGTTGGGGAATCGCACCGATCGCTCGACGGCATTGAACGCTCGATGTGCGGCCGCGTTCGGCGCGCACATCTGCGCGATGAACGATTCGGGGATGACCTGTTCGCCTGCCAGGTTTCGGCCCTTGTTGATCATCACGCTCGCCCAGCGCGCGAAGTCGCGCAGGGTCAGGCTGAGTTGGCCCTCGGCGATCGGAAACCCGAGTGCGTCGGTGTTGAACCAGCCGACGGATTCGGCGCCGACGCGTTGAAAAAGTCGCCGTTCGAGCAAGTGCAGGATCGGTTCCTGACAGGCGTGCTCCACCGCCATCATCAATGCGTTCGTCAGCGGTGAGGCGTAGTTGAATCGCGCGCCAGGTTCCGCAACGCGCTGTGTCATCCCTTCCACCAACCAGCGTCGCGCGCCAACGGCCTCGTTAGCGGGTGCCGGGTAGTAGCCGACGGCGCGTGCGTATGAGTAGTAGTCGCTGCTTCTGTCTTCGTACGCTTCCAGGTATTTCAGGCCTGGGCACATGTCGAGAACGTGCTGCAACGTCACGCCGCTCCAGCCAGCAATACCACGAAGTTCCGGCAGGTAAGTGTCGAACGGCGCGTCCGCCTCCATCCTTCCGTCATTGAGTGCTTGCGCGAGCAACAGCGTGGTAAGCGACTTCGTCGTGGAATGTTGTACGTGATGATCTTCGGCGGTCATTCCGTTGCGATACGACTCGTGCACCACTGCGCCGCGATGCATCACGAGCAGAGCGTCGTTGAACAACCGGCGGTCGAGGAATGTCGCGGCGGATATCGGCGCACCGGTGAGCGGATCGTCGAATGCGAGTGCGTCGACCTCGAGCGAGCGAGTGGCGCGCGGCAGTGGAATCGCGGTGCCTGGTTCGAGGTGCACAACCGGCATCATCCGGTCCATGTGCAGCTGGCTCAACGCAAGGTGTGGTGGATGGTCCCAGTTAGACCGATCGATGCCCAGCTTCGGGTCGATGACGCCGTCGACGATGCCTGCGGTGACAACGCGGACCATTGTGCGCGGCTCAGTCCGGGCGTTCTACGCGCACCGCGTACTCGCCGGTGAAACGTGCCGCGTCGTTGCCGTTCGCGCGCACGACGCATTCCAGGTTGAAGCGCGTCTTGCCTTGCGACTTCAGTCGCGCCAGCGCGTCCGACTGATCACTGAGAATGAACCGGCAGGTGGCGACGATCGGCTCTTTGACCGGCCGTTCGTAATGAATGTGGCCGTCGGCGATGACGATGCTGCCGTCGATGTGCCGCGTCTTCAGTTGCAGCCACGTCATGCCCCAACCGCACAACGCGGCTATTGCATAGAGGCTGCCGGCGAACGCGGTGCCGTGCACGTTGATGTTCGGCTCCAGTTCGGCCCGCACCACGAGCTGGTCGTTGGCGAAGTCCATCACGCGGATGCCCATCGCCTTGCTGATGGGGATCTCTTCGTGCCAGGTCTGTTCGAGTTCTGCGCAGAGGTTTTTCATGGGCGCGCAGTATACCGATCTGTGCGCGCTATACCCGCAGCAGTTGCGGCAGCGTGGCGGCGTGATGTGTTGCCGCTTCGACGGACTTTGCAAAGGCGAGCAGGCGCGCTTCGGCGCGCACGGGTGCGACGATCTGCATGCCGATCGGCAGCCCGTCGTCGCTGAAACCGGCCGGCAGCGACAGCGCGGGACAGCTCGTAACGGTGAGGCGCGCGCAACTCTGCATCCATTCGAGATAGTCGCGCATCGGCGTGCCGTCGATGTCCGTGGGATACGGCTGCTCGACATCGAACGGCAACACCTGTGTGGTCGGGCCGATGAGGAAGTCGTAGCGGGTGAAGAATTGCGCGACGCGGTCGTAAACGGCGCGACGCGCGGCCCACGCTCGATCGAGGTCGGCCACCGTCAACGCTTCGCCTGCAGCCAGATTCCAGCGGATCGTGTCCTTCAGTTCGGCGCGCGATTTTGGCGGCAGCCCGGCAAATCGTTCTCGAAAACCGTTCGCTCGCAACACGTGGAACGCTTCGGTCGCGCCGGAAAGATCAGGGCAGTCCAACTCGACGCGTGCGCCAAGCGACTGCAGCAGCGCGCCGGTTGCTTCGATGCGCGACTTGATCACGCGCGCCACCGGCAAACCGAAGTCGGCGGTTAGCGCAATGCGCGCGCCACGCAAGTCGAGCGGCGTCACCGGATAGAACGCGGAGCCTGGATCGGTGAACGCGATCGGTACGCGTGGGTCGTCGCCCACCAGCACCGACAGGAACAGTGCGATGTCGTCGACGCTGCGCGCCATAGGACCGAGCACCGACATGTCGGCCCACGGATTCAACGTCGGATACGAAGGCACGCGGCCGGGTGTGGGTCGCAGACCGAGCACGTTGCAGAAACTCGCCGGGTTGCGAAGCGAGCCGCCGAGATCGCTGCCGTCCGCGAGCGGCAACATGCGTGCCGCCAGCGTTACCGCGGCGCCGCCGCTGCTGCCGCCGCAGGTGCGCGTGGGATCGTAAGGATTACGAGTGGCGCCGAAGACGCGATTGAATGTCTGCGATCCGGCGCCGAATTCGGGTGTGTTCGTTTTGCCGACGGCGATGGCACCCGCGGCGCGGATGCGCTCTACGATCAGATCGTCCTTGTCGGGAACGTTGTCGGCGAACAGGGTAGAGCCGAACGTGGTGCGCATGCCCCGAGTCGAAACCAGGTCTTTGTGCGCGGTCGGCAATCCCCACAGCGGCGGCAACGAATCGTGCGAGTGGTTCGCTGTCATGTTGCTCAGCCGTTTCTCGCGCGTGGATTGCGTCGAGAGTAACGATCGCGTTGAGGCGCGGATTCACGGCGTCGATCTGCGCAAGGTGCGCGTCCATTACTTCGACGCAGCTCACCTTGCGCGCGGCGAGCATGCGGGCAAGTTCCACGGCGCTGAAATTGCACAGTTCGCTCATGTCCGCGCCTCGGCGTTCAAGATCTGTTTGGGTTGCGTTCTGGAAAGTCGATCCGCGCCCGCAAACAGCGTTACCGCGATCGCGGCAAACACTTCCAGCCCCGCTTGGATCATCAACGCGTTCACGTTGGAGCCGACCGCCGTGTTCGCAATCGGCAGGAATACTCCCGCCGTGTTGGCGGACGCATGGAACAGCGTCGTCATCAGCAGGCTGCCGCGCGTGTTGTTGAAAAGCCAGGTGTATAGAACGGCGGACGCGGTGATTCTGATCATGAACAACCAGAACGGACTCGAATCGTCGCCGAGGAACTTCGGCAGGTGCCAGAAGCCCCACACGACGCCGAGTATCAGGCTGGCAACGAGCGCGCTATGGCGCACCTGAAAACGCGGCAGCACGTAGCCGCGCCAGCCGATTTCCTCGCCGTTGCTGATCGCGTCCACGATAAAGAACGGCACGATGAACATCGGCAGGTATGCGGACGCGCCAAAGATTCGATGCGCGAAAACCTGCGTGAAATCGAGCGGCGTCTGTGTGAATGCCGCGTTGATGAGTACTGCGGCCAGGAGGATCGACGGATAAAGGAACAGTGCAACTACGAGCCAGCTCCAGCCGACCCGCCAGATCAGAAAACGCTTCAGCAGCGCAACGACGCCGGTTTTTCCGAGTGTGAACCCGGTCATCGCCACCGCTGCGAAGACGAAACCCCATCCGAGAAACAGGTAGACGACGAACGGGACCTGTAGTTGCAGTTTGCCTGCGTGTGCGAGATCGATAGGCCACGTCAGCAGGAACATCAGGCCGATGCCGATCGGCAGAGAGTGGCGTTTGACGAATTCGCCGAACGTGCCGTTCATTTACCTACCCAGACGCGCCGCCATGTCGTCCTCGAACCCGGGAAAGTACCGGTTGATCACCGACAGGTCGAACTCCTTCAGAATCGACGTATTCGATTCGCGTTCGAGCAGGAACTGGAACGCCTGAATCAATACCCACTCGTGCGTGAACTGCGCGCCGCTGAGTTTGCGGTAGTAGTCCGGCGACATCCGTACCCGATGCACGGTCTCGGTGTCGCCGGAAACGACTACTTCATAGGTGTTCGCATCGACGAGCGACGCGCTGATCATTTCACCAGGTGTTCCAGTGCGTGATGTTCGACACCGGCGGCCGTTCGGCGCGTTTGAAGTCGGTGCCCTTCGTATACGCAACAGGCAGCAACGCCACCTGCATCACGTTGTCGGGAACGCCGAGAATCTCTGCGGCTTCCTTCTCGTAGAGCAGGTGCAGCGTCGTCAGCACGGTGCCGAGGCCGCGCGAACGCGCCGCCAGCTGAAAACTCCAGACGGCGGGAAAAATCGAACCGAAGTAGCCCGCCAACAGCGGCACTGGGGTGCCCGCCGGCGGACGTCCTTCGACGCAGGGAATCAGATGTACCGGCACCTTGTGCAGAACGTCGATCAGGAACATTGCCGATTCGTACACGCGCTGCGTTTGCACGTTGCCAGCCTGCTTCGCCGCTTCGCCGGCCTGCGACAGATACGCTTCGCCGCCTTTGCGATAGAGATCGGCCAGCGCTTTTTTCTTCTTCGGATCGTCGACGATCAGCCAGCGCCAGCCTTGCGAATTGGAACCGGTCGGGGCTTGCACGGCGAGTTCTAGGCACTCCATGATCACCTCGCGCGGTACTTTGCGATCGAGGTCGAGACGCTTGCGCACGGCGCGGGTCGTGGCCAATAACTCATCGGTCATCGCAAGATCGAATTTCATCGTGTCACCCCGTCTTGGTCTTGAAGGAAAGAGACGCAGTGTATCCGACTCGTCGCGGACGGCTCTACTCGGTGCTCGCGGGCGTTGCGTTCATCGCGTTGCTGGTTGCGCAACAACAGCAGCTGATCAACTTACCTGGGTCGGGGCGCGTCTGGAGGGCCGTTCCGGACGCGCTGCACGGCACCTGGTTCGCATTCGTTACTTGGCTGACTCTGTTGTTCGTAAGTCGGTGGACCGAGCCGAGCAAGGTCGTGCCGACGACCGTGTTAATTGGGGTATGCATCGCGATCGGTACCGAACTGCTTCAGAAGGTGACCGGCGGTGATGCTGAAATCGGCGACGCTTTCTTCGATCTGGTTGGAATGAGTGCGGCTTTGCTCGTTTGGTCTGCACGCGAGAAGCTCATTCACTTCCGAATGGGCGTCGCGCTCGCGACGATTCTGATGGTCGGCTCGCTTTGGCCCGTCGCGATGCCGATCGTGATCGACCGTTATCGCGACTCGATTGTGCCGCAACTGGTGCGTTTCGATTCGCGGCACGTGTTCGACCTCGTGCACAGCGGTAGTGTCGTGGCAGTGGTCGCCCCCCCTTCCGACTGGTCGATCGAGGGGCGGGTGCTAAAGGTCACACTCGCGGAAGAAAGGTGGCCTGGCGTCTGGCTTCCCGACCCGATTTCGAATTGGCGTGCGTACTCGGAACTTGACGCAGACGTGTTTGTAGACGGAACAAGCTCGATGCCGATTACGATCTCGATCCGTCTTAGTGGTGCAAACGTCGATAATGTGTATCAGGCATTTGAGTGCGCGCCCGGGCCTTGTCGTTTGCGATTCAGGTTCGATGGTCTGTTCGATCGCAGCGTCGCTCGTGTGACCATGGTGGTCGTCTTTTCTCAGCGTTCACAGGCGGGTCGCACGTTCTATCTCGGTCGGATCGAACTTCGCGAGTAAACTGGATCCAAACCACGGCGATGGACATATGCGACTCAACGTATTGGTGATCTGCGGCTTGCTTCTGTGTTCAACGGTGCATGCGGACCTGAATGAGGATATCGACGAAGCCGCGGCCGCTGTCGAAACCAATGTCATCGGCTGGCGTCGCGACATCCACAAACATCCTGAACTCTCGAACCATGAAGTTCGCACCGCCGCGCTGGTTGCGTCGTATCTGAAAACCCTCGATATCGAAGTGACGACCGGCGTTGCGCACACCGGCGTGGTGGGAATTCTGCGCGGTGGCAAGCCGGGCCCTGATCCTCGAAAAGACAGGGTAGTCGCGTTGCGCGCCGACATGGACGCGTTGCCGGTAGTGGAAGAAACCGGTCTGCCGTACGCATCTACCGTGACGACCCAGTATCTCGGCCAGGACGTGGGAGTGATGCACGCGTGCGGTCACGACAACCATGTTGCGATTCTTATGGGCGTGGCGAAAGTGCTGTCGAGCGTGCGCGCGCAATTGCCGGGCACGGTCAAGTTCATCTTCCAACCAGCCGAAGAAGGGGCGCCGCCGGGAGAAGAAGGCGGTGCCGAAATGATGGTGCAAGAAGGCGTGCTGAAGAATCCGGATGTCGACGCGATTTTCGGGCTGCACGTGATGCAGCTCGACCGCGCCGGCCAGGTCTCGATGCGTCCGCTCGGTGCGATGGCGGGTTCCCAACGGTTCGAGATCGTGGTGAAAGGCCGCCAGACGCATGGCGCTATGCCGTGGGCCGGCATCGACCCGATCGTGATCTCGTCGGAGATTGTCGGCGCACTGCAAACCATAGTGAGCAGGCGCGTGAACATCGCCGCGTCGCCGGCGGTGGTGACGGTGGGTTCGTTCCACAGCGGTGTTCGCAACAACATCATCCCTGACGAAGCAAAGTTGACCGGTACGATCCGCACCTTCGACCCCGCGGTGAACAAGGCGGTGCGCGACGAAATGAACGGCATCGTTACCGGCATCGCGCAGTCGATGGGCGCGCAGGCCACGCTGGTGGTCGGCGAGGGTAATCCGCCGACGATCAACGATCCGGCTCTGTTGACGCAGATGCGGCCGACGCTGGTGCGCGTTTACGGCGACGCGAACGTGTTGACCAGCAATCCGCTGATGGCGGCCGAGGATTTCGCGTTCTATCAGCAGCAGGTGCCGGGGTTGTTCTTCTTCGTCGGCGTGCGCCCGCCGGACGTGCCGAAGACGCGGCGATTCCGAATCACTCGCCGAAGTTCTTTGCCGACGAGAGTGCATTGAAAGATGCGGTGCGCGCGATGGCATCGCTCGCGGCTGACTATCTGAGTCAGCCGCAGTAACGCAATGCCGTTGCCGCCGCTTCGTACGACCCTTCTGCTGCTGGTGCTCTGCGGCTGCGGGTCTTCTCAGCAGCAGAGTGTGTCGAGCGCCGCGACGTCGCCCCTGAACGATCTGAATCTGGTGCACGCGAAAATTCCCAAGGTGCTTGGAGAGGCGCGCCGGCACCCCTACACCATTCCGCAGGACCAGTCCTGCGAAGCGCTTGCAGCCAGTGTTCGCGCATTGGACGAAGTGCTTGGTCCCGACCTCGATGTGCCGGAATCGGCGGACGATCCGGGCATGATCGAACGCGGCAGCGATGCTGCGGGGAACGAGGCGGTGAACATGCTTCAGGGCGCGGCCGAAGACGTAGTCCCGTTCAGGCGGTGGGTCAGGAAGTTGACGGGCGCGGAGCGCTACTCGAACAAGGTGGAGGCTTCGATCATTGCGGGCACCGTGCAGCGGTCCTTCGTAAAAGGCATCGCCGTTGGCCGAGGTTGCGGCATGGCCGACCGCGAAGGTCCCTGAATCAGCCTCATTCGGCAACCGCGGCTATCGCATGCTTCAGCGGTCGGGGTAGCCTGAGGGTTTCCACCGGTTTTTTCCGGATCGAAACGGAGTTGCATTTGAACGTCGGTGCGATCGGAATCGGTACCGTGTTACTGCTACTCAGAAGCAGAAAATCATAGGAGAGGACGATGAAATCCAGATTATGCAAACGACTCGGCATCGAGTTTCCACTGTTCGCATTCAGCCACTGCCGAGACGTGGTGGCGGAGGTCAGCAAAGCGGGCGGATTCGGCGTGCTGGGCGCTGCGGGTCACACGCCCGAAAGCCTCGAGATCGAACTCAGCTGGCTCGATGCGCACGTGAACGGCGCGTCGTACGGCGTCGACCTGATCGTGCCGACCAGCATGGATGCGAAAGAAGGCGGGCTCACTGCCGAGGAAATCGAGGCGCGCATACCGCCGGAACACAAGGCATACGTGAACTCGATACTCGCGCAGCACGGTATTCCGACCAACGATCTGTGGGAACGTCGCGTGCGCGACGATTTCGGCGACAGCATGCGCGAAGCGGGCGCTACGAGAGTGCTCGACGTCGCTTTCGCGCATCCGATCAAAATGGTGGTGAACGCGCTGGGCGTGCCGCCGCGTTTCATGATCGAGCGGGCACGGCGCGAGGGGGCGCTGGTGGGTGCGCTCACCGGTGCGAAAGAGCATGCGATCAAACATGCCGAGGCGGGTGTAGACGTGCTGATTGCCGCAGGTGGTGAAGCGGGTGGGCATTGCGGGGACGTGGCGACGCTGGTGCTGGTGCCCGAAGTACTCGAAGCGATTCGGCAGTACGGCGATATGGAGGTGCTCGCAGCAGGCGGCATCGTGACCGGCCGTCAGATGGCTGCCTGTATGGCGATGGGTGCCGCCGGCGCGTGGACCGGCTCCGTGTGGCTGACAACTGCCGAGGCCGAAACGAATCCGGTAGTGAAAGAAAAGATGCTCGCCGCCAATTCGCGCCAGACCGTACGTTCGAAGAGTCGCACCGGAAAATACACGCGCCAGCTGCGCTCGGCCTGGACGGATGCATGGCAGGCACCCGGCGCGCCAGAGCCTTTACCGATGCCCCTGCAGAGTCTCGTTAGCGAACCGGCACTATCGAAGATCAACAAGCTCGCCGAAGCGGGTGATCCGGGCGCGAAGGCGCTCGCTACGTATTGGGTCGGGCAGGGCGTGGGATTGATGAACGAATCGATGTCGGTTCGCTCCGTGGTGTTCGAGTTCATGCAGGATTTCGCGAGCGCGTGCGAACGCATGAACACGCTGATGGAGGAGTGACATGGCCGAATTCGACAGCATCATCTACGAGAAAGCCGACGGTCGCGTTCGCATCACGCTGAATCGCCCCGAAAAGCTCAACGCGATCACGCTGCGGATGATGGAGCAGCTGAACGAAGCGTTGTGGGAAGCCGACAACGACCGCGACGTGCACTGTGTCATCGTGAAAGGCGCGGGCCGTGCGTTCTGTTCCGGTTACGACCTGCGCGGCGACGATTCGTTCGTGCCGGTGTCGCGCATTCAAAGCGAAGAAAATCGTTACCGCGGTGGCCGCAGTCTCGACGACGACGCGTGGCAACTCGAACGGGCGCAACGTTATCGGATGGCGCTGTTCGACATGCACAAGCCGAGCATCTGCCAGGTGCACGGCTTCTGTCTGGCCGGCGGCACCGACATCGCGCTGTTGTGCGACATGGTGATCGCAGCCGACGACGCGACGTTCGGTTTTCCGCCCGCCCGCAACCTAGGTGCGCTGCCGAACAACATGTGGCTCTACAACGTCGGCCCGCAGTGGGCGAAACGGCTGACGATGACCGGAGACACCGTTACCGGCAAAGAGGCGCAGCAGATCGGACTGGTGTTGAAGTCGGTGCCGCGCGAACACCTCGAGCACGAAGTGGAACAGCTCGCCGACCGGCTGGCCATGATCGATCCCGATCTGCTGACGGCGAACAAACGCATCATCAACCTCGCGCTCGAACTGCAGGGTGCACGCACGTTGCAGCGACTGGCCGCCGAAAACGACGTGCGCGGCCACAACACGCGCGGTGCAGACGAATATCGGCGCTCGTACGCCGATGGCGGCCTCGCAGCGGCGTTGAAATCACGCGATCAGAAATTCGGCGACGGCCGTGCGCGCGTGAACGGACCTGAAATCCGCGACGCGGCCGGCCGACTCGTCGACGACTGACCGGCGCGGAAGCATCGCGATTTGCGGTGGGTGATAGTAGCGAAGCACTCGCGCTCTCTATGGCGTGGGTGCACGACCGGTACTGAAGCGCGCGGCGTAAGGTTCCAGCGGTAGCCGCAGTGCGTTGGTGAGATAGCTGACCGTGCGATAGAAGCCCGCGAGCATCAGCAGTTCCAGAATCGCCTCGTCGCTGAAGTCGGCTTTCAGCGCCTGCCAGAGCGCGTCGTCGATGGTGCAGTCGCGGTGCAGTGCATCGCACAGCCTCAGTAGAAGGCGTCGTTGGCGGACCAGCCGGCGGCGTCCGCGGTGTCGCGAACGAATGCGTCGATCTGCGCGCCGGTCAGTTCGGCGCGCTGCGCAAACAACGCGACGTGGACGCCCCATTCGTATTCCGAACCGCACAGCGCGGTGGTTCGATCGATGACGATCTCGCGCTGACGCAGTGTCAGATGACCGCGATCGAGCAACCC
Source organism: uncultured Gammaproteobacteria bacterium (assembly GCA_963822125.1). Taxonomy (GTDB): domain Bacteria; phylum Pseudomonadota; class Gammaproteobacteria; order Pseudomonadales; family Azotimanducaceae; genus DATJGR01. The sequence continues at coordinate 123,861 of CAWGGQ010000028.1, read as the reverse complement.
CGCGGCGAAGAACTTGCCGAACAGGCGCGGGTCGCGCGCGAGCGTGGTGAACAACGTCAGCGGCGGCATTCCCGGCGGCATGATGCGGCTCAGCGCGTTCTGCACGTCGGTTGGAAATGGCGGCTCGGCCGGGGCGATGCGTGCATTCATGATGCGTGACCTGTACGGCTGGTGCTACGATTTGTATAGCAGTCTCCCTCGAGTGCTATTAAAAGTAAAGCATGAGTACGCCCAAAGTAGGCAAGAAGGTTCGCGGGTCGACCACCGGTCGGCCGATCATGGTTGTGCTCGACATACTGGGGCGCCGCGCGACGCTGCGTATTTTCTGGGAGCTGCGCGACGGGCCGCTGACGTTTCGCGCGCTGCAGGATGCGGTGCAAACCAATCCGAGCCTGCTCAATACACGACTGCGCGAATTGCGCGAAGTCGGCTGGATCGAGCACGATGCGGGCGGCTATCGATTGACGGATGCGGGGCGAGAACTGACCGAAGCGATGCAGCCGTTGTACACGTGGGCGCGCAAGTGGGGAGCAGCGAAACGCAAATGAACGGCTGGTATCGATACCGCGTGTGTCCTTTTCTGATCGAATACCACGATTGATGGAGGGCAAACGATGATCAGTAACGTGGTTACGCAATTGCGCACGACGAACCTGGACGAGTCGATCCGCTTCTATACCGACACGATGGGCTTCGCGCTGGAATTTCGTTTTCAGGATTTCTACGCGGGCATTCGCGCTGGCCTCGAGGTATTCCACCTGAAGCTGGTAGATGGTCCCGATCCGTCGATCGATTTCGTGCGAAACGGCGGTCACTTCCATCTCTACTTCGAAACCGACGATGTCGAGGCCGAAGCGAACCGTTTGAAAAAGAAAGGCGTGCGTCTGGTGCAGGACGTACACGCCACCGCGTGGGGCGCGCGGCAGTTCATCATGGAAGACGATCAGGGACACACTCTGCACGTCGCGCAGAACGTCACCTGAACGTGAGTTCGGCCCGGCTCCCGGCGACGGTCTCGAGGCGCGAACCGCGCCTCCGCGCGGCGTAATTCCGGCGTTGGGGAGGGTCGATGTGACGCAAATCGCCTTTCAACCGCTGCCCCCGGCTTAGAATTCCACAATTCGACAAACGGACCGGTCGGCGTTGCGTTCATCAGTCGCCATCCGCCTTCTTTTCACCGTACTGACCTGCCTGCTGATTCCGTCGGCCTGGGCCGATCGTGCCGTGCCCGTCTGGTTCGACGCTGCGTGGCACTATCGCGTGCCGTTGACTCTCCCGGCCGCGACCGCAGTAAACAGCACGGTCATCGTCAACGTCGACTTCAACGCGCTCATCGCCCAGATGGGAATTTCCGGCACGTTCGATGAACGTTCGCCTCGCGTAGTACGACCGGGCGGCGCACTCGCGACGATTCAGGAATACAACGAGCGCGTGTACAACGGTGTGCTCGACGCCGCGACTAACGGCCGCGGTGAGGTGCGCTTCATTGCGCAAGACGCTGCTGTGGCCGGCGCGTACTACGTCTACTTCGACATCGTGGCGAACGGCGCGAAGGCGGCGAACGCGGCGACGCTGATCAACGGCACGTTCGAGCAATCGGTAGGAAGCACGCCGACTTCGTGGGTGGTGTCGGCGCTGAATGCGCGCGGTGCGCAGAACGACGAGGTGTATCGGACCGCACTCGGTGCCACTACGACCGTGGCAGCGGGATGCCAGACCGCGACGCAATCGGTAGACAGCAGTCCTGCGCGATCGGGAGCGGTTGCGACCGGCGAGGCGTGGATGTTGCTCGGCTATCGCGACCGCTGCGAAGACGGCAACGGTGAGGAGCACATTCGTCTGTCGCGCGACATTGCAGTGCCGGCCGGAGCGGCGGCGGGCAGCCTGACGTTCAATTTTCAGGTGCAGGGCTGGGACGGCATTTCGAACGCCACCAACTACGATTGGGTGATCGTGTCGGTGAACGGCACGGCGGTGAATCACACCGCACTCGGCATCAACAACACGACGACGCCGCAGCTGGTGATCGATGCGGGCCGTTTAGGACGCAACGCCTACAACACGACGTATCTCGATCACGGCTGGAAACAGGCCACGCTCAATCTATCGGCATATGCCGGCAGCACGATCAACTTCCGCGTCGAAACCCGCCACACCTCTTCGGACGACGACTATCGCTCGTGGGTGAAACTCGATGACGTGGCATGGAGCGTTCAGACCGCAACCGTCGGCACACCGCAAGGGTTCGGCGTGAACATCATCTCGCCCAACGACACCGCTGTGGGGAGTGCGTCGTCGCTCACTGCAGGCCAACGCGTGCTCGTACGCGCACAGCTCGACGCCAACGTCACATCGGCCACCGCAGACATCTACAACAATGCCGGCACGCTGGTGCTCGGCGGGGTGATCCTTTACGACAACGGCACGCACGGCGATGCAACCGCCGGCGACCGCATCTGGACGAACGATGGATCGGTAGCGGCCCAGCCGTCGTACACGATCCTCAGCACCGACGCGGTCGGCGCGAACTGGCGCGTGCGGGTGTTCGCGCCCGATGCATCCACTTCCAGCATCGCTGCCAACGGTCTGGTGCACCGGCCCACGTTGCCCAATTCGCCGTCCGTGCAGGCGAACTTCTTCAACATCGACGAGCAGCTGTTTACGGTGTTCGTAACGACTCTGAACGTCACGACCGCTGTGGTTACGGTGCGCGACCCGATCAATGCCGCGGTTTCACCCAAGGCGATTCCCGGTGCGTGGCTCGAATACACGGCCACCGTCACGAACGCGGGTCCGGGTGTGGTAGACGCCAACTCGGTGGTGTATCTGAATCCGATTCCTACCACGCTTGCGATGTGCGTGACGTCAGCCTGTTCGGGCGGCGGCACACCGGTGCGATTCGACGATTCGACGTCGCCGGTGCCCACCGCGCTGACCTTCAACTACGCCACCAACGTGTCGTACTCCACGGACGGAACCACGTTCGGCTACGTACCCGTGCCGGATGCGAACGGTTTCGACGCGGCGATTCGCGCCGTGCGAATCGCGCCGTCGGGCGCGATGGCAGCACCCACCGGCGCGGGTAATCCCCTGTTCCGTTTGCGTTACGTGGTGTTGCTCCTGTAGCGACCAAGCTAGCTGTCCGTCCGACGAATCGCGACGATTCGTGAAAAGCCGCGGGGTGCCGCGGCTTGCGCGGTGTTGGCGATTCTGCGACGTTGCGGCGATGCGCGTCGCCGTCATTCCCGTCACCCCGTTCCGACAGAATTGCTCGTTGATCTGGTGCGAAGCGTCGCGCGTGGCCGCAGTGGTGGATCCGGGCGGCGACATCGATCGCATCGAAGCCGAGATCGCTGCGCAGCATGTCGACGTGACGCAGATATTGCTGACGCACGGTCATCTCGATCACGCCGGTGCGGCCGCAGCCTTGTCGCGTCGGTTGTCCGTACCGATCGTGGGGCCGCATCGCGACGACGCATTTCTCATCGAAAAACTCGGCGAGCAGGGCGCGCGTTATGGATTGCCCGACGCCGCCGCGTTCGAGCCGAGTCGTTGGCTGAACGATGGCGACGTCGTGAAGGTCGGCGAACTGACGCTCGACGTGATTCATTGCCCGGGGCACACGCCGGGACACGTCGTGTTCTATGAGCGCACCAGCGACTACGCGCTGGTGGGCGACGTGTTGTTCAACGGCAGCGTAGGGCGCACCGACCTGCCGCGCGGCAGTTATCCGGCGCTGGTGAATTCGATCCGCCACAAGCTCTGGCCGCTGGGCGAAACGGTGACGTTCCTTCCCGGCCACGGTTCCACCTCCACGTTTGGTTGGGAGCGAAAATGCAATCCATTCGTTGCGGATCTGGCATTCGATGATTGAACTGCTGCTGCTCGTTGCCGCCGGCGCCGGCTGGACACATTACGGCGGCGATGCCGGTGGAATGCGCTACGCGGAACTCGATCAGATCGATCGCGGCAATGTCGCGTCGCTGGAAGTGGCGTGGGAGTTTCATTCCGGCGATCTCTCCATCGCGCCCAAGGCGTTGCGTCACAGCGCGCAGGAAACAACGCCGATTCTGGTGCGCGACAAGCTGGTCTATTGCACGCCGTTCAATCGGATAATCGCGCTCGATCCCGGTAGCGGCGCGAAAGTGTGGGAGTACGACGCGAAGATCTCGCTCGATCAACAACCGGCGAATCAGTTCATCTGCCGCGGTGTCTCGTATTGGGAAGACCAGGCGGAGCACGGCGAGTGCAGCGCGCGCATTTTCATGGGTACCAACGACGCGCGACTCATCGCCGTAGACGCCGACACCGGCCGCGCCTGCAATAACTTCGGTGTGGCAGGGCAGGTGCACATCGACCCCGGCATGTCGTTGTTGTGGCCGGGCGAGTTTCAGATCACGTCTTCACCCGCGGTGATCGGCGACGTAGTCATCGTAGGGTCCGCGATCAGCGACAACGCGCGTGCCGATGCGCCGCGCGGTACCGTGCGTGCATACGACGCGCGCACGGGTGCGCCGCGCTGGACGTTCGATCCCGTTCCCAACGACCGCCCTGAGTCGTGGCAGAACGGCTCCGCCGGTCGAACGGGACAGGCGAACGTATGGAGCACGATGTCGGTGGACGCCGCGCGCGATCTGGTGTTCCTGCCCACCTCCAGCGCGAGTCCCGATTTCTTCGGCGGCGAACGCCCCGGAGACAACCGCTACGCCAATTCGGTGGTCGCGTTGCGCGGCTCCACCGGCGAGGTGGTGTGGCACTTTCAGACCGTGCATCACGACATCTGGGACTACGACCTGGCAGCGCAGCCGAACCTGGTTGAAATTCAGCCGAACGGTGAAGGCCCGCCGGTGGCCGCCGTGTTGCAACCCACCAAGACCGGCCTCGTCTTCACGCTCGATCGCGAGACCGGCAAGCCGCTCTATCAGGTCGATGAACGTCCGGTTCCGACCGATGCGGTGCACGGCGAGTGGTTGTCGCCGACGCAGCCGTTCCCGCAGAAGCCGCCGCCGCTGGTGCCGCAACACATCACGCCGGACGATGCCTGGGGCTTCACGTTTCTCGACCGCAACACATGCCGCAAAGAAATCGCGGCGCATCGATCTGACGGATTGTTCACGCCGCCAAGCACCGAAGGCACGATCCTGTATCCGTTCACCGGCGGCGGTGTGAACTGGGGAAGCGCTGCGTGGGATCCGCAACGGCAATGGCTGATCGTCAATACGAACCGCGTGATGCACGTGGTTACGCTCATCCCTTCGAGCGAGGTCGAAGCGGCGCAGCGCGCTGAACCGAACAAGGAGATTTCGCCGCAAACCGGTACGCCGTTCGGAATGAAGCGCGAAGTGCTGCTGTCGCCTATCGGCGTGCCGTGTAATCCGCCGCCGTGGGGCGCGCTGACGGCCGTGGACATGAAACGCGGCGAGATCGTCTGGGAAGTGCCGCTCGGCACCACAGAAGGACGCGTGCCGTTCCTGAAGCTGAACTACGGCATGCCGGGTGTGGGCGGTCCGATGATCACGTCGAGCGGTCTCGTGTTCATCAGTGCGGTTACAGACGGCTATCTGCGCGCCATCGACATCGAGTCGGGACGCGAGCTGTGGAAAGGCAAGCTGCCCGCGGGCGGACAAGCAACGCCGATGAGTTACAGCTTCGGCGGCCGGCAGTTCGTGGTGATCGCGGCCGGCGGACACTCGACGCTCGGCACGCACGCCGGCGACAGCATCGTCGCGTTTGCACTACCGCGCTGACCCCAAGCGCCGCAACGGACACTCGATGCTCGGAACGCGAGCGGCGACGGCACCGCCGCGTTTGCGTTACCGCGCGGCCGCGCGCTCGATCACCTTCAGCGCTTCACGCTTCGACAACGCCGACAGTTCGTCGGCGTGTCTGCGACATAGGCGAGTACCACCTCGGGCGCCGTCTTCGAGTACTCGCGCAGCGCCCAACCGATGGCTTTGCGCAGGAAAAATTCATTCGACGTCAACGATGGCTCGATCCAGGCAAACAACGCACGCGTATCGGTGGCCTGCTTGAAATGCAGTTGCGCGAGGATCGCGCTTCTTCGCTTCCACATGTCGTCGTCGCGCGACCACTTCGTCAGCACAGTGCGCAGCGGCTTCGGATGACGCTGCAGCAGTTCACCGATGAGGTGACCGGCGATCTCGTCGACGAAATCCCACCATGCACCAGTGACGATCATTTCTTCTAACGTCGGCAACGCGTCGGGCGTGAGGTGCACGCGATGGGCAGGCATACGCGCCAACGCAATTGCGCAGTAGCGTTCTTCGCGATACTCCGCGTCGCGCCAGATCGACAGGACTGCGCGGTTCCATTCGGCGGCGTCGTCGAACCGCAATTCACCGAGTATTTCGCGCGCGATCGTCTTCACAACAGGCATCGTTACGCCCGCATAAGGCATAGCGGACTTCATGTAAGCTTCCTGCGCGCGCGCCTTCGCCGGATCTGCGACTGCCTCCAGGCCGTTTACGCAATGCGCGCTGAATCGTCACTGTCGGAGAAACCATGATTCGTCTCGTTCCGGTCGTGCTGCTGTTCTTCGTCTGCCTCGCGCATGCAACCGCGTCGTTGACCGAACGCACGCAGATGGCGATGTTGCGGGTAGAGGTGCGGCCCGATCAGAGCGAGCAGTTCGAGAAGATCATGAATGATCACTACGACCGTTGCACGGCGATGGCCCGGCGCGAGATCCGCAACTCCCCTGACGAGGTCGACAAGCGCGTACCGCGCCTGCTGCGAACGATCTCGAAAGACACGCTGAAGAAAATGTCGAAAGTGCTCGATGCCAAACAGATGGAAGCGTTCGAGTACGCGCTCGACCTCGAGAACCGGCGCTTCATGCAGAGCAACGGCGTACACGAGCCTTAACTCGTCTTCTTGAACAACGCTACTGGCCGAACCGGCTCGCCGTGCGCAGAAACTCGAGTTCGGCGGGCGTAGAGTGCACGGCCGAGCGTGGCGTTGCGATGCGGGAACCGACCGAACTGCACCACGATGTCGCGATGCGCCAGCGCAAATCGAAGCGTCTCTTCTGCGTTGCTTGAGTGGCTGGCTGGCGTGTCGGCGGCGAGACGCGTGAATAGTTCCACCGACGTGTGCTGATCTTCCGCCGACTCCGAGTGCTCGAACGGCAGATAGAAAAACGCGCGCTGGTCGTAGCCGAGCGCGCGATCGAAGCCTCGCGCAACTCCTTCACGCGCCGCAGATAGCGCCAGCGGGTCGGTGGCAAACGCTTCGGCGGAGCCTCTGTGAATCTGTCGGGAGAACTGATCCGTGACGACGATGAATGCGAGGCAGCCCTTCGCTTCGTCGAGCCACGGTGCCAATGCACCCTTCGCGGCCGACTGCAGAAGCGAACCGAACTCCTGCGATATCTTTCGATCGAACGCCGGGTCGGGTGCGAACCAACGCTTGCGCGTACCGGCATCGCTGAACCCGCCCGGTTGTGGACCGAACCAGAAATCGATCACTGCTTCTGGATTTGTAAGGGGGCTTTGATTGTCTTGCTGCATGAGGTGGGCAAAAATGCACGCCGCAAAGCGAACTGGCCGGATTGTGGAAGCACTGCGCGCGTCGATCAAGCAAGGTTGGGAAAAGCTGACTGAAGGTATCGTCGCTTTTCTTGCGGCTCGACGCAGTCACGCCGAATCAGGTTTCGTTCGCGGGTCTGTTCGTGTCCATCTCTTCAGCGCCGCTGTTTGCCGAAGGTTGGTTGTCGCTGGGTGCGTGGATTTTCGCCGCGGGCAGCGTGACCGACAGCATCGACGGTGCGCTGGCGCGCAAAACCGGCACCGGTCAGCGAGGTCGGTGCATTCCTCGATTCCACGTTCGACCGCATCGGCGAAGCCGCCGCGCTCGCGGGCGTGGCGATTTATCTGGCTCGCGAAGGTTCCGACCTGGCGGTTGGAGCGATCGTTCTCGCGCTGCTGGGCGGCAGCCTCACGAGCTATGTGCGCGCCCGGGCTGAAGCGTTGGGCATCGAGTGCACGGTCGGTTGGATAAGTCGTACCGAACGCGTGTTCATCATGGGAATTCTGCTGGTGGTGCATCTGCCGGAACTGATGGCTTACGTTCTGGCGCTGGCCACCTGCTTTACCGCGCTTCAGCGCATCGTGCACGTTCGCAATGCGCTGATGAATGGAACGGCGAACGGAACGCTGGAACGCTCGCGTCAGCGCTGATCGCGCCTCTGTAAGAGAAATTTGCTGGTGATACGTGCGGCGCCCGTTGCGGCAGTGCCGGCGTCCACGAGCTTTGCGGTGCGGTGGTAGAGATAGGCGGCGAAGAACACGTCGCCGGCACCGGTAGGGTCGCAACCCTCCACAGGCGGCGCGGCAGACCAGTGCACGTCGCGTTGGCCGCTGCGCAGCAGTATTCCGCCGTCAACACCATCCGTAACCAGCGTTTCGACGGCGTTGCGTGCGGGCCGCTCCAGCGGCGAGATGTGCAGGAACGCCTGCAACGTCTGCCACTCGATGCGCGAAGCCTTGAGCCATGTCAGGCGCGGCAGTAACTCGACCACGCGAGCATCGATGTCCGGCACGACGCGCTCGCCGTCGATGCGTCGTGCAAATCCCTGCAGGTCGAGGCCGGAAGGTTTGCCGCAGTGCTCGCTCAGCCAGCGCTCTTCCAGGTCGAGCGGATGCAGCGGACCGAGATGCAGCCAGTCGATGTCGTCGAAGTAGCCCGCGTCGTAGTCGATCGCTTTCGCTACTGCCGGTACACGTTGCGTGCGTTCGTCGTTCGCGCCGTAGCTGTTCTCGAATGTCGTGGTCACAGCGGAGCGTTGCGCCACCAGTCGCGCGCCGGGAAGTTCGGCTGCGATCAGTGGTTCGTCGGCCGCGGCGAGACGGGTGACCAGCGTTACGTCGATGCCGAAACGCAGATACGTGCGCGCCGCGTACAACGCAGTACCTCCAAACGTGTGTTGGGCCGCGCCGTCGAAAATGTTCGTGTCGCGAGTGATCGACCCTACGACCAGCGCGCGCATGGTGGAACGCTGCGTCAAAGGGCGTCGATGCCGGCGGTCAACGCGTCTGCAGCCGCTTCGTCCGGCATGCGCCAGTCGCCGCGTGGTGACAGGCTGACGGTGCCGACCTTCGGACCCGGCGGCAACGTGGTGCGTTTGAACTGCTGGCTGAAGAACCTGCCGAAGAACAGCTTCATCCACCGTTTGATCGTGTCGCGTGTGATACGCGCCCGCGAAGCTCGCGCAGGCGAGTGCGTAGATCTTCGCGGGTGCGAAGCCGTTGCGCAGGTAGTGATACAGGAAGAAGTCGTGCAGCTCGTACGGGCCGACGATCGATTCGGTGGCCTGGCTGATCGAACCGTCGGGACCGGGCGGCAGCAGCTCGGGGCTGATCGGCGTTTTCAGAACCGCGTCGCAGCACCTTTGCGAGACTGCGGGCGCGCGGTGGCGCGCGTACCAGCGCACCAGGTAGCGCGATCATCGTCTTCGGCACGCTCGCGTTCACGTTGTAGTTCGCCATGTGATCGCCGTTGAACGTGCACCAGCCGAGCGCGAGCTCCGACAGATCTCCGGTGCCCACGACGATGCCGCCGACTTTGTTCGCGTAGTTGAACAACAGCTGCGTGCGTTCACGCGCCTGCGCATTCTCGAACACTACATCGTGCTGCCTGCGGGATGTCTCGAGATCGGCGAGGTGCTGCTTCACTGCGGCGTCGATCGGAATCTCCACCAGCGTTGCGCCGCCGGCCGTTGCCAGCGCGCGCGCGGACGAGAGCGTGCCAGCGCTGGTTCCGGGGCCGGGCATCGTCAGCGCGTGTAGCGCGCTCGTCGCTCGACCGCGTTTCGCGAGCGCATCGAGACAGACGAGGAATGCCAGCGTCGAATCGAGTCCGCCGGACAGACCGATGACCAGCGTTTGCTGACGCGCGGCGAGCTGCCGGCGCGCGAGACCAGTCGCCTGAATCGCGAGAATTTCGCTGGCACGTGCGTCGAACTCGTGCTCGTCCGACGGCACGAACGGGTGCCGCGGATAGCTGCGGGTGAGCGCGGCGATCGGTGCCGGCGTGATGCCGGTGTCGACGCACGGTACGGCGGCGGTCGGCAGCGCTGCCGCAAACGTAGTTGTTGACGGCGCGGTCGTGGCGCAGCTTTCCCGGTCGAACTCGGCGATGAGGCGCGTCGCCGTCGAACGCAAATCGCTCCGACTCGGCCGAGCAGCACGCCCGTTTTCCGCAGCGATCAGATGTCCGCCGAACACCACGTCCTTGGTCGACTCCGTGGGGCCGCACGACGCGAACAGATAACCGCAGATGCGCGCGCCGCTGGTCATGCGCACGAGGTCGCGGCGGTAGTCGGCTTTGCCGACAGATCGGTGCTGGCGGAAGGATTCAGTATCAGGTCGGCGCCGGCGAGTGCGTGGCGGTTGCCGATCGGTTCGGGCGCCCACAGGTCTTCGCAGATTTCGATTGCGAACCGGGTGGCGCCGATTGCGAACAGCTGGTTCGTGGCCAGCGGAAAAGCGCCGAACATGGCGTCGTCGATCGTCAGGTCGACGTCCGCGCCGGACACGAACCAGCGCTTTTCGTAGAACTCCCCATAGTTCGGGGGTGTGGACTTCGGCACGGCGCCGATCAGCCGCCCGCGCTGCGACGAATGCGCAATTGAGCAACCGGCCGTCGGCGAGCAGCCATGGCGCGCCGACGACGAGCACAGCTTGGGTTCCGGAGTGGCACGGACCAGCGCGCGAGCGCATCGCGCGATGCGTCCAGCAGTGGCCGCGTGAAGAACAGGTCTTCGCAGCTGTATCCGGTCACCGACAACTCGGGGAACAGGACGATGCTCGCCCCTTCGGCCGCCAGTTGGTGGAACTGCCGGCGATGCGTTGGCGTTTTCGGCCGGATCGGCGAGGCAACCGCGGGCGCGCACGCGGCGGCTCGCAGTAACCGAATTCGGTGAGGTCGTTCATGGCAGGAAGTGTAGCGCGAATGACTGTCTGCCATTCCGTCACCGGCCTCCCGGCATGCGCGGCCGCCGCGGTTGTGCGGCAGGCCCGAAAGCGTGGACAATGGCAAATCGCCTGATTTACCCATCCTTTTTTGAAGAGGCGGTTTGAACACAGCCCTGGGGGGACGCATGAATTTCGAGTTTTCGGAAGAGCAGAACCTGCTGCGCGAGCAGGCGAACGGATTCCTGAAGGACAACTGCCCGCCGACCGCGGTGCGCAAGATCCTCGAAGGCAAAGCGTCGTACGACGAAAGTCTCTGGAAGAGGATCGCCGAGATGGGTTGGACGGCGACCACCATTCCGGAACAGTACGGCGGCCTCGGCCTCGGCTATCTGGAACTGTGCGTGATTGCCGAGGAACTCGGCCGCGCGGTGGCGCCGGTGCCGTTCTCGTCGTCGGTGTATCTGGCGACCGAAGCGCTGATGCTCGCCGGCAGCGAAGAACAGAAGGAACAGCTGGCTGCCGCGGCTCGCCAGCGGGCGAGGTGATCGGCACGTTCGCGTTTGCCGAAGGCCCGGGCCGCCCAGCGCCGAAGAGCCTGAAGACGGCGCTGTCGAAGGGCCGCGCTGCGCGGCAGCAAGTTGCCGTGCCCGACGGCGACGTCGCCGACTTCGCGGTCGTGGTTGCGCAAGAGCAGAGTGGGCGACAAGGCGACGCTGGTATCTCGTGGATCTCGACGCAGCGCAACGTCAAGCGCACGCGCGGTTTCGACGCTCGACCCGACGCGCTCGCACGCATCGATCACGTTCCGCAGCGCCGATGCGCGAGCTGCTGGGCGTGACGGCGAAGGTTGGGCGCTGACGCAGAAGCTGCTCGACCGCGCGGCGATGCTGTTCGCCTGGGAACAGGTCGGCGGCGCCGATGCTGCGCTGAATCAGGCAAAGGAATACGCGCTTGGCCGCTATGCGTTCGGTCGGCCGATCGCGTCGTACCAGGCGATCAAGCACAAGCTCGCCGACCGCGTACATCAAGAACACGCTGGCGCGCTCGAACGGCTACTACGGCGCGTGGGCGCTGAACGCCGACGCCGCGAACTGCCGCTTGCCGCGGCTACCGCGCGCGTGGCGGCGACTCAGGCCTACTACTTCGCATCGAAGGAGAACATCCAGACGCATGGCGGCATGGGCTTCACGTGGGAGTTCGACTGCCACCTCTACTACCGCCGCGCGAAGCTGCTGTCGGTGAACATCGGCAGCGAGAGTCGCGTGGCAGGACCGCCTGATCACTGCGGTCGAACACAGCAACGTCGCCTAACCCATCACGCACGGGAGAACATCATGGATTTCAACGATACGCCCGAAGAAGCGCGTTCCGCGACGAAGCGCGCGCCTGGCTGAAGAAGACGCTGGTCCGACCGGACGCGCAGAGCTCGCGCTCGAAGGCGCTCGACTACATCGGCAAGGCGAAGCTCTGGCAGGCGAAGAAATTCGATGCCGGCTGGGCCGTGCCTGCACTGGCCCAAGGAGTACGGCGGTCGCGGCGCGAGCGCCGATCGAGCAGGTGATCTGCAGCCAGGAAGAAAGCAAGTTCGACGCGCCGCACGGCGTCTTCGACGATCGGCCTCGGCATGTGCATCCCGACGCTGATGGCGTACGCCAACGACAGAGCAGAAGAAGCGCTATCCTGCCGAAGCTCGCGCAGCGGCGAGGAGATCTGGTGCCAGCTCTTCTCCGAGCCGGCCGCCGGCTCCGACGTCGCCGGCCTGCGCACCCGTGCGGAGCAGCGACGGCGACGACTGGATCGATCAACGGCCAGAAGATCTGGACGTCCGGCGCGCATTACTCCGACTACGGCATCCTGGTGACCCGCACCGATCCCGACCGTGCCGAAGCACAAGGGTCTCACGTTCTTCTTCCTCGACATGAAGGCGCCCGGCGTTGAGGTGCGGCCGATCAAGCAGATCTCGGGTGGCGCGAACTTCAACGAGGTCTACTTCACCGACGTGCGCATTCCGGACTCGCAGCGCCTTGGCGCAGTCGGCCAGGGCTGGAAGGTCGCGCTGACGACGCTGATGAACGAACGCGCTGTCGATCGGCGGCGGCGGCATGGGCGTCGGCTTCAAGGTGGCCTATCAAGCTCGCGCGCAAAGTGATGATCGACGACAAGCCGGCGATCGAAGACAGCGCGGTGCGCGCGAAGCTCGCGAACTGGTACGTCGAAGAATCCGGCCTGAAGTACACCGGCTACCGCACGATGACGGCGCTGTCGCGCGGCCAAACGCCCGGACCGGAAAACTCCATCGGCAAAGCTGTCGGCGCGCCGAAGATGCAGGACATGGCGTCGTTCTGCATGGACCTGCTGGAGATGCCGGGCGCCATCGACGATCCCGAACATCGCCGAAGCCGCGGGTCTGCTGCAGATGACGTACATGGCATCACCGGGCGGCCGCATCGCCGGCGGCACCGACGAGATCATGCGAACATCATCGCCGAACGCGTGCTCGGGCTGCCGCAGGACGTGCGCGTCGACAAAGGCGTGCCGTTCAACGAGCTGCCGACGGGCCGCGGTTGATCGCTACTGTTTGAGCGGTCCCCGAGAAGCCACCACACCGCTGCCGCCGCTTTCGAAGCGCGGCAGCGCGTCGTGGATTTCGAACCACGGCACGTGTTCCGCATGGAAGACGTGCGCGGTCGGCACGAAATTCTGCGGATCGTCCAGCGTACAGACGTACAGATGCAGTTCGTTGCCGGTGCGGTCGGACTCGTACGAGACCGGCGTGCCGCATCGCGCGCAGAAGCCGCGTCGTACGCCTGGCGATGACTCGTAAATCGAGCGGTCGCGCGACGCGAATTCCACCTGAGTTCTATCGAAGCCGACGAACGTGGCAACCGGTGAACCGGTGTGGCGGCTGCAACTGTTGCAGTGACAGTGCGCAACCCAGAGCGGTGCGCCGTGCGTCCGGTAACTAACGAGTCCGCAGAGGCAACGACCGGTATGGACGTCTTCGGCCATGCCGCGGATTCAACCGTCGGCCATCGTCAGATGGCGCGGCAGCGCGGCGATGCGTGCGAGCCACCGGTTGATTCCCGGATAGGCGTCAAGCGAGAAGCCGCCTTCGCCTGCAACATGCGTGTAGCCGAACAACGAGATGTCGGCGATGGTGAAGCGGTCGCCAACGAGATAATCATGGTGCGCAAGCTGCGACTTCCATCACGCGCAATGCGGCGTGGCCGCCTGCCTGTTTGCCTTCATATGCCGCGCGATGCGATTCGGGCAGCCCGAGATATACGGCGATGTAGCGCGCAGTGGCGATGTTCGGCTCGTGGCTGTACTGCTCGAAGAACTGCCATTGCAGCACTAGCGCGCGCAGCCACGGATCGTCCGGCAGAAACGGTGTGCCGGTCGCAAGGAAGTTCAGTATCGCGTTCGATTCGGCGAGATAGCGTCCGTCGGGCAACTCGAGCAGCGGAATGCGGCCGTTCGGATTGCGCGCGAGAAACTCCGCCGTTCTCGATTCGCCCTTCATGATGTCTACGTGAATCCACTCGTGCGGCATGTCGAGGTGGTTCAGCAGCAGCTTGATCTTGTAGCAGTTGCCGGAATACATGTCCCCGTAAACCCGCAGCAGCGGTTGTTGTCGATTCGTCATTTGCGTTTCTTACCCGTACCCAGTGCGACAACGTTGTTGGCGGTTGTGGCGGCGCGCTCCTCGCGCAACACCATTTCCCACGTGATTTGTGATTTCGGCGAGCGGCTGAAACCGCGGAAACCGCGTCCGGCGCGCAGATCGAACATCGCGCACGAGACCTGCAGTTCGCCCTTCGTTCCCCACAGCATGCCGAGGTTCGGGTAGCTCTCCATTTTGGCGGTGCCTTCCAGATTGGCGCCGGCGAATTGCGCCGCTACATCGTAGGTGCCCGTGTCGTTCGGCGTGATCCATACGGCGAACGAGTGGCGCGTGCCGCCTTCGCGCAGCGTCAACTCGCCTTTCACGTGGGTGCCGACCTGTTCCGACGTGACGTCGAACGTACATTCGACGGTCGTGCCCAGCGATTGGCCCTTTTCGAGGAAGCTGCCGCGCCCGATCCACGTTCCGGGTGTCAGCAGGTGTTTAATCATCGAGGTCATCGTGTGGTACCTCTGCCGACGTGTACACCGTGCGGAAATGCAGAACTGTTGGGAACGGGTCGTAAAAGTGATGCAGGAGCGCCTTCCACTCCAGATATTCCTTGGAACCGCGGAACCCTACCGTATGCGCTTCGAGGTCCGTCCATTCGACCAGTAACAGATAGCGGTTCGGATGTTCGAGACAGTGCTCGAGGCGGTGCGACAGGTAACCCTTCATCGCGCTGATGATGTTCTGCGCCTTGGCAAAGGCGGCCTCGAAGGCCTGTTCTTGCCCGGGGCGGACTTCGAGCATCGCGTGTTCGAGGATGTTCGTGTTCATCGCGCGATCACGGTGCTGTATGGCACACGGCCTCGACGTTGTAGCCGTCGGGGTCGAACACGAATGCGCCGTAGTAGGTCGGATGATACATGGCGCGCACCCCGGGCTTGCCGTTGTCTTTGCCGCCGGCGGCTATCGCCGCGGCGTAGAACGCGTCCACTTCGGCGCGCGAGTCGGCAACGAACGCGATGTGCGTCTTGTGATTGCCCGGGTCGCCGGCGGCGAACCAGAACTGCGGGCGGCCTTTGCCCATGCCCGCGAAACCGTCGAACTGCATGATCACCGTAATGCCGAGCGGCGCCAGGGCGCGCTCGTAGAACGCTTTCGATCGGTCGAAGTTCGATACGGAGACGGTCAGGTGATCGAGGATCATGGGCGCTCCCGGAAGGACGGTTCTCGTCGAAGGCGGAGCCACGATACAGCGCGCCAAGGCGGGTGAACACTCGGCAGCGGTGTCGCCTGGATTTCGCGGGAACGGTTCGACGTCGTAGGCGCCGTCCTACCTGATTCTCAGGTCTCGTGTCGTTGTCGCGCGGCGACGTCGTCCTGAACATCGTGTCGGCTTCGAATGTAGCGGGTGAGCGATGCTTCGCGCGATCAACGGCACGACCATGGACGGGATTGCGATGGCGCGACACGCGGGATTACTGATCGTGGTGATCGTGGGAATGCTCGGCGTTGGCGCGTGTTCAAGCAGGTCGCCGCACATCGACCGTCAATTGGAAGGCACTGCGACTGCTCCGGAAGTGGAACCGGTCTGCATGACGGGAACGGCCAAGTGCGATGGACAGTTCGGTCGCGCTTGCTACTCGGCCAGCGCAGGACAGACATGCACGGACGGACTCGTGTGTCCGCCGGGAAGCCTCGCGTGCACGGGCCGCGATAGCGCGCATTGCTACTCGCCGGACGAAGCAACCTGTCCGTAGTCAGGCGTCGGCCGCGAGTGCGTCGCGCGGTTGGGCATTGCGCATTCGTATGATGGAAAAGCCGAGCGTCGATGCCACCACCGCGTCGCGCAGCGGCCACAACGACGACAACACGCGCAGCTCGACGCCGCGCACAAACAACTCCACCAGCGGGTTGACTACCTCGCGATGTGCGATCGGGACAGCCGTGCGGGTGGACACGTAGTAGGCAGCAATCTCGTCTTCGAGCACGAAATCGCCGGCGTCGAATTCGTAGACGTGCAGGCGGGTGCTCGATAGCGCCGGCAACCAGCGATGTTCGATGGCGACCACCGACTGCGCATCGGAGACGGTGAAGAACGCGCGCCGGTCGTGCTGGGAGGTGGTCGCAGTCGTGTAGTAAGTGACGCGCGGGCAATCGCGCGGCAGCAGATAGTTGTGCAAGCGCGATTCGCCTATTGCCCATACACGCAAACGTCCTTCGGCATCGGCGCGCGGTTCGAATCGCTCGATCGCCGCGGTTTCGCTGACATGATGGATTCGCTCGGCCATGCCGGATCTCAATCCGCCCAGGGATTCAGGAACCGAGTGAACTCTTGCCAACGCTCTGCGAGCATCTTGCGCGTGCCGGTGCGGCCGACGATCTCGAGCCGGATGCCGTCGGGGTCTTCGAAGAACGTTGCGTAGTACTCCGGGTTGTATTCGGGGTACAGCGCCGGCTTCGTAGCGCCGATGCCGAGTGCTGTGAGCGCGCTATAAGCCTCGTCGACGTCGGCTTTTGTTGCTGCTTGCAGGCACAGATGGTGCAGGCCCGCGGCATACGAATCATGTGGCGGGTTGCTGCGCGCGGGGCGCAGCGAAATCTGCAACGTGGGCCGCAAGTAATGCGCGTGCGGCTCGTCGGCGATCCACTCGTCGGATTTCTTGAAGCCGAGCGCCTGCATCGCTTGATCGTAGAACTGCTCGGACCGCGCGAAGTCCCTTACGGTCAGATAGATGTGATCGATGCCGGTGATGTTCATCGTATGCCGCTCTCGAATGCGTTCAGACAAAGAAGCAATAGCCCACCTTGCACGCAATGTGCAGTGCCTGGTCCTGGTGGAAGCCGATCCAGCGTTCGCATTTGGAGTAGTCGATTACCGAATGCAGTACTACTTCGAGGAGGCCGAGCAGCGCGCTTCCGGTGAACAGATACACGGCGCCGCCATGCACCAACGCGTGCGCACCGAGCCAGTAATACCAAGGCGGAAAATTCTCGCTCACGCCTTTCATGAAATCGGCGTGCCGGTCTTTCGCACGCGCCATGGTGTCGGACTGAAGCACGAAGTCGGCCAACGCGTGGCCGATCAACAGTTGGAAGAACAACGGCATTTACGTGTCGAATTCCCCAGAGCGCGCAGAACACGAATGGTGCCGTGATTTCACGGCGGTGTCGCGTACTCGATCACGCGTCGTGCGATGTGATCGCAGTGACGAACGCCGTCATGGCGTCGAGCGTGAGCTCCTGTTGCTCACGATGCGGTGCATGCCCGCATTGCGGCAGGATGCAAATGTCTGCGCCTGCACCCGCCTGTTGGCGAATGGCGTCGAGCTGCAGCTCGGTTCCGTAGGCATCGTCGGCACCCTGCAACGCGAGCACCGGTACGTGTATCGAGTGCAGCTCCTTGCGTATGTCCCAGTTGCGAAAGGCCGGATCGAGCCACGCATCGCACCAGCCGAAGAATGCGTGGTCGGTGTTCGCGCCATGATGGCGCACCAACGCGGTGCGCAAGGTTCCGGTGGTGAAATCGCTGCGAGCGCGTTCGATGGCGGAAACGGTTTTTGCCTCGCAGAAGACGTGCGCCGCTTCCGTGATCACGCCGAGCAATCCGGCTCGGGCGGCGTAAGCGGCGTTCAGTAGTGCAATGGTTCCGCCGTCCGAGTGACCCACCAGAATGTGATCGGATACTTCAGTTCGTTCGAGCAGTTCGGCCAGCACGAAGGCTTCGTCGCGCATGTAGTGCAGCGGCCGCGGCAGGCGCACCGGATCGGAACTGCCATAGCCGAAGCGGCTGTAGATCAACGCGCCGCATCCGGTTTGCGCCGCCAGTTGTGCCGGAAAGTCGCGCCACTGCGAAATCGAGCCGAGACCTTCATGCAGGAATATCAGGGTGGGGCGATGAGGGCGGGCAGGCGGCAAACGCACGATCTCGACCCGCCCGTCGCGCAATTCAACGAACGATCGCGCCGTATTGGTGTCGTTAGACTGGATGGGCCGCTCCGAAGACCAGCGGTCAGTATACTGCGCGGGTCAACGAGGAATTTCCGATGTCCGATTCGACAGACCGATATCGCATGCCGCCGGAATGGGCGCCGCATCAGGGCACCTGGTTTTCGTGGCCGCACAACCGTCAGACGTGGCCAGGCTGCCTGGCAGAGGCCGAGGCCGCGCTGACGCAGGCGGTCGTTGCGCTTGCGGAGGGCGAAACGGTGCACATCAACGTGCTCGATGCTGCACATCGTGCTGCCGTTGCCGCGCGATTTGCGAAAACCGTTGCCCCGGAACGGCTGCGTTTCCACACGATCGTCACCAACGACGCGTGGTGCCGCGACCACGGCGCGATCTTCGCTTACGACTCGAGCGGCGCGCTGGTAGCGCTCGACTTTCGATTCAACGCCTGGGGCGAAAAATACGAGCCGTTCGACGCCGACGACGCAGCGGCCGCGAAAATGGCGGACGCGCTCGGCGTGCGCACGGTACGGATCGAACACGTACTCGAAGGCGGTTCGATCGACGTCAACGGCGCAGGCTCCGTGCTTACAACGGAGCAGTGCCTGCTCAACCCGAATCGCAACCCGCGGCTGACGCGCGCTGACATCGAAGCGATGCTCGGGCGCTATCTCGCGACGCCGAACGTGCTCTGGCTCGGTGACGGAATTGTCGGCGACGATACCGATGGACATATCGACGATCTCACACGATTCGTCGACGAGGCGACGCTGGTGACGGTTGTGGAATCCAACCCTCGCGATGCGAATTACGCGGCGCTGGCGGAGAACCGCAAACGCCTCGAGGGTGTGCGGTTGTCCGACGGACGCGCGCCGACAGTCATCGAATTGCCGATGCCGAGCGCGTTGATTCACGGTGATCGCGGCCGCCTGCCGGCGAGTTACGCGAACTTCTACATCGGTAACGAGGTGGTCATCGTGCCGGTGTTCAATGCGCCGCAGGACGCGCAGGCGATCGACGTGCTGACGAGTTGTTTTCGTTCGCGTCGCGTCGTGCCCATCGATTGTCGCGCTGTGGTCGTCGGCCTCGGCACTTTGCATTGTCTGACGCAGCAGGTGCCCGTAAGCTGGGCCGCCTCGCCAGGGGAGTCACGACACTAGATGGCCAAGATCAGCGAATTCATTCGCCATCACTATCGACATTTCAACGCGGCGGCGCTGATCGACGCGGCGGACGGCTATGCGCGTCACATCGATCAGGGCGGCAAGATGTTCATGACGCTGGCCGGCGCGATGAGCACCGCGGAGCTGGGGTTGTCGCTGGCCGAAATGATCCGGCGCGGGAAAGTGCACGCGATCTGCTGCACCGGCGCGAATCTCGAAGAAGACCTGTTCAATCTCGTGGCGCACGATCACTACGTGCGCGTGCCGAACTATCGGGAGCTGACGCCGCAACAAGAGGAAGATCTGCTCAGCCGCCATCTCAACCGGGTCACCGATACGTGCATACCCGAAGAGGAAGCGATCCGTCGCATCGAAAACGTCATCCTCGAAGAGTGGATAGCCGCCGATAAGGCGGGCGAGCACTTCTTCCCCGACGAGTTCATGTACAAGGTGCTGCGCTCGGGCAAGCTCGACGGCAGCTTTCAGATCGACAAGAAGGACTCGTGGTTGTACGCGGCCTATGAGCACGATCTGCCGATCATCGTGCCCGGATGGGAAGACTCGACGCTGGGCAACATCTTCGCTTCGCACGTGATCAACGGCGACATCGCGAACGTGCACACGGTGCGCAGCGGTATCGAGTACATGATCCGCCTGGCGCACTGGTATCGGCGCGTATCGGCGGATGCATCGATCGGTTTCTTCCAGATCGGCGGCGGCATCGCGGGTGACTTCCCGATCTGCGTGGTGCCGATGCTGCGTCAGGATCTGCTGATGCAGGACATCGCGCTGTGGGGTTATTTCTGCCAGATCAGCGATTCGACCACGAGCTATGGCTCTTACTCGGGCGCCGTTCCGAACGAGAAGATCACGTGGGGCAAACTGTCGGCGGACACGCCGAAGTACATCATCGAATCCGATGCGAGCATCGTCGCGCCGTTGATATTCGCGAGCGTGCTCGGCCAGTAGCGCAGCCAATAGCCAGGAGAATCATGACGAACGAAAACGGTGCCGCGCGAGCGCATGCGTCTCCATGGACCATCGAAAGCGCGCAGGAGTTGTACGCCGTGCGCGCATGGGGCGACGGCTTCTATTTCGTCAATGAGCGCGGGCCATGCAGCGGTTCGACCGTTGCTCGACAAAGATCTGTCCATCGACATTCTCGAAGTGGTGCAGGCCGCTGCTGCGCACAACATCGCACCGCCGATGCTCGTGCGTTTTCAGGACGTACTGCGCGCCCGAGTGCGCCGGTTGGTGGAAGCCTTCGACGCGGCAATCGCGGATGCGGGTTACGGCAGCCCCTATCAGGCGATCTATCCGATCAAGGTGAACCAGCTGCACGAAGTCGTCGAAGAAGTGCTCGACGCCGGCAAGGCCTATGGCCTCGGCCTCGAATGCGGTTCGAAGTCCGAATTGATCGCGACGCTGCCGCATATCGGCGACGACCGGTTGCTCTTGTGCAACGGCGTGAAAGACCACGTCATCCTGTCTTTGATTCTTTCGGCACAACTGCTCGGCCAGCGCGTGCTGCCGATCATCGAGAAATACACCGAATTCGAACAACTGATGACGCTGGCCGATCGCGCGAATCAGATACCGCGTCTGGCGGTGCGGGTGAAGCTTGCGACGCGCGGCGCCGGACGCTGGTTCGAATCGGGCGGCGAGCGCTCGAAGTTCGGTCTCACCGTGCCGGAACTTGTTCGCCTGGTGCACGAGCTCGAGCGCCGCGGCATGCAGGACCGCCTGGAACTGTTGCACTTCCACCTCGGCAGCCAGATCACCGAAATCCACGTGCTGAAGCGCGCCATCAAGGAAGTGACGCAGGTTTACGCCGATCTGCACCATCGTGGCGTCACGGTGCGTTGCCTCGACGTCGGTGGTGGTCTCGGTGTGCACTACGGCGGCGGTTATGGCGTGGACGACTCGGCGATCAACTACGGCCTGCAGGAGTATGCGAACGCCGTGGTGTTCTCCGTGCAGGAGATCTGTGCGTCGCGCGACGTGCCGGAGCCGGTACTGATATCGGAAAGCGGACGCGCCATTACCGCGCACCACTCGGTGCTGGTCGTACCGGTGCTCGGCCAGCACGGCCACGCGGGCGAACTGACCGAGCCGTTGCCGCAATCCGACGACGGACTGGTGCAACGGATGCTGGCGGCGCTGGAAGAGGCGCGCAATGCCGACGACAACGTCGCCGAGTTGCTGGAGGCGTACCACGACGCGCAGGAAGCGCGTGCCGAAGCGGACGCGGTGTTCCGCCTCGGCTTTCTCGAACTGGAACAGCTCGCCACGCTCGAAACGCTGTACTGGGGCGCGTGTCGCGAGATCCTCGACGGGTTGATTGCGGCCGCGCCGGAAACGCCGCCGCCGGTGCAGGCGGAACTCGAAGCGCTGCTAACGGATATGTACTTGTGCGACTTCTCGGTGTTCCACTCGATGCTGGACCACTGGGCCATCAAGCAGTTGTTCCCGATCATGCCGTTGCAGCGGCTCGATGAGCGGCCGGAGCGGCGCGCGGTGGTCGTCGATCTGACGTGCGACTCCGACGGCAAGGTGTCGGAGTACGTGTCGTCGCTGGAGGATCGCAGCCACCTGCCGCTGCACGTGCTGAAGAAAGGCGAAACGTACTACCTCGGCATTTTCCTGGTGGGTGCATACCAGGACATTCTCGGCGACGCACACAATCTGTTCGGGCGCCTGCCCGAGGTGCACGTCTATGCCGACGATGAAGAGGACGGCAATTTCTGGATCGAAAAAGTGATCCCGGGTATGTCGGTGCACGAGATGCTCGCGCAGGTGCAGTACTTCCCGAACGACTTGAACCGGCGAATGAGCGAGCTGGTGCGACACAAGATCGACACCGACGAGGTGCGTCCCAATGTCGGCATGCGCATCCTCAACGAGTACCAGAAGCGCTTCAACGAGACGACGTACTGCGCCACCGACATCGCAGATCCATCAACCACTCCACCGGTGACCGCCGATGACCGCTGACATTCGCAAACTCACGCGTCGGCCTCGTGCAGATGCACATGTCGGAATCGCCTGACGACAACCTCAGGCGCGCCATCGCCGGCGTTCGCGATGCTGCATCCAAGGGCGCGCAACTGGTCTGCCTGCCGGAGCTGTTCCGCAGCCGCTACTTCTGCCAGAGCGAAAGCAACGAACACTTTGCATTGGCCGAAGCGGTGCCCGGTCCCACTACGAAGGCGCTGGAGCCGCTGGTTACGGAACTGGGGATCACGTTGATCGCGAGTTTGTTCGAGCAACGCGCGCCGGGGCTGTATCACAACACCGCGGCGGTGCTCGACGCGGGCGCGGGATATCTCGGCAAGTACCGCAAGATGCACATTCCCGACGATCCGCGGTACTACGAGAAGTTCTACTTCACGCCGGGCGACCTGGGCTTCAAGGCATTTCCCACGCGGGTCGGCAAGATCGGCGTGCTGGTGTGCTGGGACCAATGGTATCCGGAGGCCGCGCGCCTCACTGCGCTCGCTGGCGCTGAAATGCTGTTCTATCCCACCGCGATCGGTTGGCATCCGGAGGAACGGCGAGGAAGTGAATCGCGCGCAGCACGACGCGTGGGAAACCGCGCAGCGCGCCCACGCGATCGCGAACGGTTGCTATGTGGTGGCGGTGAATCGCACCGGCTTCGAACCCGACCCGACCGGCAAAGGCGGCATCAACTTCTGGGGGCAGAGTTTCGTGGCGGCGCCCGACGGTTCCATCGTGGTGCGGGCGTCGAACGATCGCGATGAGGTCATCGTTTGCGAACTCGATCTTGCGTCGGTAGGGAAGCAGCGTGTGGGCTGGCCGTTCTTCCGCGACCGACGCATCGACGCCTATTCGGAAATCACCCGTCGCTTTATCGACTAGGCGTCGTTACTGCTGCTGTTGCTTCTGCGCGTGTTTCGCCAGATGCCGATCCAGCGCGTTTGCGAATGCCTGCCGTTCGACGTTGCCGAGCGGCGGAGGGCCACCCGAAACAGCTCCGCTGTCGCGTAGATTCGCCATCAGGTCGCGCATCGCCAGGCGCTCGCGAATGTTCTCCACCGTGTAGAACTCGCCGCGTGGATTGAGCGCGGTGCCGCCTTTTTCCACCGCGCGTGCAGCCAGCGGAATGTCGGCCGTTATCACGAGATCGCCGGCGCTCATCCGGTCGACGATCGCGTCGTCGGCTGCGTCGGGGCCCGTTGCGACCGTCACTGCGGTAACCCATCGCGAGCGCGGCGTCTGCACCGGCTGGCCGGCGACCAGGGTCATCGGGATGTGTGTTCTCTCGGCGGCGCGCACCAGAATTTCCCTGATGGCGTTCGGGCACGCGTCGGCGTCCACCCAGATGCGCATTACGCCCAACCAAACGCGCGCAGGCGCGAGCGCAACCACGGCGTGAAGTCGTCCGGAGTCGCGGCAACTTGCGTAACGAGTTCGTTCATCGTGACCATTCGAATGTCGGAGACTTCTTCCGGATCCGCCGTAACCGGCCCGTCGTAAACGCCGCGGAACGTCTGTTGCAGTTCGAAATCGCGGATCTGAAGTTCAGGGATCTCTATGCAGCCGCGCACGACGTCGCCAAGTGGCGTCAGCGCAACGCCGCGAACGTCGAGTTCCTCGGCGAGGCCGCGATGTGCCGCCTGCTCGAACGTTTCACCCGGCTGCAGATGTTCTCCGACGCTGAGATCCCAGGCGTTCGGCCAGACGTCTTTGCGCGCTGCGCGCCGTTGCAGATAAAGGCTGCCGTTGCCGCTGAACAGGAAGACGTTGCTGGCGCGATGCCAGAGGCCGCGGCGGTGCACTTCGTTACGGGGAACCAGACCCTGGGGACGGCCATCGTCGTCGAACGTTTCGAACAGTTCGACCAGATTGCTCAAGACCGGGGCGCTCAAATCACGGCCGGATGACGATGACGGTGCCGTCGTCGACGGCGTTCCAGATGGCGTCCATCGCGTCGTTGGCGACGGCGATGCAGCCGTCGGTCCAGTCGTCCCAGGCGATCTGTGCCAACACCGGGTCGTTCGGCAGGCCGTGGATCATCACCATGCCGCCGGGCGATGCGCCGCTGCGATGCGCGTGTGCGAGGTCGCGCGGGCTCGGATACGAGATGTGGATCGAGCGGTAGAAGCGGCTGTCGGGGTTGCGCCAGTCGAGGTAGTAGCGCCCCTCCGGCGTGCGTGCGTCGCCTTCGTGGGTTTTCGGACCTACCGGATTCTTACCGAGCGAAATCGGGAAATGCCCGATGATTTCGCCCGCGCGCAGCAACATCAGCAGCCGCTCGGATTTGTAGACCAGAACGGCGTCGGCTTTGGTCGGCGGGGATCAGCGTGCGCTTGACCTGCGAGCAGCGCGGCCACGATCAGAAGCAGGATGCGTGCATTCTCAGGCCTTGCATTTCCAGGCCAGGGGCACTGCGTCCATGCGATTCGCTCATCGAGCGATCAATCCTCCAACTACACATGCATATTTTGGCCCGGCCGTCGCAGTGCCGTCGAGAGCATCGATGAGAAGCAGGCGCCCTCGTCCCAGTGATGCAAATCGCAATTCGACGCGGGTGAACAAGGTTGTCAGAGGCCGACGGGGTCGCCCGGCTGAACCGTACTTCCGGACACGATTCGCGCGCGTAGCCCTGCTCGATGGGTGAATGCAGCCACGACCGCGGCCGGGGACACCTCGGTGGTAGACAGGCGCCGGCCGAGGGTGGCGCACGGTTCGCACAGTTCGACGCCGGAGATGACCGCGCTGCCCAGGTTGAACTCGCGGCCGACCAGTTCGTTCAGCGCGATGCCGCGTGTCACGACATTGCGGCGCGGGTCGCCAGGGGCGATGCGCAGGCCGGTCAGGCGGCAAAACTGCTCTATGTCTTCGGCCGAGATCAGCGTGATCTGCTCGGCGTGTCCGACGGTGGTGGGCGCGTCTTTGAAGTTGCGGTCGCCGCGAATACCGCAGCCCGCGATCAGGTCCGCACGCGGCACCAACTGCATCGGTTGTCCCGATTGCGGTGCTATGTAGATCGCTTCGATGAAGCCTGACATCAGTGACTTCCGTTTGAGACGCACGGCGATGGTAGCGCATGGCCTACTGGTAATGACCAAAGGCATGGTGTAGCCTGCGATCCGCCTAGGAACAGTCCCGCCCCGATTTCCCCTCTGAGCTCACACCTTAAGTTAGCAAGTCGGTCATCGTTCCGTTTCGAAGCGGTCGTTATGGCATCTGCCGTATCGAGTCAGTTCTTAACCTGTGCAGGCCGTTGCGAGCGGGAGCCTAAGCACTTTGTGAGGTCCGGAAAATCCGGACGCGGAGTAAATTAGTGAAGAAGATCTACGTTGGAAATCTGTCCTGGGGCACCACGGACCGCGACCTTGAGACGCTGTTTTCGGCTCATGGCGATGTGCGTTCTGCAACTGTCATTACCGATCGGGATACGGGCCGTTCGCGCGGTTTCGGTTTCGTCGAAATGGAAGACCAGGCAGCAAATGAAGCCATCAATGCGCTCAATGACAAAGAAATCGACGGTCGTCGGCTGAAGGTCAACGAAGCCAAAGACCGCCCCGCGAAAGATCGCGGCGGTGATCGCGGCGGTGATCGCGGTGGTCGTGCAGGCGGCGGTGGTGACAGACGCTGGTAATTTCAGATCGTCGCGCACACGCGCGGCCGTATCCGAAGTTTCGCTGATCCAATAAGAGGCCCGCTCAGCGGGCCCTGATAGAGACCTCTTAGACCCTTACCGCCTTGGCCGGCTCGCGCCGGCGTATCGCGGTAAGCGGTCCATGTTTCCCTCATGCCCTTTTTTCCCTCTTGCGCCTTTGGAGTTAAGAGCTAAACCCTCTTTCCCCGCTCGTTGTAGCCCGCACCGTCATACGGCTGCAGTTTGTCTAGCCACAGCGCTTCCAGAACTTCGAGATCATCCGCAGGGTCGTAGCCGGGTTTGTCCGATGGCTCGAGCGTGTCGAGCATTTCGAATGCGAATGCTCCTTTGCCGAGCGTTTTCCAGTCCTCGAGCAGCGCCTTGTTCGGGTGGATGCCGAGACTGAGTTCCGCTTCGTGCCGGTTCAGCCGCGCGCGCATGTCGCGCGACGCGCCGATGAGCGACTTGTCGTTCACGGTGTTGTGTATGCGATAGACGCCGAAGGCCTTCGGCGTCTCCTTGTAGGCGCGGATCAGTTCTTTGCGGCGGTCGGCCACGGCTTAAGTCCCTTCGTCAGTAGTACTTGGTCAATCTGTCAGGCGTGCGCCTTGAGCGACTTGCCGATCTTCGCGAGCAACGCCTTTTGCTCCTTCGCAGTGGTCGCGCGCATGCGAGTGAATTCTTCGAGGTCGAGCTTCACGTCTGCGAACGTTCCCGCCGGATCTTCGTGGAAGTGCAGATAGCCCTTCGACTTGAAGTAGAACGAGCCCGGCGACTTCTCGCGCAACTGCGGCAGCTTGCGCACTTCGGCGAGCAGATCGCCGAGCTGCGCCAGCGTCGCTGCACCCGCGTGCTTCACGTCAGCGATTCTGTGAATTTGCACTCGATGCGCAGGTAGCTCGCCATGCCGCCGGGCACGTCTTTGAAGATCGCCTGCCATTCCGGCGTTGCGAACGCGTCATCGAGCGTTTTCTTGCGACGCGAGATGTCGTCCCACCCGATGATCCAGGTGATGTTCGACGAGCCGAGTTCGTCCATCGGACGTCCCGTAACGTCGGGCGCGAGGTCGGTGTTCACCCAGAAACCCAACACGTTGAACTTGCGCTTGAGGTAGCTCATCGCTTTGTTCCTGGCCCACGCCTTGTATGCGTTCAAGTGTTTGGGTTCGAAGTAGTAGTTGCGGATCTCGTAGATCATTTGGGCGGCCTCATCTCGAACGGGATTGATGCTTCTTGATGCGCGCATGCGCGCGAGGGCATGGTAAGCCGGCCGGCGAGCCGCGGCGTCAGCCCGATGATCCGGTCGATGGTGGCGCGCACATGCGCTTCGACCGCGCGCGGGTTCGATGTGTAGTCCACCACGGCTTCGTCGACATCGGGCAGCGGCTCGTCGTCGAGACCGCACGCAGTGGTGAACAACGGCGCGTCGAAACCGAACTCCTCGCGCAGTGTCGTCACGTGTTCGGTGCTCATCGCGACAACCAGATCTGCAGCGAGCATGGCCGGTGTCAACGTACGACGCCGGTGCGCGTAAACGTCGAGTCCCCTCGAACGCAGATAGTCGCTCACCATCGGCTTCACGACGTGCGGAAAATCCTCGGTGCCTGCCGATTCGACGACGATGAGGCTGCCGGTTCGCGAAAGCTCGGCGCGCAGTGCGTACTCGGCTGTGAGGCTGCGAAAAATGTTGCCGGTGCAGACGAACAGCACGCGATTGACTGCATTTTCGTTGCGCGTCACGCGATCCATTTGTGTCATTGAGCGCCGCTCTTGAAGTGAAAGAACGACCACGCCTTGCCGTTCACGATGCGGCGTTCCTCGATCTGCCGGTCGTTCGCGTAGCGCGATACGATCTTGCGCCAGAACGGAATGGCGGGAACGTTGCCTTCGTAAACGCGCACCAGCCATTGTCCCGGATGGATCGCCCAGATCGCTTTTGCCAGTGCGTCACCCGCACCTGTGTGCCGATAGCGACGAACGATGAAGAACTCTTCGACGTCGTAGCCGTCGGCGCCGTTCAGCCAGGGTTTGGCGGACGTCACCAGTGCAAACCCCGCGAGCTTTCCGGCGCAACGCAGCAGATATACCTCGTCGCCGCGCCGCCAGTGTTGGGCCATGTCGTAGTGATAACGTCCATCGTCGCCGGTATCGAAGCGGAACCACTCTGCCATGTCGTGCAGGTAGTACTCGAACAGGTTGCTGATGATTGCGTTCGACGATTCGTCGATTCGCTCCACCGTGAAATCGAGCTGGTCCATTCGCGCTCCTGCGGACGATTGTTTCAGAGTGCCCGATAGCGGGCTTCGACGAGCTGCGACCCATACAGCCGTTCGAGCCGACGAATCGTGAAATGGCCCTTCGCCATTTGTTGATAGTGGCTGATGAACAACCAGTTCAGGATTGCGCCGCCCGCCGCGCCGATGATCGGCACCGCTTGCGCGGCAGCTTTTTCGGATACCTGAATGCTGAAGCGCGCGGCGATCCGCTGAATGAGGTTCAGCAGCGGCGGCGCCGCACCTTTGAGTGCGTGCTTCGACATCAGATGGTGCGCGGCTTCGCTGACGGCGTTCGCGAGACTGAAGCGCGCGATGTAATACGCCGAGTCGGAAGCGTCGTCGGACGTTGCGCGGCCGCCGAGCGCGAATACGGCGAGGCACGCGACTTTTGCGTCCGGCGCGCGCAGGTCTTCGCCTTCGGCGCGTGCAATATCGGCGATTGAACGCAACATCACCGTGGTAGAAAGCGGTAGTTCGAGCGCCAGCGCCGAGACGCCGAACGCGCCGCCGGCAGCGCCGGTGGTGGTTACCGCGAGTTTGTGCAGCAGCTCGCTCGCCGAACGCGGCGCCGGATCGACGCTCCACAGCGCAACTTGTGCGGCTTTTTCGAGCGCTGCATGGCTGATATCCAGGATCTTCTCGCGCCAGTTTGCCGGCAGGTGGTTGATGCCTTGCTCGATTGGGACGCCGATGAAATTGACTGCCTGAACGGCAAAGCGCGGACTCTCTAACAGTTCTTTTGCGCCGCGCAGCTCGAGCAGATGCTCGGGCGTGAGATCGGCTCTTACGACCGATTGCCCGGTCACTGTGCAGCGGCCGTTGCAAGCGGCGCGAGGCTCAGCGCGTGTTCGGGACACGCGTCGACGCAGAGCCGGCATGCGTGACAAGCAAGCGGATTGACGACGAATGCCTGCTTTCCGTCGTGAGCCCAGGCTTTCAGTCGGCCGATGAACGACAGCTCCGCGCGTTGCACGCTGGTCAGCGTTCCGATTTCGAACACGTTGAAAGGACATACGCGCACGCAGTCCTCTTTTCCTTCGCAACGATTGCGATCGACGATCGGCGCGACGCGCCCAGACACCTCGTTGCAACTCTCTTCATTCGACATCGGCCGCCTCCGGTTGCGGGCCAGTATACGTTCGTATCGCCCGCTGCTTCAGCGTTCGGCGGCCGCCGCCGCGCGCGGTGTGCCGAAACGTTTTTCGGAACGTGCTCGCGCTCGTGCGATTTCCTCTGCGCGGTTCTTCGGCGGCGCGTTGGTTTCGAGCGATTGCAGGAGGTGTTTCGAAATACGAGCGATTTCGTCGATCGAATAGAGGAACGCCGCTTCGTTCGTCTTCGACGGCTTGGTGAAGCCGCTGACCTTTCGCACGAACTGCAACGCGGCGGCGTGGATTTCTTCGTCCGTGGACGGTGGGTCGAAGTTGAACAGCGTTTTGATGTTCCTGCACATGGGAGTGGTCTCCTGAATCAGGTTTGTTCGAGTTGCGCGATCGCGCGCGCGAGATTCCGACGCGCCGGCGCCTCGTAGAGTTCATGCATGGCTGCCGTCGTGTAGATCTGCGGCCGCTTCAAGAATTCCGACAACACGGCAATTCGCGATTCGACGTAGCGAGGCCACGGTACCCAATGGTATTCGCGCCGGATCTTCGCGTCATAGTCGTCGAACACGCGTTGCGGTTGTCCGAGGATTCCGAGGTCGATATCGACCAGCAATTGCTGGTCCGGATCGTCGACGGCCGCGTTGTGTCGTGTCGCCATGATCAATGCGTGAATGCGCGCCACACAGGCCGAATCGACTTGCTCGGATGCAAGGAACTCGGCCGCCCATTCAGCAGAGCGGAGTTCGTTGTCGTTGCGATGCGTGTCGTAAATCGCGTCGTGGAACCACAGCGCGATCTCGATCTCGGGCGGTTGGATCGCGATCGGACGATGACGTTGTGCCTGCGCGAGGCATGCATCTACATGTCGAGCAGTGTGGTAGTGACGATCGGGCGCGGCGTACGCGGCGGCGAGTTCCGCGTAGATGTCGCGCGTAGTGCAAACGTGCAACGCGGCGAGGCTCGATGCCAGGCTGGCCGCGTTGAAGCACTTCATCGCAAATGGCTCTTCATGCTCGGATACAAACCGGCCGCCAACAGCGGAATTACCCACCAGGCCCACTCGCCGAGAAACATCGCAAAACCCGCATAGCCGAGCCACGGCAGCCCGAGAATTGCGAGCAACATGGCGAGACCGAACGCGCCGGTAAACGACGCGAATAGAACCCAGAACGAACGCGGCAGTCCACGATGACCATCGACGGACTCACCGCTGCGCACGCCGAGCGTCAGAAATGCGATCGCCACCAGCATCACGGAGAACGCGACGAGTGCAACGATGTTTGCTGCCGACCACTCCGGACGCCACGCCGCGAGACACAAGTACACCGTCAGCGCGCCGATCAGAATGCGCAACAGCACGAGTTGCCGAGATGCGTGCGGCTGAGTGGCGGGCGACTTCACCGGGCTGTTCATTTGGAACATCGGCCTGTTCGGCTGATCGATCGGAGTCTTGTGCAATCGCAGGTCGCGATCAAGCCGAACGAACGCTCCTGCAGCGATCGGATGTAGCAATCGGCTATTCTCGCGGCCTGGGGATCGATCAACGAATACACACGAGGGGACACCATGATCCGTCTGATATTTCTGCTGCGTCGCCGACCCGAGTTGTCGTTGGCCGAATTCCAGCGCTATTGGCGTGAGGAGCACGGTCCGCTGGTGGCGAGCCAAGCGCAGCGGATCGGCGCGTTGCGATACATCCAGGTGCACCGTCTCGAAGACGAGGTCAACGCGCGCATGGCAAAGGCACGTGGGGGCATGGAGCAACCGTACGATGGCGTCGCCGAGTTGTGGTGGGATTCGGAAGAGTCACTGGCGGCCGTGCTGGCGACGAATGCGGGACAAGCCGCAGGCGCCGATCTGCTCGAAGACGAGCGCAAGTTCATCGATCTCCCGAACTCACCGCTGTGGCTCGCGCACGAGTATCCGCAGGTGAATCCCACGCCGGAGAACATCGTTGCGCGCGAGCGCAACAGCATCGTGAAACTGTACTTTCCACTTAGGCGCCGTTCGGAACTGACTGAAGAAGCGGCGCAACGCTACTGGCGGACCAGCCATGGACCGCTGATCCGTTCACAGGCGCAGGCCGGCGGCATTCTGCGATACCAGCAGGTGCATCGGTTCGAGAACGCGATCGAGGCTGAACTCCGCAAATCACGGGGGACCATTACGCCGGCATACACCGGTCACGCCGAAGTGTGGTTCGATCGCGGCATCGCGCGGACCGGCCCCGAAGCCGCTGCGTCCGGCGCGCGCGCCATCGAAGACGAAAGCAAGTTCATCGATTTCGCACGGTCGTGCATGTGGATCGGCAAAGAGCACATCTTTATCGATCGTATGTAGAGAAATTCAGGTTCCAGCGCGCGCCGCCGCGCGCTCGTGGCGCACGAAGCGCTTTTTGCGGCGATACGGGAACACATCCATCACTTCGCCGTTGCGGATCGCGCGCTGCAGGCCCTGCCAGTAATGTGGGTCGAACAGTTCGCCGTGCATCTGCGTGAATAGTCGCTTGATGTCGGGACGTCCGAACAGAAAGCGCCGGAACTCTTCCGGAAAAACGTCGTGCGGGCCGACGCTGGACCAGATATCTGCGGAGAGTTCTTCGTCGTCGTTGTGCGCGGTCGGCAAGGGGCGGAAGTTCACGTCGGTGAGGTAACAGATTTCGTCGTAGTCGTAGAACACCACACGACCGTGTCGTGTCACGCCGAAGTTCTTCAGCAGCATGTCGCCGGGAAAGATGTTCGCCGCGGCGAGTTGCTTGATGGCGTTGCCGTATTCATCGAGCACTTCGCGAATCTGCTCGGCGTCGGCGGTTTCGATGTACATGTTGAGGGGCGTCATCAGGCGCTCGGTGTAGAGATGTTCGATGATGACGAGATCGTCGTTCAGCGTGATCGACGATGCCGCAACCGCCTTCAGTTCTTCGATCAATTCCGGTGAAAAGCGCGCGCGCGGCAATGCGAAGCGGATGAACTCCTGCGTATCCGCCATGCGCCCGACGCGATCGTGCGTCTTCACCACGTGGTACTTCTCTTTTACTTGTTCGCGAGTGATGTTCTTCTGCGGCGCGAACTCGTCTTTGATGATCTTGAACACGGTCTGATACGACGGCAGCGTGAACACCGTCATCACCATGCCCTTTATGCCGGGCGCGATCTGGAACTGGTCTTTGCTGCGCGCGAGGTGCATCAGAAAGCCGCGGTAGAACTCGCTCTTGCCGTGTTTCAGCATGCCGATGGCGGTATACAGCTCGGAGCGCTTCTTGCCGGGCAACAGCGCATTCAGATAGTCGACGAGCGCGTAAGGGTGTGGTGCGTCGACCATGAAGTACGAGCGTGTGAAGCTGAACACCACCGACAGCTCGTCCTCGTCGCAGATGAGCGTATCGACGTACAGCTTGTTCTCTTCGTCGACGAGAATCGGCAACACCACCGGCCACGCGTTTCCGCCGTAGCGGAGCGAACCCACCAGATACGCGCCCTTGTTGCGATAGAAAATCGACTCGAGAATTTCGACATCGAGTCCTACGGCCTGCGAATCTCCGGCCGCGCTTCCGCTAACGAGCGAAGGATGTTGCGCACGTCGCGATGAATGTCCTGCCACGGCAAATCGAGATCGAGATCGAGCAGAATCTGCGTGACCGTAGCGACCACATCGCGATGCATCGGATACGTTCGAAAGATCGGCTTCGATGGCCTTACAGGTGGCTCGTCGAATTCGCTCCACACAAACGATTGCGTCTCGTCGATGCGTTCGTCGGCCGCGATCCGCCGGTGAATCGAGTTGTAATACGTTTCGGCCAGTTCGAAATCGGGCTGGGTCGAGATGAGCCGCAGATATTCGCGTTTCACGTCGCGCGACAGCGACGGTGACATCGGCAATTCGCCGAGCCGCGCGTGAATGTCGCGCGTGACTGCGGTCGTGAACTCCTTGTAGATCTCGATGCGCTGCGCGCTCGCGTGCTGACCTTCGATCCACGCTGCGCGTTCGAAACGCGTCTTGGCCGCCAGCGTGATGGCGCGGAATTCGTCGCGATAAGCGCGGAAGCTCTTCAGGATCAAAGCGGCGACGTCTGCAGCGTCGTCGCGCGTGGACGCTGCGACCGCGCTGCTCATTGGCCGAACTGTGATAGCGATCCGACGATCATCGTCATTACGATGTAGCCGATCAAAACCAGATACGGCAGTTGTGCGTTCACGCCGCCGCGCGATTCGAGATAACGCGTCTGCGCTTCGGCTTGCCCGGGGAATTCAACCTTCGCGCGTTCGATCTCGCGACGCGCCCATTTGTAGTAAATGCCGTTGGCGTGCAGTGGTAACCAGACATAAACGAAACTGAAACTCGCGAGCGAAAGCACCAACAGCGGCCAACCGCTTCCCGACATCGCAGAGTTGATCAGCGCAGCGACGGTCGTTGCAAGTCCCGCCAGCGCGAACACCATCAACGCAAAGATGTACTGCTTGCGATACAGCAGCCAGAACAAGCCGATGAACAGCACCGGCCAATGCCACGAAATAGGCGCATAGCCGCGCTCGTCGGCGCGCCGGAAGTAGCTGAGATAGAACTCCTGATTGGGTTCGCCGATGACGGCTCGATAGTGGTCGTCAGACGGTGTGGCGGCCCGGGTCACGACCCTCTCGGAATCTCATTGAACGGGACATTCTTGTCGACGCGGATATCGGGCGGGAGGCCCAGCACGCGCTCGGCGATGATGTTCCGCAGAATCTCGTCGGTGCCGCCCGCAATGCGGTATCCCGGCGCGCCCATGAAGTTCTGTTGGAACGCGAGGTCGGCCGGTACCCGCTTCGGATCCATCAGGATGCCGCCCATGTCCATCAGATCCATGCCGAACGAACCAATGTCCTGTTGCTTCTTCGCGCTGACCACCTTGGTGATCGAGTTTTCCGGCCCCGGTGTTGCACCGCGCGACAACGCGCTGATCACGCGATAGTTCGTGAAGCGAAGACCGCTCGACTGGCAGTACCAGTCGGCCAGTTTTTCTCGTACGCGCCTGGTTACGAATTGCGGGCCGCCGTCGAGCTTGACCGCTGGCGAGCGCCAGCGCGTCTTCGAAGTCGGCGCCGCCGGCGTTACCGACCGCAAGGCGCTCGTTCATCAGCGTGGTCAGCGACACCTGCCAGCCCTGGCCGACCGCGCCGAGGCGCTGTGCGTCGGGAATGCGCACGTCGATGAAGTAAACCTCGTTGAAGTTGGAATCGCCGGACATCTGCTTGATCGGCTTCACCGTCGACGCCGGGCGAACTGCATGTTCAGGAAAAAGAACGTGAGGCCCTTGTGCTTCGCCACGGTCGGATCCGAGCGCGTCACGAGGATGCCCCAGTCGCGAATAGTGCGCGCCGGACGTCCAGATCTTCTGGCCGTTGATGATCCACTCATCGCCCACGCGTTCGGCTTTCGTGCGCAACGCGGCAAGATCGGAACCGCCGGCCGGTTCGCTGAACAGCTGGCACCAGATGTTCTCGCCGGACGCCATGCGCGGCAGCATGTCCCGCTTTTGCTGTTCGGAAGCGTACGCAATCATCGTGGGGCCACACATGCCGAGGCCGATTGCGAACGGAGCCGTCGGCACGTCGTAACGCGACTCTTCCTGGTTCCAGATGATCTGCTGCATCGGCGTCGCGTCGCGACCGCCGTATTCCTTCGGCCAGTTCAGGCATGCCCAGCCGTTTTCGTACTTCAGCTTCTGCCAGCCCTTGGCTCGCGCCAGATACTCGGCTTCGCTTTCGTCGCGTGGTTCCGAGTCGTTCTTCAACTGCGCATGCGCGTTGAGGAAATCGCGCGCCTCGGCGCGGAACAGGCCTTCTTCAGCGGTGTCGTTGAAATCCATCGTCTCTACCTCGAGGTTCGGGCCGGCCGGGCGAGTTGGTCGCTTCGATCGCGGTGATCAGGCGATCTTTCCAGCGCGGCAACGCGCCGAGGTTCACCGACAGCAGCTTCGACGCGGCGGTAGTAAAGGTGGCAGTCGAATTCCCACGTGAAGCCCATGCCGCCGTGGGTCTGAATGTTCTCTTTCGACGACTCGTGGAACGCTTCGGTCGCGCTCACGCGTGCGGTGGCCGCAGCGATCGGCAGCTCCGAAGCGTCGGTCGACAGGGCCCACGCGCCGTAATAGCAGTTCGAGTGGGCGAGGGTGTTGGCGATGTACATGTCGGCGAGCTTGTGTTTGATCGCCTGGAACGATGCGATCGGCCGGCCGAACGCGAACCGGCCGAGGGCGTATGCCTTCGCCATGTTCAGCGCGGCTTGGGCGCCGCCGACCTGTTCGAACGAGAACAGCACGGCGGCGCGGTCGAACAGCTTTTCGGTTTGGGCCCAACCCTTGCCTTCTTTGCCGAGCAGTTCGCCGGCGGCATCGTTGAAACGGATCGACGCATGCGAACGGGTCGGGTCGAGCGTGGGTACCACCTCGCGCTTCACGCCGCTGCCGTTCAGGTCGACGATGTACATGGACGCGTGTTTCTTGTCTTCCTTGGCGAGGACGATGGCGAAGTCCGCCACGTCGCCATCGGGCACCGGCACCTTCGTGCCCTTGATGGCGCCTTTCTTTGCTTTGGTCTTGAGGCTGCGCGCGGGTTCGCCGGCGCCTTCGGCAATCGCAAAAGTGCCGATCCATTCACCTGCCGCGAGCTTCGGCAGGTAACGCGCCTTCTGTTTGGCGCTGCCGAACGCCAGCATCGCTTCGGTTGCGAGATACACACTGGAGGAGAACGGTGTCGGGGCGAGGCTGCGGCCGAATTCTTCGGCGAGCACGCACAGTTCGAGGTAGCCGAGACCGATGCCACCGTACTCTTCCGGGATCGCAGTGGCGGTCCAACCGAGGTCGACCATGCCGCGCCACAGCTGTGCATCGTTCGGTTGATCGCCGTCGAGCACGCGACGAACGGCCGTCAGCGGGCACTTGTCGGTGAGGAAGGACTGAGCTTGTTCGCGCAACAGATTCTGCTCGTCGGAGAACTCGAAATTCATGCTCGCATCCTATGGGCTGAGGACGACCGCGCGGGCCGGAAAGGGGGGTGATTCAATCGTATTAACCGCCACCTGGCAAGGCGCGGCGTCAGGTCAGAACGCCCAGCGCGCCACCGTCGATGCGGATGTTCTGACCGTGAATTGCATCGGCTCGCGGGCTCGCCAGAAACGCGACGAGATCGGCCACTTCTTCGCGTCGAACGATACGTCCGATGGGGATGTCCGCCGCGACATGAGGTTCGACTTCGGCCCACGTTTCGCCCCAACCGTTGCGTCGACCCTGGGCAAGGTAACTCGCTTCGACTTCAGCCGTGTGAATGAGACCGGGCGAGACGAGGTTGACCGTCACGCCGCTGCCGGCGACCTCTTTCGCGAGACTGATCGTCAGCGTCGCGAGCGCTCCTTTGGACGCGTAGTAGTGCGGCATGCGGGCCGCCGGTCGTGTCGAACCAACGGTGCCCAGGTTGATGACACGTCCCCAGCGCCGCTGCCGCATCCCCGGCAGCAGTCGTTGAATCAGCCGCTGCGCCGACAGGACGTTGCGCTGATACATGTCGAGCCACGCAGCCTCGTCGGTGTCGTCCCAGCGACCCGGACCCGCGGTACCGTAGTTGTTCACGAGGATGTCGATCGGCGACGCGGCACAACTCGACAGCAGTTCTTCGGTGCCCGCCACCGTTGCGATGTCGCCATTTACAGGACGGCCACCGCGAAGCGTCTCGCATGCGCGCTCGGCTTCGTCGCGGGTGAAGCCGTGCACGAGCACGGTGGCGCCTTCGTCGATGAGTCGCGACGCGATGATCGCGCCGGTGCCGCGATGGCTACCAGTGACGAGAGCGGTCTTGTTCGGAAAGTCCGAGTTCCATGCAGCGGTACGTTAGTGGAAGGACGAGGGCAGCGCCACGACGAGAGTCGAACCACGGATTAATGTGATCCTGTTTACATTCTCGTCACTTCGCATTCTGAGGTGCTTTGCTAACCTGCCGCCTCTTTCGCGCATACCAGAATTTCTCGCGCATACCAGAACAAGAAGGGAGTCCGGACGTGTTTACTCGTACCCGCATCGTGATCGTAACGGCGCTCGTTTCGATGGCCATCGCTGCAAGCGTGATCGCGGTGGACGACATTCGCGTACCCGATCCCAGCATCTACGTTCTTCTCGCCGCGGGCGTGCTCGCATTGATCATGTTGCGACGTCGCACTTCATAGTTTTTCGGATTTTCCGAAGCGTCAAAGGGGTGCGGAAGCACCCCTTCTTTTTTGTCCCGCGTTTTCTTCTATGACGACTGCGTCAGCGCTTCGCGCGATGCAGCTTCGCCATCATCCCGAATAGCTTCGTAGTGTCGTTGGGCGTGGTGTCGCCGCTGAACTCTTTGTATAGCGTCGACACGTTCACGACGATGCGTTCGGCATCCCCCCACGAGTCGTAGTCCGCAAGTGAAATGTCGACGGCGGCATCGTACGCATCCATTCCCGCATCGTAGCGACGTCGTGCTTCGTCTCTCACGTAGATCAGGTAGTCGCGCACCGCGAGCACGCCGCGTTTGTCGGTGATCGGACCATGGCCCGGTACAACGGTGTCGACGTCGAGCGACGCAATGTAGCTGCACGCGTCGATCCAGTTGCCTACGGGGCCGGCCCACAGAATCGGATGTCCTTCGATGAACAGAATGTCGCCGGTGAAGACGAGTTTGTCGGCCGGCACGTGCACGATCGTGTCGCCGCGCGTATGTGCGGGACCAACCTGCTTCAGATGCACGCGTTTGTTTCCCACCGTCAGATCCAACGCGCCTTCGAAGGTGCGCGTCGGCGGTGTTTGCGTTACTTCCTCGAAGTGGAACGCACCGAAGCAGTACAGGAAGAACTCACCGACTTCGCCCATGTTCGGTGCCTGCTTCATCAGCGATGCCATCATGCGCGGCGATTCGTGCGCCAGTTCGTCGGCAGTCGCTTTGGAGGCGATGATCTGCGCACCCTTCACGAGTTCGTTGCCGTTGCAATGATCGCCGTTCGAATGCGTGTTCACGAGGTGACCGATCTTCGCGTGCGGTGCAGCTCGCCGCATTGCAGCCAACATCTCTGCGGTAAGGCGCACATCGAACAGCGTGTCTACCAGCAACGCCTGCTCACCATCGCTGATCAATCCCGCGTTGCTCCAACCCCAACCACCATCCGGCTGCAGCCATGCATATCCACCGCGCCCGAGATCGACGAGTCCTTTCTCGTAGGGCCTGATGCCGAGAGACGTCACGGTGGTGCTCCTGTTCGCTGGATCGGCTGACGATGTTAGTTGAACGCAGCACTTTTGTGTCGGACAGCTTTTGGCTAGCCTGCACGGCACCGTTCGCCTCCCGACCGAGTCTCGATGCCACAGGCCGTCACCGACTTCGACGAAATACGTCCCTACCGCGATGATGAAGTCGCTCCCGTTCTTCGCCGTCTCAGCCGAGATCCATCGCTTCTACGCGATTTGTCCCGATATGCAGCGCCATCGTTGAGTCGCTGGGCGCCACCGCTTGCGCGTTGGCTGGTCGGCCGAAAGCTGCGTGACGCATTCGAGAAGATCCACTCGGTCGATGCGTTTCAGCAGGCGTTGGCAACGGTGTTTCAACGCATGATCGACGACACGACCGATGGGTTTACGGTGTCGGGTATCGAACAGCTGGAACCCGATCTCAGCCACTTGTTCAT
The DNA here is from genome assembly GCA_963822125.1 of uncultured Gammaproteobacteria bacterium. Classification (GTDB taxonomy): domain Bacteria; phylum Pseudomonadota; class Gammaproteobacteria; order Pseudomonadales; family Azotimanducaceae; genus DATJGR01. Next base: position 84,528 of record CAWGGQ010000028.1, on the reverse strand, counting down.
TTCCAATCATCGCGACATCACGCTCGATTCCGGGTTCATGAACCTCGCGCTGTTCCGCGCCGGACATCCGACCACGCGCATGGCCATCGGCGATAACCTGTTGCACACCGGCTATGCGGCGGACGTGATGCGCCTCAACAAAGGCTTCGTCGTGCACCGCGGAAAGCGCGGCGCGAAGCTGGCGTTCGCCGCGATGTCGCAGACTTCGCGCTACATCCGTCACTCGCTCGAAACGGGACACTCGGTGTGGACCGCACAGCGCGAGGGCAGGGCGAAAGATGGCAAAGACCTCACCGATCCGGCGCTGATCAAGATGCTCTCGCTCGCGTATCGCAAAGACGTACCGGACCTCGCCACGATGGTTGGACGCTTGTCGATCGTGCCGGTAGCCGTGTCGTACGAGCTCGATCCGTGCGACGAGTTGAAGGCGCGGGAGTTGTCGGCGGTGGCGAAGGAAGGGGTGTATCGGAAAGAGCCCGGCGAAGACCTGCGCAGCATCATCACCGGCGTAACCGGACGCAAAGGGCGCGTTCACCTGAGCATCGGCCCGGCATTCTCGGGCGCAAGTGCCGATGCCGAATCCGTTGCGGCCGAGATCGATCGTCAGATCGCGCGCGGGTATCGGTTGTTTCCGACCCACTTCATGGCCGCGAAACTCGCCGGTATCCCCTGCCAGCAGCCGGCGGAGCGTTCTGATGCGCTGAAGGAATTCGAACAGCGGCTCGCATCGACTTCAGCCGATCTGCGCGCGCAGATCGTGGCGCAGTACGCCAATCCGGTGGCGCGCGCGCTGGAACTCGGTCTCATCGCCTGACGGTGCTCCTTGCCACCTTGATCCTCGCCCCCGACTAGGGTGCCAGCGCTGGCTCGTCGAGCGCAGCGAGTTGCTCGCGCAGATGCAGCACGTGTTCCGACCAGTAGCGCATGCTGCCGAATGCGGGGAAGCCGCGTTGAAACGCGGGGTCGTTCCAACGCCGCGCGATCCATGCAGCGTGGTGCATGATCCGCAGAGTGCGTAGCGACTCGATCAACGCGAGTTCACGCGTGTCGAACTGAAGGAATGTCTCGTAGCCTTCGAGTAATTTTGCGAGCGAACGCGTTTGTTCTTCACGCTCGCCGGAAAGCAGCATCCACAGGTCCTGAACCGCGGGTGCCATTACGGCGTCGTCGAAATCGACGAAGTGTGGTGCGTCGTCGCGCCACAGGACGTTTCCCGGATGACAGTCGCCGTGAATACGTCCACCGGCAGGCAGCGGTGTCGCTTCGATCCGCTTCAGCAGATGAGTCGTCACGGATGTATAGGCATCGATGAGTTCATCCGGCACGAAGGCGTGTTGCAGGACGAACTCCTTCGACTCGACGCCGAGCCGCTCCGCAGTGAACTTCGGTCGATGCTTGAAGCGTCCGCTGCGCCCGATGCGATGAATGCGCGCCAGCGTGCGGCCGAGCACACGCAGGTTCTCTTCGGATTCGAGATTCGGGGCGTGGCCGCCTTGGCGCGGAAACAGCGTGAAGCGGTAGCCTTCGTGTACCAGCAGCGTCTGTCCCGACTCCGTTTTTAGCGGCGCAACGCACGGTAATTCAGCCTCCACGAGTTCGGCGATGAAGGCGTGCTCTTCGAGAATTGCGGCATCGCTCAGCCGTTCGGGACGATAGAACTTGGCGACGATCTTGCTGCCGTCGTCCAGGCCGATCTGGTACACGCGGTTTTCATAGCTGTTCAGTGCGAGCAGGTGACCGTCGCATTCGAAAGCCGGAAGCTTCGATCGCCGTGAGAATCAGATCGGGCGATAGATTTGCGTAAGGGGTGTCGGCCGCTTCAGTCACGTTGCGAGCGACCTCTGTTGGCGAGCGTAGTGCTCAATGGGTCGGCGCGAGAACGGCGTAGCCGTTCGCTTCGATCACTGCGCGGCCCGCGTCCGATGCAACGAACGTGAGAAAGGCCTGTGCGCGATCGGCGGCGGGTGTGTTCAGCACGACGGCTTCCTGCACGATCGGCGAGTGCATATTCAACGGCACGAGCCACGCGTCGGCACTCGGCGGTTTGCCTTTGTAATGGGCGATGAGCTGCGCCTGGGCGACGAAGCCGCCGGAGGCGCTCTTCGATTCCACGAACTGCATCGCCTGCGCCGCGCTGTTGCCCGTGACGAGTTGTGCTTGCACCTGCTCCCACAACTTCATCGAGGTCAGCGCTTCCTTGGCCGCGAGTCCATAAGGTGCATTCAGCGGATCGGCGATGGCGATTCGGTGTTGTGGATCCATCAGCCATTCCGATGGCGACTGCGAAGTTGCGCCCGGTGTCCACAAAGCGAGTCGTCCGATCGCGTAGACGAATCTGCTCGTCGCCTTAGCTCGACCGTTGGCGACCAACTTCTCGGTGCGGTCGCCGTCCGCTGAAAAGAAAGCGGCAAACGGCGCGCCATTGGAGATTTGCGTGAACAGCGCACCTGTTGCGGCGTACGTGCCTTCGATTTGCTCCGACGACTGCTTCGAATATGCGGCCACCAACTCCTCGAACGTGACCTGGAAGTTCGACGCCACGGCGATTCGCAGCGGATCTGCATGCGCCGATGCGCAGAACAGAAGAACGATCAGAGCCGCGAGTAAGCGATGCATGTACGTGCGCACGGCGATTCAAGGCGCTCATTCTAGTGCGAACTTGCTCGTCGGTGGCAGCGTGCGCGCAGCAGTCCACACGTGCACCTCCTTCGCACCGGCCGCGAGCAGCGTTCGGGCCAGCGATGTGACGGTCGTACCGGTGGTCATGACGTCGTCGACCATCGCCACGCATCGATCGTCGAAGCGACCGCTCGTTGCGAATGCGTCGGCGAGATTGCGCAGTCGCAGTGTTCGGCTCAACCCGGCTTGCGGCGGCGTATCGCGAATGCGTTCACACGTCATCGGTTCGAACGGCACGTTGAGCCATTGCGCGAGCAGCACCGCCTGGTTGTGACCGCGCCGCAACAGCCGGCGCCGGCTGAGCGGAACGGGAACGATCACGTCGGGCATGGGCCGATCCGAATAGGCACTCGCGACAGCCGATGCGAGCAGACCGCCGAGTACGCGCGCATCGATGCGGCAGCCGCGGAACTTGAGGCGATGCACCATCCGTGTGACGGGCTCGGCGTAACGCAATGCGGCTACGGTTCGTGTGTATGGCGGCGCGTGCGAACGGCAGGCGTCGCAGGATGTTTCGGTGTTGGATGCTTCGGCGTTGCTTGCTGTTTCGGCTCTAGCGGGAAGGGGCAGTGCGCATCGCGGGCAGGGCATCGGGAGCCGGGGCAATGCGCTTCGGCAATGTTCGCACAGGTCCGCCGTCATTCCGCTGCGCTCATCGCACAGGATGCAGACCCCGGGAAACAGCGCCCAGAAGAGGTTGTCGATGTGAGGCAGAAGGTAGCGGAAGCGGTGCATGCGTCATTGATACGCGGCTTCCATTCCGGCGCCAGTGTGAGGCGCCGCACAGTTGTGCGCGACATTGTCCCGGCGTCGCGGCAGCGCTCGGTAAGCTCGCGCCGGATCTCACAGGACCAGTCAATCATGGCCGTTAGCCCCATCATGCAGGCGGGCGTGAACGGAATTCAGACGGGTCTCAAGGGACTGAAACGCACGGCGCAGGACATTGCCGACCTGAACCTGGATGACCGCGCGCAGCCGCTCCGACGGCCAACGTATTCGTCACGACAAGCCCACCGACAAACTCGCCGATGCAGCAGAAGCCATCGTCGATCTGAAAGTGCACAAGCGTGCAGGTCGAAGCGTCTGCGAAGGTCGTAGAGACCGCGGACGCCGTTCTCGGATTTCTGCTCGACGTTCGCGCCTGATCGCATCGCGATTCGACGCTTCGCGCTTTTGACACCTCCGACGCCGCCGACGTTATGGTGCGCGTCCGCGGTCGTTTTTGTGATTTTTCCGACGCATCGCCATCGAGGCCAGACCATGGCGGACTTCCGCACCCCGCTTCGCGACATGCGCTTTCTGTTGTACGACGTGTTCGATTTCGAATCGCACTTCGCGCGGTTGTCCGATCGCGAGCGTGTGACCCGCGACCTGCTCGATCCGATTCTCGAAGAAGCGGCGCGCTTCGCCGAGACCGAGCTGTTCCCGGTCAATCGCACCGGCGACGATCGAAGGTTGCCGTTTCGAGAACGGCGTCGTGACGACGCCGAAGGGATTCAAAGAAGCCTATCAAACCTACGTTGCGAACGGCTGGACCGGAATGACGGGCGATCCACCGCATACGGCGGTCAGGCGCTGCCGCACAGCATGAGCCTGATCGTCGAAGAGCCGATGACGATCGCGAACATGGCGTGGACGATGTATCCGGATCTGTCGCACAGCGCGATGAATGCGCTCGAGCGACACGGCACGCCGGCGCAGAAACAGACGCTTTCTGACGCTGCTGCTGTCGGGCGAATGCACCGGCACGATGTGCCTGACGGAACCGCACGCCGGGTCCGACGTCGGCATCCTGCGCACGAAAGCGGTGCCGAACGCCGACGGCACTTACGCGATCACCGGCACGAAGATCTTCATCTCCGCCGGCGAACACGACTTCGTCGACAACATCCTGCACCTGGTTCTTGCGCGCGTGCCGAATGCACCGGCCGGGAACAAAGGCATCTCGCTGTTCATCGTGCCGAAGTTCATCCCGCGCGAAGACGGCAACGCCGGGTGCGCGCAACGGCGTTGCAGTGCACCGGCATCGAAGAAAAGATGGGCATTCACGGCAACGCGACGTGCGTGCTGAATTTCGACGGCGCAACCGGATTTCTTGTCGGCGCGGAAAACGAAGGCATGCGCTGCATGTTCACGATGATGAACGCGGCGCGTCTGGGCGTAGGCATGCAGGGCGTCGGCGTTTCCGAAGCGGCGTATCAGGCGTCGCTTGCGTATGCGCGGGAACGGCTGCAGATGCGCGCGGTGACCGGTGCCGCAGAATCCGAACGGACCCGCCGATCCGATCATCGTGCATCCGGACGTGCGGCGAATGCTGCTCACGCAGAAGGCGTTGATCGAAGGCGGTCGTGCGCTCGCGTACTACACGGCGCAGCAGGCCGATCTCGCCGAGTTCGGTCCGCCCGAACAGCGCGACGACGCGGAGACGATGCTCAGTTTCCTGACGCCGATCGTGAAGGCGTTCCTGACCGAGACGCGGTTTCGAAAGCGTCAATCACGCCGTGCAGATCTTCGGCGGCCACGGCTTCATTCGCGAGACCGGCATCGAGCAATACGTGCGCGACAGTCGCATCACGCTGATCTACGAAGGCACCACGCAGATTCAGGCGCTCGATCTGCTCGGCCGCAAAGTGATGATGACGCAGGGCAAGGCGCTGCTGCGTGTTCGTCGAAGAAATGCAGCGCGTCGTCAAAGCAGTGCGCGGCGCCGCTGCCCGACGTCGCGCGCTGCGCTCGAACGAATCGCCAGCGAATGGGCGACGCTGAGTATGGCAACGGGTGGTCGCGCGGCCGCGCGATCTCAACGAGCTCGGCGCGCATCTGTCGACTACCTGATGTACAGCGGCTATGCGTCGCTCGCGTATTGCTGGGCTCGAATGGCGTTCGTCGCCACGCCGACAACTCAACAAAGGGCGCGAAGGTCGGCGCCGATCCGTTCCTGACGGGCAAATCGCGACCGCGCGATTCTACGTGAGCGCGTATGTTGCCCCGCGCGGAAATGCACAAGCGCGCGATCGAAGGCGGCGCCGCGGTGCTGATGCAGATCGACGCCGCCGCGTTCGACCACACCTGATTGATGCAAAGAGACGCGACGACACATGCCGGAATACGTAGCACCCACACGCGACATGGAGTTCGTGCTGTTCGACCTGCTCGATGCCGAATCGACATGGCGTCGCATTCCCCAACTGACGGACGTGACGCGCGATCTCGTGGGAGCCGTGCTCGAAGAGGGCGGCAAGATCGCGTCCGAACAACTCGCACCGCTTAACCCGGTTGGCGATCGCGCCGGAAGTACCTGGAGCGCCAACGGTGTAACGACGCCGCCGGGCTTCAAGCAGGGATTCAGCGCGCTCGCGGGCGGCGGTTGGCTCGGTGTGGCCGGCGACCCGGTCTATGGCGGGCAAGGTCTTCCGAAGATGCTGACGGTCGCGCTCGAAGAGATGTTCTACGGCGCGAACACCGGCCTGTATCTGTGCGGGACGCTGACAGTTGGGGCAGCGACGTGTATCGCCACCCACGGCAGTGAGGCGCAGAAGGCGCTGTATCTGCCGAAGCTCTATTCGGGTGAATGGGCTGGCGCGATGGCACTGACCGAAGCGCATGCGGGTACCGATCTCGGCATCATGCGCACTCGCGCGGAACCGGCTGGCGACGGCAGCTATCGCATCAGCGGCACGAAGATCTTCATCACGTACGGCGATCACGATCTCACTGCCAACAGCGTGCACCTGGTACTGGCCAAGCTGCCGGATGCGCCGGAAGGAACGCGCGGCATTTCGTTGTTCATCGTGCCGAAGTTCGTGGTGAACGAAGACGGTTCGCTCGGCGCGCGCAACTCGTTCACGAGTGGATCGATCGAACACAAGATGGGCGTGAAGGGCAGCCCGACGTGTGTGATGAACTACGATCGTGCGGTGGGACATCTGATCGGCGAGCCGAATCAGGGGCTCGCAGCGATGTTCACGATGATGAACTACGAGCGGCTCTCGGTCGGCATACAAGGCTTGGGGACTGCAGAAGCGGCATATCAGGCGGCCAGCGCTATGCGCTGGAGCGACTGCAAGGACGCTCGCCGCTCGGTCGCACAGTAGCGCGATGCGGCGGCCGATCCGATCCTCGCGCATCCCGATGTACGGCGTATGTTGCTGACGGCGCGCGCGTACAACGAAGCGGGTCGCGCCTTTGCGGCGTTGGTAGGGCGTGAACTCGATCTGGCGAAGTACTCGCCCGACGAAGTCGAGCGCGCGCGTGCAGAACGTCTCGTTGGCTTGCTTACGCCCATCGCGAAGGCGCATTTGACCGATCGCGGCTTCGAAGCCTGCGTCATTGCGCAGCAGGTGTTCGGCGGCCACGGCTACATCGCGGAATGGGGCGTCGAGCAGTTCGTGCGCGACGCGCGCATCGCGCAGATTTACGAGGGCACGAATGGTGTGCAGGCGCTCGATCTGCTCGGGCGCAAAGTGCATCCGCGATGGCGGCGCAACCGCAAACGAATTCATCGCGTCGATGCGCGCAGACGTGAACGGCGTTGCCGGCGAATATCGCGATGCGCTGGAACTGGCGATAGATCGGCTCGCCGATGTCACGAAGCGCCTGCTCGAACGCGCGTCCAGCGATCCGGCACTTGCGGGTGCGGCGTCCGTCGACTATCTCGATCTGTTCGCGCTGACGACGTATGCGTGGTTGTGGGCGCGAATGGCAACCATTGCTCCGTCAGACGAGTTCGGCGCTGCGAAGCGCCACACGGCGAAGTTCTTTTACGCGCGCTTGCTGCCGCGCTCACTGGCGCTCACCGCAGGCGATCGACAGTCGATTCGTCCGCGATCATGGACATGCCCGCCGCATCATTCTGATTCGACGGGCACCTCTGTAGCGTCGGCATCGGCTGGCGGCGGTATCTACAGCAGGGCAAGGGTGACGCGGATCGGAATCGTTGCACGCTTTGATCGCGCGCAGATACAGCGACCATTCCGCCATCACTTCCGGCGGCATCGGCATCGTGTCTTCGCTCCGATCGGCTCGACGCGCTTCGCGCGCGTGATGACGAAGAAGTGGTGTCGGCGCGTGATCGTCTTCACCAGCGTCAGCTGACCTTTCTTCGTCAGCGGATTCTCGGAACAGATGAATAGCCGCACCGAAGTCGGATAGTCGTTCTCCACGCCTGAGAACGTTTCGTGGTCGGAGAACTTCGTGCATGTCTTGCGCTGATCGGCGGCGATCGATTTGAGCATCTCGATCGGATCGGGCAGCGGCGGGTCGCTGAACGATTCGAACGACAGCTTTGTCGGTCCATTCGTGCGGGTCGGATTCCGGCGGCACGTATTCGACCATACGGATGCCGGGCCCTTCGGTTTCGAAACTCTGCTGCCAACCGGCCGGCGGCTCCGCCAGCAGATGTTCGGGCGAGGTGTCGGGCGGCACGCGCGGGGCGTTGCCGGCGCGGAGGGGTTTTCGACGGCTGAGTGCTCGGCTTTCCCGCCACCGCAGCCGGCAAGCGCGACGGCCAGAAGCAACGTGATGCACCTTTTCGACATCGTTGGCGAGCCGTTCGAGATGTGCGGCAGCAGCATGCTAGCAGCGTCGGTTGCAAGTTCAGTAGACGTTGCCGGCGATTTCCGCGACGAAGCGTCTCAAGCGCATGTCGTCATGCGCTCTTCAGCGCCACATTCTCACGCGTTGTTCTTCAACGCCTCGGTCAGCTTGCGATGGATGCCGCCGAAGCCGCCGTTGCTCATGATCACGATGTGTCGGCGATGTTTCGGGGGCGGCAGTGTCGCGAGCTTGCGGATGAGATGATCGAGGTCGTCGTCCATCGTCGCGCGCACCACGCTCGCATGAACGACCTCGGTGAGATCCCATTTGATGTTCTCACCGCGGAACCAGTAGACGCTGTCGGCCGCGGCACAGCACGTCGACAACTCGTCGCGCAGCGTGCCGAGCGACATCGTGTGCGATCGCGGCTCGATCACCGCGATGATCTCGTCGCTGGCGAAGCGATTGCGCAGTCCCTGCAGCGTGGTCCGAATCGCGGTGGGGTGATGTGCGAAGTCGTCGTATACGCATACGTTGCCGACTTCGCCGATCAATTCCAGCCTGCGCGTGACGCCCTGGAACGAGTTGAGCGCTTCGATTGCGACGTCAGGCGGTACACCCGCATGGCGCGCTGCTGCAATGGCGTTCAGTCCGTTCGCGACGTTGTGCTGGCCGAGCTGGCTCCACTTCACTTCGCCGAGCGAAGTGTCGTTCAGCTGCGGCGTGAAGCTGGAACCGTCGGACGACACGCTCTTCGTCTTCCACAGTTCGCCGTTGTCGGTGGCAACCTTCGCGACTTTGCGCGGTCGTTGGTTGCCGCGAACGCGAGCCACCGGCGTCCAGCATCCCATCGAAGCACCTGATCCACCGCTTCGTCGTGCTCCGGCGCGACGATCAATCCGCTCGACGGAACCGTGCGCAGCAGATGATGGAACTGGGTCTGAATTGCGGCGAGATCCGGAAATATGTCGGCGTGGTCGTACTCGAGATTGTTGATGACGAGCGTGCGCGGCCGGTAGTGCACGAACTTCGACCGGCGGTCGAAATACGAAGTGTCGTATTCGTCGGCCTCCACCACGAAGAACGGCTGACTGCCGAGACGCGCCGATACGGCCGAAGTCCTTCGGCACGCCGCCGATCAGGAAACCGGGATTCGAACCCGGCGCGATCGAGTATGTGCGCGAGCATGCTCGCCGTGGTGGTTTTGCCGTGCGTGCCCGATACCGCGAGCACCCAGCGGCCGTTCAGAATCTGTCGTCCGAGCCATTCCGCACCGGAGGTATACGGCAGACCGTTTTTCGAGTACGTATTCGATGCCGGCGTGGCCGCGCGGCAAGCCGCGCGTTGCCGATCACGACCAGGTCCGGCGCGGGATTCAGCTGCGCGGGATCGAAGCCTTCGTAGACGGTGATGTCCGCGGCGGCGAGCTGATCGCTCATCGGCGGATACAGCGCCTTGTCGGAACCGCTCACGCGCATGCCGGATTCTCGCGCGAGCAGCGCAAGGCTGCCCATCAGGGTTCCGCCGATCCCGAGAAAATAGATGTGTTGCGTCAAGATGGTCCTTTGATCGTCAGCGGCCGGATGCTGCGCTCGACAAGTACGAAGGCCATGGTGCGCCATGCAGAACGCGAGAAAGATACCAATGAATACCGTCACATTCATCGCGCGATGCAGGATGAAGCCGTTGACGGCGATCGACCAGATGACGATCAGATGCTGCGACCCCGCATCGAACGCGGCTGTCGATCGGCACCTGCGAGCGGCACCAGAATGGCGCTGAGCAGCGTGAACAGCAGATCGCAGCCGAACAGCGCGGTGATGGTCGCGGGATAATCGCCCGATCACGTCGCGCATCGACAGTATGCATCCAGGTGGCGGCCGCCAGTGTCGCCATGACTGACGAACGTCGATGTCGCAATCTGCATCGGCGTGATGTCGGCGTCGCCGAACTGAAGCCCGACGAAAAAGATCACAGCACGTCGGCGACGAGCGACCGCCGCCGACGAACAGCGGATGCGTCGGCACGAGTTCCGGTCCGCGACGCAACAGGCAGATGTTCCAGAAGACCGCGAGGATCGGTTTCATTGCGGCGTAGAAGTCGGCGAGCGCGGAATTGTCGCACAAAAGCCTTTACCATGGCCGCCGCTTGCGACCCTTCGGGAACCCAACGAGGAAATTCATGCGCAAACGCAATGCGTTCTACGCTCAGTCGGGCGGTGTAACCGCCGTCATCAACGCCAGCGCGTGCGGCGTGATCGAGACCGCGCGCCGTCATCGCAACGTCATCGGCAAGGTCTACGCGGGACGCAACGGCATCATCGGCGCGCTGCGCGAAGAGTTGATCGATACCAGCAAGGAGTCGGCGCGCGCGATCGCGGGTCTGCGCAACACGCCATCGGGTGCGTTCGGCTCGTGCCGCCACAAATTGCAAGTCGTTCGAGAACGATCCGCGCGAATACCAACGCCTGATCGAGGTCTTCAAGGCGCACGACATCGGCTACTTCTTCTACAACGGCGGCGGCGACTCGCAGGACACCGCCAACAAAGTGGCGCAATTGAGCGCGCGCCTCGGCTATCCGATCACGTGCATCGGCGTGCCGAAGACCGTCGACAACGACCTGCCGTTCACCGACACCTGCCCCGGATTCGGCTCGGTTGCCAAGTACGTCGCGGTGTCGATTCGCGAAGCAGCGCTCGACGTCGCGAGCATGTGCGAAACGTCGACCAAGGTGTTCGTGATGGAAGTGATGGGCCGTCACGCCGGCTGGATCGCCGCCGCCGCGGGTCTTGCGCAGGAAACGCCGGACGGCGCGCCGCACGTCATCGTGTTTCCGGAAATCGCGTTCGACCGCGCGGCGTTCATCAAGAAGGTCGACGAGACGGTGCAAGCGTGCGGGCTATTGCGCGATCGTCGTGTCGGAAGGCGCGCGTCATGCGGACGGCACGCTTCCTCGCCGAAGCGGGCACGAAGGACGCGTTCGGGCATACGCAGCTCGGCGGGGTTGCGCCGACGGTTGCCGAGACTGGTGCGCAGCGAACTCGGCTACAAATTCCATTGGGCGGTGGCCGACTATCTGCAGCGCGCCGCGCGCCACATCGCGTCGGCCACCGACGTGGAACAGGCGTACGCGGTCGGTCGCGCCGCGGTCGAGTTCGCGGTCGCCGGCAAGAACGCGGTGATGCCGATCATCGTGCGCAAATCGTCGAAGCCGTATCGCTGGACGATCGGCGAAGCGCCGCTTGCGAAGGTGGCCAACGTCGAGAAGAAGATGCCGCGCAACTTCATCACGCGCGACGGCTTCGGCATTACCCCGAAGGCGCGCGACTACCTGGAGCCGCTGATCGCGGGCGAAGACTACCCGCGCTACAAGAATGGGCTGCCCGAGTACGTGACGCTGAAGAACCAGCTGGTTCCGAAGAAGCTCGCGCGCGTTCTGAGCGCGCAAAAAAAAACCCCGGACCAGCCGGGGTTTTTCGAGGGGTCGCCGATCTCTTAGAGAATCGGCACCATCAGCAAGGCCACGATGTTGATGATCTTGATGAGCGGATTCACCGCTGGGCCTGCCGTGTCTTTGTACGGATCGCCGACGGTGTCGCCGGTTACCGCCGCTTTGTGAGCGTCCGAACCTTTGCCGCCGAAGTGACCGTCTTCGATGTACTTCTTCGCGTTGTCCCATGCGCCGCCGCCGGTCGTCATCGAGATGGCGACGAACAGACCGGTAACGATCGTGCCGATCAGCAGTCCGCCGAGCGCTTTGATGGCCGAGGCGGAGTCCATCGCGAACGTCATTACGACGACGAGCACGACCGGCACCAGAATCGGCAGCAGACTCGGCACGATCATTTCCTTGATTGCCGCTTTTGTCAGCATGTCGACGGCGCGCGAATAGTCGGGCTTGCGCGGTACCTTCCATGATGCCTTTGATCTCTTTGAACTGACGGCGCACTTCGTTGACGACCGTACCGGCTGCGCGGCCGACCGCTTCCATCGCCATCGCGCCGAACAGATACGGCACCATGCCGCCGATGAAGAGGCCGATGATCACGGCGGGATCCGACAGACTGAAGTCGACGAGTTTGCCTTCCGCTTGCAGGTTGTGTGTGTAGTCGGCGAACAGCACGAGCGCGGCGAGACCTGCCGAACCGATTGCATAACCTTTCGTCACTGCCTTCGTCGTGTTGCCCACTGCATCGAGCGGGTCGGTGATGTTGCGGATCTCCTTCGGCAGGCCCGACATCTCTGCGATGCCGCCGGCGTTGTCGGTGATCGGACCGTACGCGTCGAGCGCGACGATCATGCCGGTCATCGAGAGCATGGCGGTTGCGGCGATCGCAATGCCGAACAAGCCGGCGAGCGTGAACGATGCCCAGATGGCAACGCACACCGCGAGCACCGGCAGCGCAGTCGACTTCATCGACACGCCGAGGCCGGCGATGATGTTCGTCGCGTGGCCGGTCTGCGATGCAGCGGCAACGTGCTGCACGGGCGCGTATTCGGTGGCGGTGTAGTACTCGGTTATGACGACCATCGCGGCGGTCAGCAGCAGTCCGACGATCGGCGGCGCCGAACAGCGGCATCACATGCTCCGCCGGCATCATCCACGCGGTGATCGGATAGAACGCAATCGCCCGCGAGCACGCCCGAAACGATCACGCCTTTATACAGCGCGTTCATGATCTTGCCGCCTTCCTTCGCCGAGACGAAGAACGTTCCGATGATCGATGCGATGATCGACGCGCCGCCGAGTACCAGCGGATACAGCACGGCGTTGGAGCCGGCGTCCTTCATCACGAGACCCGCGAGCAGCATCGTTGCAACGATGGTTACCGCGTAGGTTTCGAACAGGTCTGCGGCCATACCGGCGCAGTCGCCGACGTTGTCGCCGACGTTGTCGGCGATCACAGCCGGGTTGCGCGGGTCGTCTTCCGGAATACCGGCTTCGACTTTACCGACGAGGTCGGCGCCGACGTCCGCGCCTTTCGTGAAGATGCCGCCGCCGAGCCGCGCGAAGATCGAAATCAGCGAACCGCCGAACGCGAGACCGACGAGTGCGTGAAGTGCCAGTGTCTTGCCCCGCCATCGGCTGATGATCGCGTAGTAGCCGGCCACGCCGAGCAGACCGAGGCCGACCACCAGCATTCCGGTAATCGCGCCGCCGCGGAACGCAACCGCGAGTGCTGCATTCATGCCGTTGTGCGCGGCTTGCGCGGTGCGCACGTTCGCGCGCACCGAGATATTCATTCCGATGAATCCGGTGAGGCCAGAAAGCACTGCGCCGATCAGGAAGCCGACGGCGGAGTACCAACTCAGCGCGACTCCGAGCACGAAGAACAGCACGGCGCCGACCATCGCGATGGTCGTGTACTGACGGTTCAGGTAGGCCTTGGCACCCGCCTGAATGGCGGCGGCGATCTCCTGCATGCGTGGGTTGCCCGCGGGCTGCGCGAGAATCCAGCGGATGGACACCAAGCCGTAGGCCAGCGCAACGAACGCGCAGGCCAAGGCAATGATGAGCGGCGTAGACATGAATCCCCCTTAGAGGCTTTATTGTTGAGAAGGCGGGCTTGGACGAGTGAAACTCAGCCCGTGCAGGTTCAAGCAAACGCGCACGTGACGCGTGGGACCTCCCCCTGACAAAGGCGGCGATTCTACAACAAAAACCGAGACATAGAAGCTCGGCACTTCGACTCCGACGGACTCACCCCTGCTCGAGCAGATTCCTCAGATCGATGATCGCCGCGTTCGCCCGCGAGATGTACGACGCCATCACCAGCGAGTGATTCGCAACGAGCCCGAAGTCCGTCGCCGTTGAGAACCATCGGGCTCCAGATCGGCGCCTGGGTCGGCTCGAGTTCCCGGATGATCTGCTGCAGGCTGACGCGGGCGTTCTTCTTCTCGAGCACGTCTTTGAAGTCGTGATCGATCGCGTGCAGCAGGTGGAGCAACGCCCACGTATGGCCGCGCGCTTCATAGAAGACGTCGTCGATTTCGAGCCACGGAGTTTTCACCTCCGTTTCGCCGGGCGCAGGTTGCCGGTACGTGGACTGTCGCCGGCGAGGCCGGTATTCAGCTGGCGCTTTCCAACAGCACTGCTGAGGCGCTGCGACAAGCTGCCGAGGCGCGTCGAAACCCCCGTGAGCCAGTTGCGCAGATTGTCCGCGCGCGGATAGAACTCCGCATTGGGCTGGTTCGGGTCGGCGAGGCGGTGCATGTAGCGTTCGAGATACTGAATGCCTTTGCGGTATTCGCCTTCTGTGTCCGGGAATACCCAGCTCGCGTTGTCCCAGATAGAACTTTCCCTCCGCTTCCGACAGATCGGGATCCTCCGCCGACTGGCTCTGCGAACGGCTGAAATCCAGACGCATCTCGCGGCTCATGTCGCGGATCTGCACGAGTACGCCGAATTCCCAGCTGGGCACGTTGTCGAGCCAGACGCCCGGCGGAAAGATGTCGTTGGACAGATATCCGCCGCGTTTGTCGAGCAACGTTTCGGCTAGCCGCGCGACGCGTTGCAGCGGTCGTGTAGCCGGTGACGACGGTAGCGCCCTTAGCTGCGGCGTGAGCCTGGGCGTTGTCGTCGACTGAAAACGAATCGGGTTCGTAGTCCCACCACCAGCCGAGTGCGGCGCATAGCGAGCAGATAGGTCGCGACAATCAGCGCCGCGCCGCGTCCGATCCATCCGACCATGCCGGTTTCGTCGTTGGTCTGCCAGAACTTCCAGTTCACTGTGAGCTTGCTCCAGTCAAGCGTGCGTACTTCGAACTCGACGACCCGTTGCGAGTCCGTCGGAGAACAGCAGCGTGATCGGAATCTGCTGTCGAAGTCACGCCAGTGAACTTGAAGAGCATCAGGTGCATGCCCCCGGGCGCGAACGAAACGGTCTTGCTGCGGCGCCAGCGTCACCTTGTCGAGTCGGCGCATCTGCATCATCTCGACCGTCGCCCGATTCCGTGTGTATTTCGATGGATGCGGCCGCGTCGGTGCGAGCACCGACCAGGTCGATCGGTGTCGCGGTACGATTGACGATGTCGAAATAACCTGCGGCTACCGCAAGACCGGGTGCCGGTGGGCGCAGCCACGCATTGGTCACGGCGATCGGATCAGATGGCGCGCAAGCCGCGGCAAACAGCATCGCGGCGACGGCGCAAGGCGGCACGTGTTCTCACTGCGGTCTCCGTTCATCAGCTTCGGCGGGCAGCTGCAGCAGATCCACGCCCGGCGGCGATCCAAGCGTCAGTTCGGCGCGAATTCGGCGGTCGCCCGGTGACGTCGGCCATCTGCTGGTAGATCCAGCGTCCCTCGGCATCGTTGCGCGCGCGGATGACTACCCAGGCGTCGCTGCGCTTTTGCCTTCGCGCCGAGCGTCTTCAACTCGCCCGATAGCGCAGAGCTGCGCGCGACAGCTGCGTCCGCGTCGAGCGACGTGTGATGCCGCTGCGCGGTGCTGCGCATCTGATCTGCGTCTCGCGCGCTGGCGATGCTGTCGAGATTCGGGGTCGACGAGCCGGGCCTGATCGAGCCATCTTGCGCGCTGTGGCGTACTGGCCTTTTTCGGCGGCCTGCTCGGCCATCGCAACGTAGCGTTCGGCGATTCGCTCGAGCCCGTGCAGCGCGGCCGGATGATCCGGCGCAACCTTCGAGGGCTTCTCTGTAGTAGTCGTAGGCGCAGTTGTCGATCGGCGTGAGCAGCCGACCGGCCTTGAAGGCGCTGGTCGCCCTGTTCGAGCAGTGCGTCCAGTCGATCCATGTCGATCTTCGGACACTTGGCTGGCGCGGGTGGCGGCGCTGCAACAGGCGTGGGCGCCGGTGTGCGGCGGCAGGTGTCGGGCGCCAGGCGCCTGCGCGGTGCAGGCGCCGAGCAGCAGATGCACCATGAAGCCATGCCAGCGCGCGACATGCGCAGCGCATCACGTTTCGATCCATTGAGATACTGGCTTCGCGTCTGTCACGCGGACTTCGTCACGTCCCATGGCAGTGGCGCACCTTATAGTGATCGGCCGAGACAGTTACAATGGAACGCGCATCCCGTCCGGGTGTGTCCGAACAGGGATTCCGGGCGGGCGACATCTTCGCCGCGGATGAACTCAAGGCATGCAACGAATCGGATGGATCCTGTTGTGGCTGGTGCTGCTTGCGCCGGCGCGTTCGCGGCTGATCTGGTGCCAATCGCCAACCTGCTCGATGACGAGCCGGAGTTCCTGTCGGCCGACGAGGCGTTCGTGTTCACGGCCGAACTGGCCGAGGACGGCGTCGTTGCTGCGCGCACTGGGAGATGCCAGACGGCTACTACCTCTATCGCCATCGGTTCGAATTCGCGGTGCCCGCTGGCAGTGCGTTCACGTTGGGCGAGCGGAGATTCCGCACGGGAAGATCAAGACACGACGAATACTTCGGCGAAGTGCAGGTCTACTACCACGAGGTGTCCGCGCGAGTGCCCGTGACGCGGACCGGATCCGGCCGCGGCGACGTTCGAAGCCACGGTCACGTATCAGGGCTGCGCGGATCGCGGCCTGTGTTATCCGCCGCAGACCAAACACGTGTCGTTCCCGGCGGACGATCGATCTGCTGCCGGGATGGCGACGGCGGACGCGACGGACGCGCTCCGGTGCCGGCGGCGCCGGCGCGGAAAAGACCGAAGAACAGCGCCTCGCGGCGCTGCTGACGCGCGGCAATCTGCTCTTTGCGCTCGGCATCTTTTTCGCTCGCCGGTATCGGCCTCGCGTTCACGCCGTGCGTGCTGCCGATGGTGCCGATTCTGTCGAGCATCATCGTCGGACAAGGCAGCTTCGGTTACCCGCGCTTCGCGCCTTTACGCTTTCGTTGGCGTATGTGCTCGGCATGGCCGTCACGTATGCGACGCTCGGCGTCCTCGTCGGGTATGTTCGGCGCCAGCATGAATCTGCAGGCGGCGCTGCAGTCGCCGCCCGTGCTGATCGGCTTTGCGATCGTCTTCGTATTGCTCGCGCTGTCGATGTTCGGTCTCTATGAGCTGCAGCTGCCGCAGCGTGGCAGAACCGCGTGAACTGCGCTGTCGCAGAACCAGCGCGGCGGCGAATACGCCGGTGTTGCGGTGATGGGCAGTTTGTCGAGTCTCGTGGTGTCGCCGTGTCTTTCGGCGCCGCTGGCCGGAGCGCTGATTGTCATCAGTTCCACGGGCGATGCGCTGCTCGGCGGCAGCGCGTTGCTCGCGCTGGGTCTCGGTATGGGTGTTCCGCTGCTGGTGATCGGTTCGAGCGGCGCGCAGCTGCTGCCGCGCGCCGGTGCGTGGATGAACAACGTAAAGGCGGTGTTCGGCGTGCTGTTGATCGGCGTTGCCGTCTGGCTGCTCGAACGGGTCGTGCCGCGCGCAGATGACGCTGCTGCTGTGGGCGCTGCTTGCCATCGGCGTCGGTGTGTACCTCGGCGCGCTCGATTTTTCGCCGCGCCAGGGCTGGGGCCAGCTGTTCAAGGCGACCGGCGCATTCAGTTTCATCTACGGCGTGTCTGCTGCTGATCGGCGCTGCGAGCGGCGCGCACGATCCGTTGGCGCCGTTGTCGGGCATCGCGCAGTCCGGGTGTCGCGCAGCGTCGAGTCGAGCCGAAGCGCAATGGAAGAAGGTTCGCGGCATGGCCGCGCTGAAGGCCGAACTCGCGGCGGCAGAGGAAGCGGGCAAACCGGTTGCGCTCGATTTCTACGCGGACTGGTGCATCTCGTGCAAAGTCATGGCGCGCAGCGTGTTCTCCGCACCCAGCGTCGCGGCTCAACTCGGTCGTTTTCACCTGCTGCAGGCCGACGTTACCGCCAATGACGCGCTCGACCAGGAACTGCTGAAGCACTTCGGCCTGTTCGGCCCGCCGAGCATGTTGTTCTTCGGCCTCGACGGCGCTGAGATCAGCGCGCTGCGGATGCAGGGCGAAATGGATCGCGCCGCATTCGAACGCCATCTCGGCCGCGTGCTTTCCGGCGTCTGATCTCGCGACGCCTGGCACCCTCGCCGACATTCGGCGACAATCCGGCGCTGTCGTGAATCGAGTCGACCGACGATGGCCAAACTACTCGTTCTGCATGGCCCGAACCTGAATCTGCTCGGTACCCGCGAGCCCGAGATCTATGGCCGCGACACGCTCGCCGACATCGATGCGCGCCTCACCAAACTCGCGAAGTCGCGCGGCACATCGGCTCGATACGCTGCAGAGCAACGCCGAGCACGTGCTGATCGAACGTATTCACGCGGCGAAGGGCGAAGGCGTCGGTTACATCGTGTTCAATCCCGGCGCGTTCACGCACACGAGCATCGCGCTGCGCGATGCGTTGCTCGGCGTCGGTATCCCGTTCATCGAGGTGCATCTGTCGAACGTGCACGCGCGCGAGGACTTCCGCCAGCACTCGTATCTGTCGGACGTCGCGCGCGGCGTGATCACCGGTCTCGGCGCGAAGGGCTACGAATACGCGTTGACGCTATGCGATGGACGCGCTGGAAGCGTGACGCCGATGGACCTGCGCAAGATCAAAAAGCTGATCGACATGGTCGAGGAGTCCGGCATTTCGGAACTCGAAGTGCGCAACGGCGAAGAAACGATCCGCATTTCACGTCCGCTTGCGCCCGAAGAGCGCCGCCGGTAGCGCCGCCGGCCGATCGCGGTCGGCGCAGTCGCCGCCAGCCGCGACGCGTTCGGCGCGCGGCTTCGTCGTTCGTGCACCGCTGACGGGAACGTTCTACTGCGCGCCGGCGCCGGGCGAGCGGCCGTTCGTTCGCGTGGGCCAGACGGTCGCCGTCGGCGACGTGCTGTGCATCATCGAAAGCATGAAGATGATGAATCAGATCGAAGCAGAACGGGCCGGCCGCGTCGTCGAGGTGTCGGTGGAAGACGCGACGCCGGTCGAAACCGGTGCGCCGCTGTTCCGCATCGAGTAGCGCGATGGCCTGGCTGAGCATTCGGCTTTCGGTGCCTGCGGCGCGGATCGAAGCGCTCTGCGATCTGTTGATGGCGGTGCCGGGGCGTTGTCGATCACGCTGCGCGACGCGGGGATGTACCGGTGCTCGAGCCCGCGCCCCGGCGAAACGCCGTTGTGGCCGCAGGCCGAACTCGACGCTCTGTTTCCGCTCGATGCCGATCTGGCAGAACGTGCGCGCGCGATTGACGGCGAATTGGGCCGGTCGATCGCATGCACGCCCGCTCGACGTTCGCTTCGTCGAAGATGCGGACTGGTCGCAGACCTGGCGCAATCACGCGGTCGAATACTGCTTCGGCGACCGGTTGTGGGTGGTGCCGCGCGATGCGGTTGCCGCCGCGCGGCGCAGCCGCCGTGTTGCGGCTCGATCCGGGTCTCGCGTTCGGCACCGGCGGTCACGCGACGACCGCGATGTGTCTGGAGTGGCTCGCGACGCATCGGATCGATGGCTGGTCCGTGGTCGACTACGGCGCGGGGTCGGGAATTCTCGGCATTGCCGCGCTGCTGCTTGGCGCGTCGTACGTGGTCGCCGTCGACCACGATCGAGCAGGCGCGCCTCGCGACGCGCGCCAACGCCACCTACAATGGCGTCGCTTCGCAACGGCTGAGGATCATTCGCGCCCGATGAACTGGCAACGACGCCGCATGATCTCGTGCTGGCGAACATTCTGGCAGGACCTTTGATGACGCTTGCGCCGTTGCTTGCACGCCGTTGGTCAGGCCGGGTGGCGTGCTCGTGATGTCGGGGATGCTGGTGCATCAACTCGAGGCGGTCGTGTTGCCACGGTATCCGCGAGTTTCATTTTGCGCCGCCGCGCATGCGCGATTCGACTGGGTCATGGTGGAAGGAACCAGAACGGGTGGCTGAAGACTCGTTGGAACCGCTGATCACGCAATGTCCGACGTGCCGGACGCGCTTTCGCGTGACCGAAGTCGCAACTCAACGCCGCCGCCGGACGCGTGCGATGCGGCGCGTGTCTTTCGGTCTTCGCCGGGCTCGAACATCTCGTGCTCGGCGTCCGGCCCGCGACTTGAAGCCGGGCGAAAGCCCGAACGAAGCGCTCGACGCGCTGCTCGACGAACTGCGCAAGCCGATCCGGAACCGAAGGTGCCCACGCCGCCAAACTCGGCCGAAGCCGCAGCCTGAAACACGGAACCGCGCCGCCTGAGCGCGCTCGCGCCAACGCAAAAACGTTGGCGAATGCGAACGGCAGTCGGCGCCGCCAGCGTGCCGAAGAGATTGTTGTCGCAACGCTCCGGAGCAACCGGCGTTGTCGGAGACGAAGCCCGCGAGCGACACGGCGCCCGCATCGGGCGGTATCCGCACGCGCAGGCGCCGACGTCGATCCGGACTCGCGGCGGCAAATCGCGGCGACGTCGTCGGGGATGCCGCCGCCGGTATCGGAGCAAGCGTCGCATCCGAAGCAGGAGACGCCGTCACAGGCGCCGCAGAGACGACCGATGCCGAGCCCGAACGCGCGCCGGTTCCGGCGCCACTCGACGCTGACGCCCGAAGAACTGATCGAGACGCCGACGCCGCCGAAACCGGCGCTGGTGGATGCCGCTCGTCTGGTGCTCGGCCGCCATCGTGTTGCTCGCGGCCAAGTGTTGTATCTGGCAGTTCGATATGTGGGCGAAGAATCCGGACATCCGCCCGGTGTATGAGTGGTTTGTCCGCGACTTGAATTGCCAGCTGCCGGTGATGCGCTCGCTCGGACGAAATTCGCTCGAAGAATCTCGTGGTGCGCGCGAATCCGGATGTGCCGGGTGAACTGATGGTCGATGCGCTGATCGTCAATCAGGCGCGCTTCGCGCAACCCTTCCCGGTGATCGAGTTGCGTTTCTCGTCGATGGACGGTCAGCCCATCGCGGCGCGTCGATTCAAACCCGAGGAGTATCTCGCCGGAGAACTGAAAGGCGCGACGATGTTTGCGCCGATGACGCCGGTGCACATTGCGCTGTCGATCGAAGATCCCGGCACCGACGCGGTGAGCTACTACATCCAGTTTCGCTGAGCGACCGTTTTCGTTCGCGCTCCTACGCATTTCCTGCGTGATCGGCTTGCGCGCGCGGACGCGGCGGTATCATGGCAACCCTTTTTTTCCGCCCGAGTTCGCTTTGGTCGCCATCGGCCCTCACAGTTTGCGTAATCGCCGTCGTGCTTGCACCGATGGCCGGAGTCACCGACGTGCCGTTTCGCGAACTCGTCGTGGACCCTCGGTGCCGGGCTCGTTGTTGCCGAGATGACGAGCGCGAACCCGATGTTGTGGAACACGCGCACATCGCGATTGCGGCGTGAAGCGGTCGTTGGGGTGCGACCGCGCGTGGTGCAGATCGCCGGCGCGGACCCGACGTGGGTCGCCGCCGCCGCGAGACGCGAAGCCGACGCCGGCGCCGACATCATCGACGTGAACATGGGTTGTCCGGCGAAGAAGGTCTGCAATCAGGCCGCCGGATCCGCGTTGCTACGCGACGAAACACTGGTGGCGCGAATTCTGCGTGCGGCTGTCGAGGCGGTGTCCGTTCCGGTGACCGTGAAGATTCGTACCGGCTGGTCTCCGGAGCAACGCAATGGCGTCGCGATTGCACGAATCGCCCAAGACGCGGGCGTTGCATCGATCGCCGTGCATGGCCGGACACGCGCGTGCCGGTTCATGGGCGCCGCGAATACGACACGATCGCGGCAATCAAGGCCGCCGTGAGATTCCCGTCTTCGCCAACGGCGACATCACCTACGTGTGGAGCATGCGCGCCGCGTGCTGGCGCACACCGGTGCCGATGGAGTGTTGATCGGTCGCGCGGCGTTGGGTGCGCCCTGGTTGCCGGGCGATATCGCAGACGCCTTGAGCGGATGGCTCGCCGCGCGTGCGTTCGCGGGCCGAGGTGTTGTCGATCGTCGTACGACACATCGCGCACATCCACGACTTCTACGGCGAAGAGCACGGTGTGCGCATCGCACGCAAACACGTCAAAGCGTATCTGCAGGGTCTGCGATCGATGCCTTGCGGATTCGCGCGTTCAACGCACTCAGCTACCGAGCGAACAGTTGACGTTCCTTTGCAACTTCGACGATCGCGATGCCATGCGGATGAAGGCCGCTTGAAAAAAGCGCCGCTCCGAAACTGCGCAAACGGGCGGGCGCCAAAGCGGCCGCCGCGCATGTGCCCGCGGCGCACGCTACCTCGTTCGCGTTCGTCGACCTGATCGACCGCTGCATCGCTGCGTCGAAAGCGCGCTGAATGCGTACTTCGACGCGCTTGATGGTGAGAACACGTGTGGACTGTTCGACCTCGTGATGGCGGAAGTCGAGCGTCCGATGCTCGGAGCGTTATGCGCTATGTCGACGGCAATCAGAGCCGCGCGGCCGAGGTGCTCGGGCTCAGCCGCGGCACGCTGCGCAAGAAGCTTATTCAGTACGGCCTACTGGAAGATTGAGACCATGACAGACAACACGTTGCGTCCGATCCGTCGGGCGCTGTTGAGCGTTTCCGACAAAACCGGAATCGTGGACCTCGCGCGCGCGCTTGTCGGAACACGGTGTCGAAATTCTGTCGACCGGACACACCCATCGCACGCTGACGGAAGCAGGCATCGCCGCGCGCGAAGTAGCGCAATACACGGGTTTCGCCGGAAATGATGGATGGCCGCGTAAAAACGCTGCATCCGAAGATTCATGGCGGCATTCTCGGCCGCCGCGGCACCGACGACGGTGTAATGGCGCAACACGGATCGATCCGATCGACCTGGTGGTGGTCAATCTCTATCCGTTCGAAGCCACCGTCGCGCGTCCTGACGTCACCGCGGAATCGCGGTCGAGAACATCGACATCGGCGGCCCTGCGATGATCCGGTCTGCCGCCAAGAATCACGCTGACGTGCTTGTCATCGTCGATGCCAACGATTACGAAGAGGTGCGCGCCGCGATTCGAGCCGGTGGAACGACGATTTCGAGCAGCGGCATCGATTTGCCGCCAAAGCGTTTTCGCACACGGCGCGTTACGACGCCGCGGTTGCCTCGTATCTGCTGGGCGCAGATCAGGGAATTTCCCGAACTGCTCAATCTGCAGTTCCAAAAGCGCGAAACGATGCGATATGGCGAAAACCCGCATCAACGCGCGGCGCTATACGTGGACAGAGGCGCGGCCTCCATCGGTACCGTCGCCGGCGCTCGGCAGCTGCAAGGCAGGGAACTCTCGTACAACAACGTGGCCGACACCGACGCGGCGCTCGAGTGCGTTCGTGTCTTCGATGAGCCGGCGTGCGTCATCGTCAAACACGCGAATCCGTGTGGCGTGGCGATCGGCGACGATTTGCATGCGGCTTATCAGGGCGCGTACGCAACCGACCCACTTCGGCCTACGGCGGCATCATCGCGTTCAACCGGCCGCTCGATGCTGCCACCCTCGAAGCGATTGTTGGCAAACAGTTCGTCGAAGTGGTGATCGCACCGGAAGTCGATGCCGGTCGGCGATTGAAGTGGCGAAGCGTCGGAAGAACGTGCGTTTGCTTGCATGCGGCGCATTGGGCAAGGGTCGCGTGGCTACGAATTGAAGCGTGTAGGCGGCGGACTGTTGGTGCAGTCCCCCGACGAGACGTGCCTCGATGACAGCGCGCTGAAGGTGGTGACGCGGCGTGCGCCCACCGATGCGGAAATGGCCGACCTGCTGTTCGCATGGAAGGTCGCCTGGTTCGTCAAGTCGAATGCGATCGTGTACGCGAAGGCGGGCGCGACCATCGGCGTCGGCGCGGGTCAGATGAGCCGCGTCGTGAGCGCGCGCATTGCTGCGATGAAGGCGGCAGACGAAGGTCTCGAAGTCGTGGGTTCGGTGATGGCTTCGGACGCGTTCTTTCCGTTCCGCGACGGAATCGATGCGGCCGCAGCCGCAGGCGTTGCGGCTGTCATTCAACCCGGTGGCTCGATGCGCGACGACGAAGTGATCGCCGCCGCCGATGAGCATGGTCTAGCGATGGTATTTACGGGTATTCGGCACTTTCGCCACTGACGGAGCCTGTCGATGAAGATCCTGATCGTAGGGAACGGCGGCCGCGAACATGCGCTCGCATGGAAGGTCGCTCAGAGTAAGCGCGTCATGTCAGGTATTCGTCGCGCCGGGAAATGCCGGTACGGCACGCGAGCCGAAAGTGCAGAACGTCGCGATCGACGTGCTCGACTTTGCCGGGTTGGCGGATTTCGCGCGGCGGGAGAATGTCGGCCTCACGATCGTTGGCCCGGAAGTGCCGCTGGTGGCCGGTATTCGCGACTATTTCGACGCGCGCGGACTGCCGTGTTTCGGCCCCTCGCAAGCAGCTGCGCAACTCGAAGGATCGAAGGCGTTCACCAAGTCGTTCCTCGAGCGCCATCGGATTCCTACCGCCGCGTATCGCACCTTTACAGACCTGGCGGCGGCCGAGGCATACGTGCGCGAACGTGGCGTTCCGATCGTGGTAAAGGCAGACGGGCTGGCGGCCGGCAAGGGCGTAATCGTTGCGCGCTCGCTAGACGAGGCGCTGAACGCCGTTCGCGAGATGCTGGCGGGTGATGCTTTCGGCAGAGCCGGTCATAGGGTCGTGATCGAAGACTGTCTCGTGGGTGAGGAAGCGAGCTTCATCTGCATTGCAGACGGGCGACGCGCAGTTCCGTTCGCCAGTTCGCAGGACCATAAGACGCGCGACGACGGCGATCGTGGGCCGAATACCGGCGGCATGGGCGCTTATTCACCCGCGCCGGTCATAACGCCGGCGATCCACGAGCGGATCATGGCGGAAGTGATTCGCCCAACGATCGACGGCATGGCAGCCGACGGCGTGCCATACGTGGGATTCCTCTATGCAGGTGTGATGATTGCTGCCGACGGCACGCCGAACGTCATCGAATTCAACTGCCGCTTCGGCGATCCGGAGGCGCAACCCGTGTTGATGCGCCTCGAGTCGGACATCGTCGATTTGTGCGAAGCCGCGCTCGCGGGAAAGCTCGACACCGTGCAACTGGAATGGGACCCGCGCGTTGCGCTTGCGGTTGTCGTTGCAGCGGGGGGATATCCGGTGAGCTACGCAAAAGGCGATCCGATCGAAGGACTCGATGACGTGTCTGGCGACGACGCAAAGGTCTTTCACGCGGGGACACGGCTGCAGGGCGAGCAAGTCGTCACCGATGGTGGTCGCGTGCTGACCGTTGTCGGCACCGGTGAGGATGTCGCGATTGCGCAGCGGCGTGCATACGACGCTATACGCCATGTGCACTTCTCGAACGCGTACTACCGGCGCGATATCGGCTATCGCGCGGTCGCGCGCCTTCGCAATGGCTGAGAGCTTGTCGCGACAGCCCACCGGCACGGGCTGATCGCGCACAACGTCATCAGCGCGAGCTTACTGCCTCGTTGCACGCGCGTCGGGATACTCGACGCATGCTCGCTCGTTTACTGCGTCGATTCGAACCGTTTGCCGCGCTGGAGTGGACCACGCTCTGCAGCGTCGCTCGCCACGCGCGGCTGTTGCGCTTCGCGGCGCAACGCACGCTGTCGCCGAATCGTGGCAAACACCACGGAAGCTGCTACCTCGTTAAGGGTGTGGTTCGGCGTCGCGACAAAAGCGGCAGCGAACTGCAGATCGCCGACCAGGATGCGGCGGCGCGGCACGCTCTGCTGGTCGCAGGCGACGGCACCTCGATAGAGACGCTGGGACTGGTCACGCTGTTGTGGATCGACGTGGATCCGGTCGCATTCATGTTCGGATCGGACACGGCGGGTTACGCAGTGGCGCGGCTCGACGCGGCGCCGGACGACCACTGGATGCATCGCTTTCTCGGGCCCGGGCTTGATCGAATTCCTCACACCGAGTGCGCTGCAATCGGTGTTTCGGGCCTTCGATCCGCTGCGCTTGTCAGCGGGTGAAATGGTGGTGCATGAAGGCGAACCGGCGGACATGTTCTACGTGCTCGCCAACGGTTCAGCAGAGGTGCGGCGTGGCGAACGAAGGCTCGCGGCGCTGATGCCGGGCGATTCGTTTGGTGCCGACGCGTTGGTGAGCGGACAGCGGCGGAATGCGAGCGTCGTCATGGCTTCGGACGGACGCGTGATGTGTCTGCACGCCGAGGCGTTTCGCCGGCTGGTCAGTGAACACCTCGTTCGATGGGTGGATGCGGCGCCGGGCGCACATGCGATAGACCTTTCGGTGCGTGCGCGCGGCCCCGAAGGGTTGCGCGCGTTGGCGGGCGAGTTGGATCTGGCGGCGACGTATGTGTTCGATGGTGCGGCTGAGGGCGATCGCGCACTAGCAGCATTTCTCGCCACGCAACGCGGGGTCAGGGCGTTCGCGCGTCGCAGGTGGAAGGGCTCGTGAGCACCGTGGTGTCAGGCCGGAACGGTGCGGTCCTTGGCCCACGCGCGCAGTGTTTGCACCGAATCGGCGCGTAGTACCGACATCGGATACGTGCGATTGATCGCGCCGAGCAGGTCTTCGGTGGTGACCACCGCCTGGTTCGATGCGGATAGATAGCGTGCAGAGACGATTGCCTCTTCGATCTCGGCACCCGTGAAACCGTCGCTCTGCTCGGCGAGCTGATCGAGGTCGAACCCGTTGGGGTCCATTTCTCGTTTCGCGAGATGAATGCGGAAGATGTCCTTGCGCGTCGCGATGTCGGGCAGATCGACGAAGAAGATCTCATCCATTCGGCCTTTTCGCACGAGCTCCGGCGGCAGCTCAGTGATGTCGTTGGAAGTAGCGACGATGAATACCTGGCGCTTGTTCTCGGCCATCCAGGTCAGCATCGTGGCGAGCACTCGCTTCGAGGTAGCGTTGTCTGAATCGCCGGTGGCAATTCCCTTCTCGATTTCATCGAGCCACAACACGCACGGCGCCATCAGTTCCGCCTGGCGAAGCGAGTTGCGCAGATTGCGTTCGGTCTCGCCGAAATACTTGTTGTAGAGCGTTCCGAAGTCGAGGCGCAGCAACGGCACACCGAACAGTCCGGCAACCGATTTCGCCGCGAGACTCTTTCCGCTGCCTTGCACGCCGAGCAGCAAAAGCCCCTTCGGTCGATCGGCACCGCCTTCTGGCTTGATGAATTCGTGCTGACGCAGACGCAACCAGTTCTTCAGGTTCGTGAGCCCGGCCACGTTGGCGAACGACTGCGTGTCGTATTCGTAGTGCAGTACACCTTCGGTATCGAGCAGTTCGAACTTCAGTTTGTTGATCTCGGGAATGTCGGAATCGCTGATCACGCCGTCGCCGAAGACTGCGCGACGGATCAGTATCTGCGCATCGGAGTGCGTCACGCCGCGCAGGTTCGCGATGAGCTTGTCGAGCGTCTTGCTGTCCGTGGTGACTTTCCGACCCTTGTGCAAACGCGCCCACTCCTGTGCTTGTTTGCGCAGCATCGCCAGCAGTTCGTCGTCGCTCGGCAAGCGCAGATTGAACGTTGCAGTGAGCCGGCCGAGTTCCTGCGGAATCGTCAGCGCATGGCTGACCAGCACGAGCGTATTGCCGAGACGCTCGTAGTCGAGCGCGATGTCCTTGATGTAGCGGATCGTCTTCGGTTCGTTCGTCAGGTACGGATGGATGTCGCACAGCGCGTAGAGCGCCGGACCAGGCGTCGAGCCGATGTGAATCAGCGCCTTGTTGGGATCGCTCAGTGCGATGTCGTTGCCGCCGTCGCCAACCAGTTCACCCCGCCGCAAGCCGCGCGTTGCGGACCACTCGCTGAACGGCAGGCCGCGTTGCATTGCGAACTGCAATAGCAGCGCCAACACGCGACGCTCGTCGGGCGATTCGATGACGACGATGGGAATTCTCGCATCGAGAATGAGGCCCAGGTCTCTTGTGTCGCTCACGCACGCCTCCTTGCTTTCATGAGCTTTTCCGATCCGCTAGAGTGCCCGGAGGCCCGTTTAAGGATAGCCAGTGAAGCCAGACTGTCTCTTCTGCAAGCTCGTCGCGCGGCAGCTGCCGAGCGAGATCGTCTATGAAGACGACGACGTGCTAGCGTTCAACGACATCAATCCGCAGGCGCCGACGCACGTGCTCATTATTCCAAAAGCGCACGTCGCCACCGTGAACGACGTAGCAGATGCCGATGCGGCGGTGTTTTCGACGCTGGTGGTTCGCGCGCGCGCCATAGCGGTTCAGCTGGGAATCGCGACGCCGGGATACCGGCTGCTTTTCAACTGCAACGCCGCCGGCGGTCAGACCGTGTATCACCTGCACCTGCATCTGCTTGGTGGCCGCCAACTGAAGGGACTTGGTTGATGGCCGCGCCGTCGTTGCTCGATTTCGCGGTCATCGCCGCGGATCGTGTATTGAAAACGCTCGCGGGACGTCATGTGCCCGAACGCGACTCGCCCGCAGAATCGGTTCCCGGTGTGCCGCTCGAGGAATCACAGCGCGCACACGCGGCAGGACTGATGCGCGTGAACCACGCGGGCGAAGTGTGTGCGCAGGCGCTGTATGAAGGGCAGGCGTTGGTGGCGCGCGATGCGGGTGTTCGCGACGCGCTATTGGCAGCCGCGCGAGAAGAGGAAGATCACCTCGCCTGGTGCGGCGATCGCCTGCGGGAACTCGACAGCCGACCTAGCCTGCTGAATCCGCTGTGGTACGGCGTGTCGTTTGCATTGGGCGCTGCAACCGGATTGATGGGCGATCGGATCAGCCTCGGTTTCGTTGCAGCAACGGAAGATCAGGTGTGCCGGCATCTCGATCGACACATGAACGAGTTGCCGTCCGACGATGCGCGCAGCCGCGCGATCGTGTCGCAGATGCGCGACGATGAAGCACGTCACGGCACTGCTGCGCTCGAAGCGGGCGGCACCGCGTTCCCGCAACCCGTGAAGGACGCGATGACGCTGGTCTCGGGCGTCATGACCGCCACGGCCTATCGCGTTTAGGTATCGCGCTCAGCAAGAACTACTGAGCGGCTTCGACGATCTCGAAATCGTGAGTGATCTCGACTCCACCCCGCTGCAGCATCAGCGTGGCGGAGCAGTATTTCGTCGCGGAAAGTTCGATCGCGCGCTCTACCTGCTTCGGTTTCAGATTGCGGCCGGTCACTACGAAGTGAATATGAATCGACGTGAACACGGCGGGTATCGTGGTGGCACGTTCGGCAGTTAACTGCGTCACACAATCGGTCACGTCTTGGCGAGATTTCTTCAGGATGTCGAGCACGTCAATCGATGTACATCCACCCAATCCCATCAGTACCATTTCCATCGGCCGCGCACCGAGGTTTTTCCCACCGTGATCTGGTGGTCCGTCGATGATCAGTGTGTGGCCGCTGTCCGATTTCGCAATGAACTGTCCGTCTTTCATCCATAAAACGCTGGCTTTCATTGCGGTCTCATTTCTTGAAAGGCGAAGAAGGGAGTGATTCGTGACGGTCTAAGAGGAATCGATGTTAACTCTGACCGTTCGGTCCCCGAAACTGTGCCACTCGTCGTGCGAAGCTCGTCTACCTGTTCACGCCTGTGCCAGAGTTCAATTCGACAGGCACGTCACCAAGGAGCGATGGAAATGCTTGCAGTGAAAAGTACTCAGCCAATGAACGCGATGCCGAAGCGTCCCATGGCGAAGGGGTATCAAACGACGATGATGAACACGGACAGTTCTGAGAACACTCACCTCGAAGCGTTTCTCGCCGCCGCGCACCGCCGCAAGTATCCGGCGAAGAGCACGCTGATTTACGCGGGTGACAAGTCCGACTCGATCTACTACATCATGAAAGGCTCGGTGACGGTTCTCGTCGAAGACGAGTCCGGTCGCGAGATCATCGTGGCGTATCTCAACAAGGGCGACTTCTTCGGCGAAATGCCGCTCTTCTTCGACGACGCCAGTTCGCGCTCTGCGTGGGTGAAGGCGAAGACCGAATGTGAAGTCGCTGAGCTCTCGTATGCGAAGTTCAAGGAACTCGCCGAGAAGCACACGGAGCTGCTGTACGGCGTCGGTCGCCAGATGGCAGAGCGGCTTCGCAAGACGACGCAGAAAGTCAGCGACCTCGCGTTCCTCGACGTCACCGGACGCGTTGCACGCACGCTGCTCGATCTGACCCGTCAGCCCGACGCGATGACGCATCCCGACGGCATGCAGATCAAGATCACGCGTCAGGAGATCGGTCGTATCGTCGGCTGCTCGCGCGAGATGGTCGGTCGCGTGTTGAAGACGCTGGTCGATCAGGGTCTCGTGTCAGTTAAAGGCAAGACGATGGTCGTGTACGGCACGCGCTGATACACGAGTTCGAAACGGCGGAGATGGATTTCCGCCAGATCGTGCGGTCGCCACGGACGCACGATGGATGCCGCTTAAAGGCCAGGATGGCCGAGGCATCCGAAAAAGCCCGCAATGCGGGCTTTTTCTTTTTGGGAGCGTCTTACGGGTCGAGCAGCGCGACGATGCGGTTGGCCGCGTCAGCGGGCGTACATTGGCTCGTATCGATCTTCACGGCGGGCGTCGGCATCGTTCGGAACTGGAATGCGCCTTGCTCGCGCAGCCGACGGTATTCGGCGAGCGACGAGAGTTTGCCGATTTCGCGGCGGTCCGCGTTCTCGATGCGTGATTCGATCGTTTCCTCAGGACACGTCAACTCGACGAAAACGACCTCGCCGCCGAGTCGCTCGATGATGACGCACGCATGCGAGATGAACGAACTGCGGATTGCGGCCTGCGGTTTGAACGTGAACACCAGCGAACGATTCGCGTGCACGGCCTCGCGCAACACTTCGATCCAGGCCCACTCGCGGATGCGCGTGTAAGGCGCGCATGCCGTGATCGAACACGCCCTTGACCAGGTTCACTGCGAGATGGTCGGGGAACAGCCGAAAACCAGTCATTGAAGCCACTTCGCTTGCGATCGTCAGCTTGCCGGAAGCGGTGGGACCAAAGATGAAAACAACCTGCAAGTTTTCGGCTCCTCGAATGCGCCTTCTGATTCGGGCATTGACGCGATCAAATGGATTGCGGCCGGGGCGCCGCGAAATGCGGCGCTATCGTGCCGTCGGGTCGACGCAAACGCAATGTTGCCTAAGGCTTTGTCGGCGCGTCGGGGCTGCCGGTCTCGATGAAGCGTTGCAGCCGCTGCAACTGGCCCAGTTGCACGCGATCTACCGGCTCCGCGAGATCTCTCGAGTCCCTCGGGCGAATAACCGCCGACCGCGTACTCGTACTGGAGTCTGGTTCCGCCGCTATCCGACGGCGCGAGTGCGAACGTCATGCTGCCGTTGACCGCCATCGATTGCAGTGGCCCGAGCCCGCCGATCATTCGCAACACGGAATTGCGGCGACGAACACCACCGTCATGTGTGCAACGCTGCCGTCCTTCAGGCGCTCGCAGAAGCAGCCGCCGGCGCGAGCGTCGATGGAGAAGTTTGCTGCGACGCCCGAATACGAGTGCTCGGGATCCCACCATCGACCGACATCATCCGTCAGCGCCTCGAACACACGTTGTGGTGGCGCGGCGATGTTCAACGTGTGCTTCGAGACGAAACCCGCGGACGACTTCGCAACGACTTCGGCTCCGATGGATGGCGACAGTGTGACGGCAAGCAGCGTGAAGAAGATCGTCGAGATGCGCATCGGAATTCCTGGAACGAGACGCTGCGATAGTCGCGTAGCCGTTCCTCTGCGTCAAAGCGTTCGGCGTCGCGGCATAGCAAGCTCGTTTCCTGTGTCCTTGAGCGGAACCTCAGCCTCGTGTGAAGCTGCCACGCGAACAGTCGACTGGATCGGATCGATGACTGACGAACGCGGCGCGGCTTCCACACCCCAATACCCATGGAGTCGTGGTTGGGAGTGGATCAACAAGGGTGTCGAGATGTTCCTTGCGGCGCCGTGGATCTGGGTAGCGATGCTGATTCTGCAAATGGCCGTTGGAATCGGCATATCCATGATTCCGACGAATGGCGGGCCCGTGGGTTGGGCGCTCGATCTGGTGCTGCAGATGGTGGGCTTCATCGTGGCGATTCTGTTCGACGCAGGTTTATTGCTCGGATGCCACGCCATGCGGCGTGGTGAATCGCTTCACGTCGGCGCCCTGTTCTCCGCGTTCAGCCATCCTGCCGCGGGTACCTTGATCAAGCTCGCGCTGATCGAGGTGATGGCGTTCATAGTTGTCGGCACCCTCGCGACCATCATGGTGACGATGCTGTTGATCGGAGGGAGTTCGGCCACTTCCGTCGATCCAGATTTGCTGCTTCAGAGCCTTCAGGGATCGCTCTTCAGCGTGATGGTCATATTGATGTTCGTGATCACGCTGATGCTTCTGTTCGCTATGGCGATGTGGATGGCTTCGCCGCTGGTGTTGTTTCGCGGCAACGCGCCAACCACGCTGTGGCTGGCGGAGATCTTCAACGCGAACTTTCGGAACGTTCGCGCGTTGACCGTTTATGGCCTGGGAATGTTCGGTCTGGCGCTGCTTGCGGCATTGCCGTTCATGCTGGGATTTCTATCTGGTTGCCCCTGACGACCAGGACGGGCTATGCGGCTTTCGTCGACCTGTTTGCGAGTCGCCGCGCCGACGCAAACGCGTGCGCGCGCTCTATTGACCGGCGCTATTCGAAGAACAATCTGTGCAGCGCAGCGCCCGGGTCCGGCTCACGCATGAATGCTTCACCGACCAGGAACGCGTTGACGCCGCGCGAACGCATTTCGCCGATTTGCGCGCGTTCGTGGATGCCGCTTTCCGTCACCACAACGACGTCGTCGGGGATGTCGGGCAACAGATCGTACGTCGTCGATAGACGTCGTCTCGAAGTTGCGCAGATCCCGGTTGTTGATACCGACGACCGCAGGCGCAAGCGCGAGGCAACGTTCGAGTTCCGCGCGATCGTGCACTTCGATCAAGCACGTCGAGCCCCAGGTCGCGCGCCGCGGCGTGGTAGTCGCGCAGCTGCTGCGGCTGCAGAGCGGCGACGATCAGCAGGATGCAGTCCGCACCCATCGCGCGCGCTTCGACGATCTGATACGGATCGACGACGAAGTCCTTGCGCAGCACCG
Source organism: uncultured Gammaproteobacteria bacterium (assembly GCA_963822125.1). Classification (GTDB taxonomy): domain Bacteria; phylum Pseudomonadota; class Gammaproteobacteria; order Pseudomonadales; family Azotimanducaceae; genus DATJGR01. The sequence goes on along the minus strand of CAWGGQ010000028.1, from coordinate 51,401 downwards.
GTAACGGCACGGCGGCGCGCACGTCGATCAGATAGTCGTCGCGGCCCTGGAAAAACGCCTCGTCCGTGAGCACCGACAGGCACGCGGCGCCGGCGGATGCATAACTGCGCGCGATTTCCGGGGGATCGAAGTCGCGCGAATGACGCCTTTTGACGGTGACGCTTTTTTCACCTCTGCGATGACGGCCGGTTCCCGCCTTGGCAATCCGGGCGGAGAGCGCCGCGACGAACCCACGCGCGGCAGGTGCGCTTCGGGCAACGCGGGTTATTTCGGCGAGCGGTCTCGCGCGCTTCCGGTCGGCAACCTCGATCCGTTTGTGGGCGAGTATCCGGTCGAGTACGGTTTCGGACATCAGCGTTCACCCATCAGCGACGTGATCCGGATCAGTTCACCGAACCTTTCGTTGGCGAGGCCCGCCGCGATTGCATCCTGCGCCATCGTGACGCCGTTGGCGAACGTCGTGGCGACGCCGGCAACGTAGATTGCGGCGCCGGCATTCAGTGCGACGATTTGCGCCGCGGCCGAATCAGGCTCGTTGAGACGACTGTTTCAGCAACGCAAGGCTTGCTGCCGGCGAGTCGGCGTAGAGGCCGTCGATCGGCGTCACGGCGATGCCGTAGTCCGTGGGCGCGATCGTGTGACGGTTGATCCTGCCGTTTTTCAGTTCGACGACTTCCGACGGCCCGGCGATCGACAGCTCGTCGAGACCGTCGGAATGCACCAGCATCACGTGACGACTTCCCAGCTGCTGGAGCACGTTTGCGAGCTTTTCGAGCCAGTGGCCGGCGAACACGCCGATGACCTGATTCGGCGCGGAGGCCGGATTGGTCAATGGACCCAGAACGTTGAAGATCGTGCGTGTGCCGAGTTCGCGTCGCGCGGCGGCGGCGTGCTTCATCGCGCGATGATGCGCCGGAGCGAACATGAATCCGACGCCGGCTTCGCGAATGCAACGCGCGATCTGCGCCGGTGTCAGATTCAGATTCGCGCCGGCCGCTTCGAGCACGTCGGCGCTGCCGCTGCGGCTGGTCATGCCGCGATTACCGTGTTTGGCGACGTGCGCGCCGGCGGCGGCAGCGACGAAGGCGGCGGCGGTCGAGATGTTGAACAGCTTCGCGTTGCCGCTGCCGCCTGTCCCGCACGTATCGACCAGATAAGTCTGGTCGGCCGGCACCTTTTCCGACAGCGCGCGCATCGCTTCGACCGCACCGGCGATTTCGTCGACCGTCTCGCCTTTGACTTTCAACGCCATCAGCACGCCGCCGATCTGCGCTTCGGTCGCCTTCCCGGTCATGATCGATTCGAACAGTGCGCGCGCCTCGGCGCGCGACAGGTCGCGCCGCTCGCCGAGTTGCGCGATGCGCAGCTGGATTTCGTCGTTGGCGTTCGTCACGGTCATACCGGCGTCGGGATGCGCTGCAGGAAGTTGCGCAGCAGATCGTGGCCGCACTCGGTCAGGATCGACTCGGGGTGGAACTGCACGCCCTCGATCGCGAGCGTGCGATGCCGCAGACCCATGATTTCGTCCACGCTGCCGTCTTCGTGCTCGGGTCCAGGCGGTCATCTCGAGACAGTCGGGCAACGTTTCGCGTTTGACGATCAACGAGTGATAGCGGGTGGCTTCGAACGGCGTCGGCAGGCCCTCGAACACGCCGACGTTCCCGTCGTGATGGATCATCGACGTTTTGCCGTGCATCACCTGGCGCGCTCTGACCACGTCGCCGCCGAAGACGGCGCCGATGCACTGGTGGCCGAGGCAGACTCCGAGGATCGGAATGCGTCCGCCGAACCGGCGCACCACGTCCATCGAGATGCCGGCTTCGGTCGGGCGTGCAGGGGCCGGGTGAAATGACGATGGATTCGGGGCTCGAGTTCTTCGATTTCGGCGAGCGAGATTTCGTCGTTGCGGTGGACGACCACGTCGGCGCCCAGCTCCGCCAGGTACTGCACGACGTTGTAGGTGAACGAATCGTAGTTATCGATCATCAACAGCATGTTGGTAGCGATCCTTTCCGAAAGCGGAAATTGGAACCTCGACCCGCGGTGCGCCGGATGCGGCTGGCGGTCGAAGAGTGGAGCGATGAACTTAGAGCGAGGTGCGGATGGGCGGAGCGCCCACCAGACGGCGACCCGACGCGTCGTCGAGTCGTTCAGCGGTGTTCAGCCGGCTGTGACATCATGGTGCCGCTTATAAGTGATTCGGGTCTGTTGCGCAATGTTTTTGCAGGGACTCGGCAGTAACGCCCGGTAACAAACTGATACTCAAAATAGGTCCAACGTCGATGCGATTCTCTAGTTGCAACGGGTGCCGAACTGTATACTGCGCACCCTGTTCACCAACCAAAAAGTCGACACCCGCCAACCATCGCCTGCACCTTCAGCGTCATAACAATTCGCGGTCGCTGATCAAGGCGTACAAGCCTCAAAATCAAATGAAAATCCTGATTGCGCTCCTCGTAGTGTGTTTGGGTTCTGCGGCCTTCTGGGCCTCCTTCGATCATCCTTTGGTCGCTCCGGACTGGACCGGAAAGGTTGGGGGAATCTCCTACAACCCCAGCGGCATCTTCGACAAGAAGACCTTCGAAAAACCCGTGCCCGAAGCAACGATTCGCGGCGACATGAAGCAGCTGGCGACGGTGACCAACCGGATCCGGACGTACTCCGTCGATCGTGGACTCGATCGCGTGCCGTACATCGCCAAAGAGTTCGGATTGAAAGTCACGCTGGGCATCTGGCTCAGCGACGACCGTTTGAAGAACGAGGCTGAACTCGCGCGCGGGATCGAGGTGATCCGGGACAACCCGGACGTCGTCGATCGCGTGATCGTCGGCAACGAAGCGGTGCTGCGCGGCGAACTGACCGCGAGCGACGTGGTTGCCTATATCCATCGCGTGACCAACGCGATTGCAAACCCGAAGGTCGAAGTGGGCACGGCCGACGTCTGGAGCGTGTGGCTGAAGTACCCGACGCTGGCCCAGGGCAGCGCGTTCGTCGGGATCCACCTGTTGCCGTACTGGGAAGGCATCTCCGCCGGTCAGAGCATGGGCTACGTCACCGACCGGATGCGCGATGATCAAAAAAGCGTTCCCGGACAAGAAGATCGTCATCGCGGAAACCGGCTGGCCGTCTGAAGGGCGCGTCAAGAAGGGTTCGGTGCCGTCGGCGTCGATGGAAGCGTTCTTCATCCGCAAATTCGTGAAGCTCGCCGCGTCGAACGACTACGACTACTACATCATCGAAGCGTACGACCAGCCGTGGAAGGCGGGCCAGGAAGGCGCGGTCGGCGCGTTCTGGGGCCTGTTCGACGCCGACCGTGCGCCGAAATTCCAGATGGCCGGTGGCCTGACGTCCTTCCCGCAATGGCCGACGTTCGCAACCTCCGCGGCGGTCGGCGTTCTCGCTGTCGGCGCATCGGTTCTGGCGGCGATTCCGGCGGTTGCGATGTCCGGCTATCTGCTGCTCGGCGGCATCGTCGGGCTCATCGTGTCGGGCGTCCTGTTCATCATCGATGCGCTGTCGTTGCGATACGTCGACTGGGGCGCGTTCGGCGGCACGATGCTGGTCATGCCGGCGGTGCTGTTCACCGCGCTGGTCCTGCTGACCGAAACCGCGGAATGGGCGCTGAGTCTGTGGCGCGTCCGGCGCAAATCCCTGCCGTCGGTCGATTTCGGCGAAACGCCGCGTGTATCGATCCACGTGCCGACGCACAACGAGCCGCCGCAAATGGTCATCGGTACGCTCGACGCGCTTGCGCGCCTCGACTACCCGAACTACGAAGTGATCGTGCTCGACAACAACACGGCGTCGGAACTCGACTGGCGTCCCGTCGAAGCGCACTGCCGCGCGCTGGGTGCGAACTTCCGCTTCTATCACTACGACGGCGTGAAGGGCTTCAAAGCCGGCGCGCTGAACATCGCGATGGAGTTGACCGACCCGGCGGCGACGTTCATCGGCGTCATCGACAGCGACTACCAGGTTTCGCCCGAATGGCTGAAGACGGTCGTACCGGCATTCGCCGATCCGCAGGTCGCGCTCGTACAGGCGCCGCAGGACTACCGCGACGCGGACGAAAGTCTGCTGAAGAAGTGCTGCTACGAAGAGTATCGGGGCTTCTTCCATGTCGGCATGGTCGAACGCGACGAACACAACGCGATCATCCAGCACGGCACGATGTGCATGGTGCGGCGCACCGCGCTCGTCGAAGTCGGCGGCTGGGCACCGTGGTGCATCACCGAAGACACCGAACTGGGCCTGCGGCTGTTCGAAGCCGGCTACGTTGCGCACTACACGTCGAAGTCGCTGGGTCGTGGCCTGATGCCGGACACCTACGCGGCGTACAAGGATCAACGCTATCGCTGGGTGTACGGCGCGATGCAGATCCTGAAGCGTCACGGACCGATGTTGTTCGGTCGCGCAGGCAAGCTGTCGCTCGCCCAGCGTTACCACTTCGTCGCCGGCTGGCTGCCGTGGTTCGCCGACGCGTTTGCGATGATTTTTTCGATGCTCGCGGTCGTCTGGACGGGGCTCATGATCGTCGCGCCGAAGTACTTCGACGTGCCGTTGACGGCGTTGTCGTCTACGGCGCTCGCGCTGTTCACGATCAAGACGGTCAAAACGATCGTGCTGCACCGGACGAAGGTCGGCGGCGGCATTCGTGAGTTCGCTCGCGTCGGCCGTGACGGGCCTGTCGCTGGCCTACATCGTCGGCAAAGGCGTTCTGTGGGGGCTGGTCACGTCGTCGAATCCGTTCGTGCGGACGCCGAAGTGCGAAGAATCCGCGCCGTTCTCGAGCGCTCTGCGCATGAGCGCGGCCGAGTCGCTGATGCTGGTCGCGATCGTGCTCGCGTTCATTGCGACCATCATGTTGACGCACGTCGACGATCCGGCAGAGCAGGTCTGGGCGATGGCCCTCGCGGTGCTCGCGGTGCCGTATGCGGCGTCGCTGATCGTCGCGATCGGCTCGTGTGTGAAACCGTCGCGTCGCCCGGTGGTCGCGCCCGAGATCACGCCGACACCCGCGTATCAAAACTCGGATCTCGATCTCGCTGCTTGAGGCGTGATCCGCTACGCGGACGAGGAGAGGGTGATATGAACGGACGACAACTGACCGGCGCAGCGTTTGCGAAACCGCGGATCCGTTCGCGGGTCTGCGTACCCTTCTCGGTTCGAAGCGCGCCCTGACGGTTCGCTCCAACGATTCGGTCCGGTCGCAACGATGATCGAACGAGACGACAACATGCCGCCGCTGGCCGAGCTGCTGGCGGAACTCGCTCACGCGAGATCACTATCCCGGCGGGTGCTGTCCCCATGAGCACACTCGAAGACCTACAGAGGAACTTTGGTCGCTTTCTGCTCGAGGGCGACGATCGATTCGAGGATGCGGTGGTGAGTACGATCACGCTTGACGCGCGCTCGCGGTTGCAGATCTACGCCAATGCGTACCGCACGCGCTTCACGGAAGCCCTTTCCGCCGACTTCCCCATACTGCGCGCGTTCCTCGGCAATGACGCCTTCATAGATCTGTCAGGCACCTACATCGCGGCATTTCCTTCGAAATCGTTCACGCTGCGCGGCTTCGGCGCCCGATTGCCTGATTTCATCGAGTTGCAAACATCGCTTCCGGAACGCGTATTCGCGGCAGAACTCGCCGCGTTCGAATGGGCGCTGGTGGAAGCGTTCGATGCGAAAGATCAGGCTTCGGTGGGTATTGCCGATATGGCGGGGATTGCTCCCGAGGCATGGCCCCTGCTCGAGATCGACGCGCACCCGTCGATGCGCCGCGTTCGAACGCGATTCAATACGCCGATCGTTTGGAACGCGTTGAAGTTGCAGCAGAACAATCCTGGCATTGCCGAAGCGGTCGACAGCGTTGCATGTGTGGTCTGGCGGCAAGGATTGTCTTGCGTGTTCCGCTCGATGGACGCCGATCGAAAATTCCGCGTGGAGCGCAGTTACCGGCGGTGCAACCTTCGGTGCGATGTGCGACGCGTTGCTCGAATGGTTGGCGCCGGAAGAGATTCCGCCGCGCGCGGCGCAGCTGCTGCATACATGGCTCGTTGATGGCTTGATCGCAAACCTGCGCACCCAGTAGTCGGTACACGCTACGACGTCGAACGCGCCTCGTGCGCCGAATCGCTGAGCAATTGCGGCCCGCGCTCTGCAACAGCAAACGCGATCCCGGTTGCCGCCATCGTCCACACGATCAACGCGCCGGTCGGCAGATCCGTCACGATCGATACGACCACGCCCGGTCAGGTAGCCGATTGCGCCGACCGCGTACGCTTTGGCGGTTCGATAATCGAACGGCGCGTCGTGTCGCGAGCGCCGGAATGATCAGCGTCGAAAACACCAGATACACGCCGACGATCTGCACCGACGCAGTGACCGAAAGACCGAACAGCAGATAAAACCCCATCCGCCCGAGGCGTTGCGGCGCCGAGCACCGAACCACGCGGCGAGCACCAGCCGATGTCAGCAGCGCGACGACGCAGAGCTGCTGGATAGTTCACCCACAGGATCTGACCCACCAGCAGATCCTTGAGGTATTCGCCGGCGTGGACGTTGCCGGCGAGCAACAGCACCTGCAGCGTGGCCGCGAGCACGAACACGGTGCCGATGATGCCTTCCTGAATGTCGGGCCAGCGCCGCTCCGTCCACGTCATGAACAGCGCGCCGGCTCAACGCGGCCGACAGCGCGGAAACCTGTACCGCATAGCCGCCCGCATCGCAGACCGAAAAAATCGGCAGCGATGACGCCCACGCCGGCGATCTGCGCAATGGCGATGTCGATGAACACGATGCCGCGCCGCAACACCTGAATGCCGAGCGGAACGTGCGTCGCGGTGACGAGCAGGCCCGCGAGCAACGCGGGGAGCAGGATGCCGAGTTCGATGTTCTGCACGTCATTTCCTCACTTTTTCAAGGCGCGCGATGATGTCGTCGAAGAGCCCGAACAGATCCTTCGCACCCGGCGTGCCGCCGACGGTGTACGGCAGATCGACGAGCGGCACGTCGGTGTGTTCGGAAAGCCACTGCGGCGCCTTCGGGTCGGTGTACATGCTGCGCGTGATCGCGTCGGCACCGTCGCGTTGGATCCGCTCGACGAGTTCGGCGAGGTATCCGGCGCTCGGCGGAATGCCGGGCTTCGGCTCGATGTCCATCACCTCGACCATGCCGAGCCAATGGATCAGATAGACGCTGTCCTTGTGATAGGGCACCAGGCGCATGCCTTTCAGCGGTTGCGCCTGCTGTTCCCACTTCGCGATCGCCGCGCGCCAGCGCGTCTGAAAGTCCTCGCCGCGCGCGGCGTAGAACGCGGCATTTGGCGGGTCGATCTTTGCCAATCGATCGCTGACGACAGCGGCGACCTTTGCGATGTTGTGCGGATCGAGCTGGATGTGCGGATTGCCGCTCGGATGAATGTCGCCTTCGGCGCGATCGAGCCGCGTGCGGCACTTCCAGGCGATCGACGTAGTCGGCCGCGGCGATGTAGCCGGGCGTTCCGGGCTGCACGTTGCGATTACCGGCCGTCTGCATCAGCACCGGCAACCAACCGGTCTCGAGTTCCGCGCCGGTGCAGATCACGAGATCTGCGCTGCGCATGTGCGCGACCAGACTCGGGCGCGCCTCGATTCGATGCGGATCCTGCAGCGGGCTCGACGCCTGATAAACCGACACTTTGTCGCCCCCGAGTTCCTGTGCGAGCGACGCCCATTCGGGCAAGCACGCGAACACGTTCGAATGCGGCAATGCGCCGGGTCGGACGCGAACTGCCGCAAGCAACAGTCCAATCGAGAATGCGACGTCAATTCATGTGAATCACCTCGGTTGGACTGTGTGTCAGAACTTGTGCGCGCCGTGTGCGCCGAGACTCATGATGTATTGCAGCGACAGCTCGTCGTCGGTGTTGGTGAAACGCGACTGGTCCCATGCGTATTGCAAACGCAGACGCGAGAACTCCGACGGCGAGAAGTCGACCATCGCGGTGGTTCGCCGCGGATCGTGGTCGGCGAGGATCGGAAAATCGGTGTCCGGCAACGTGCCGCTTCGAACGAGACCGATCGTCGGTGCTGCCGGAGTCGAGATAGTCGTAGCGCGCGCCGATCGCCAACGCGGCATGAACTGATACACCGCCTGCGCGTACCAGCCGTACTGGTCGGAGTTGTAGTTGCCGGTCGCGTCTTGCGGCCCGTTCAGATCGAACGTCAGCGAGCCGTTTTCGTTGCGATGGAAGTACTCGGCCTGCAGTTTGAAGTTGCGTTCGACCGGATTGCCTTCAGGCGCCCACTTCCAGACGAAGTCGAGCCCCCACATGTCGGTGTCGCCGGTGAACGCGTTGGTCACCTGCGCGCCGAACTGAGTCGAGGTCCTCGTATGTTCGCTCGTCCGCTTTCGATCGATAGATCGTGGCGCCGAGCAGATAGCTGTTGCTGAACCCAACGTCTCCACCGAGGTGCGCGAACGCCATCTGCGAGTTCATGCCGTTTTTGCTGCGATCGGTGCCGGGAAACTGATCGCCGAGGCCCAGTTCCATGCCGAGTTCGAACAGCAAGCGCCGTTGGCGCGACCCAGCGCGCCTGCAGTCCGTCCTGTTTCAGCTGGCCGCCGAAAAACGCCTGCAATGCGAGCGGCGCGTCGACGAAATCCCACGCGTGGGCGTGTACTTCGTTGAGGTAGCCGAAGTCCGATAAGAACCGTCCGACCTTGATCGTGCCGCCGGGAATCAGGCCGACGTGGCTGACGTAAGCTTCTTCGACCGATGTGCCGTTGTCGCCTTCGAACGCGCCGACGAAGTAGCCGGAGAAGTACGGATCGACGCTTGCGGACAACGTCAGTTCGGATTCACCGAGCCGGAAGCTGCGCCCCGGCGGTCCCACGTCGCCGTTGGTGGGTATGAACCCGCCGATCTGATACGTGGACGGGTTCTGGGACGTCTGGCCATAGGTTCCCGTCAGGATCAGCGAAGCGGCCGGGATTGAATTCGTTGCCGGTGCTTCCGCGGCGGCTTGTGAGAGGGGTTGCGAACGAATGGTGCGGGTTCGGTTGGCACTGCGCTCGCCGACCGCGGCTTCGGCCGCGTTCAGCCGGGCTTCCAGCGCGCTGATGCGCGCCTCGTAGTCGCTGCGCAGCGCAGCCATCTCGTCTCGTAGTTGTTGGATTTCGCGGTCGGTGGTGGCGCTAACGAATGGCGCATACGCAGTCGCGGCGACGACGAGCCCCGCGCGAATTTCTCGCATACATGAATGTTGTCCTCAGCATGAATCGACGAGACGCACGCCGCGACGGCGCGGTGCGACCTAAACGATTCATGCGAGGTAGCGGTGGGGCTCGGATTGAAATGCCGTGCGGTGCGGCGAACCGATACCGCAGCTAACGATGGCTGATGTGTGAGACGGGCGACGGTGCATCGAGACGTTAGCGAGGCCGTTGCCGGAACGCATGACGACAACTGTCCGAACGTCGACACTTCTCGCACAACGTCGTGTGCGACACACCGCCTTTCAGCGAGTCCAGGTCGAGGTGCGACAACGCGTGTGCTTGCCCGCCTGCTGCGCAAACAGCAGCGCCAGTGTCAGCAGAATCGGAAGCGAACGCCGTGCGGTCATGGGGGTCCGAACGAATCGGCGGGCGAGTCTATCGCGATCATGACGATGTGGAAACGTCGCCAATCCACGCGCCGATCAGCCAGCGTGAGGGACCGATCTGCACTGCAACGGCGTTGCCGCCGCGCTCCGCGGTTTTCTCGAGCCACGGAACTGCAGCGTCGGCTGAGTCGAATTGTTTTGGAAGGATCGCCACTGCTCGTACGCCGGGGAAGTGCGCTTGCGACGCGGGGGTGCGGCGAGACTGCGTGACAGGAACATGCCGCGGACCATCCCGTCAGCCCCGATCACTTCCATGTGTGACGAAACGCATCGTCGTCGCAAAACCTCAGTTCGAAGCGCCGGGAGTATCCCATGGCTCTTTGCCGGTCGGTCTGATGCCTTGTCCATCAGATATTGCTTTAGTTCGCTGTCTAGCTTCATCGGCCGTAGCAAAGGGACCTTCGTTGGCCCCTTCGCGCGTTGTGAAGTACCACTTTCCGTCGACGACGAAGTATCGATCGCTACGAAAAACATGGAGTTCTTTCGGGTCCGATTCGCGTTTCATGGTCGCATGTCAGGGCGCAGTCGCTCCGAGTGTAACTCAGCTTTCGATCGCGTATCGTCGGCGCATCTCAGCTACACGGATGATCACACGAATGATGGATCGCAGCGAAACTAGTCTCAGCGTTGCACGCGCCATGATCGATGCGTGGCGTAGCCTGGATTGGAACCGTGTTGCGAGCCTCTTCAGCGAAGATGGCGTCTTACAGATCGTGCCGCTGAACCGTCAGGGGGACGGGCCGCGATCAAGGTGCATCTCGATCAGGTGGCGTCCGGAATCGAGCGGCTCGACTTCTGATCAAGCATCTCAATGCGGTCGGTCACATCGTGTTGTTCGAGCGTTCGGACGAATTCGTCTACAAAGGCCGCAGTGGCGAGCGTTCCTGTTGTCGGGGTGATGGAGATTGTCCGACGGGCACGTTAAGGCGTGGCGGGAATACATGGATCTGGCGACGATGTCGAAAGCGATGGGTTCCTGACGCGCGCGCACCGTCGCCTTCCTAGAAGCGGAGGTCGACATGACTCATTCGTTCTACAACGAAGGCTCGCGCGGAATGCAGGATCGTTTCGACAGCCGCCGCATTGCCGATCGGCTTGAACAGATAACGCTGCGGCGTGCGTTCACGGAGGACGACAAGGCGTTCATTACGCGCTCGCCGATGTTCTTTCTCGCCACGGCCGACGCCGAGGGACGCCCCGACTGTTCGTACAAAGGCGGCATGCCCGGTTTCGTACGAGTGGTCGACGACGTGACGCTCGCGTTTCCGAGCTACGACGGCAACGGTCAGTTTCGCAGTCTCGGAAATCTCTTGGTCAATCCGCACGTCGGCATGTTGTTCATCGACTTCGAGGCGGCGCGGCGCATCCGCGTGAACGGTGTTGCGTCGATCGATGACGACGATGCGCTGCTGGTTCACTATCCCGGCGCCGACATGGTTGTGCGCATTCGTGCGGAAGAGATCTTTCCGAACTGCCCGCGTTACGTTCACAAGATGCAGATGACGGAGCTTTCGGTCTACGCGCCACGTTCGAACTATGAACCGCCGGCGCCTGCATGGAAGCAGATGGAAGCGTTTCGCGATCACTTGCCGCCGACCCCGAAGTAGCGAGCTTCTATCGGCCCAACCGTTCAGCTAAGGTGTGACGCGTCGATTCCAACCGGAGGGAGAGGAATGGCGAGCTTCATGGCACCGCTGAACAACTACACGTACGCCGTGCTTCGTATCGTGACGGGTCTGCTGTTCATGTTTCACGGCTCACAAAAGCTGTTGGGGTGGCCGGTCGCCGATGGATGGCATGCCGCCGTTCATCACGTACATCGCCGGTCCGATAGAACTCATTGGCGGCGCGCTGGTGATGGTGGGGCTGATGACGCGGTGGGCGGCGTTCGTGTCGAGTGGTCTGATGGCCGCTGCCTATTGGATGGCGCACGGCACGCACGCGTTGTACCCGATGCTCAACGGCGGCGAACTCGCAATCGTGTTCTGCTTTGCCTTCCTGTACATCTCATCGCATGGCCCGGGCATCTGGAGTCTCGATGCGATGCGAGGCAAGCGATAGGAAGAGGCGCCGGGAGTTCTTCTCTAGATCCTGAATAGTCGGTCCGGTGTGCGCCACTGGCGGCCGGCTGTCCCGGAGCCTCGCCGCTGGAGCTCGTGTTCAGCTTCAGCGTTCCTTCCATCGCGCCGGCGAGATCGAGGCGGATGGGAACCGTCAGGCCGTCAACCTGGCCCAACCAGATCGTGGCGTCGATGCGTTCGTTGTCCTTGTTGTTCACCTCGAACGTGCAACGCTCGGTGGCGCCGGTCGTCGAAGACGACACCGCCTCATGATTGGTCAGCTTCAGCGAGAACTGGTCCTTGCCGTTGTGCACGGCCGAGCCCGCTGAGGCGCAATCGCGCGATACGAACAGTGCGGACAGCAGGTCGATGCTCGTGGGTGCGCTGCGGCGACCGCACCTGACCGTTTTTGACGTACGTCAGGCGACCGTCGCTCAACATCAGCTCTTTGACTTTGTCGCGGGCCCGTTCGATGTAGCGGTAGCCGTCGTTGACCGGACCACTGTCGTTCAGACGACCGGTCGAACTGAACATGGTCTGCCACTGCGTAACGAAGTTCAGAACGCCCACCGTCCAAGCCTTGCCGCTGATCTCGTAGCGGGCGTCGTCCGTCTCGATTTTGACCTCCGCGGCACCCACTTTGGCACCCGCTACGAAGGCGTCGTAGCCCAACGTCGTCTGCTGTGCGCAAACCGGCGCAGCGGCGAGGAGGAGAAGGGTCGCAACGGTGACGGAGCGCATGGCCTGGCCGTTAAAAATGGAGAGAAAGTGGATGCAAAATGGACCAGCGCCGGGACCTTGTCAAGGCGATATCGCACACTTTTCCAGAGGCGGTTCAGCCGGCGTTCAGGTCCTTGAAACGGCGCTCTGCCATGGCCGCGGCGCGGAAGATGGCGCGGGCCTTGTTCATGGTCTCCTTCCACTCCAGGCGGCCGATCGAATCGGCTACCACTCCTGCCCCGGCCTCGATGTAGATCTTGCCGTCCTTAACCACGGCGGTGCGGATTGCAATTGCCGTATCCATGTTGCCGTTCCAGGCGAGATATCCCACGGCGCCGCCGTATATGCCCCGTTTGACCGGCTCGAACTCGTCGATGATCTCCATCGCCCGGATCTTCGGTGCCCCTGACAGCGTCCCGACCGGAAGCGTTGCCCGCAACACGTCGAAGGCCGTGGCGCCGTCCTTCAGCCTGCCTACCACGTTGCTCGAAATGTGCATCACGTCCGAATAGCGTTCGATCGTGAACCGTTCGGTCACTTCGACGCTACCCGTTTGAGCGACGCGCCCAACGTCGTTGCGGCCCAGGTCGATCAGCATCAGGTGTTCGGCGATCTCCTTGGGATCAGCGAGCAGCTCCGCTTCCATCGCCTTGTCTTCCAGGTCGGTGTGGCCGCGCCGTCGGGTTCCGGCTAGCGGCCGGTTCACGATGACGCCGTCTTCTACACGCGCGAGGATCTCCGGCGATGAACTGACCAGGTGAAAGTCGTCGAGATCCATGTAGTACATGTACGGCGACGGATTGAGGTTGCGTAAGGCCCGATACAGATTGATCGGCGCATCGATGAACGGCACCGACATCCGCTGCGCCAGCACCACCTGCATGACGTCGCCCGCCGCGATGTACTCGCGGATCTTCTCGATCAGCGGCCAGGTAGGCATCGCGTCCGAATTCCGAAGTGAAGTCGGATTCCTCGACCGGTTGATTCGCACTCGACGACGGAACGTCGGGTACGGGTCCGGCGAGACGCCGACCGATCTTGCCGAGATGCTCCTTTGCGCGCGAGAGCGCGTCCGGTGACTCGGGATCCGCCAGAGTGATGATCTGCATGATCCCTTTCAGGTTGTCGAACACGATCACGTCGTTCGACACCATCAACAGGATGTCCGGGGTTCCCAACAAGTCAGGTGGGGCGCTGTCGGCCAGTCGCTTCTCGACATAACGAACCGTGTCGTAGCCGAAGTAGCCGACCAGTCCGCCATAGAAACGCGGCAGTCCTTCGATAGGCGCTACGCGGTAGCGACCCATGAACGCTTCGATGAACTCGAGCGGATCGTCGCACTGCGTTTGCTCGACCACGTTGCCGTCGGTGGTGATCGTGACTTGCTTAGCCGTCACCTTCAGCACGGTGCGCGCCGGCAATCCGATGATCGAATAGCGTCCCCACTTTTCGCCGCCGTGCGCCGATTCGAGCAAGTACGAATACCGGCCACCCGCGAGCTTGAGGTAAGTCGAAAGCGGCGTATCGAGATCGGCCAGCACGGTCTCAACCACGGGAATGCGGTTGTAGCCTTCGGCGGCCAATTTGGCGAACGCGTCGGGGTTCATGGCGGCGAAGTGCCGTATCGGGAAAAGGCCGGCAGGCTAAAGGAGCTGAATGAGGGAATCAATGACAGCGTCCGCGCCGAGCTGGGTCGCAGGCGTGCCGTGGTTGTAGCCGTCGCGCACGCAAACCACGGAGCAGCCGGCCGCGCGTGCCGTGTCGACATCGGTCACCGAATCGCCGACGAACAACGCGTCGACCGGCGCGACATCGAGAAGTCGGCAGGCGTGTAGTGCGGGCGCGGGATCCGGTTTGTGTTGTGGCAACGTATCGCCGCAAACGACGGCTGTGAAATGTCCGTCGAGCTGCAACTCTGCGAGCACTTGTTGCGAGAGCCCGGTCAGCTTGTTGGTGACGACCGCGAGACGCGCGCCGCGGGATCGCAGCGCAAGCAACGCTTCTTCGACGCCGGGATACGGGCGGCTGAAATCTGCGATGTGCCCGCTGTAATAGTCGATGAATACTCTCAGCAGGCGCGCCATCAGTGTCTCGTCGGAGATGAGATCGGGAACGCCGTGATGAGTCAGCGCCTGTTGCAGGAGCACGCGCGATCCGTGACCAACCCAGTGACGCGTCAGCGCCTCGGTCACCTGGGGAAATCCGCCGCTCGAAAGCGCTGCGTTCAACGCGGCGTTGATGTCCGGCGCGGTGTCGACGAGAGTGCCGTCGAGGTCGAAGAGATACGCGCCGTACTGGCGCGCCAGCACGGGTGCGTCAGGAGGCAAGCGCTCGTCTCATGGAGGCGATGGTCGCGGCGTAATCCGTGGTACCGAAAATTGCGGAACCGGCGACGAACGTATCCGCGCCCGCGCGTGCGGCAGCGGCAATGTTGTCGGGTTTGATGCCGCCATCGATCTCGAGCCGAATCGACCGGCCGCTGCCTTCGATGATTTCCCTGGCGTCGCTCAGTTTGTCGAGGCTAGACGGGATGAACTGCTGGCCGCCGAAACCCGGATTGACCGACATGATCAATACGAGATCCACCAGGTCGAGCACGTGCGACAGATAGTCGAGCGGCGTAGCGGGGTTGAATACGAGACCGGCGCGGGCGCCGCCCTCGCGGATCAGGCCGAGCGAACGGTGGATGTGCTCCGTCGCTTCGGGGTGAATACTGATGTAGTTGGCGCCCGCGTCGAGGAAGTCGCCGATGAGGCGGTCGACGGGCTTCACCATGAGGTGCACGTCGACCGGCGCCGTCAAACCGTGCTTGCGAAGCGACGTCAGCACCAGCGGGCCGATCGAGAGATTCGGTACGTAGTGATTGTCCATCACGTCGAAGTGGATCAGGTCTGCGCCGGCCTTGATCACCGCATCGACTTCGTCGCCCAGACGAGCGAAATCAGCGGCCAGAATCGACGGAGCTATCCATAAATCGTTCATGGCCGCGGATTGTACGGCGTTTCCTATACTTCGGCTCATGTGGAATCGATTGCTGACGCTTCTGGTGGCCGCTCTCGTGTGCCTGCCTGCTGCTTCCGATGCGCCGACGCCGAGCGGTGCGACGCCTGCGGCCGCACCGCCTGTGGCAACGGTTGAACGTGTCGGACTGCTGCCGACCGAGGCAAGGCGCGCGAACGAACTCGAGGCGGTGTTTCCCGACGACGTCATCGTTCGTATCGGCGAGGGTGACGATCGCGCAATCGGCGTGTATCGCGAAGCGATTCAGCCGAAAGCACTCGGGGTCATCGTCATCGTGCTCGGCTCAGGAATGAGCGCAGATTCATCGGCTGACGTCACGGCGTTGCGCCATGCGCTGGCACGCCGACATTGGGCGACACTTGCGGTTGCACTCCCTGATGTCCCCAACGAGACACTTCCGCCGCGACAGCGCGACAAGCTCGTCGAAGGCGCTGCTGCCCCCGCTGTACCTGTCCCACCGGCAACGCCGGCGCAAGCCGCATCTATAACCCCGCCCGTCGACGCTATGCCGGCGCGGGTTCGCGCGCGCCTCGATGCAGCCGCCAAAGCGGCTCGCAGCAAGGCGGCCAAAGTGGTCATGCTCGGCGAGGGCGCGGTGGGCGCCTGGATTGCTTGGGCAAAGGTCCAGGGACTCGATGCCGATGCCGTTGTCGTCATCGATACTGCGCGAGATGCACCGCGAATAGAAGGCAAACGTCCGAAGGACTTGCTTGCCGATTTCAAATCGCCGCTGCTGATGCTGGTGGAATCGCCCCTCGACTGGACCGTCGATGATCGTCTCTCACCCGATGTCGATATGCGACGAATGGCGCCGGGCACGCCCTCCGGCGGTCGACTGGATCGTCAGATCGAGGGATGGCTCAAACATCGGTTCGGCTCGCGCGGATGAGTTCGAACGCGCTGCGGATCGCGGTGCTGTTCTCGCTCGCGTGTCGCGCCTGCTCCGGGTCTGAATCGCGCCGCGAACTTGTCGGGGTGATGGCGGCTCATCAATCGTCGATACGCGAGTTTCAGCTCGGCATCGTCCGCGCGATGATCGACGCCGAGCAACAGATACGCTTGACGCAACTCGTGCGGCATCTTGCGTCGCTGAGACTCCGCGACGCGTTGTTCGGCGGCGTGCACCGCGGGGGAGTCGATACCGAGCAGCCCTGCGGTACGCGTGAGTTCGCTGCGACTATTGGCGCTCGGGGCTCCAGTGGCCCACGCCATCGCGCACAACGACTCGAGCGCGAGTTCGTTCAACACGTCGCGGTCGTTTTCCGTTTCACGGCACGCGCGAGCCAGCGGCGCAAGATCGAAGGTGGGGTTCTTACCCGCCGCGAAACATCGGATTGCGTGCCGTCGATCCGTGGCGCCGAAACCGAGATCCCGTATCAGGCGCTGCGCCACTTCGATGTGGGCCGGCTGAACCACGCCGGCGGCCTTTGCAACGCGGCCGAGTGCTGCGAACGTGAATTCGGTATACGGCATCGCGCCGAACGCGGATCGCGAGCGTGGTGCGATGAGCGATCGAATCGACCGGAAGATTCGCTGGCCTAAGTTCACGGAGCGCCTCGGGTGGGTCCCGTAAGGCTAGCTGGTGATCCGCCTTACGGCCTCGAGTTGATCGGGCGTTCCGATGTCGATCCAGCGTCCGTTCCACAACTCGCCGCCGACTCGACCTTTGGCGATCGCGCCGAACAACAGATCGCGCAGCGAAAACGCCCCGGTTGGGGCGCCGTCGAACAGTGCGGTACTCAGCAGCGAGATGCCGCAGTACACGCAGGAACGATCCTTCGACCGCGTAACACGATCGCCCTCGAGCCCGAAGTCACCTTCAGACCGATTCGGCGGCGTGCGCGTCAGAATCAGATGCGCGAGGTCGTTGCCGAGAGATCGCGACAGTTGCGCGAACGGATAATCGGTCCACGTGTCGCCGTTCAGAATGACGAACGGTTCGCTGCCGAGCAGCGGCAGTGCTTTGACGATGCCGCCGCCGGTTTCGAGCAGAGTTGCTTCGCGGCTGTACGCGATACGCACGCCGAACGCAGCGCCGTCGCCGAGCGTCGCCGCGATGTCCTCTCCAAGGTGATGCAGGTTGATCACGATGTCGCGGATACCCGCAGCAGCCAGCCAACGCACCTGATGCACGATCAACGGCGCGCCCGCGATCGGCAGCAGCGGCTTTGGCGTGTGATCGGTGAGAGGACGCAGACGTGCGCCGCGCCCCGCGGCCAGAATCATTCCGCGCATTCGACGCCGCGAGCGGAGAGGGCGGTTCTTGCCGCCGGAAGTATCGAATCGCTCAGCCAATCGCCGAATGACTCGAAGTCGGGGTAGTTGTGCGCGACGTCGCTCAGGTGAAGAAGCACTGGCTCGATGTCAACGAGATGGCTCGGGCGGGCGTCGCGCAATTCGAGGCGGGAGAAGATGCCGATGGCCTTCAGCTGACGCTGCATCGCGGTCATGTCGAGTTGTCGGGAAAATCTCGCCGCGTCCTTCTCCAGTGGCAATCCCGCCGCTAAGCCGCGCGCATGAAAACGATCGCGCCATTTGGCGATCTCGGCCTCGTCGAAACGAACGTAGCAGTCGCGCAGCAGCGACGCGATGTCGTAGAGGGCGGGCCCGTGCAGCGCGTCCTGGAAGTCGACGACACGCGTTACCCGGTCGGCTCCCCACAGCAGATTGCGCGAATGAAAGTCGCGGTGGACGCACACTTTGCTCTGGCTGTCGACGCAGTCGATGAGCGCGAGCCAGAGTTCATCGAGCATGCCCCTTTCCGATTTCGTCAGCGAACGTTGCAGCAGGCCGTCGAGGAACCAGACCTTGAACAGCTCGAGTTCGTCCTGAAAACGCTGCCGCGTATACGGCGGCACCACGCCGTTCGCGTCACCGACGTGCCCGATCGTGATCATCGTGTCCAGCGCGGCTTCGATGGCGACGTCGTGTTCGCCGGTACCGTAGACCGTCGAGTACATCAGTTCGCCGAGGTCGGAGACCAGCAGGAAACCGCGCTCGATGTCGCTGGCGACGATTTCAGGAACGCGTACGCCGGCGCCGCGGAACAACTTCGACAGTCGTACGAACTGAGCGTTGTTCTCGGTGGCCGGCGGTGCGTCCATCGCGATGAGTGTGCGGGCAGGAGTCTGCACGCGATAGAACTGGCGGAAGCTCGCATCGCCGATGACGGGTCGCCATTCGTTGGCAACTTCGCCCGTGGTGGCGAGCACATCGTCGACCCAACTTTCGAGAGCGTTCAGTCGGCCAGATGATTGGGTGGTTTGCATTGCTCGAATGTTATCATCCGCGCGCAATTCCACGATGCCACCCATGCGTTCAGCAGTTCTTCTGGCCTGCAGTGCAGCTTTTGTGTTCAGCGTTCACGCCGACGATCGTTGGGTGTGCAGTCCCTCGTCCGATGGAGCGGGCTGGCAGTGTTCCGGTGTCGGCACGTTGCCAGCGCCTGTCGATAGGTCGGCTTCACCGGGCAGCCCCAACGCGGCTACTACGCCGCCGACAGCGGCGACCGGCGAAGGCCGCTGCGATAACACTCGATTGGGTGCCGCGTGCGGAGTTGCCGGCCTCGCGCTTGAGCGTGCTGCCCGAGTATTGCGACGGTGCATACGTCGAACCCGCCTTTCCGCCGCTGCAGAAGGGCGAACTCGAAACGCTGCCGATGCACGCCCAGGCCCAACAACTGCAGTACTGGTTGGAAGACCGCGCGGACTTGAGTGGGTCGGTGGAAGTGACCCGCGGCAATCAAACGTTGATTGCAAACGAGGCGACCTTTCACGAGACCGAACGAACCGTGACGGTGGACGACGGCGTCACCTTGCGTCAGCCGGGGATGCTCATCGTCGGTGAGTCGGCGATCTTCATGATCGATACCGGCGCGGCGTCGATCACCGACTCGCAGTTCGTGCTGCAACCGAACGAATTGCGCGGTACGGCGCAAGTGCTCGATCGCAGCGGCGAAGGCGACATCAACGTCACGCGCGGCTCGTTCACTCGCTGCCCACCGGGCAACAACAATTG
Organism: uncultured Gammaproteobacteria bacterium; assembly: GCA_963822125.1. Lineage (GTDB taxonomy): Bacteria > Pseudomonadota > Gammaproteobacteria > Pseudomonadales > Azotimanducaceae > DATJGR01. Next base: position 31,939 of record CAWGGQ010000028.1, on the reverse strand, counting down.
GCGGCTCACCAGCAGCACGATGACCATCGAGGACGGCGCGAAGTTCGGCACCGCGAGGAATGCGGTGCTGCGCGTCAAGAACGTGCCGGTGTTTTACACACCGTACATTCGATTTCCGGTCACCAACGAGCGTATGAGCGGCTGGTTGTTTCCCGACGTCGCTATAGGGGACGTGAACGGCACCGACATTGCCGCGCCTTACTACCTGAACCTCGCGCCGAACTACGATGCGACGATCACGCCGCGCTACATCTCGGAACGGGGCAACGATCTCGAAGGCGAGTTCCGCTACCTGTCGCCGTTTGGCCGGGGCTTCCTCGGAGGTGCGTACCTGTCGAAGGACGACCAATACAACGGCCAGTACTCGCGCACCGATTTCAACAACCTCGGGTTGCCGGGGCCGTTCGATCCGGCCGATCGATGGCTGTTCGCGGCAAAACAAGCGGGGAGCTTCGGCGCGTTCTCCACGGAAGTGAACACCACGAAGGTCAGCGACTACGACTACTTCCGCGATCTCGGCAGCAACCTCGCGTCGGCGAGTCAGGTGCAGTTGCAGCAATACGCGGCGGCTTCATATGCGCGCGGTGGACTCACGACCCGGCTCTGGGTTCAGGACTTCCAGCGCCTCGACGTGGATGTGGTCGAGCCGTACCGGCGAATGCCGGAGGTCGACATCGACTACGCGTCCCAACTGTTCGGTCCGGTCGCGTGGTCGGTGGTGTCTTCGTGGGCGAGTTTCGAACGGCCGAACGGCCAGTTCACCGGCATCCAGCAGATCAACGGCGATCGTTTGAACATCGAGCCGCGCGTGCGCCTGCCGTTCGATTGGACGCCGGGGTTTGTGCATTTCACGGGTGGCTATCGCTTCACGCACTACAACCTCGACGATGTGCCGATCGGCACCGACGAGGAACCTGATCGGAAGATCTGGATGGGATCCGTGGACAGCGGTCTGTTCTTCGAACGCGAGTCCGAACTGTTCGGCGGTGGAATACAGACGTTGGAACCGAGATTGTTCTATCTCTATCAGCAGTACCGCAATCAGAACAACTTGCCGCAGTTCGACGTCAGCGATCTGTCGTTCACCTTCGACCAGCTGTTTCGCGACAACCGCTTCGCGGGTATCGACCGCATCGGCGACGCCAACCAGTTGACCGCGGCAGCGACGACGCGATGGTTGAATGCCGACACCGGCCTCGAGCGATTCCGCGCCAGTCTCGGCCAGATCTTCTATTTCGAGGATCGAAGGGTGACGTCGAGCGGCGTGATCACCGCCGACGACGTGCACAAGAGCTCGGCCTATGCCGGACAGATCGGTGCCACGATCAGCAGTGCACTGACGTTCTTCACCAGCGCGACGTGGGACCCCAACGACGGCCAACTGAACGAGATCGGTTCGGCGCTGCAGTATCGGGCCGACAACCGCCACATCTTCAACTTGAGCTACCGACGCCGCGACGACATTCAGCCGTTGCTGAAACAAACCGACGCGTCGTTCTATTGGTCGCTGTTCCGTCAGTACGCGGTGATCGGGCGCTTTGCGTATGACCTCGAAGAGCATCGAACTATCGAGGCGTTCGGGGGTCTTGAGTACAGTGATTGCTGCCTGCAGCTGCGGCTGATCGGCAGAAAGTTCCTTTCGACGCCGGGCAGCACCGTTACACCCGATGCCCAATCCGACGAAGGCATATTCATTCAGGTCGTGTTCAAAGGTCTGGCCAGCCTCGGCGGGCGGATCGATTCGATGATGCATTCCGGAATCCCCGGATATGTAGCGGAGGAGTTCTGATGTCGTTCAAGTGGTGGCTATGCGGTTTGCTGATGCTGATAGCTTCAGCCGTGCACGCCGTGCCGAGGGATCTGGACTATGTCGTCGCTATTGTCGATGACGACGTCGTGCTCGCGACCGAACTCGTCAACCGGCTGTCGTCTGTCCGCAAGCAGATGATTGCGGCAAAGATGCCGATTCCTGCGGACGACGTGCTGTTCAATCAGATGCTCGAGCGGCTGATCATGGAGGACATTCAGCTGCAGATGGGTCAGCGCGCGGGCGTGCGTGTCGACGACGAAACGCTGACCAATGCGCTAGAGGGGATCGCGAAGCAGAACAAGATGACGCTCGAGGAGTTCACCGGCGCGCTCGCGCGCGACGGCATGTCGTATGGAGATTTTCGCGACGAAGTCCGCCGCGAAATGATCATTCAACGTGTGCAGCGCAACCGCGTGAACAGCCGGATCTATTTGTCCGACGAAGAGATCGACGCGTTCCTTGCGTCGCCGCTCGGCAAACGGACGTTGTCCGATGAATATCGCGTCGGCCACATTCTGATCGCGGTCGACGATGAAGCGTCACCGGCGACGATTGCGAAGGCGAGTCAGCTGGCCGATTCGATCTACCAACAGTTGCAAGGCGGCGCGGACTTCCGCCAGATGGCCATTGCGCACTCGTCGGATTCCCGGGCGCTTGAGGGCGGCGATCTCGGTTGGCGGAAAGCCGGTGAATTGCCGAGCCTGTTTGCCGAGCAGGTATTTGCGCTCGAGGTGGGCCAGACCGCGGCGCCGATCCGAAGCGGCAGCGGTTTCCACATCGTACAGTTGTTGGAGAAGCGCGGTGCAGGTACGGAAGTGGTGGAACAAACGCTCGTGCGGCACATTCTCGTGAAGCCGTCCGAGATTCGCAGCGAAGCCGACACGCAGGCATTGATTCAGCAGATCCACGATCGGATCGTGGCCGGCGAGGACTTCGCGGCGCTCGCGCGGCTGTATTCCGAAGACCCGGGCAGTGCGCTTGCGGGCGGTGACCTCGGCTGGTCCGAACCCGAGAAATTCGCGCAGGAATTCGGCGACATGATGAAAGAAACGCCGACCGGCAAGTTGAGCGAGCCGTTCCACACGAAGTTCGGTTGGCACGTGCTGGAAGTGATGGACCGGCGCCAGCACGACATGAGCGAGGATGCACGTCGTAACCTCGCGATCCGCGTGCTGCACAATCGTCGCTACGAGGAGGAGCTGCAGGAATGGCTCAAGGAAATCCGCGACGAGGCATACGTCGAAATCCGGGTAACGAATGACGGCAAACCCAAAACCCAGTGAATGAAAGCCGAGTGAATGAATGAACGCGCCGCTGGCCCTGACTACCGGTGAACCCGCCGGCATCGGGCCGGATCTCGCGGTCACGTGGGCGCAGCAGCCGCGTGATACTTCGGTCGTCGCGGTGGCCGATCCCGCTCTCTTGCGGTCGCGCGCGAAGCAACTCGGTATCGAACTGACCATCGTCGAATACCCTGGACCCGTCACGCGCGCGCCCGGTGCGCTGTCCGTGCAGTCGGTTCGCTGCGGAGCGACAGCAGTGGCGGGCCAGCTCGACAAGCGCAACGTGCCGTTTGTGCTGGAAACGCTGGCTGTCGCCGCAGACGGCTGTATCAAGGGGACGTTCTCCGGCATGGTCACAGGACCGGTGCAGAAGTCGGTTATCAACGATGCCGGAATCGCCTTCTCCGGACACACGGAATTCCTGGCCGAACGCTGCGGAAGTGCCACCGTGGTCATGCTGCTGGTGGCAAACGATCTGCGAGTGGCGTTGGCGACGACGCACGTTGCGCTGGCCGAAGTGCCGAGTCTCATCACGCGTCAGCTACTGACCGACGTTCTGAACGTACTCATCGCCGACTTGCAGACGCGATTTGCCATCGCGCGACCGCGAATTCTGGTTGCTGGCCTGAATCCGCATGCCGGCGAGGGCGGTCACCTCGGGCGCGAAGAGATCGACGTGATCGCGCCGGTGTGCCGCGCGTTTGCAGACCGCGGTGTCGTTGGACCTCTGCCGGCCGACACGCTGTTCACCCAACGGCAGCTTGCAGGGGCGGACGCGGTACTCGCGATGTACCACGATCAGGGCTTGCCTGTGCTCAAACACGTCGGGTTCGGCAACGCGGTGAACGTGACGCTCGGATTGCCGATCATTCGCACGTCCGTGGATCACGGCACCGCGCTCGATCTGGCCGGGCGCGGCGGCGCGGACATCGGCAGCTTCGTTGCAGCGATCGAACTCGCCGACAAACTCGCGCACTCGTGAGGCATCAACCCAGACGCCGCTTCGGCCAGAACTTCCTCCACAGCGAAGCCATCCTCGAAGCGATGGCGGAACGACTCGCGTACTCGCGTGCCGATCCGGTGCTCGAGATCGGCCCCGGTGAGGGCGCGCTGACCCGGCACCTGGTCGCGGCCTCGGATGACGTCACGGTAGTCGAGATCGACCGCGATCTGGTGGAAGTGCTGAAGCGGCGCTTTTCCGGCCTTCACATCATCGAAGCGGATGTGTTGCGTCTCGATCTGGCGCCGCTGATGACACCCGGTAGGCGCGTGGTAGGCAACCTGCCGTACAACATCTCGACGCCGTTGCTGCTGCGCTTGCTCGAACTGCTGCCGCGAATTCGCGATCTGCATTTCCTGTTGCAGAAAGAGGTGGTCGATCGGTTGGGTGCCGCACCGGGCAGCAAGGATTGGGGCAGGTTGTCGGTGCTGACGCAGTACAGCGCCATCGTGCAGCCGCTGTTCGATGTCGGCCCCGAGAACTTCCGTCCGCCGCCGAAAGTGATGTCTACATTCGTGCGCATCATGCCGAGACCAAACCCGTTGCCGTTGCGCTCGCGTGATGCATTGATCGACGTGTTACGCAATGCGTTCCAACAACGCCGTAAGACGTTGCGCAATGCACTACAATCCTTGAGCATCGATTGGAACCGGGTCGGTGTCGATCCGGGTATGCGCGCAGATGCCGTAGAGCTCGCGGGCTTTGTGGATCTCGCCAACTTCGTTGCGGAGCAACGCGAGCATGAGTGAGAAACGCCGCTTCGAAATCGATGTAGAGCCTCGCTACATCCCGCGCGAGTCCGACCCGGACGCGAAGCGCTGGGTATTCGCGTACACGATTACGATCCGCAACACCGGTGAAGTTGCCGCGCAGCTGAATCACCGGCACTGGATCATCACGAACGCCGACGGCGTGCGTCAGGAAGTCCGCGGCCGCGGTGTCGTGGGCGAAGAGCCGCACATCGAGCCCGGCGCGTCGTTTCGGTATACGAGTGCTGCGGTGCTCGAAACACCGGTTGGTTCCATGCAGGGACACTACGAGTTCGAGGCCGACGGCGGCGAACGCTTCCTCGTGCCGATCCCTGTGTTTTCGTTATCCGTTCCCAACCTGGTCCACTGATGCCTGCATACGCGATCGGCGATGTTCAAGGTTGTTACGATTCGCTGCAGCGTCTGCTAGAGAAAATCGACTTCGACGAAAACAGAGACCTCCTCTGGTTCGTCGGCGATCTGGTCAATCGCGGTCCCGCCTCGCTGCCCACGCTACGCTTCGTGAAGGACCTCGGTGATCGAGCGGTCACCGTGCTGGGTAATCATGACCTACATCTTTTGGCGGCAGCGGCCGGACAACGCGCACCGAAATCGGGCGATACGATGGTTCAGGTTCTTAAAGCGCCCGATCGTGACGCGCTGATTGACTGGCTTCGCCGCCGACCTTTGTTCCACATCGACGAACAGTTGGGGTTTGCGATGGCTCATGCCGGTGTTCCGCACATCTGGGACTTCGACATTGCGATGGAGCGCGCACGCGAGGTACAGAGATGGCTGGCCGGAGACGAGTCTGGCGCGTTGCTTGCAGAGATGTATGGCAACTACCCCGCGTGCTGGAGCGACGGGCTGAAAGGAATGGAACGGATGCGCTCAATCATCAACTACCTGACTCGCATGCGGCTCATCGATGCTGTTGGTGTTCTCGAGTTGACGTATGACGGCGCGCTGGAAGGTATGCCGCGCGGCTACGACGCGTGGTTCGACTTCTATCGTGCGAAGCGTCCGCGTCTACCGCTGGTGTTCGGCCACTGGGCCGCCATAAACGGCGAGTGTGACGTCGAGGACATTTACGCGTTGGACACGGGTTGTGTATGGGGCAACAGGCTCACCGCGCTGCGCCTCGAAGATCGTGAACGGTTTTCCGTCGATTCGGTCGAATGAAAGTGAGGTAACTGCGTCGACTAATTGACACAGGTGTGACGGAGTTAACTGGCGCTTCGGTGTGCGGTGTACTACGGTTGTAGATAGGCGCACCAGGCGAGGGACTCACGGCAGGGCGCCGCAGTGTGAGACCTCCGTCATGTGGATCGATCCCCTGGTCGATCGTTTACATGGAGGAGAACACATGGGCGTTTTCGAGCACTACCGCAGTCGCTACGACGCATCTCAGGAAGAGCGGTACTCGCTGAAGGAATTCCTCGAGATTTGCCGAGCCGATCCCACGGCTTACGCAACAGCAGCTGAAAGATTGCTGTTGGCAGTAGGAAAACCCGAGTTCGTCGACACCTCGAAGGATGCCCGCCTCTCGCGGATATTCTCCAACAAGGTGATCAAGCGGTATCCCGCGTTCGACGAGTTCTACGGCATGGAAGACGCGATCGAGCAGATCGTTTCGTTCTTTCGGCACGCCGCGCAAGGATTGGAAGAGCGTAAGCAGATTCTGTATCTGCTTGGCCCCGTCGGCGGCGGCAAGTCATCTCTCGCAGAACGGCTGAAAGCGCTGATGCAGCGGATGCCGTTCTATGCGATCGAAGGCTCGCCGGTGAACGAATCGCCGCTTGGTCTGTTCGATCCTTCGGAAGACGCCGGCATCCTTCAGGACGACTACGGCATTCCGCGACGCTACCTTCGCAGTGTCATGTCGCCATGGGCTGCGAAGCGCCTCAAGGAATTCGGTGGGGACATTTCGCAGTTCAGGGTCGTGAAGCTCTATCCGTCGATACTCGACCAGATCGCGATCGCTAAAACGGAACCGGGCGACGAGAACAACCAGGACATTTCCGCGCTGGTCGGCAAGGTCGACATCCGCAAGCTGGAGGAGTTCGAACAGAACGACCCCGATGCTTACAGCTACTCCGGCGCGCTATGCAAAGCGAACCAGGGATTGATGGAATTCGTCGAGATGTTCAAAGCACCGATCAAGGTGCTGCATCCGTTGCTGACCGCCACGCAGGAAGGCAACTACAACGGCACTGAGGCGATCGGCGGAATTCCGTTCGACGGCGTCGTGCTGGCACACTCCAACGAAGCCGAGTGGCAGAACTTCAAGTCCAACAAGAACAACGAGGCGTTCATCGACCGCGTCTACATCGTGAAGGTGCCGTACTGCCTGCGCGTGTCGGAAGAAGTGAAGATCTACGAGAAGCTGATCAACGGTTCGTCGTTGAGCAAAGCGCCGTGTGCGCCGGACACGATGCGCATGCTTGCGCAGTTCTCCGTGTTGTCGCGCCTCAAGGAACCGGAAAACTCGAACCTGTTCTCGAAGATGCGCGTGTACGACGGCGAGAATCTGAAAGACACCGACCCGAAAGCGAAGACGTTGCAGGAATACCACGACGCCGCCGGCGTAGACGAAGGCATGCAAGGCCAATCGACGCGTTTCGCGTTCAAGATCCTGTCGAAGGTGTTCAACTTCGACGCGAGCGAAGTCGCGGCGAACCCGGTACATCTGATGTACGTGCTCGAGCAGCAGATCGATCAACAGCAGTTCCCGGAAGACACGCGCAATCGCTATCTGGGTTTCATCAAGGAATACCTTGCGCCGAAATACATCGAATTCATCGGCAAAGAAATCCAGACGGCCTATCTCGAGTCGTATTCCGAATACGGCCAGAACATCTTCGACCGCTACGTGATCTACGCGGATTTCTGGATTCAGGATCAGGAATATCGCGACCCTGAAACCGGCGACATTCTGAACCGCGCGTCGTTGAACGAGGAACTGGAGAAGATCGAGAAGCCTGCGGGCATTTCGAATCCGAAGGACTTCCGCAACGAGATCGTCAACTTCGTGCTGCGCGCGCGTGCGAACAACAACGGCCAGAATCCGTCGTGGCTCGGTTACGAGAAGCTTCGAACGGTCATCGAGAAGAAGATGTTCTCGAATACCGAAGACCTGCTGCCGGTGATCTCGTTCAACGCGAAAGGCTCGAAGGACGAGCAGAAGAAACACAACGACTTCGTGGCGCGAATGGTCGATCGCGGCTACACCGAGAAGCAGGTCCGTTTGCTTGCAGAGTGGTATCTCCGGGTCCGCAAAGCCCAATAGGAGGCGCTCGCGCCGTGTCCTACATCATCGATCGCCGGCTGAACAGCCGGAACAAGAACGCGGTGAACCGGCAACGGTTCATGCGCCGCTACAAGTCGCACATCCAGAAGGCGGTTCAGGAGGCGATCAAGCAGCGCAGCATCACCGACATGGAACGCGGCGAGGATGTTGCCATTCCAGCATCGGATGTTGATGAACCAACGTTCAGCCACGGCAGCGGCGGCCGCCGTTCGATCGTGCATCCCGGCAACAGGGAGTTCATTGCCGGCGATCGCGTGCCACGGCCATCCGGTGGCGGCGGTGGTGGTGGAAGCAGTGCTTCCGATAGCGGCGAAGGCGACGACGAGTTCGTCTTCCAGCTGACGCAGGACGAATTCCTCGATGTGATGTTCGAAGATCTGGAACTACCAAACCTTGTTAAACGGCACCTTCGAGGGGCGGACAGCTTCAAGCGGGTTCACGCGGGTTTCTCGCACGACGGCGTGCCGGCGAAACTGAACGTGGTGCGTTCCCTTCGAGTTGCGAAAGCGCGGCGCATTGCGCTCACCGGAAGCTCGCGGGCTCGTGTTGCGGAACTCGAAGATGATCTCGTGCTGGCAGAAGGCGCGGGCGACGAGGTCACTGCACGACGAATCAAGAACGAATTGTCGGAACTGCGACGGCGCATCAAACGTGTGCCGTTCCTCGATACGTACGACCTGCGCTACAACCTGCACCTGAAGCAACCGGTGCCCACGTCGAAGGCGGTGATGTTCTGCCTCATGGACGTTTCCGGCTCCATGGACCAGCACATCAAGGAACTGGCGAAGCGCTTCTATCCTGCTCTGTACCTGTTCCTCAAACGCAACTACGAGCGCACCGAGATCGTCTTCATCCGTCACCACACTGTGGCGAAGGAAGTGGACGAGCAGGAATTCTTCTATTCGCGTGAAACCGGCGGCACCGTGGTATCGAGCGCACTGAAGCTGATGGCCGAAGTCATCGCGGAGCGATACTCGCCGAACGAATGGAACATCTACGGCGCGCAAGCCTCGGACGGCGACAACTGGAACGACGATTCGCCGTTGTGTGTCGACGTGCTGAAGAAAGGCATCCTGCCGCACGTGCAGTATTTCTCGTATGTCGAGATCACGCGGCGCGACCCGCAGGCGCTGTGGAACGAGTATCAGAAGCTGGCCGACTCGATGCCCGATCGATTCGCGCAGCGGCGCATTGCGGACGTGGCCGACATCTATCCCGTGTTCAGGGACCTGTTCCAGAAGAAAGTGGCGGCAGCATGACGACACGCGCGATCAGAATCGCCGCCACGCATGCCGATCTCCACCGGTTCCGAGTGGACGTTCGAGCTGATTCATCAGTACGACCAGGAGATCGCGCGACTTGCTGCGGAATTCCGGCTCGACACGTATCCGAATCAGATCGAGGTGATTCGTTCCGACCAGATGCTCGATGCATATGCGTCCATCGGCATGCCGCTCGGTTACCACCACTGGTCGTTCGGAAAGCACTTCGTCGAATCGGAGCGAAGCTACCAGCGCGGCTACATGGGGCTCGCGTACGAGATCGTGATCAATTCGAACCCGTGCATCGCGTATCTCATGGAAGAGAACACGATGACGATGCAGGCGCTCGTCGTTGCGCACGCGTGCTACGGGCACAACTCGTTCTTCAAGAACAACTATCTGTACCGTACGTGGACCGACGCGAGTTCGATCATCGACTACCTCGTGTTCGCGAAGCAGTACTTGAGCCAATGCGAAGAGCGTCATGGCGTCGACGAAGTCGAGAAGATTCTCGACTCGTGTCACGCATTGATGAATCACGGCGTAGACCGCTACAAGCGCCCGCATCCTGTTTCGCCCGAGGAAGAGCGGCGTCGTCAGCGCGAACGCGCGGAGTACATCCAGCGCAACCTGAACGATTTGTGGCGGACGGTGCCGCGCGCCGCGAGAAATGAGCGAGCGCGACGACGAACAGTTTCCCGAAGGATCCGCAAGAGAACCTGCTGTACTTCATCGAGAAGAACGCGCCGCTGCTCGAGCCGTGGCAGCGCGAAATCGTGCGCATCGTGCGGAAGATCGCGCAGTACTTCTATCCGCAACGCCAGACGCAGGTGATGAACGAAGGATGGGCGACGTTCTGGCACTACACGTTGCTGAATGCGCTGTACGACGAAGGCAAAGTGACCGACGCCTTCATGATGGAATTCCTGACGTCGCACACCGGCGTCATTTTTCAGCCGAGCTACGACCATCCGTACTACCGCGGCATCAACCCGTATGCGCTTGGTTATGCGATGTACACCGACCTGCGCCGGATCTGCGAACACCCCACGGACGAGGATCGCGAGTGGTTCCGCGATTTCGCCGGCGCGCCGTGGCTCGAAGTGCTCGATCATGCGATGCGCAATTTCAAGGACGAGAGCTTCATCCTGCAGTTTCTGTCACCGAAGGTGATACGCGACCTGCGCCTGTTCGGCGTGGTCGACGATGACGAGGAATCCGAACTCGAAATCGCCGCCATTCACGATTCGGGTGGCTATCGTCGCGTGCGGGAGTTGCTCGCGAGCCAGTACAACCTCAGCGAGCGCGAACCCAACATCCAGATCGTTGCGGCCGATATCCGCGGCGATCGCAGCCTCACGCTGCGACACACGCAACACCAACGCCGCACGCTGAATGGTGGAACAGAGGAAGTGCTGAAGCACATGCACCGGCTGTGGGGCTTCCCGGTACACCTCGAATCCGTCGCAAACGATCAGGTCATCAGCACGACCACGTGCCCCAGCTGACGCTCGTTGGCTTGTGCGCGTGTTCGTGGTAACACAGCGCGCATTCTTCCGACGGCATTCACTAAGTGGAAATCTATCTGGTCGGCGGCGCTGTCCGCGATGCGTTGCTCGGTTTGCCGATTCGCGAACGCGACTGGGTCGTCGTCGGAAGCACGCCCGAGGAAATGCAACGACTCGGCTATAGGCAGGTGGGTCGCGACTTCCCCGTCTTTCTCCACCCGCAAACGAACGAGGAGTACGCGCTCGCCCGGACAGAGCGCAAAGTCGGCCCGGGACACACCGGCTTCGTTTGTCACGCCGGCCCTGACGTCACTCTGGAAGAAGACCTGAGGCGGCGCGATCTCACTGTGAACGCCATTGCGCAGGCACACGACGGCACGTTGATCGACCCGTGGGGCGGCGCTGCAGACTTGAGCGCGCGTCGTTTGCGCCACGTATCGGAGGCGTTCCTGGAAGATCCGTTGCGCGTGTTTCGTGTTGCGCGATTTGCCGCGCAGTTGGGTGCCTTCGGATTTCGCGTCGAACCCGAAACCCTGCAACTGATGGCGGACATGTGCCGAGCGCGATGTCGTAGCCGAACTCGCACCCGAGCGGGTCTGGCAGGAGATGACGAAGTCGCTCGACACCGTTTCAGCCCGGCACGTTCTTCGAAGTACTGAAACGTGCGGAGGAATGACGCGCTGGTTTGGCGAACTCGATGCGGTGCGAGGATTGCCGGAGTTCGTCAATGAACGAGGTCGTCGGTTGAGCGACCCACTCGACCGTTTCGGCGCGCTGGGTTGGATGTTGGGAGAAGTGGAAGTGGCTGCCTTAACTGACCGTTTGCGAGCATCGAACGATCACCGTCGTATTGCGCTGGACGTTGCGCGACATGGCCGGGTGCTGGCTGGATGGCGCACGATCGACGGCGACTGCGTTGCTCGATGCCATGAAAGTCGACCAGTGCGGTGCGGCAACCGGAGTGGTTTGCACGCGTTGTGGCGGTTGTTGCCGAATGCGCCTCGGTGGAACTGTCTGCGCTCGTTGGAGCTGCCCATCAGGTGGCCGCAGTTTCGTCCGAATCGTTTCGCAAAGCAGGTCTCGATGGCCGCGATCTCGGAAGAGCCATCGACGTTGCGCGAACCGATGTGATCCGGGCCGCTCAGGCTGCTACTTAGCGCGGGCGCGCTCGATCTCGATGCAGGTATCTCGCGCGCCGGGTACGGCTCCGGGCTTGTGCACGCACACCTTCAGTCGTGGGATGGGGAACGCGTCGAGCAAACGCTGCGCAATGTGTTCTGCGAGGGTTTCGATCAAGTGAAACTGCGACCCACGAACGAAATCGGCAACGTCGCGGCCGATCGTTCCGTAGTCGAGCGCATCGCCAATGTCGTCAGTCGCCGCTGCGGGCGGCATCGATGTCGATTTCGAGGTCGATGGCAAGTCGCTGCAGCACCTGGCGCTCCCATGCGTGGATGCCGATCCGTGTCGATACCTCGAGGCCGGTAATCCGCAGCTTATCCATTGAGGCGCCGTCGACTGCGGCCAGTTCGTCGAGCGGCCAGCGTGCTCGGGTTTCGATCTCGAGCGCCGTGTGTTGCGCCGGCCGCGAGGCGCAAGTAGCCGGCGAACGCGACCATTGCACCGTTGTCGGTGCACAGCTTTGCCGGTGCGTAGTAGACGGTGCCGGGCAAACGCTCGCCGAACGCGGCGCGCAAGCGTGTGTTTGCGGCCACGCCGCCGGCCATTACCAACCGTCGAGAGCCCTGTTTGTCCGACGGCGCGGCTGCACTTGATGACCAGTGTGTCGACAACGGCGTCTTCGAACGCTCGGGCAACATCGGCTTTGTCCTGTTCGGTCGCTTTGCCGAGTCGCTGCAGCGTGTTCAAGGTGAAGGTCTTGAGCCCGCTGAAGCTGAAGTCGAGCCCGGGCCGATCCGTCATGGGGCGAGGGAAGCGGAAGCGAGTTGGATTGCCGCGCTCGGCGAGCCGCGCCACGGCGGGTCCGCCGGGGTAACCCAGCCCGAGCATCTTGGCGGTTTTATCGAACGCCTCGCCCGCGGCGTCGTCGATCGACTCGCCGAGGATGTCGTATTCGCCGATCGCATCGACACGAACGAGTTGCGTGTGTCCCCCGAAACGAGCAGCGCGATAAACGGCACGTCCGGTCTCGGATCGGCCAGCAGCGGCGCGAGCAAGTGCGCTTCCATGTGGTGAACGGCGATGGCCGGCACTCCCGAGCGCCCAGGCCAGCGATCGCCCGATGGAGGCACCGACCATGAGCGCGCCGATCAGCCCAGGCCCAGCCGTGTATGCAATCGCGTCGATGTCGCGCAGCGCGATACCGGCGCGCGCGAGCATGTCCGTCAGCAACGGAACGGTCTTGCGAACGTGATCTCGCGACGCAAGTTCGGGCACGACCCCGCCGTATTCGGCGTGCATGGCGACCTGGCTGTAGAGCGCATTCGGCGATCATCCCGCGGTCGCTGTCGTACAGCGCCACGCCGGTTTCGTCGCAGGAGGTTTCGATACCCAACACACGCATAGGGCGGCGATGGTAGCACCCGTTCACGACGCGAGCAGACAGGCGCGACGCGCTTTGCGTCCGCCCCGGTAACTGAGTAGAATCCGCGTCCCTTTCTATGAACCAACTGTGTCGACCAGCGTTGATCGATCAGGATCTGGAGGACGATTCGGGTGCCATCAGTCAAAGTTAGAGAGAACGAGCCTTTCGACGTCGCGCTGCGACGTTTCAAACGGTCCTGCGAAAAAGCAGGCATCCTGTCCGAAGTAGCCGCCGCGAGTTCTACGAGAAGCCGACGTCGGTACGCAAGCGCAAAGCCGCCGCGGCCGTCAAACGCCATCAGAAGAAGCTGCAACGCGAATCCCGGCGCTTCGAGCGCAGTTTCTAAGTCCACTCGTCCATGTCCGATCTACGCGGACGGATCAGCGACGCCATCAAGACGGCGATGAAGGCCCGGGACAAGTCCCGGGTCGGCGTGCTGCGCCTCATCAGTTCCGAGATCAAACGGATCGAAGTCGACGAGCGGCGCGAACTGCCCGATGCCGATGTCATCGCGGTGCTGAATCAAGATGCTCAAGCAACGCAACGATTCCGAATCGCAGTTCCGCGCTGCGGGTCGGATTGATCTTGCCGACCAGGAAGCCTTCGAAATCACGCTGATCAAAGAGTTCATGCCGGAGGCGCTGGGCGAAGCGCAGATCGACGCAGCCATTCGCGGTGCGATCGCTGTCGGTCGGGTGCAACGTCCATGCGCGATATGGGCAAAGTGATGAACGCGCTGCGCGAGGTCCGTGCAGGGCCGCGCGGACATGGCGGTCGTCAGCGCGCGCGTGAAGGCGCTGCTCGCCGGGTCCTGAGCCCTTCGTTCGGTCTACTGATTCGCTGATCTGGGAAGCGGATCGAACGCGAGGATACACTGCCGCATGGCCGGCCGGATTCCTCAATCCTTCATCAATGATCTGCTGTCGCGGATCGACATCGTCGACGTCGTCGATGCGCGTGTGACGCTGCGCAAAACCGGCCGGAACTTTCAGGCGTTGTGCCCGTTTCACGACGAAAAGACCGCGTCGTTCAGCGTCAACCCGGAAAAGCAGTTCTATTACTGCTTCGGCTGCGACGCGACAGGCACGGCGCTGACGTTCCTGATGGAGTACGACCGGCTCGACTTCGTCGCAGCGGTCGAAGCGCTCGCCTCGATCGCGGGCGTGGAAGTGCCGCGAGAGCACGGCGCCCGCACCGACGACGAATAGCACGGCCGGCTGCTCAAGGTGCTCGAAGAGGCGGACAAGTACTTCCGCAAGATGCTGCGCAGTCACCCGGAAGCGCCGCGCGTCGTCGAGTATCTGAAGGCGCGTGGGCTGACGGGCGTCATCGCGCGCGACTTCGGCATCGGCTTCGCGCCGCCCGGGTGGGATGGATTGAAGACGGCGACTCGCGGCGTTCGGCGAAGCCGATCTTGCTCGCGGCCGGGTTGCTTGTCAAAAACGAACAGGGCCGCATCTACGACCGCTTCCGGGATCGGGTGATGTTCCCGATCCGCAATACGCGCGGTCGCGTCATCGGCTTCGGTGGGCGCGTGTTCGGCAACGAGACAGCCGAAGTATCTGAATTCGCCGGAAACCGAGGTGTTCCATAAGGGTAGGGAGCTCTACGGTTTGTACGAAGCGCGGATGGCGTTGCGCAGAATCGAGCGCCTGTTGGTCGTCGAAGGCTACATGGACGTCGTCGCGCTCGCGCAGGCGGGATTGCCCAATGCGGTCGCAACGCTCGGCACCGCGACCGGTGTCGCGCACTTCGAAAAGCTGTTCCGCGCATCGCCCGAAGTGGTCTGCTGCTTCGATGGCGACAACGCCGGGCGTGAAGCGGCCTGGAAGGCGCTGACCGTCGCGCTGCCGACGCTCACCGCGGGCCATCAGTTGTCGTTCATGTTCCTGCCCGACGGCGAAGATCCCGATTCGCTGGTGAGAAAGGAAGGCAAGGCGCAGTTTCTCGAGCGGATGCGCGGTGCGATCAGCGCGGCGGAGTATCTGTTCCAAGGTCTGGGGCAGAGGTCTGGATCTGAACACGCTCGACGGCCAGGCGCGGCTGGCGGATCTGGCGTTGCCGTACATCCGAACCATTCCGGACGGTGTTTTGCGGGAATTGACGATGGAGCGGCTCGCAACGATTGCGAAGACGTCCCCCGAGGCGCTGCAATCGCGGCGCAAAGATGTCGCAGGCGTCGCGCCAATGCGACGGCCGTTAGCGGACGGCAAAGGCGACGACGCGATTGAGCGAGCGGTTGCTGACGATCCTGCTGAAGCATCCGGAATTCCTGTCCAAGCTCGACGACCACCGTCGCGCGCGCCTGATCGGTATGGAGGATTCGTTGTTGGGCAGGGTCGTTCGCTATCTGGCCGAGCGCCCGACGCCGATCTGGCTTCGCTGCTCGGGTACTGGGCAGGGCAGGACGGTCAGGAGACCCTGGTGGAACTCGCCGACACGCCGTTGGTCTTGAATGATGAGGCTCTGACGGGCGAGTTCGACGACGCCGTCACACAATGCCTGTCTGGCAGTCGAACGGGCGAATCGTCGAGCGTTGCTCGGAAGTCTTGAAGGAAGAGGGTTCGGCCGAGGCGCTGGCGCAGTATTGGCGGCTGAAACGGAAGGCCGACTGAGCCTTGTCTCGTACCCTATCTGTACAGCGAGCGAGCTTGTTTCCGGCTAGTTGCACCCCATCAATGCGGATATACTGCCGCGTTTTTTCGCGGCGGCGCATTCGCGCAACGTCCAATCGCAGAGGTCCCATGAGCACTGATACCACGCAGCAGCAGTCCCGTTTGAAAGAGCTGATTGCCAAGGGTAAGGAGCAAGGATTCCTGACTTACGCGGAGGTGAATGACCACCTGCCCGACGACATCTCCGACCCGGATCAGATCGAAGACATCATCGGCATGATCAACGACATGGGGATCACCGTTTACGAGGTGGCCCCGGACGCCGACGACCTGCTGACCGGCGGCGAAAGCACCGCCGATGAACTGGCGGCCGAAGAAGCCGCGGCGGCGTTGGCCGCGGTTGAAACCGAAGCGGGTCGCACCACCGATCCGGTGCGCATGTACATGCGCGAAATGGGTACCGTCGAACTGCTGACGCGTGAAGGCGAAATCGCAATCGCGAAGCGCATCGAAGAAGGCATCCGCGACGTTCTCACCGCGCTTTCCTACTACCCGGGTCCGGTCGACTACATCCTGGAAACCTACGCCGACGTCACGAAAGAAGCGCGTCTGTACGACCTTCTGGTCGGTTACCTCGATCCCACCGACGAAGTTCCAGAGGCGGCGCAGGTCGACCTGAGCATGCAAGCCGGTCGAGTCGGACGAAGAAGAGGAAGAAGAAGAGAAAGGTCCCGACCCGATCGAAGCGAAACGCCGCTTCAACATTCTGAAACGGCAGGCCGCAAAGACAGCAAAAACGCTGGCGAAAGGTCGGACGGGCGCTGCTGCGAAAAAAGACCTGGAGAAGCTGGGCGAAGTGTTCTCCGTGTTCAAACTCGTGCCGCGCCACTACGACGAAATCGTCGAGATGCCGCGCGAAGCGCTCGCGCGAGTGCGTCGTCAGGAACGCGCCATCATGATCGCGTGCGTGCGTCGCGCGACGTATGCCGCGCAAAGTGTTCCTGAAGGAATTCCAGGGCAATGAGATCAGCATCGCCTGGGTGAATAAACACACGAAAGCGAAGAAGGATTACAGCGCCGCGCTCGAAGAGCAGCGCGACGAGATCATTCGCGCGCAGAAGAAGCTGAAGGCCATCACGCAAGAGACCGGCCTCAGCGTCAGCGAGATCAAGGACATCAACCGTCGCATGTCGCTGGGCGAAGCGAAAGCACGTCGCGCGAAAAAAGACATGGTCGAAGCGAACCTGCGTCTCGTGATTTCGATCGCGAAGAAATACACGAACCGCGGTTTGCAGTTCCTCGACCTGATTCAGGAAGGCAACATCGGGCTGATGAAGGCGGTCGACAAGTTCGAATACCGTCGCGGCTACAAGTTTTCGACCTACGCGACTTGGTGGATTCGTCAGGCCATCACGCGTTCGATCGCCGACCAGGCTCGCACCATCCGCATTCCCGTGCACATGATCGAAACGATCAACAAGCTGAACCGCGTTTCGCGGCAGATGTTGCAGGAGATGGGTCGCGAGCCGACGCCGGAAGAACTCGGTACGCGGATGGAAATGCCCGAAGACAAAGTGCGCCGCGTGCTGAAGATCGCCAAAGAACCGATCTCGATGGAAACGCCGATCGGCGACGACGAAGACTCGCATCTCGGCGACTTCATCGAAGACGTCACCATCGGTTCGCCGATCGATCTCGCAACCGGCGAAGGTCTGCGCGAAGCGACGCGCGAGGTGCTTGCGGGGCTCACTGCGCGCGAGGCGAAGGTTCTTCGGATGCGTTTCGGCATCGACATGAACACCGACCACACGCTCGAAGAAGTGGGTAAGCAGTTCGACGTCACCCGTGAGCGTATTCGACAGATCGAAGCGAAGGCGTTGCGCAAGCTGCGGCATCCGAGCCGCTCGGAACACCTGCGCAGCTTCCTCGACGAAACCAACTGATCGGTCGAGTTGCACGATCGTACCGCGCGCCATGGAGGGCGCCGATCGATTTGTTCAGGGCCCATAGCTCAGTTGGTTAGAGCAGTCGACTCATAATCGATTGGTCCCAGGTTCGAGCCCTGGTGGGCCCACCACGCTGGCGGGACCGGCTTTTGGATATGAGCGCAATCCGCGAAGACGTCCTTCGGCGTGTTGACTGACGATCGCGTCGTTGGCTTTCTGACCGGTTTTTCCCTGCTGTCGGTATTCGTGTTGCCGTCGCAGAGCGCTGCGAGTTTTTCGACCTACGCGCTTGCGTTGATCTTGCTCGTTGGTGGAATCGATCGATGGCGAGCGTTCGCTCCATACGCGCGCACTCGCTGCGCTGATGCTGATCGTGCTCGCGTACTTTTCGGCCTCTGTGTGGTGGTCGCCGGACATCTCGTGCGCGGCGCATTCTCGATCTACTCGCGCTGCGTGTTGATTCTGACTTTCATCGTCGCGTTGTCCGCCTCATTGCGTCGGATGCCGGATTTCGCAATGTGGCTGGCGCGTTCCTTGGCGATTTGCGGTGTGGTGGCGGCCTCTGCGCGTTGTACGACCTTCAGATGCATCCGACGTGGGATGGTCGACTCGTTGGAATGGGTCAGCTTCGCAACAGCGTTGTTGCGGCGTTTGCGTTTGTTGCCGCATTGTTGTTCGCGACGCACGTCGCCGTCGACGGATTCGCTGCGATGGCGGGTCGTTGGAGCGGCGTGTGTGACAGCTTCATTGCCGTTGCCATCGTGCAAACGGGTTCGAGAGCCGGCTATCTCGGGGCGATGATCGGCATCTGGATAATGTTCATCGGCGCGCGCGTTTCGACATCGCCGCGGCGACTGTTGTGGCTGAGCGCGCCCTTTGGGCGGGCGCGGCGATTGGTGCCGCGCTCGTTGTAGTGCGCCCCGACGTTGCTGCCGACGCTGTTTCCCCGTGGGGACAGCTTTCGGATGGCGATCTGGAACGCCGAGTGGCAGCGTTTGCATCGAAGCACCCCGTCTTTGGTCGCGGCATCCTGACGAACGACGACAGTCGACAGTCGATGGTCAGCGCTTCTTCGCATCCGCACAGCCTGTATCTGGCGAGTCGTTGCAAGGTGGGCTGCTAGGCCTGTTACTCTTAGCCGCCCTGCTGGCTCGCCGGCATCGGAGTCTGCTCGAGAATCTCCATGGGAGTGGCGCGGTTGGGTTTGGCCCTGCTGGCCGCGGGCATGAGTGCCTACCTGTTCGACGGTTGGGAGCTGATCGACAAAGTGGGTCTCAGTTGGCTGTTGTTGTGGGTGCCTGTGGCAATTGCGATGGCGGTTGGGGTGAGAATCTAGTGTGGGGAGTACACACGCGATATGGTCGGAGTCGGTTTCGACCTGGACCAATCGCTCGCGAGCCGTCAGGTGTCAAGCCGTGACGCCTGATCGCTTCGACTGCGCCGGCACTTTCGAATGGTCACGCCGTGCGGAGCGACGCGCGATGCGTTTGTCGGCCAGCATCGTGACGTTTCGTTCTGATGTTCGCCTGTTCCGTGCGCTTTCCGAGAGCCTGATCTGCGCGTTGGAGCGTGCTCGCAGAATACTGGCGGATCGCGCCGATCTGATCGTCGTGATCAATGACACGCGTGATGAGGATGTCGCTACCATCGAATCGCGCCGTGGAGGAGTTTCCGCGCGATCGCGCCGAGTACATCCGTCTGCGAATCGTCAAGGGCCACGGCAATATCGGTTACGGCGCCGGCCAGAACCTGGCGATCGAGACGGTCTCGTCGGACTACCATCTGATTCTGAATCCGGATGTCTTTCTCGAAGAAGAGGCGCTTCTCGAGAGCCTGAGCTATCTCGACGAACACGCCGAAGTAGCGATGCTCGTGCCGCAGGGTTTCGACCCTCAGAACGAATACGCGCGATTGTCGAAGCGTCACCCATCACTGCTCGTTCTGCTCCTGCGTGCTCTCGCCGTACGCGGTTCGGATGGTGTGTTGGGACGCCGCGTCGGTCGATACACCTACAGCGGAGAACTGCCTTGTGATGCGCCGAAATCGATCACGCTGGCAAGCGGCTGTTTCATGCTGTGTCGCACCGAAATTCTGAAAAAGGTGAACGGCTTCGACGAACGATATTTCCTATACTTCGAGGATTACGACCTGTCGCTGCGTGTGAAGAATTACGGTGCGATCGTCGAACTGCCGCAGGCTCGAATCACGCACTATGGCGGCCATACGGCGCGTCGGGACCTACGCAGGGTTGCTCATTTCCTGCGTTCCGGCGTGCGTTTTTTCAACCGATACGGCTGGCGGATCGTCTGATCGATCTGTGCCGTCGATGGAGCTGTTTCCCGATGACGTCTGTGCTTCCTGTTGTGCTTGCCGGCGGATCCGGCACCCGTCTGTGGCCGTTGTCGCGTGAACTGTATCCGAAACAGTTTCTGACGCTCACGGGCGGGCGGACGATGTTGCAGGACACGCTGTTGCGCCTCGATGGACTCGATGCTGCGCCGCGTACCTGATCTGCAACGAGGAGCATCGCTTCATCGTCGCCGAGCAGTGCCGTGCCATCGGTGTCGACTGGGGGGCGATCGTGCTCGAGCCCGCCGCCCGCAACACGGCTCCTGCGATTGCTCTTGCGGCGTTGCACGCCATCAGGAAGGGCGACGATCCGGTGTTGCTGATCCTTGCCGCGGACCATCACATCGCCGATCCGCAGGCGTTTCGCGCGGCAGTCGTTCAGGGCGCGGAGCTGGTGCAACAGGATCAGTTGCTGACGTTCGGCATCGTTCCCGAAATTGCCGAGACCGGTTACGGCTACATCAAGGCGGGTGCAGCCGTCGGCCACGCACACAAAGTCGCGCAGTTCGTCGAAAAGCCGGATATCGAGACCGCTAAGAAATACCTTGCTGCAGGTGGGTACTACTGGAACAGCGGCATGTTCATGTTCAAGGCGAGCACCTATCTGAGCGAACTCGAAGCGCATCGGCCCGACATCTACAAGGCGTGTCGGGAAGCGAGCAAAGACATGTCGAACGACCTCGATTTCAAGCGCCCCGGGGCGGAGTTCGCGCAGTCGCCGTCCGAGTCGATCGACTATGCGGTCATGGAAAAAACCAAACGGTCGTTGGTGCTGCCGATCAACGTGGGTTGGAGCGACGTCGGTTCGTGGAAAGCGCTGTGGAGGTGTCCGCGCGCGACTCCGCTGACAATCACGTTCGCGGCGATGTGGTTGCCGTGGACACCTCCGGCTCGTTGCTGATTTCGGAAGGCCGATTGTTGGCAACGGTTGGGGTGCGCGATCTGATGGTGATCGAAACCGCCGATGCCGTTCTCGTTGCGCAACGAGATCACGCGCAAGACGTCAAACGAATCGTCGAGAAGCTGCGCGCGTCGAAGCGCTCGGAGCATCACGTTCATTCGCGTGTGTATCGGCCGTGGGGCAGTTACGAAACGGTCGAGCAAGGCGACCGCTATCAGGTCAAACGGCTCACGGTGAATCCGGGCGCGACGCTGTCGCTGCAAATGCACCATCACCGTTCAGAACACTGGATCGTCGTGCAGGGAACGGCGACGGTGACGTGTGGTGAAAAGGAGTTTGTCGTCCACGAGAACGAATCGACCTACATTCCGATCGGCAGCAGGCATCGGTTGGCCAATCCCGGCAAGATCCCATTGCACCTGATCGAAGTTCAGGTGGGTTCGTACCTGGGCGAAGACGACATCGTTCGCTTTCAGGACGCGTACGGTCGGGGATGAACGGTCAAACAGCGCGTCAGCTATGCAGCCGCATGGCTGCTCGCCGGATCGGCAGCATAGGCATAGAGGCGTAGCTCGCGACCGTTGCGCCTCGACTCGAATCCCAGATCGGCCAGAACGGCCGACAGATTTTTCCAGCCCGACTCGGCTCCCCAAGCGTGATCGGCAAAGGCGAGCCCCTCCCGGCTCAGCGCGTTCCACAGCGTCTCGTCGCGATAGAGCCTGACGATGTCGTTAGCAAGCGCTTCGGCACCGTCCGCGACGAGAACGTTTTTTTCGTCTGTGAGATCCATTCCCTCGATCGCGAGCGAAGTAGCAACCACCGGAAGACCGACCGTCATGGCAGTCCCGATCTTGCCCTTTACGCCGGCGCCGAAGCGCAGGGGAGCCACCGAGACCCGCATCGTATCGAGCAGTTGATCCAGGTCTTCGACGAATCCCGTTACGACGACGTCTTCGCTCGCCAATTGTTGGAGAGCGGGAGGCGGGTTGCTGCCCGCCGCGTGGAAACGAACTCCGGGCAACTGCTCGCGCAGTAGCGGCATCACTTCGGAGACGAAGAACTGTGCGGCATCGAGGTTGGGTGGATGCCGGTAACCGCCGATGAAGATGACGTCGCGCCGATCGTCGAAATGCGCGTCGGTTCCGCGCACCTGCATGACCAGCGGAAGCAAATGGATCTTCCGGTCGGGTAGTTCGTGCTGCAGCAGTTCGAGCTCGGCCGTGCTCAGAACGATGGTGGCATCGACCGAGTGGATGGCCCTCAGTTCACGCTGCCGCATCCTCTCGGAATCGTTCAGCTTGGTGTTGTCGTTCAGCAGTTCGGCTTCGCGCCGCATGCGCAGGAAATGCAGATCCACGGCATGGAACAGCACCTTTGCCTTGCCGCAATACCTGCGCACTGCCTTGATGTTCTGCTCGACGATGGTGGGGCGGCATAGAAGCACCAGGTCATATCGGCCGCCCTCTTTCTTCATGTGGGACTGTGCCGAAACGACGTCGGGCGGGTAGAGCACTTCCACCCCTACGCGTTGCAGTGAACTCGTGTACTGCGGCAGGCAGTAGAAGCAGTCTTCGGCGAAGAGGGTCACCTGGAAATCCATCTCGCGCAGCAGCAGCAGCATGTTGAAGAGCACGACCGACCCCGCGTCCTGATCGGGAGTCGGCGTGCAGTGATCGAGCACCAGCACGCGTCGTTTCGCGGTGCGGTCCTTGGCCTGGTCCGGACCGTCTGCGCGAGATTCGTGCGACTTGAAACGATCCTGCCATCGCTCGAACAGTCGTTTCGTGTTCTCGACCTGGTACGACTTGACCCCGCTCGTAGTGTCGGTTCCTGACGTGATCCCCTCGAAGTGGACGACCGTCGATAGCGGTTGATAGAGAACTCGATAGCCCTTGTCGCGAACCTTCAGTGCGAGATCTGCATCTTCACAGTACGCAGGCAGATAGAGTTCATCGAAGCCCCCAAGCTCGATGAAGAGCGCCTTCGGCAGCATGATCGAAGCGCCGGAACAGTAATCGACTTCGCGCGCATAGTTGTAGACGGGCAACGCTGCATCCTGATCGCGCCCAAAATTCCAGGGCGAACCATCGCGCCAGATGATGCCGCCCGCTTCCTGCAAGCGCCCGTCGGGATAGATGAGTTTGGAGCCAACGAACCCGGTGCCCGGGAACTCATCGAATGTCCTGAGCAGTTCGTCGAGCCAGCCGAAGGTCACGACGGTATCGTTGTTGAGGAAGTGAAGATACTTGCCGCGGGCAATGTTCGCGCCGGCATTGCACGAGCGTATGAACCCCTGATTCTCTGCGTTGCGAACGAGGCGAATGCCTCGAACTCGTTCGAGCACCATTGTCGGGTCGTCGGGCGAACAATCGTCGACAACGATCACCTCGAAGGGCGCGCTCGGTGGATTTGCGGCGATCGAGGCAAGACATTGAAGTGTGTATTCGATTTGGCCGTAAATCGGAATCACCACCGATACGGTTGGATTCGTCGAGGTGCTCAGGCTGATATCGAAACCGCTGCCGTTAAGGGGCGGTAGCCGAGGAACGACCAGGCTCGGCGTCGGCGGACGAGGGTTTCCGCTCAGCGCGAGAACTTTCGGCAACAGCCAGACGAGCGCGCGTCGATGAGACGCTTTCGTTTCATAGCTGAGCGGCAGGGCTTGATACGCTGCGTTTTGCGATCCGAAGTCCACTGCGTATCGAGTGGTCGAGCATTTCCTTGATCATGCGTTGCGTCTGCCCGGACGACTTCGCGAGATGGCAAAGCCCATCCGAGATCCCAAATTCACGTGTTGGGTTTCAGTCTAATGGGATTGGTTTGTTTGTGAATCCGGCGCTTGGTCCTTTGCGTCGGCAGCCGACCCCAGATATTCGTCGATCTCGGCCTTCTGTCCCTGTGCGATTCGCGAGGCAAACGGGAAGGAGAGATGGTGCGTGTCATAGGTGAAGGGAACGTTGTTGGCATCGAGAATTTCGCAATCGTCCTCGTGGCAGAACGCTGCGCGCTTACTGAGGAAAAAGAATCCCTCCTCGCGCACAGACTGTTGCAGCTCGCTCTCGAGGCCGCGTGTGTCCACCACCCACTGACCGATCGCCGAGGGGTCGTTGCCGTATTCGTTGAGCAATTCGTACATGTCTCGCGACAGGGTGAGGTAGCCGCCGAGCACGATGACCTTGCGTATGTCGTTCTGCTTCAGGAATTCCAGGTACTCGCGCAGATGCGTCCGGCGTGTACCAATCGAACAGAACGTTTATCACGATGTAGTCGAAGCGTTTCAAATACGCCGGATCGAACCGAATTTCGTTCAACGCTTTACACTTCAAACGATCAGGGTGATTGGGTGGCGTGAGCTTCTCGATGTCGCGATACGGCGGGCACCCCGCCAGTTCCGACATCGCGAAGTTGTGTTCGGGATAGATGCGCTCGAAGGCGTTCAACGCATCGATGGCATGACTGTCGCCGATGATCAGCGCGTTGATGCGGCCTTCCAGTACGTTGTCGCAATCCGCCCACCGACCTTTGCGCTGGCACAACTGTTTTCTGACTTGAAACCTGAGCTCCTTTCCCCTGGCGACGGCGAAGGTCGAAATGCTGCCGGTTGTCGCCCAAGGTCGCCAGCTCCAGCCACCTGTCGCCGCCATCGAAGCACCGAGGATGGAAATCAAGGCCGCGAAAAGCACACACCCCAGCACGAACGGCCTATTCGACACCTTTGCTTGCCGGTACGGTCGTTCGATCCAACGGAACATCATTGCCGCGATCAGGAGCGACGCGAGGACGAGAACGCACTTTTCGAACGGTTGAAATTCGCCACCGCCGGCATAGCGTTTGAAGAAGCTGACGATCGGCCAATGCACCAGATACAGCGAATAGCTGATCAATCCGATCGACACCGACAACCGGTTGCTCAGCAGACGTCCGAGTCGACGCGTTTCGCCAGCGTAGATACACAGCACCGCGCCAAACGAAGGCACCAACGCGTACAAACCCGGGAAAGGTGTCTCGTCGCTGAATAGAAACACTGCGCATGCGATGAGGACGAAACCAACCAGGAGTAGAGCGTCCCGCGCGGTTTCATTCATCGTCTGACGGGGGATGAGCCACACCAACGACGCGCCGAGCGAGAACTGGAAGATCCGGAATGGCATCAGATAGAACGCGGCGTCGGCATGCTCGGCGAGCAGTGCTTCGGAAAGAGCAAGACTGACCAGTCCTGCGATGGCCACCACTGCGGCAGCCAACCACCTGCGCGGCACGCATAGAAACAGGAGCAGCGGCCACAGCAGATAGAACTGTTCCTCTACGCCCAGCGACCAGGTGTGTAGTAGTGGCTTCAGCGCAGCCGCCGTATCGAAGTAACCGCTTTGCAGATAGAAGTAGATGTTCGAGACCGACAGGACCGAATACGCCAGCGACGCGCCGTATAGTTCGAGCTGTTGTGGAGACAAGGACCAGATTGCGACCGCACTCGAGGCAAGCAACGTGAAGAACAGCGCAGGCAGCAGTCGCCTTGCTCTGCGTAAGTAGAACCTGCCAAAATCCAAACGCCCGCCGCCTTCGACAATCTCACTGGTCAGCAGACGCGTAATCAGGAATCCACTGATCACGAAGAAGATGTCCACACCGACATAACCACCGCTGAATGTGGTGAATCCAGCGTGATAGAGAACGACGGACAAGACGGCAATGGCGCGTAACCCATCGATGTCGGGACGATATCGAGAGGCGCGGGTAGTCGCGGGCGTGATCGCTTCTACGGGTTCGGTCACCATTGTTCCAACAGACTTTGAGCCGTATGGATCGAGGCGATGAACGCAGTCAACGTCACAATCTTGTTTGCCTACTCGTTGGGAATGTCAGTCGGCCAGGTTCTGTTCAAACTCGCGGCGAATCGAGTGAAGCAGGGGGACCCGGGTACGTTCGCGCTGTCTCTGCTCACCACAGGATACTTCTACGCTGCCGTCGTCCTGTACGGCGTCCTGTCGGTGCTGTGGGTGTGGGTTCTGACCCGGGTGCCCCTCAGTCAAGCCTATCCGTTCATCGTGCTGGCGTTCGTGTTCACCCCGGCGTTTGGTGTGCTGCTGTTCGGTGAGTCGCTGAATTTCACCTACCTCGCGAGCCTCGCACTGATTCTGAGTGGACTCGGACTGCTCGTGTTGAAAGGCTGACATCCAACACCCTTGCACGCGAGATCAGTCAACCGACACTGACGCCTGCACATGGGGGCGAGCGCGTCCCTTCCGTTGCAGCGGACGTCGCGGCACAGATGCGATGTCGTAGCCGATGAACGCGAGCACGAGTTGCAGCCCCATCAACATGGGCATCGCGGCCAGCATTACGGTTCCCGCGGGGGTTGGCACACCCGGGTGTGCGGGCGCGATCCATTGATATCCGCCGAAGCCGATGCCGAACAGCAACATGATGACGCCTACCGGCAGTTCGATCGATGCTAACGAGAGGTCGCGCAGGTAGTAGTTGTAGAACACGCGCTTGAAGAAGTTCCTCGCGTGTTTGAAGAGGAACTCGCCGATGACGGTGGAAATCTCGAGATTCGTAACCTCGTCGGCGTACTTGGCATCCATCGGAATGTCGACCACGACCGCGCGTAACGTGTTCAACCTGAACAACATGTCGGACTCGAAGAAGAATCTGCGACTGATTTTCTCGAGCGGCAGGTATCGGGCCACATCGACGTGAAGCGCGGTAAAGCCGTTCGTAGGATCGAACAGATTCCAGTATCCGGACGACAACTTGTTCAGTAGCGACAGCACCGCATTGCCGAACAACCTCGAGGACGGCATCGAGCGGACTTGTTCGAGATCGTGGAAGCGGTTCCCCTTCGTGTAGTCGGCTTCTCCGGAAAGGATCGGCTCGATGAACAGCGGTATGAGTCGCGGATCCATCTGGCCGTCGCCGTCGACCTTCACGATCACGTCCGCGCCGTCGGCCATCGCGGCGCGATACCCCGTCATAACCGCGCCTCCGACACCCTGGTTGTACGGATGAACGATTACCTTGACGCGATCGAGAGCAACGTTGGCTTCGACGAATGCGCCGGAATGATCCGGACAACAATCATCGATGACATAAACGCGCCACACCTCGGGTGGGATCTTCGCGATTACGTCCGCTATATGGCGCGTGACCTTGTAGGAGGGGATCACGACGGCCACGCGGGCCGACCATGCGTTACTGGACATCGTTGAAGAGCTCATTGCTTGAACGAGACCAATCGGAACTTGATGGGAGTTTCGGTATGGCCCATCGCGTAGACAACCGCATACGATGCGTCCAGCGGTGCGACCACTTCCATCGAGTGAAGCGTGTCCGCTTGCGCACAATCGAACACCGACGCCGTCGCCTCGATGAAATTGGACCTGGTGTCCAACCAGTTCACCTGCAAACGCCCCTGTGCGGGCTCGTCTCCGCAAGCCGCGGTAACGCTCAACAGGTAACGGTGGCCCGCAAGGACGACGACTGTTTGGTTTGCCGGCGAAGAAACTCCGGCTGACACGCCCCCATCCGCCAGGAGTTGCGTTCCCGGCGACAGCGACCACGCGGCTATTCCGGAAAAGTCGGGGCTCTGCAAGAGTTCGGTCTGGAATCGGGTCTCGCTCTTCAGATATCGAACACTGATACCGCCGAACGAGGCGATCTTGTCGGAGGTGGCCGCGATCATCGCCCGCTGATCCACGGTTCCCCAGGCTTCGTCGACAATCACGTAGTCCACCCCTTCAGCAGAGAGAAGTGCGGCAATTGCGCCAGACGTGGTCGCGCCGGCCACGAGCTCCTGGAATCGGAAGTTGTACCAGTTGGGATACAACGCATCGGCACTCAGCGGTGCAGTGAGAGGCACAGAGAATACTGCAACGGGAGTGCGCCCGATGTTGAGTCGGTTGATCAGCTCCACGGCGGCTCGAATCGGCAAATGTGACCGGACGTATGCTTCGCGGCCGGCTTGGCTCGTCAGCGCTCGTAGCGACAAATCTCCATAGGACGTGCCGGACCGAAAGTACGTGAGGTTGAGTCCGACGACGCCTAGGCAAACGACTGAAACGAGCCTTCTTGCGTTCGCCGAAGCGGACGCAAGCGCCGACACGGCAACGCCGATGCCTGCCGCAACCCAGACAAACGAAGGGAATATGTAGCGGAGGTAAGCCGTGAACTGGAATGCGACAACAACGGAAAGACCACCTACGATCAATAGGAGCGCCCCCTTGTGTCGGCGACCGAATGCGAGCGTCAGGATTGCCGGTACGAACAGAACGAGCCACTGGAAGCCGGCCGCGCCCGGCGCGCCCGCGAGGTATGTCGGGGTTCGAAACGTTACGTCGTAGAGGAGATCCCAGGAGATGCCCCTTCCGAAACTTGCATCCGAGAATCTCTCCGGCGGATAGAACGGCGACTGGAAAACATCGTTGAAGAATGGAAAAACCGGATTGCCGGTAAAACAGAATGCGGTGACGTAAGGGATCGCGCCGACCGCGAGCAACAGGCTAACGCCCACGGCGATATCCCGAACGCAGGTTACCCGCAGCCAGGCGCGCCAGCGAAACACCAGGACCATCAGCAGCGCTGGCAACACCGTCACTGTGACGGCCTTGGCCGCCAGCGCACCGCCGAGCAGCAATCCGCCCAACCGAAACTGCGCACTGACTTCACGGTCCGGATCGATCGCCTTGAACATCGCGAGCGAACCGGCGACGACGAAGCAGGCCCACATCGACTCGATGTACAGGCTGCTGCTCTCGGTGAACGTGAGCGGCGTACTCAGAAACAGGAGCACCGCCCATCGGGCGCCAAGTGTTTCGCCACCCGCCCAGATCACCATGTCTCGAATCAATACGGCCAGAACGAAGATGAAGCCGACATTGACGAGCCGAGCAGCCGTTTCACCCCCGAGCATGTAAGCGATCGAGAAGATCCAGTCGCCCATCATCGGCATCACGGCCCAGACGTAGGTGCCCGCGTCGAAGCCCCATTCGGTGCCGCTGGCTTAGGTGGGCCGGGATGAACAGTGCATTGCCAGCGCGTCGTGACCGACCTCCGGCATCATCGCCACGGCGAAATGCACCAGCGCCACCACGACGATGCCGAATTCGACCCACCGCACTTCGGGCGCATCGGGTCGGCTCGATGCGGATAGGTGTTGCCTTGCGGCGTCGACCCACTGCCGCAGCGTTTGTCGCCGTAAGACGAGGGGGAGTGCGAGCGCCGCGGCGTAAGCGCCGGGATAGTTCACCGGCAGGTGCGCCAACAGACCCACAGTGGTGCCGTAGATCCCGGCCCACCGAGCAAGTCGACCGTTCGACTATCGGTGTCGGCCGCGAGCTTTGTGACTACCCAGTTGCCGAGGAGCGAGGACGCGACGGCAAACCAGAGGGCAACGAGAAGCGGTCCGAGCGCGCCACAAACAATCGCGATCGCGCTGACGGCCGCTGCGCCGATGACAAAAGGTGATCGACCCGATACCCGGCCGGCCAGAGCAACGACGATCAGGGCAGGGAATGCGAACCGCATGGGCATCCGTTCGCCCGAGTACCATGGCATGTGCAGCAGGCCAAGAACGTCAGCCCAACGCAGAGTAGAGCGTTATCGCAATGGCGATCGCGCCGAACCGATCAATCATGCGAAGACCACCTGGGCGCGCAGTTCGATGAACTGCCTAACGAGCGAACCGAATCGAAGTCCATCGCGTGCTGAGGTCCAAAAGGTCAGTCTAATGTGATCGGCCCGTTTGTGAATCCGTGCGCGAAGCGGATCGTCGACAAACTTCGGTTCGCTATTCCGGTAAGATTCCGCTGCACTTCATGTGGTGCATCTCGTGTGAACGTGCAGTCGGTTAGGTATTACGCGAGGAGACGATTTTGTTCGCTTTCGGCGTTCATCGGACAGGGGATAGGCAGGTCCATGCGGATCGTCGTGACAGGTGGTGCTGGGTTCATCGGTTCCGCGCTGGTGCGGCATCTCGTGCTCGAACGTGATGACGACGTCTGCACGATCGACAAGCTCACCTATTCAGGCAGTCTCGACAACCTTGTCGATGTGGCCGACGGCCCGGCATCAGTTTCACCAGATCGACATTTGCGATGCCGACGAAGTTGCGCGCAGCCATCTTCGCACGTTCGCACCCGACGCGATCATGCATCTGGCGGCCGAGACGCACGTCGACCGGTCGATCGACGGTCCCAGCGATTTCATCCAGACGAACATCATCGGCACGTATCAGCTGCTCGAAGCCGCGCGCGACTATGCGGCCGACAGCAAGCGCGACCCGTTTCGCTTTCTGCACGTCTCGACGGACGAGGTCTACGGCTCGCTGGGCCGACGGGTCGCTTCACCGAGACAGCCCGTACAGTCCCGAATTCGCCCTATTCGGCCTCCAAGGCCGCGTCGGATCATCTGTGCGGGCGTGCCTCCACACGTACGGCTTGCCGGTGCTGATCACGAACTGCTCGAACAACTACGGTCCGTATCAGTTTCCGGAAAAGCTCATTCCGCTGATGATTCTGAATGCGCTTGAAGGCAAGCCCCTGCCCGTCTACGGCGACGGCTTGAAGTGCGCGACTGGCTGTTCGTCGAGGATCACTGCGCGGCCTCGTGGAAGGTGCTGGAGCGGGGCGCGGCCGGGCGAGACCTACAACATCGGCGGCGACTGCGAGAGAACCAATCTGAGGTCGTCCAGACGATCTTCGTTCGATTGCGACGTCGGGTCGGCCGACTGACGCACGGGGCACTGCTGCGGCTGATCGAGTTTCGTCGCCGACCGCCCGGGCCACGACCGCGCTATGCGATCGACGCATCGCGCATGCGCGAGCGAACTCGGCTGGGCCGCGCAGACGGATTTTCGACGCGGCATCGACGAGACCGTGGCGTGGTATCGCGAGAACCTCGTTGGTGCCGGCGACGCAGCAACGTTTACGCCGGAACAGCCTTGGGAACCGTCTGGAGGGAGCGTCAGGATGATACGCGACAATGAACGTAAGGGGATCGTGCTTGCCGGGGGCCACGGCACGCGCCTGTACCCGGTGACGCGTGCGGTATGCAAACAGCTGCTGCCCGTATACGACAAGCCGATGATCTACTATCCGCTGACGACGTTGATGCTTGCGGGCGTGCGCGACATCCTGGTGATCTCGACCCCGGCCGATACGCCGCGTTTTGAAGATCTGATGGGCGATGGCAGCCAATGGGGCCTATCGCTGAGCTATGCCGTTCAGGACCAGCCGCGCGGCCTCGCGCATGCGTTCGTCGTCGGCCGCCGATTCATCGGCGACGATCACGTGCGCGATGATTCTCGGCGACAACATTTTCTTCGGCGCGCGATCTGTCGCGTCTCACGCAGACCGCGGTTCGCGAGAATCGTGGAGCGACGATTTTTGCGTATCCGGTGAAAGACCCGGAACGGTTCGGCGTCATCGAATTCGACGCGGACGGGCGTCCGACTGCGATCGTCGAAAAGCCGAAGAACCCGCGCTCGAACTTCGCCGTGACGGGGTTGTACGTCTACAACAACGACGTCGTGAACATCGCGCGAGAGCTGACTCCGTCGCCGCGTGGAGAGCTGGAGATCACCGACCTGAATCGGCGCTACCTGGAGAGCGGTCGACTCGACAGCAATACGCAACGGTCGAGTAAGATGACAGAACAAAACGCAA
>CAWGGQ010000027.1:0-22519 GCA_963822125.1 uncultured Gammaproteobacteria bacterium | reverse complement strand
GCGGCGCAGCGCCGTCCGATCCAATCGTGGTCGCGCACGCCCGGCGCGCGGCCGAGCGTATGCTCGCGCTCCTTGCAAGCGACTGTTTCTGAGACGAGCGAAGTCCTGATCGACTCGTCTTCGACCGGGTTCTGCGCTACGGTCCGTGTTCGAACAAAGAGGGAGCAAGTCAGGTGGCGTACCGTCCCAGGCGAATGAAGTTCGGAATCTTTCTCGCGCCGTTCCACCGTGTCGGCGAGAACCCGACGCTCGCGCTGAAGCGCGACATGAAGCTGATCGAGCTGCTCGACGAGCTCGGTTACGACGAGGCATGGTTCGGCGAACACCACAGTTTCGGCCGTGAAATCATTGCCGATCCGGTGGTGTTCATGGCCGCGGCCGCGGAGCGTACGAAGCGCATCAAGCTCGGCACGGGCGTGCTCGAGTCTGCCGTACCACCATCCGCTGATGGTGGCTGACCGCATGGTGCAGCTCGATCACATGACGGAAGGCCGCGTGATGCTCGGCGTCGGACCCGGCGCACTGACGTCCGACGCGCACATGATGGGCATCCCGCCAACCGAGCAGCGCCGCCGGATGGGCGAGTCGCTCGATGCCATCATGAAGCTGCTGCGCCGCGAAGAACTGGTGACGATGAAGACCGACTGGTTCGAACTTCGGGACGCGCAACTGCAGCTCGCGTCCTACTCCGATCCGCACTTGCCCGTCGCCGTCGCGGCGTCGTTCACGCCGTCAGGCCCGGTGGCTGCGGGCAAGCACGGCGTGGGTTTGTTGTCCGTCGCAGGCGTCGACAACACCGGCTTCGAGCGCACGTGGGGTTGGGCCGAAGAGGCCGCGGCCGAGTCGGGCCGTCAGATTTCGCGCGAGCACTGGAAAGTGGTCGTGCCGATCCACGTGTCGGAATCGCGCAAGCAGGCGATCGCGGAAATCGAGGAGGGCTACAAGCTGCGCCCCTATACGGGCGATGCGAAGAACCCCGACGCCGCAGGCCCGGGCTTGTTCGCCGGGGCCGGCACGCTAGAGCAACAGGCCGAACGCGGTTCCGCGCTGATCGGTTCGCCTGACGACGTTATGAAGGGGATCGAGACGATCATCGAACGCTCGGGCGGCATCGGCGGGATCCTGGGTCTCGCGCACGAATGGGCGAGCACGGAGGCGACGAATCGCAGTTTCGAGTTGTTCGCGCGCCACGTCGCACCGCGGTTCCAGAATCAGCTCGAGCCCATCTTCCAGAGCCGCGACTGGGTCGAGGAGCATATGCGCGAGGTGTTCGGCGGGACGCTACCCGCGATGGCGAAGGCGTTCACCGATGCCGGCAAGGAGTTGCCGGCCTCGATCGTGAAGCAGCAGCAGGAACGCGAGGAGCGCCGCAAGGCGCGGGCCGCGAAAGGGGCGTCTGCGGACTAGCCGTTTGCAGTTGCGGCGACCGCAGGACCGCTGCACGCTAATTGGCGTGGAATTTATCTCGGGACCGCCCGTCCGCCAGGCGCCACAGGATAGCGAGAGTTTCGTCTGCCGACGCCACGTCAAGTTTCTTGAGCAACTTTGTTTGATGCTTGGCGAAGCGCTGCTTCAATTCCCGAAGCACCTTCTGCCCCTTTGCCGTCAGAGCGATGTCACGAAACCGGGCGTCGGCCTGCGACGGGATTCGGATCGCCAATCCCCTCTGCTCCAACGCGTCGATGATCGGCACCATTCGCGGCCGTTCGACGCTGAGCGCCAGTGCCAAGTCAGCCTGGCTTAGGCCCGGATTGTCGGCCACGGTCGCAAGTACTGAAAACTGAACGATGGTGATTCCGGTACCTTCGAACGCCCGAAAGATGTCGGCGAAAACAGCCATTTGCGCGCGACGGATCGCAAAGCCCACCGTACTTTCCAAGTACGACATATCGAGGGTCTTTGACCGTTCGCTTCGCTGCTGTTGAACGGTTCGAACTGCTGGCATTTCCGCTCGACTGGTTTTGCGTTTCCCCAATGCCGTTCCTTTCCTTGCCACTCACGATGCGAATCGCCCCAGACCTTGCCAGATTTTGAAGCGATGTCCAGTGCGTCCCTGCCGAGCCGAGCGCTCTGTTGCTATTTATAGTTACCACTGTTATCTATTATTGCGTTGATAGATTGGAGTTCACGATGCGCGATCGAAATATCGAGAAGAGCCACAAAATTGCGAGCCTCGACAAAGTCAGGCTTGAACGAGAGGCAGGTCTAGCGATGGACGCGTGCGGAGCGGGAGGACGCGCATGCCGAGCACATCAGTGATGGAGAACGATCTGTCGATGAGGGAAGCGCGGGTTGGCGGAGACGTGCTCGATGCGGTAGTCGTTGGCGCCGGCTTGGCCGGGATCTACCAACTCTCATCGCCTGCTGCAGGATGGATTGAATGTCAGGTCCTTTGAGGCGGCAGACGGCGTCGGTGGCGTCTGGTTCTGGAACCGCTATCCGGGCGCCCGTGTCGACTCCCACTTCCCCTTCTATCAGTACTGGTTCTCCAAAGAGCTTTGGAATGAAAGCCGATGGAGCCAGCACTTCCCCGACCAGCCCGAAATTGAGGCCTATCTCAACCGGGTCGTAGACAGGTTCGACTGCGTCGACACATCACCTTCAACACTCGGGTGGTGGCCGCCACCTTCGACAAGGCCGCCGGCACCTGGACTGTCGCGACGGACACCGGCGAGACCGTGGTCACCAGATTCCTCGTATTGAACAGCGGCGGCCTTTCCGATCCGAAAATTCCGCCGTTCAAGGGGCACGAGACCTTTGGCGGGACGAGCCTGCACACCAGTCGTTGGCCCAAGCAAAACATCGACCTGAGCAACAAGCGGGTCGGCATTTTCGGCAATGGTGCGACAGGAATTCAGGTCATCCAGACCATTGCGCCTATCGTCGCCAAGCTGACCGTGTTCCAGCGCACACCGCAATATGCTCTGCCGATGAAAAACCCTGCGGTCACCGAGCAGGAACTGCAGACCATGCGCGAGTCGTACGAGACCTTGAAGGTGAAGGTCCTGGATGAATCGAGTGGTGGATTTCATTTCGATCCGCCCCCGATGTTCGCCGACGTTCCCCCGGAGCAGCACGAAGCCCACCTGCAACGTCTCTGGGAATGGGGAAACCTCGGGTTGTGGGGGAACGCCTTTGCCGACTTCCAGATGAATCCGGAAGCTGTCGAGGTCGTGACGCAGTTCGTCAGAAGAAAGATCCGCGAACGCATCAAGGACCCCAAGATTGCCGACAAGGTTATACCTGACGACTATCCCTTCGGCACACGGCGCGTTCCTCTCGAGAACGGCTACTACGAGGCCTTCAATCGCGACAATGTGGAACTGGTGGACCTGCGGTCGGACCCGTTGGTACAGATCGACACGACCGGCGTGCAGACGTCGTCAACACATCACGATCTGGATGTCATCATCTATGCCACCGGTTTCGACGCCGGAATCGGATCGATCAACAAGATCGCAATCCGTGGGCCAGAGGGCGTGCTGCTGAAGGACCGCTGGGACAAGTCCCTAAGAACCACGGTCGGCATGATGGTGCACGGCTATCCAAATCTGTTCATGACACATGCGCCGTTCGCGCCGGTGTCGGCGCTCTGCAACGTTCCGGTCTGCGTCGACCATCAATGCAACTGGATTGCTGACACGATCGGCCACATGCGCAGCAACGGTTTGAAGTCCATCGATCCGACCGAAGCGACCGAGACTGAATGGATGGATCACCACAACGAGGTGTCAGAGCCGACCATGATTGGGCACAACACCAATTCCTGGTATCGACGGGTTGGCGCAGATGGTCAGCCTCGAGAGTTGATCGCCTATATGGGCGGCATCCCTCGCTATCGTGAAAGCCTTGATCGGATGTTGAACAGCGGATTCAAGGGGTTTGAGCTGGCCTGAGCTCGAAGGCGCGCAGTCCGGTCAACCGCTGCAGCGGTTGACGAGGGAATTCCGAACCATGCGATGCTCAAGAGGCTGTTCGGTCGATCTTCTGTAGATACGGCTCGACGTCCGGCGCGAAGGCGGGTTCCGTGCGTAAACGATCGAAATGCGCGAAGGCCAGCGTGTATGCGACGTCATTCTTCATTTTGTCGAGCAGCGACGGGAGACCCTTTCGTTCGAGCGTCTCCTTCCGCGTCCGCTCGTTGGAGAACAGCGCGAGCTCAGCGACGAAGCAGATGTCGGCAAGCGTGAGTCCGTCGCCAACCAGGAAACGGCGCTGCGGAAGCAGCGTTCGGTTGATCCCGGCGAGATAGGTCGCCAGCGCGTCCTGGGCACGGGCGTGAATCTCGGCCGACACCGAACCATCACTCAGCGACAGCAAGTAGGTCTGCGCGTCGCGAGCGAACAGGAGACTGGCGTCCAGGAAGCTATCCACGCGCGATGCCTCGTAGGGACCATGGCCATAGACTGGAAAGCGCCCTTCGCCAAGCCGAGCCACCGCCCGCATGATGCTGTTCGACTCGAAGATGCCGACAGTTCCGTCCGGGCTGAATGCTGCTGGAACGGTGCCGAACGGATGTGCGTCGAGGAAGGACTTGGTCTTTCGCAGCTTGACGCCTTTGAAGCCGGTTCGGCCGGTCTGTTC
Source organism: uncultured Gammaproteobacteria bacterium (assembly GCA_963822125.1). Taxonomy (GTDB): domain Bacteria; phylum Pseudomonadota; class Gammaproteobacteria; order Pseudomonadales; family Azotimanducaceae; genus DATJGR01. The sequence goes on along the minus strand of CAWGGQ010000027.1, from coordinate 17,935 downwards.
GCTCGCCGACTCCGGCGCGTCGTCGGGCGAGAGCGCACGCGCGTCGAAGTCCCAGAGCCAGGATTGAAGCTCCGTCGGTTTCGCGCCGCGTATTTCGATCTCGACGCCGCAGAGGCGCGCGGTGATCGTGGCTTTCCAGATCCGCGGGTTTGGCAGATACGAGAAGATCCGAAGCTGCGTCATGATCGGTTCACCACGCCGATCCAGGTCACCATTTCTCGACCCAGGGGCGCAGCACAACTTCGAACGCCCAGGTCGATCGATGCTGCTTGTGCAGCTGAAGGTAGGTTTCCGCAATGCGGTCCGGGTCGGCCATGTTGTCGTCGACGGTCGTTCCGGCGAGACGATGCGCACGCGTGCCGTCCTCCTGAGTCCATCCGATCGCGGCATCGATCGGCACGTTGGCGATGTGGATACCGTGCGGCATCAGTTCCCTCGCCATGCTCTGTGCAAGTCCGGACTTCGCGTGGCATGCCATTGCAAAAGCGCCGCTCGTAGGAAAGCCCTTTAGCGCGGCGCTCGCGTTCGTAAAGATGATCGTCCCCTTGACGCCGTTGGCGTCGGGCTTGTTTTCACGCATGAGTCGCGCGGCCTGCTGGCCCACCAGGAACGCGCTGAACGCCGAATTGCGCAGTGTGTCGAGCACCATGCCGGGCTCCGCTTCGGTAACGCCTTTGCGAAAAATGCCGGCAACGCGGCCGTCGATGTTGTGCACGACGAGCCTCGGCGTGCCGAGGTCCCGAACGACATTTTGAAAGAGGCGTTCGACGTCCGCCGGATCGCTCGCGTCGCATCCGTATCGACGGACGCCGTGCTCCTTCTCCAACGTCTCCAGCACGGGTTTGTCCGGAGTTCTCGCGGCGATGCCGACTCGCATGCCGTTGGCTGTGAAGAGCCTTGCGCAACTTGCGCTGATGCCGGGGCCGCCGCCGACGATGAGGGCAATCTCGTGTCCGGAAGGTTTGTCTGATCTAGCCATGATCTGTCGTCGCATCGAAAATAGTGGTTGCATTAGAAAACTAAATAGTGGTTTTATGCAACCAGATTTTTGCAGAACATTCCGCGCTCACATCGAATGAGGAGTGACCGAGCATGAAACCTGTTTGTCTTGTGATGGGTGCCGGGGCCGGCATTGGTGGGAACGTCGCTCGACGTTTCGCACAAGAGGGATATCACGCGGTTTTGTGCCGACGCAGCGATTTGGAGGGGCTCAACAAGCTGGTGGACGCCATCAAGGAAGACGGCGGCTCCGCAACGGGCTTTCTCCTCAATGCCGTCGAGCCTGACAGCATTGAAGAGCGGGTTGCCGCGATCGAAGCGGACATCGGTCCGATCGAAGTCGTGGTCTACAACCTGGGAGCGCAGATCGGCGATCGGGCGCTGAAAGACACGTCTCTCAAAGCCTTCGAGACGGGTTGGCGCATGGGTACGTTCGGTTTCTTCCGGCTCGCCTCTGCGGTGTGTCCGGCGATGCAGTTGCGCGGCAAAGGAACGATTCTGGTGACGTCGTCGACGGCGGCGATGCGCGGCAACGGCGGCCAACATTCTCACGCTGCCGCGATGGGTGGACGACGCATGCTGTGTCAGTCGCTCAACGCGGAGTTTGCATCGAAGGGCATTCACGTCGCACACATCGTGATCGACGGGGCGGTCGATGCGCCCGACACGTTGGGAAAAATGCTCGGCCCCGAGCGGTTTCAACAACTGCGCGAAACACGCGGCAACGAACACGACGGACTCATGCTGCCTGCGAAGATCGCCGAAACGTATCTTCACCTCGCGCAACAGCACCGATCGACCTGGACGTTCGAAGTCGACTTGCGCGCGTTTTCAGATCGCGCCTGGTGGAATCACTGAGGATCAAACAGTTTTATGGGACGCAAACGTTTTGACGACATGAACTGCGGGGTTGCCCAGGCGCTCGAGGCTTTGGGTGATTGGTGGACGCTGCTGATCGTGCGTGACGCGTTCTTCGGTGCGCGCCGTTTCGGCGAGTTCGAACGCAGCCTGGGTATCGCGAAGAACATTCTTTCGGCGCGCCTGCAGCGTCTCGTGGAGCACGGCATCTTCGAGCGCGTCGATGTCGGAAGCTCTGGCGAACGCTTCGAATACCACCTGACGAAAAAAGGCGAGGCGCTGTTGACCGTACTGACGGCGCTGCGCGAATGGTCCGACGAGTGGGTGTACGGACGCGGCAACGAGCCGCTGATCGTTCGGGATCGAAAAACCGGTCGGCGCATTCCCCGCTTGCGCGTCAGCAACGCCGACGGAGATGCGCTCGCCTTCAGGGACCTGCGCGCGGAGCCGGGACCCGGTGCGTCCGCGGACACACGACGGCGGTTCAAGCGTCGCGCAGAAATAGGCGAGTGAGGTTGGGCTTTACGTCTGGATGAGGCGCGTCGCCTCGATGGCGACGACATGACAACAATTTGGAGGATTTAAGCGATGCCTACAGTTCAGTTCTACTTCGACTACCGCAGCCCCTACAGCTACCTCGCCCAGTCGCAGCTCGGCGATCTCGCGCTGGAGATTCATCCGTTCGATGTCCTCGACGTCATGAAGCGTGTGAACAACACGCCGACGACCATCACATGCTCGGTGAAGAACCGCTACGCCGGTGTGGACCTGGGCCGCTGGGCGGCTCGATACGGAATTCCGTTCGCACCGAATCCGCAAATGCGCGCCCTCGATGGCAGACGGCTCCTGCGCGCGACACTTGCGGTGAAGCAAGGCGCTGAACGACAAAAGGCCGCTGCCGCGCTGTTCGATGCGATGTGGGGTGTGCCGGCGCCGCTCGGTACGGTCGATGAAGTGGCCGCGGTACTCACGAAGGCCGGTGTGAATGCCTCGGCGATCAAGGCCGCCTTCGATGCAGCGGAGACCGAGACCGCACTGGACAAAGCGTGCGCTGAGGCTGCGGAACGCGGTGTATTCGGCTCGCCGACGTTCTTCGTCGGAACGGAGATGTTCTTCGGCAACGACCGATTGGATTTCCTCAGAGAAGCGTTGGCGAGGGCAGCATGAAGCCGCTCGCGATCATCACCGGCGTTGGGCCCGGCACCGGATCCGCACTGGTGCGACGCTTCCACGAAGGCGGATACCAGGTCGCGATGCTCGCGCGCAGCGAGAGTCGTTTGGCGGAGCTCGAAAAGGAATTGCCGAACGCATTCGCAGTGCCATGCGACGTCGCGGACGTCGGTGCGTTGCACAGCGCGCTGAACGCGATCGAGAGCCGCGCGGGTGTGCCGAAGGTTGTCGTGCACAACGCCGTCGGCGGCGCCTTCGCCAACTTCCTCGACGTCGCGCCGGAAGTCCTGCAACAGAACTTCCAGGTGAACGTGATGGCCCTGATGCATCTGGCGCGATGGGCGGCGCCGCGAATGACGGATGCCGGAGGCGCGCTGATCGTTACCGGCAATACGTCGGCGTTGCGCGGCAGGGCCAAATTTGCAGGGTTTGCGCCGACCAAAGCGGCGCAGCGGATCTTGGCCGAGTCGATTGCGCGAGAGATGGGACCCAAGGGCGTGCACGTCGCTTATCTGGTGATCGACGCGGTCATCGATGTGCCCTGGGCGAGGGAGGCCTTCAAGGACGCGCGCGACGACTTCTTCATTCAGCCGGCGGCGATTGCTGCGGAGGTGTTCCACCTTGCGCACCAGCCGCGCGACGCGTGGTCTTTCCTGGCCGAGGTGCGGCCTTTCCACGAGCCGTGGTGACAGTGCATGTAGGAGCGCCGACGCGGTCGATCTGAGCCGGCGCGCATTCGGATGACAACGTTTAGGAGAGAAACCGATGACCAAACTTGCGGTAGTCGCCACGATCAAGATCGCACCGGGTAGGCGGGTGAGTATCTGAAGCCGCTGCAAGCTCATGCAAAGCGTTGCCTCGCCAACGAGCCGGGCACGCTGCAATTCGAGATCCTCGTGCCTCACGAAGAACCGGACATTTGATGCTCTACGAAGTCTATGCCGGTCGGATGCGTTCCAGTCCATTGGAACGGCGAATCCATGAAGCAAGTCCGCCGCGACACCGAGAGTATTCAGGCCAGCCTGTCGGGCGTGCGGTGTGACCTGGTCGAGTGATCGGTGGAATCTGAGCATCAGCCAGAGGCACCAGCTCTCGCGAAGCAGCTGGATCGAATACGATGCGCCCCCTTTTTAAACCGTTAGAAAGCACCAGGAGAGAACATGTCCGAGTGGAAGTCGACCGCCTGCATCCTGTGTGAGTGCAACTGCGGCATTGAAGTCCGGCTCGGGGGCGAGGATGGACGCCAACTCGTCAAAGTGCACGGCGACGACGCGCACCCGGTTTCCCGAGGCTACGTGTGCGAGAAGCCTGCGCGCCTCGACTACTACCAGAACGGCCCACATCGTTTGACGAAGCCGCTGCGCCGGCGCGATGACGGCAGCTTCGAAGAGATCGATTGGGACACGGCGATCCGCGAAGTAGCTGCACGCTTCGCCGCGGTCCGCGACGAGCACGGCGGGGAATCGATCTTCTACTACGGCGGCGGAGGCCAGGGTAACCACCTGCCCAACATCTACGGCGGCGCGACGCGTGCACTCCTTGGATCCGTGCATAGTGCGAGCGCGCTCTCGCAGGAGAAGACCGGCGAGTTCTGGGTTGCAAACAAGATGGTCGGCGGCTACTCGCGCGGCGACTTCGAGCACTGCGAGGTGGGGCTGTTCATCGGCAAAAACCCGTGGTTCTCGCATGGCATTCCGCGCGCCCGCGCAACCCTGCGTGAAATCGCGAGAGATCCGAACCGCTGCCTGATCGTGATCGATCCGCGCCGCACCGAGACGGCGGAGCTCGCTGACATCCACCTCCAGGTAAGCCCTGGCGGTGATGCGTTCCTGCTCGCCGCGATGATCGGCGTGATCGTTCAGGAGGGTCTCTACAAGCGCGCCTGGCTGGCGGAGCACGCAGACGGGCTCGAAGACGTACTGCCGCACCTGGCGGTGCTCGACGTTTCCCTTCATGCCGCGAAGAGCGGCGTCCCCGAGGCGCAGGTGCGCGATACGGCGCGCCGCATCGCAAGCGCTGCGAGTCTGGCCACGTTCGAGGACCTCGGCGTGCAGATGAACCGGCACTCCACGCTGGTCTCGTACCTGCACAAGCTGCTCGTGCTTTTGACCGGGAATTTTGGAAAGAAGGGCGCGGGTTACAGGCCGAGCTCACTCGTCGCAGGAGCCTTCGGCGGTGAAGAGCGCGGCACGACGCCCGTGACCGGATCGAAGATCATCGGCGGACTCACGCCTTGCAACGTGGTGCCGGAGGAGATCCTGACCGATCATCCGCGGCGTTTCCGCGCGATGCTGGTCGAGAGCGGCAATCCTGCGCATTCCATCGCCGACCGCGTTCGCATGCGGGAGGCGCTCGCGGCGCTCGAGCTCGTGGTGGTCATCGACGTCGCCTTCACCGAAACGGCGCGACTCGCTCACTACGTGCTGCCGGTTGCGAGCCAATTCGAGAAGGCCGAAGCGACCTTCTTCAACTTCGAATTCCCCAACAACTACTTTCATCTGCGCAAGGCACTGATGCCGCCGCTGCCGGGACTTTTTTCGGAGGCCGAGTTGCATGCGCGGCTGGCCGAAGCGCTCGGCGCGCTCCCCAACGACGCAATCGAGGCGCTGCGCGAAGCCTGGCTCGACAGCCGCATTGCATTTCGAGCGAAGTTCTTCGAGCTCATCGCGAGACCGGCGGCTGGCCGCGGTAGCGCCGCTGCTGCTCTATCGCGCGATCGGCGACCTGCTCCCGGAGGGTCTCGCCGAGGGCGCAGGCGTTTGGTTGATCTGCCAGTCGGCTGCGCCAAAAATCGGGGCTTCGCTTGCGCGTGCCGGCTTCATCGGATCGCCGCCCGACGCAGCCGACGCGCTCTTCGACGCACTGCTCGGCAGTAAGAGCGCGGTCATCTTCGCGGTCGACGAGTGGGAAGAGAGCTTCGCGCGCGTGCGCACGCCAAACGGGCGGATTCAGCTCGCGATCCCGGAGCTCTTCGACGAACTCGACGGGCTCGCATCCGAAACAGAGCCGACGAATGCGGAGTTCCCCTTCGTGCTGTCGGCAGGCGAGCGGCGCTCGTTCACCGCCAACACGATCTTCCGCAACCCGGACTGGCGGAGAAAGGACCGTGACGGTGCGCTGCGCATGCATCCGGACGACGCGACGCGGGTCGGCGTGCTCGACGGCGGACGCGTGCGGCTCTCGACCCGGCGGGGTACCGCGGAGGTCTCCGTGGAAATATCCGACCGCATGCTGCCCGGACACATCAGCCTGCCGACCGGGTTCGGCCTCGACTTCCCGGATGCAAGCGGCAAGCAGGTGGCGACCGGCGTCGCCCCGAACGACCTCACGCGCGCCGAGGATCGGGATTGGATTGCAGGCACGCCCTGGCACAAACACACGCCGGCGCGCGTGGAGGCGCTGTGATGGAACGCAACGGCGCGATGAGATGCGGGCAGAAACACATGGGCGGACGGTTCGTATGAAGATCCGAATTCTCAACGACGCAGTGCGGCTTCGGCTCGAGCGGGACGAGGTCGATGCGATCCGTTTGGGTAAACCCGTCGAAGCATCGACGCACTTCGTGGACGCGCAGGTGTTCCGATACTGCCTGCGCGTTGGCGATGTAGCGTCGATGGAATGCAGCTTTCGAGACAATCGATTGACGGTTGTCCTGCCGGCGCAGCTTGCAACGCAGTGGGCAACTGACGAGACCGCGGTATCGATCGCCGGCGAACACGGCCCTGCTTCCGTGCTGGTCGAGAAGGACTTCGAATGTCTGGATCCCCGCGCTGGCGAGGACCAGAGCAACCGCTTCCGCAACCCTAAAGCCGACTGACGCGAGAGGGTCGTGAACTGAGATAGAGTTCGCGAAGATCTGGCCCAACATCACGCAGAAGCAGGAGCCTCTACACCGTGGTGCGCAATGAACAATCGCGTTCCTCAACGAACATCGAGCATGTAGACAAAGTTCATGGCGACGCCATGGTGATCGACGCCCATGCAGACATCGAAGTGCCGGGCAAAGAATCGCCCTATGTCGGCCCCGATGGTCGTTCCAAAGTCGCCCCGGACAAGATGTTACGAGGCGGCATGGACGGCGTGGTGCTGTCCGTCGCGACGGGGCCGGGACCGCGGACGAACGAAGGGTATGCGAGGGCCAGACGAATCGCCGACCGAAAGCTGGCTGCCGCTCGTGAACTGATCGCGGATCCAGCCAACAATCTAGTACTGGCGCGTACCGCCGCCGATGCCGACGAAGCAAAGGCGCAAGGCAAACGCTCGATATTCTTGAGCTTTCAGAATACGCAGATCATCGGCACGGACCTCACCGGCTTGGATGAGTTTCGCGAAGCCGGCGTCACAGTGTTTGCCCTGAACCACATCGGACACAACGACTGCGCCGATTCATCCCGGCCCAACTTCATTGCCGCCACCGGCAAGCACGAGCCCGAAGAGGAGCACGGCGGGTTGTCGCCATTGGGACGCAAAGCGATACGTCGCATCAACGAACTGGGCGGCCTGGTCGATGTCTCCCAATCGTCGCTGAGTGCTACGTTGCAGACCGTTGAACTGTCCAGCGCACCGGTGATCGCCAGCCATTCCAACGTGCGCGCTTTGTGCGACGTCAGCCGCAACCTGTCCGATGTTGAAATCGACGCCATCGCTGCAGGCGGGGGTGTGATTCACGTGTCACCGTTCCGCGGCTATTTGTTCGATACCACCAACCAGCAGCTGGTAGACGACATTCGCAACGCGCGCCTGGGCGCAGGTCTGCCGGAGAAGTACCTGTATCCATTTGAACTGTACTGGGAAATCAAAGACCCGGATGAGCAGGCGGCATTCCGCGACACCATCAGTCGCCTGCTCGGCCCGGGTTCGTTGGACAGCCTCATGAATCACATCGACTACATCGTGGAGCGCGTTGGTGTGGAGCACGTCGGCATCGGTACTGACTTCAATCATGGTGGGGGTATGCGTGGCTTCGATGAAGCCAGCGACGCGCCCAATGTCACCGCAGCACTGCTCGCGCGAGGTTATTCACCGGACGAGATCGACAAGATCTGGGGGCGCAACTTTCTGCGCGCGCTCACCGCCGCCCAGGCGGGCAGCGTTTAGATATGGCACGAGAGGTGGCCCTTGTCGTCGGGGTCGGCCAGGCCACCGGCCAGGCGGTGTGCCGGCGGTGGTCTGATCGCTACAAACTGATCCTCGTTGCTCGCTCGAAAGAGTTCATCACGGCGCTCGCAGACGAACTGCCGGATGCTCATGCACTGCCCTGCGATGTTGCCGACCGTGATGCCTGGGGGGCCACATTGCGTCGCATCCGGGACGAGTTCGGCCAACCGAAGCGCATCCTCATCAACACCGAAGCCGCCGTCTGGGGCGAATACAACGCACTGTCGCTGGATCAGCTGGACAACAGTTTCGACGTCAATGCCATCAGTCTGCTGCAACTGGTGCAAACGCTGTTCCCGAACAAAGACAAGATTCCCGCGGGCACCCGCATCATGATCAGCAGCTCACCGGCAGCCTACAATCCACCCGCACGGTTCCTGGGGCTGGCACCCAGCCGGGTTGCACAACGCGTGATGGCCGAACTGCTGCATGAAAACCTCGCGCATCATGGCCTGGCTTTTTCGGTGTTCTCCATCAATGGCGCCATCGACGAACCGAAGATGCGCGCGATGTATACGGACAAGCCCACGTCATTCTTCATTCAGCCCAACGACATTGCGAAGGCGATGGTGAGCCTCTTCGACAGTGAGGATTTCAAGCTCGCCGCGGAAATACGCGGCGAGTCGTCGTTTGCCTAGGAAGAAATGAGCCGCGCTGGGGACAAGCTGCTCACCGTCGACATGACCGGTGAACTCGGCTGCGACCCCGTATTTTTCAGCGGCCCGTTGGGGCAGTCCTTATGGCAGATCGATGTCCAGGGGCCGGTAGTACGGCTTACCCTGGGTTGCATACTCCCCCATCAGCTTCCTGAAGGTTTCGCCGCCAGATCCTTCCTCTGTCAGGGTGAGATTCTGGCGAATGAAGTTGATGCTGTCCGGATTCAGCGACCGGGCCAACTCCCAGTACTGCTCCGCCTTGTCTTTTTCACCGTGGGCACGGAACAGATTGGCGAGCCGGAAGGCAGCATCGGCCTTCAGCTGATCGAACCCATGTTCGCGGATGTTTCGGGTGACCGTCGCCGCGGACTGCACATGCACGCTATCGGCCCCCTTCGCCACCCAGTCTTTCAGAGCCGGGGAATAGACGTCGGTGCCAAACGCAAACGCTTGTTCGCCCTCACCGAATGTATGCGTCTTGGAATAGGTACCCTCGTCAATTCGCACGATCTTGCCGTCCTCATCGATCCAGGCCGCTGATGGCACGTTCACAAAATTGAACACGCTGCTGATGAGGTGGTCTTCATCTACTACCTGCACGTAGGTCGGATTAGCGGCATCAAAGATCGGCCCTGCTACTGCTTCGCCGCCGGTGTCTTCGGCAACGCAGATGAGGACAAAGTTGGGGTCGTCGATTTCTTCGTACACACGTTGCCACACGGGCACGTCAAGCTGGCAGCCTCACCAGGATGACCATGTCACGATCAAAGCCTTCTTGCCTTTGAAATCGGCCAACCTAACGACTTTACCCTGGCGGTCGGTGACTTCGAATTCCGGCGCCATTGCATCGACCAGCATGCTTTCACGCTTCGCCGGAATCTCGGCAAAACTCCATACGCGGGATTCCCTGTCGGCCACATACGGCTGTCCGAGCAAATCCGCGAACGCAGTCAGGTCAAACCATTGACGACCGTCTTGCTCGACGAGTAAATCGTCATTCATCGGAATGCACATGTCTTTGAAACACGCGCCTTCTGGTTTCAACTCGAAACCATTCACCCGACTAAGGTCCTCCGGCCTGATGAGCAGACCCGCGCCATTGCCGGTGTCAGACAGCGTGACGGCCTTGCCCTGATACAGCACCGTCGTGCTTCCCTCGGGATGAATCGGAGTTGCTTCAAAAGGATGTCGAAATTCCGGGAATGCCCCAAACGCTCTAGCCATGGTTGCCTTCTCTCAGAGGATGACTCGCTAGCATCCTAACAGGTTAATTCTGAGTCGCTACGTCACCCGACGCCGACTGGAACTACCACGGCTGAGCACGAATGGGGCAAGGCAGGTGGTGTATCAGCTGAAGACGCCGTACCGGAACGGCACCACACATTTTGGGTTCGGCCGATTGAGATCCTGGCCTTGAAACTGGCGCCCGTCTTAGGCAATTCGGGAATCGCGCCGTAGTCCAGCCGTTGGCGATCGTCGCCAATAGCTGTTTACGTGCGGTGCGGATGATGTTGGCGAATCACGAACCATTCCCCGCAATCGCGCTCGATCACGCCTGGATCATCCGCATGGCAAACGCGCCGTTCGACGCCTGCGGTTGCGCTAATTACTTCGCTGGTAGTTGAACGGGCGCGGAATCGAAGCGAACCTGCCTGCGTCATTCACCATCGACAGGACACGCCCGTGACCAATACCGCCAAATCTCCGCTCGAAGTCGTCAAGGCGTTCAGCACCGCGATGGAGCAGAAGGATTTCGACACGGGCCTCAAGTACGTGGCCGAGAACTGCGAGTACACGAACGGGCCGATGGGCACGTTCCAAGGGCCGGCCGGCGTGCGCGCGGTGCTTGAGCCGTTCTTCGCACCCATCGTGGAACAACAATTCATCATCAAACGCGAAGTGGTCAACGGCCCGGTTGTGTTTCTGGAACGTCTCGACCGTCACCTCATGCCAACGGGCTGGATCGAATTGCCTGTCACCGGCGTGTACGAAGTGCACGACGGCCGCATCACCGTGTGGCACGAGTACTTCGACCTGGCCACGATCATGAATCAGATGCCCGCGGCGGCGAACTGATCAGGCGACCGGTCACGAACGCGACGCCGCCATGCCGCTCTACTCGTTGAACTGTTAGCGCGCGCTAGGATTGCGGAATCGATTCGCTTGGCTTTCACCGTCGCGCGGCGCGAGACATTCGAAGTCTTTCTCTACCAGGATCGAGAGCTTGCCGCCGTCGATCGGCAGGCTGGCACGAACCGACACTTCCGATTCCGTTTCGGCCCAACGCAGCGTTGCGCGTTGCGGCAGCGTGACGGTGATCGTGCCATTCACATATGTCGCTAGCGCCTCCGCACCTGCGTTCAGCCGATAGAGCAACCTGGCGCCGCTCGGAAATCGGGTGGCCGATTCCACCTCGCCGCCGTTGCCAAGTCGTTCGACTTCGTCGCGGTCGAGGCGCAGTCGGATACTGTCGTCGAGAATGCGCAGTTTCATCGTCGTGGCTCCGGAGCGTGGCGGGTCAGTTCAGTGAACCTTTGCCGTAGGTTGCGAGTTCCAGTGCCCGGAACTCTACGCCGTCGCCGATGTCCGGGTCGTACATGAAATCCTCCGGTGCCTTGCGATCGGAGCGCGCGATCTCTGGCTTCGGTCCGCGGGGCAGCACGCTCGTCGGCCCATAGGTTGCTTCGAGGCTCTTCAGTTCGTCCGCATTCAGCTTCGACACGCGGCACGGTGCGCCGCGCAGGTGCGGGATGCCTTGTTCGATGTCCATCAGTTCGGGGTCGTCGTCGCCGGTGAGCTGCGCGTCGCCGAACGTCCACACACCGGACAGATGATCGCCGCCGCGCGCCGATTCGGGCATCCACCAGCCGTGCGGAACGCGCACCAGGCCGTCGGGCATCTGCTGACGGACCTCCACGCGCATCACGACGCGGCCATGTGACGTGGCCACGTGGATCCAGTCGCCGCGATCGACGTGCTGCGCCTTGGCCGTTGCGGGGCTGAGGTATGCCGTTGGCTCAGGCGCCTGAGCGCGCAGCTCCGGCACGTGGCGCTGTCCTGTTTGAAAATACTGATCGTCGCGAACGCCGATGAATAACGTCAGCGGGAATGCGGCGTCGGGTCGCGCCGCTTCGCGGTAGTACGGCAGCGGATCGAAGCCGAGGTCTGCGAGCACCGCCGAGTAGAGCTCAACCTTGCCCGATGGCGTCGCAAAACCCGTCTTCAGGTATTTCTTCGGCTCGAATTCCGGGGCCGGAATCACGCCGTCGTCCACCACCTGCTGCCATGTCTTGCCGGACGGCGCGAGCCGGTAGTCGAACAGCTCCTCGAGCGAACGCCACGGAAACTGCGCGCCCAGTCCCATACGCCCGGCAAGGCCGGTCCAGAAATCGAACACGCCGCGGCACTCACCCGGCGGCTGCATCGCCTGCTGACTCACGCCAACCATCATGCTGGGGCGCTCGAGCCACGCATCGCCCGGCAATACGTAGTCGGCTAGTTGCGCCGTCGGTGTCATCGAGTGTTCGTGCACCACGATCAGATCCTGATTCATCAGCGCCCTGTAGATCTGCTGCATGTTGGCGAACGCCATCAACGTGTTGTTGCCGAGCGAAAACAGCGCCTTCACCGCATACGGTTTGCCGGTGGCCATCGCGCGGAACGTCGACGTCGGGTTCGCCATGTACTGGCCACCGACGAGGTTCGCCCACTGGCGTCCCCATACCTTTTCTGTTGGCGCGCGGAACGATTCGAGGCCGCGGTAAGTGAACACCGGAAACTCGGCAGCACCGAGCTGCTTGGCCTTCTGTGTGGGCGAGATTGCATCGTGCATCTCGATGTCCGTGTCGGAGATCACATGCGGATTGAAGCCGAAGAAACGTTCACCGCCGGCCACGTCGAGGTTGCCGCTGAGCGCGCGCAGCATGCTGTGCAGCCGGATCGCCGACGTGCTCGATACCTGCTGATCGGTGATCGGCGACCACGGAATGATCCGCGGGTTTGGTCGTGGCGTAGAGCCGCGCTGCATCGACGATGAGCTCAGGCTTCACACCGGTGATTTCAGCGACGCGGTCCACCGGATATTCGCGCACGCGCGCCGCGAGTTGATCGAAGCCCACCGTCCAGTCGCGCACGAACTCTTTGTCGTAAAGACCTTCCTCCAGCATCACGTTCAGCCAACCGAGACACATCGCGGCGTCGGTGCCGGCGCGCAACGGCAGCCAGATGTCTGCGAGCTCCGCGTTTTCGCTCTTGCGCGGGTCGAGCATGATCAGCTTCGCGCCCATCGCCTGCGCGATACGGATCATCTTGTACTCGGCGGTCCAGCTATGACGGCGCGGGTTGTGGCCGAACAGCACGATGCACTTCGATCCGAGAATGTCTGGCTGCGGATACCAGCCGTACACCATCCGGTTCACCGCGGCGGTGTTGCCCATGCAGTACGCAACGCCGCTGATGAAATTCGGACTGCCGACGAGGTGCATGAAGCGACGGCACAAGCCGCTGTCGACGGTGGTGTTCCAGTGGCTCGATGCCACGGCGAAACCTTCCGGGCCGTAGCGACGATCACTTTCGTCAGCCGCGCCGCGATATCGTCGAGCGCCGAGTCCCAACTCACGCGTTCCCACTTGTTGCCGCCGCGTTCGCCGACGCGCCGTAACGGATACATGAGCCGATCGGGGTGCGCGAACGACTTCGGCGCATATGCACCCTTCATGCAGATCACGTCTTTCAGAAACGGATCTTTGCGCGCCGACACCTTGACGACGCGCCCGTCTTCCACCTTCGCGAGCACCGGGCAGAAATTGTCGCAGGTCGAACAGACCACGAGTTTCTCGACGATTCGGTTGCGCTCATCGTGTGCCTCGGCAAAGATTAAATTACATACACGCGTGCATGTATGTTCATGGTATCGTATCCCAAGCTTGGAGGAAACCGCATGCCGCAGAAAATCAAAGTGCGCCGCACTCAGACGGAGCGGTCCTTTCGATGCGTATGCGGCTGATCGAAGCCACGATCGAATCGCTCGTCGAATGCGGCTATACGAACACGACGGCCGTGGAGGTTTGCCGCCGTGCGGGCGTCACCCGCGGGGCGCTGCTGCACCACTTTGCCGATCTCACCGCGTTGTTCGAGGCATCTCTGGAACGGCTCTACGACGACATGGGGCGCGGTGTCGATGCAGCGCCCAAGTCGGAACGCCGCGAAGGATGGGCGCGCGCGAACTGGTCGATTCGATGTGGTCCTCGGTCGCGCGCAGCGAATTCAAGGCGTGATCGAGATCTGGCTGGCGGCGCGCAACGACGCCGCGGTGGCGGAGCGACTGCAATCGGCGATCCGGCGCCTCGGCGAAACAGTCAACCCCGAACTCAATCCCGCGATGCGGCGACTACTCGGAGGCGGATCACGGGCCGTCAGCTACTTCCTGCTGGTGCGGGAGACCATGATCGGACTCGCGTTGGGGCGCGCGGTGACGCCTGGCGGTGAACTGGGCCACGCGCGCAGAGTGCTGAACCTGCTCGTGTCGATGGCGCCGAGTCGGAAGACGGACAAAGAGTAGCAACTAGTACCCTCTATCGATCCGATCGATAGTGGTCATAACCGCCGCAGTTGTTCGTCCTTTCAAGCTGTTCAGTTTCCCGCTAACGAGCAATCAGGGCTGCGCCGTCCTGCGCAGGATGTGTCCGGCGACGACCGCGCCGTGAGTGTTCTGCAGGAAGTGCCCCGCGTCCTGAACGGGTCGAAGCTCGCGTTCATCCGGCTCGCCCATTGCCGGCCCCACGCCTCGGTGAACACGTCGTCGGCGCACCCCCAGATGAAGTGGACGGGCTTGTTCCACGCGAGCAACGTGCGGTAGTGGTGCGTCTGCGCGGCACCGTTGCCGTTGTCGTAGCTGTCGAACGGGATCGACAGCGGGAATCGGCGCAGGCCGTTGTACGCGTCGTCGGGCAGACCGCGAAACGGCGCGGCGAAGCCGCGTAGATTCGCGCGGCGCGACCCGTGAACTGCGGTCGGTGACCTTGGTCAGCGCCGGAAAGATCGACGTCGGGGCCGGCCAGCCCGGCCTGAGCACCATCAGCAGCGCCGACGTCGGGTCGCTCGCGGCAGAAGATGCCGCCGTCGTGCCAGTTCCGGTTCCAGTTCCGGATCGCCTCGGTGTACTCGTACTCGGATGATGCAGCCAGGTATTCATGATGACCAGCCGGTCGAACCGCTCGGGCATCATCGCCGCCTGCGCGAGTCCGATCGGACCGCCCCAGTCCTGACACACCAGCGTGATGCGGCGCAGATCGAGCGCGGTGATCAACGACGTCAGGATCTCGGTGTGCCGCGCGATCGTGTACCAGTGGATGTCGGTCGGCTTGTCGGAGCGGCCGAAGCCGATGTGGTCGGGCGCGATGCAGCGGTAGCCCGCGGCAACGAGCGCGGGGAATGATGTCGCGGTACAGGTACGACCACGTCGGCATGCCGTGCAGCAGCAGCATCACCGGACCGTCGGCGGGGCCCACGTCGACGTAGTGCATCCTCAGGTCCTGCCACGCGTGGTACCGCGGCGAATAGTGGAAGTCGCTCAAGTTGGCGAAGTTCTCGTCGGGCGTGCGGATGAATTGCGTCACGTGCTTCTCCGGGTTTGACTGACAATTGGGTCGGGGGGCAGCCGCAAACCAACATCGTCATAGTCGGTCGAGCACCGGCAGGGTGATCGACGCTTGGGTATCGCCGAGCTGTTTGTCGCCGACGATGCCGCGGTAGAACCGGCTGCGCATCATGTCCGCGAAATATTGCACGCCGGGATAGTACACGAGGGCGACCCGGTCGAACGGTCACCCGCTTCGAGCGGCACCGCGACGCCGATGTGCATCGGTCCGTGCACGCCCTCCGCCATCAGCCCGAACATCTGCTGCGTATACTGGCGATCGGCGGCGGCGTTCGCCGACGTCCCTTCGCGCAGCAGATTTGCGACGACGACCGCGTGCTCGCCGTACGTCGAGCGCCCCCAGCAATTTTGTTGCGCGTACCTCGATCGCGGGATTCGGCTCGAGCCGGGACGAATGGAAAGTGCGAGGGCGCGCGCGTGACGATTTGCACGATCGCTTGCCGAGCAGCACAACCGGGAATCCGAGATTGAGCCACCGCGGCCGCTGCATGCCGCACGCGTACGTGTAACTGAAGCGTGCCGAGGCCTGGCGATAATCCTCGCCGGCCATGATTCGATCCGCAGCCGCCCGCGAATCGAATTGTGTCAACAGTACGGCGCTCCACGGCACCTCGCCGTCGAACCGGTCGACAAGTTGCTTCGATGCGAGCGCGTTGACCGCGACTTTGCCGGCGTAGACGACGTGCGCATCGCCGGCCGACTCGCCGCCGCGCGCAGATCCCGCATCGCCGCGAACAGTGCGCCATCGCCATCGTCAGCGCCGGAAGTCGCGCCAGCGTCGTAGTAAAGAAACGTCAAGACGTGAAACACGCCGCCGGAATACATCAATGGCTGCGTGTCGTGGACGATGTCGCGTCGCGCGTGTAGATAACGCATCTGTTGCCACACCACCGCGGCGACGAGGCCGACGAGTGCCAAAAGGATGATCGCTCGAAGCATGTCGTTAACCTCCGGCAAGCGCCATGACTCCCCGAAAGGGGCGACCGTGTTTCCCCATCCGATGACGCCACCACCCGCTCATCGGTAGTCGACCTGTGGCATTCCCGTATGCGTTTGGCCGCAGCGACGTGATGGAGTAGTAGGTCGTTCAATGTAGAAGAAAAGGAAGATGAAAGGATATTTCGCTGCCGCGAGCCTGCTGCGCAGGGTTGTCGGTCGGCGTGTTCGCAGATGAAACACGCACCGAGGAATTCAACCTCGAACTCACGCCCTATTTCTGGGCGGCCGGTATCGATGGCAAGCTGTCGGTCGGCGCCGACGAAGTGAATTTCGACCGCAGTTTCAGCGACCTCATCGAAAACACGGATGCCGCATTCATGGGACTTCCGGTCATCAGCTACGACCGATTCGTGCTGTATGTCGACTACGACTACCCCAGCCTCAGCAACGATGCAAAGACCCGGCGCGGAATCATTGCCCCGGTCGGCACCAAGGTGCAGGCGGACACTGACCTGGGTGTCGGAACATACGCCGCGGGCTATCGCTTCGATACGTTCGGCAAAAACACCGTCGACGTGCTGATCGGCGCTCAGCTCACCGACATCCAGGAAGAATTCCTAGTCCGGTGGCCGGACACCGGTATCACTCCGGCGTGAGCGCCAGCCGCAGCCGCACCATGTCGAGGCAACGAATACCATCTTCGACGATCGGCTCAGCGCAGTTGTCGGCGAAGAAGTCGGGTCTACACCCACGATGCGAAAGCCCGCACGCTGATAGAAACGAAGCGCATCGAAGCTCGAATTGCCGGTACCCACTTCGATCACGCGCGCGCCGGTCGATTCAGCGAGACCGATCGCGTGCCCCAGCAAGCGTCGGCCCAGGCCAGTGCCGCGATAGCCCTGCGCGACGGCGATGTTCATCAATTCGTATGTAGTCGCGTCCATCTGCCTGAGCGCGTATACCCCGATCACATCGTTGTCGCGTTTCGCAATCCGCGTCAGCGTGTCGGAAAGATAGCTCTCCACTCGCGCGCGCGACGGATCGGCATCCAGCAGCAGATCCCAAGGCAGTTCTTCCGGGTAAGGCCGGTAAAACCGCACATCGCGAGGGTCGAAGTTCTTCACCAGTCTTCCGTGCCAGCTGCGCCTTTGAACGGGCCGATGATCTCGCGCGTTACCCAACCGCCGTAGTAACCGCCAGGTTGCGGATAGACGGTCTCGCGCTCTACGAGCATGACCAGACCGGGTAAAACGCCACCCAGCCGAGCAGGTCTTTGAAATCGGCGAACACTTCCTGGTAACTCCACGCGGCGCCCTTTACGCGCTCGCCGTCCACCACGACGTCGTATGCGGTTGCGATGCCCTTCCATTCGCACATCGTGCGTACGTCGGTCGCTTCGAGTGCATCCCATTCGACGTCGTCGGGCGGCAATAGAACACCGGCGGGCTTGCCGTCTCTAACACGCGCACAGAGTCGCGCGAGTCGGCAATCAACGAGC
>CAWGGQ010000026.1:0-19430 GCA_963822125.1 uncultured Gammaproteobacteria bacterium | reverse complement strand
GTGAACGCTCGCCCTGTCGCGCGTGCCCAGATTCCTTGAGGGCCCCAGCTGTCGGCGAACCTCGATCCCGTCAAGTCGGGTGCGACTCCGCCGGTCAGATCGGCGCCGTGACAACCGGCGCACTTCTGCGCGTAGACGGACTTGCCACGTTCGACCTGCGCGCCCGTGAACAGCGATTCGTCGCGGATCTTGGAACCGCAACCCACGGTTGCGACTCCGCCTAGTAAAACGAACAGAAACACGACGCGCGCTCGCGCGCGCCAGCTGATGTCTTGCATTGCTTGCCTCCCCGGCCCCGACGGCTCAATAGCACGCTGAAGGCCGGACCGCAATGTGGTGGCGCCTCGATCAGGGCGAGTCGATTGGCGCCCGGAAGTTGCAGGCCGACCTGACAAACGCGCGCGAGTGAAAGTTGCGCTTCCAGTCGTTGATCACCAACGACGACGCAGAGGGCGTTGCGCTGCTGCTCAACACCGAAGGCTGCACGTTGGGGCTGCGATGCTGGCGCACACGTCAGTCAGATTTGCGACGCCGTGGTGCCGAGCGATCTGCTCGGGACGTGGGTCCGCGACAAAGGCGTGCTGACGCTCGAGCAGGCCGTCCACAAGCTGACGAAGGTGCAGGCGGACCTGTTTCGCTTCAGGGATCGGGGTGTGTTGCGCCAGGTGTGTACGCCGACGTCGTGGTGTTCGATGCTGCGACATCGCGCCCGGGCCGACGCGCCGCGTTCGTGATTTTCCGCCAACGGCGAGCGTTTGAACGCCGATCAACCGACGGGCATCCACCAGGTGATCGTCAACGGGCGCACGGTCGTCGAAGTTGGCAAGCTCGACGGGCAGGCCGTCGCCGATCGGCCGGGGGTTTGGGTCGCCCCTTCGCCGCGCATCACTTGATGTCGTCGCGAAGCAGTGTGTTCATCGGCCGGATGACGCGGGCTACACATCGCAGGCCGCTCAAACCAAGAAACGACAAATAAGGAGAACAGCACTCATGTCGATCACCGGACAATGCCTTTGCGGGCAGATCAAGTACGAATTCGCCAGCGCGCCTGCGATGACGGGCGTGTGTCACTGCAAGAACTGCCAGCGGCAGGCGGGGTCGGCGTACTCCACGCTGGCGGTGGTGCCGAAAGCGGAGTTCAAGTTCACGGCGGGAACGCCCAAGCTCTACGAAGACAGCGACACTGCGAGCGGCAACACGGTGCAGCGCTATTTCTGCGGCAACTGCGGGTCGCCGATCTACTCGGCTATTCCGTCGCAGCCCGACAGCGTGTTTCTGAAGACCGGCACGCTCGACGATACGTCGGGGTTCAAGCCCATGTTCCATGTCTGGTGCGACACCAAGCAGAACTGGGTCGCGCTCGACCCCGGCGTGCCGGCGATCGCGAGAGGTGGCTGATGCGTTTTCGCGATCGGGCGACGCTCGTCGGCGTTCCGGCGACGATTCGATGATCGCGGGCGGCAGGGACGGCTCACCCGGGTTGCGCCAACAGGTTCCTTAGCGTCCTCTCGCGTGTGTTGCAGACAGAGTAGAACTGTCAGGCGCTTCTGGGCATCGCTGGCGCCAGCGAGTTCGAGCATCAACACTTGCGCCGATGTACGCGATGTTGACTGAGAAGTCGGTCAACGCCAGGGTGCTCGTTTATGAACTCAGGCGAGGTGACTCAATGACTATGACCCACACGCCTTCCGCAATCGTGATGGCGGCCGGCCAGGGCATCGGTGCAGGCATCGCGCGGCACCTGCATTCGGTCGGCTACCGGCTGGTGCTGTTGGCGAACGACGTCGGGGCGCAGACATTGGCCGCTGAGTTGGGTGTCGTTGGCCTCAAGGGCTCGGTCACCTCCGTGGAAGACATCGAGGTCGCGGTTCGCACTGCGGTGGAGTCGTTTGGTCGGATCGACCTCGTCGTGAACAACACGGGCCACGCCGCCATCGGCGAACTCCTGGCGATTTCGGACGATGACTGGCACGGCGGTCTCGACCTGATCCTGTTGAACGTCATCCGCATGGCCCGCGCGGTAACACCCGTCATGGAGCGTCAGGGCGGCGGCACCATCGTGAATATCTCTTCTTATAGCGTGGGTCAGCCGTTTCCGATTTCCTCCGTGTCGGAGGCAATGCGAAACGCGCTCGCCGCCTGGATGAAAATGTATGCCGATACCTACGGTCCGAAAGGCATCCGCATGAACAACGTGCTGCCGGGATGGTTCGACAACACCGCTGGTCGCGCCGGGGACCGATTCATCGGCAACATTCCGCTGCGGCGCTTGGGGCTGATGTCGGAGCTTGGCGGGTTGATTGCGTTCCTTGCTTCCCCGGCCGGCGCGTACATCA
Organism: uncultured Gammaproteobacteria bacterium; assembly: GCA_963822125.1. GTDB lineage: Bacteria > Pseudomonadota > Gammaproteobacteria > Pseudomonadales > Azotimanducaceae > DATJGR01. The sequence continues at coordinate 17,094 of CAWGGQ010000026.1, read as the reverse complement.
CCGGACAGAACCTGCGTGTGGATGGCGGACTCGCGCGGCCGATGGCGGCGATTCCTTTGACGTGAGTGATGCCATGAATACTCCAATGACCCGGAACAGGTTCGCGAACTTCGCCACGAATTGCGGACGCCGGTGAACCACCTGATCGGCTATGCCGAACTGCTGCTCGAAGAGGAAGGTTTGACGAGCGCGAACATCGCGCAGCTCGAAGGCATACGCGCCGTTGCGCGGCAGGTGCTGGAACTGGTGCCCGGCATCATCGACGCCGACGGCAACCCCGGCGAGTCGGCGGCGCGCCTGCGCGCGCACGTCAGCGAACTGGAAACCTCTGCAGCGGCATTGCGCGCAGCGCCCGGAGTGTTGCCGATGGCCGACCTCGACCGACTCACCGCTGCGGCTGTCAGGCTCGGCGAACTCGCGCGCAAGCTCGCAACAGGAACGGTCGCGAGCGCCTCGCTGCCCGGCGTGGCCGAACCGCCGCGTCCGGGCCGGCTCGAAACCGTGCTCGTGGTGGACGACGACGAGGCCAATCGCGACGTGCTGGGCCGCCGGTTGCAGCGGCTCGGCTATGGTGTGATCGACGCGCGCGACGGTGTGGAAGCGTTGGAGCGGATGGCAGCCGGCGGAATAGACCTGGTGCTGCTCGACGTGATGATGCCGCGTCTCGACGGCTTCGCGGTGCTCGAGCGGCATCGCACCGATGCCGCGATCCGCGACATTCCGGTGATCATGATTTCTGCGCTCGACGACATGGCGAGCGTGGTGCGCTGCATCGAAGCGGGCGCGGAGGACTACCTGACGAAACCGTTCGATCCGGTGCTGCTGAAAGCGCGCCTCGGCGCGTGTATGGAGAAAAAACGTTTGCGGGACAACGAGCGCGCGCTTCTCGCGCGCGTGGAGGCGCAAGCGGAAGAACTGCGCGGCTGGAACCGCCAGCTCGAACAACGCGTTGCCGATCAGGTGCAGGAAGTGGAACGCCTCAGCCTGATGCGCAGGTTTCTGCCGCCGCAACTCGCGGACGTCATCACCTCCGGCGGCATCGACCTGCTGAAGAGTCACCGCCGCGAAGTCACGGTGCTGTTCTGCGACCTGCGTGGATTCACCCCGTTTGCGGAGCGCTCGGAACCCGAGGACGTGATGGCGGTGCTCGCGGAACTCCACAACGCCGTCGGCCCGCTCGTGTTCGAGCAGGGCGGCACGCTCGCGCAGTTCCTCGGCGACGGCATGATGGTGTTCTTCAACGATCCGGTGCCGTGCGACGAGCCGGCGCGGCGGGCGGTAACGCTCGCGCTGGGCATGCGCGATCGTGCGGCGGTACTGTCCGACAGCTGGAAGCGGCGCGGCCACGACCTGCGTCTGGGTGTCGGCATCGCCACCGGATATGCCACGTGTGGTCAGGTCGGCTTCGAAGGGCGCTATGAGTACGCCGCCATCGGCACAGTCACGAACCTTGCGGCGCGGCTGTGCGGCGAAGCCAAGGGCGGCCAGGTGTTGATCTCGCAACGCGTGTTCACGATGCTCGACGGCGCCGCGCATGCCGAGCATCGTCGGTGACATCGAGTTCAAAGGCATCGCGCAGCCGGTTCCGACGTACGTCGTTCAGCGCCTCGCTGAGTGAACCGGCCGTCTCGCGCCACGGATATGCTGTTAGTCAAACAACGTAAGGATCCTTCATGAAACGCAACCGGTTGGGCCGCAGCGGCATCGTCGTCTCGGAAATCTGCATGGGCACGATGACGTTCGGCTCGATGGCCGACGAAAAAGCCGCGATCGAAATTCTCGACAAGAGCTTCGACGCGGGTATCGACTTCTACGACACGGCCGAAAACTATCCGGTGCCGCCCGATCCGAAGTATGCGGGCCGCACCGAAGAAATCGTCGGGCGCTGGATGAAAACCAAACCGCGCGACGCGCTGATCATCGCAACGAAGGTGTCGGGCCGAGCCACGGCTGGATCAAAGCGGCGGTGCGTTCCGGCATGACGACGCTCGACCGGCACAACATCGTGCGCGCGGTCGAAGCGAGCCTCGTCAAACTGCAGACCGACTACATCGATCTGTATCAGACGCACTGGCCCGATCACGGCGCGCGATACGAAGAAACGCTGGAGGCGCTCGATGAACTGGTGCGCGCCGGCAAAGTCCGCGTGATCGGCTGCAGCAACGAGACCACGTGGGGGCTGACGAAGAGCCTCGGCGGTGTCGGAGATGAACGGCTTCGCGCGCTACGAAACGATCCAGAACAACTTCAGCCTGAACAACCGCCGCTTCGAAGACGAGCTCGCGCAGGCGTGCCGGCAGGAACAGGTCAGCCTGATTCCGTATTCGCCGCTGGCCGGCGGCGTGTTGTCGGGCAAGTACAACGACGGCGCAGAGCCGCAGGGCGCGCGTTTCACGAACTACCGCAACGCCGGCGCGCGGCAGGCGGCGATGGTGAACCGCTTCATCAACGACAAGTCGCTGGCATCCACCGCGCGCTTCAAGGCGATCGCCGAAGAAGCGGGAATGTCGGTGGTGACGCTCGCAACCGCGTGGAGCAAACAACACGACTTCGTCGCATCGACGATCGTCGGCGCGACGCGCGCAGCGCAGTTGCCGGAAATTTTCGCGGCTGCGGATCTGACGCTCAGCGCCGACGTGATGAAGAAGATCGATGCGGTGACGAAGGAGATTCTCTATCCCATGGGATGAAGGCATCCCTTGGGTGACCCGTCACACTTCCTGGTGTGACCGATCGGGTCAAACCTCCGGGTCGAGCATCGGCGTCCAGTTGTCCATGTAGTAGCCGCCGTCGGCGATGATCGACGCGCCGTTGATGTAGCGTGCGGCGGGCGAACAGAGGAAGGCGCAGATCCCGGCCACTTCCGTCGTCTCGCCGAGCCGGTGCGCGGGAATGTCCTAAACGGCAACCGCTTCGTAGTTCTCGATGTCGGAGTAGGCGAACTCCTCCTCGCGCACACCGGCGGTCGCGATCGTTCCGGGCGCGAGCGCATTGATCGTCACGCCTTTGCGCGCCCAGTAGTAGGCGAGCGAGCGGGTCATGCTGACCACGCCCGCGCGCGCCGCGCCGGAATGCACGAACGGCGGCGCGCCGCGATCGAACGAATAGATGTGCACGATGTTGACGATTGCACCGAAGCCGCGCTCCACCATGTGCCTGCCGACCCGACTCGTGACGTTCCAGGTGCCGTTGAGGTTCAGGTCGACGACCGAGCGCCAGCCGTTGTCGCTGATGTCGAACGGCCGCGCCGGAAACTGGCCGCCGGCGTTGTTGATGAGGAAGTCGATCTTGCCGAACTTCGCGATTGCCGCCGCAACGAGCGCATCGACGTCTTCCGGCTTGCGCACGTTCGTCACCTCGCACAGGCAACTGCCGCCCCAGCGCTTCGATGTCGCGGCCGTTGGCGTCACGTTTTCGGCGTTGCGGCTTGCGATGACCAGATCGGCGCCGAGGCGGGCGAATGCCAGCGCGATTTCGCGCCCGATGCCGCTGCCGCCGCCGGTGACCAGTGCGGTGCGGCCCTCGAACAGATCCGGAGCGAAGGTCGACAGCGGTGCGATTTCCATGGATATTCCTCAGCCCAACGAGTTAGCGCACGACGAGTTAGCGATGCAGGCTCTAACAGATGGTACCGCAATGATCAGGTCGGCTCAGGCGCTCGCGATAGCGCTCGCGATGCATCGCAGGCTCAGCCGTTCGAGCCGACGACACGGCCGATGCCGCAGCTCGCGCGCGTGATGGACGCGTTCATGACGGCGTTCAATGCGAAGGACAGCGCCGCGTGGGCGGACACGTTGCTGTACCCGCACGTGCGATTCGCCGGCGGCAAGGTCGTCACGTTTCCCGATCGCGCCGCGTTCATTGCCGCGAATCACATCGACGCTCTGATCGCCGGCGAGGGCTGGGATCACAGCAAGTGGGATGCGATGCAGATCGTGCAGAGTTCGCCGACGAAGGTGCACATCGCGGTCGAGTTCTCGCGTTATCACAAGGACGGTACCCGGTACGCGAGTTATCCGTCGCTGTACATCGTCGAACAGGTCGACGGCAAATGGGGCATTCGCGCGCGGTCCAGTTTCGCGCCCTAAAGCAGCCCCAGGAGAGGGCAAACCAAGTAGAGGTAACACATGGACTGGAACCAGGACGACTTCGGCTTCGAGACGCGGGCCATTCACGCCGGCCAGGCGCCGGATCCGACCACGGGCGCGGTGGTCACGCCGCTGTATCTCACCTCGACCTACGCGCATACCTCGCCGGGCGTGAATCAGGGCTACGAGTACTCGCGCTCGCACAACCCGACCCGCCGCGCCTACGAGCAGTGCGTGGCGAACCTGGAAGGCGGACGATACGGCTTTGCGATGGCGTCCGGTCATCGGCGGCACCACACGATCGATGCATCTGCTTTCGCCGGGCGATCACGTGGTCTGCTGCGACGACATGTACGGCGGCACCTATCGCCTGTTCGAGCACGTGTTCCGCAAGCAGGGCATCGACTTCACCTATGTCGACATGACCGATCCCAACAGTCTCGCAGGAGGCGATGCGGCCGAATACCCGGCATGGTGTGGATCGAGTCGCCGACCAACCCGCTCATGAAGCTCGTCGACATCGCGGCGGCGGCAGAGATCGCGCACGCGCACGGCGCCTGGCTGATGGTCGACAACACCTTCCTGTAGCCGTACTTCCAGCGGCCGCTGGCGCTCGGCGCCGACATGGTCATGCACTCGACCACCAAGTACATCAACGGCCACAGCGACCTGGTCGGCGGGCTGTTGGTCACCGACGACGACGCACTCGCCGCCCGGCTGAATTCATCTCCAACGCGATGGGCGGCATCCAGAGCACGTTCGACGCGTACCTGTGCCTGCGGAGCCTCAAGACGCTGGCGGTTCGCATGCAGGCGCACGAGCGCAACGCGTTCGCCGTCGCGGCTTCCTGGAGCAGCATCCGAAGGTGGAGTGGGTCGCGTTATCCCGGATTGCAGACCATCCCCAGCACGAACTCGCCTGCCGGCAGACGAGCGGGCCACGGCGGCATGCTGGCGTTCCGCGTCCGGGCGGATTCGAAGCGGCGCGCCATGTGCTCTAGCGTCGTGCGCATCTTCTCGCTCGCGGAGAGTCTCGGCGGCGTCGAATCGCTGATCGAGCATCCCGCGCTCATGACGCACGCGAGCATGCCGGAGGCGAACGGCTGGCGCTCGGCATCGACGCCGGGCTCGATCCGGCTCAGCGTCGGCATCGAGAGCGAGGCCGACCTGCTCCGCGACCTCGACCAGGCGCTGGCATCGGCATGACGCATATTCGACGATCTCGGCCGGCACCTCGAAGAAGCGGGTTCCATCGACCGCGCCGCAGTGGCGCCCGGCATTTACGTGGCGTGGTGCGCGAATCTGCAGCTGGTTGCGCCGAAGCTCGAAGGGTCGAACGGCCGCGACATGCTGCGGCTGCGGTACCGGGAACTCTCGCCCGCGGCGTTCTTCACCAAGGTGGCGCACGGCCGACTGACGGACGATCTGCTGTCCGAGCAGGGCAGTGCGTTCGCGGCGCACCACTACGCGCAGTACCGGTCGGATAACGCCGCTTCGCTGTACGACGCGAAGGACGATTGGAATACCTACGACTCGATTGCACCGGCATTGACGAAGGCGTATTACGCCTTCGCAGAGGGCGGCCGAAAATCGACGCGGCCGGCCAAACACTGGTGGCAGGGCTGGCGTTCGTGACGATCCTCAAGTCGTCCTTGGGCACTACTTCTTTTGGAGGGTGGTGCGATGCTGCGACCGACACCTGAAATCGAAGCGGCTCGAAGACGTTGGAAGTTCCGCGGCGACGTGCGTCCCGATTTTGCACACGCCGATGCAGCGCACGAAGAGTCCGTTTGGGACTACCCAAGACCGCCGATGATCGTTCCGGACACGCGTTTGATACAGGTATTCGCCGAAGGCTCGTTGATTGCCGACTCGCGCGACTCTGTGCGCGTGTTAGAGACGGCAAGCCCGCCGGTGTTCTATTGCCGCCCGACGATGTCGAGTGGGACGCACTCGAAGCGACCGACGTACGCACGACGTGCGAATGGAAGGGCATCGCAACCGCATACGACGTCGTGGTGGACGGCGAGCGCGTAAAAGGCGCCGCATGGAGTTACCAGGAAGTGTTCGCCGATTTCAAAGACCTGCTCGGCTGGGTGGCGTTTTACCCGGGTCTCGTCACTTGCTTCGTAGAGCGCGAGACCGTCTATCCGCAACCTGGCGGTTACTACGGCGGTTGGGTAACGCGCGAGATCATCGGCCCGTTCAAAGGCGCAGCTGGCACGGAAGACTGGTGAAGAACTTCGACCCTCGCGATGTGCGGTTTTACCGGCCTTACCCGGAAGAACTGCCCTGGGATCTGCTGCTCGATGCCGATCCGTCGCGCGCGCGAGTGGAGAGTTATCTTTCCGACACGCTGACGCGGATTGCGAAACGCGACGACGAGGTGATCGGGGTATACGCGCTCAGGCAGATGGACGCGACCACGTACGAATTGATGAACATCGCCGTCGCCGAAGCGTATCGAGGCACTGGCCTGGGCCGACGCTTGCTGGGGCACGCGATCGGTCTCGCTGAATCGACCGGCGCGCGCGTGATCGAAGTGGGTACCGGCAATTCGAGCTTCGATGCGCTTCGTTTCTATCAGCGTGCGGGCTTTCGCATCGTGGGTGTAGAGCCCGACTTCTTCGCCAACAACTACGCTGAGCCGATCGTCGAAGATGGTATTCGTTGCCTCGACATGGTGCGGCTGCGGCTGGTGCTCACGCCGGAGTGATACCGGTGGTTCGGCCACCGGACTAGGAATTCTTCCTGGATGTCGGTGACCTGAGCGCCGATCAGCACGTCGATGGTGTTTTTGCCGAACGTATCGAAGCGATAGCCCGCGGCGTATGTTCCGACACCTAGGTCAGTGTCCGCCTGCACCTTGGTGCCGACCGGGGCAATGATTCCGCGCCGGGTCTTTGCATCGTTGCTGAGGCTGGGGTAGTCGTAGTCGACATACAGCACGAATCGGTCGTAGCTGATGACCGGAAGTCCCATGAATGCGGCATCGGTGTTTTCGATGAGGTCGCTGAAACTGCGGTCGAAATTCACTTCGTCGGCGCCGACCGACAGCTTGCCATCGATACCGGCCGCCCAGAAATAGGGCGTGAGTTCGAGGTTGAATTCCTCGGTGCGTGTTTCATCTGCGAACACGCCGACCGACAACCCTGCGCAGCAGGCTCGCGGCAGCGAAATATCCTTTCATCTTCCTTTTCTTCTACATTGAACGACCTACTACTCCATCACGTCGCTGCGGCCAAACGCATACGGGAATGCCACAGGTCGACTACCGATGAGCGGGTGGTGGCGTCATCGGATGGGGAAACACGGTCGCCCCTTTCGGGGAGTCATGGCGCCTGCCGGAGGTTAACGACATGCTTCGAGCGATCATCCTTTTGGCACTCGTCGGCCTCGTCGCCGCGGTGGTGTGGCAACAGATGCGTTATCTACACGCGCGACGCGACATCGTCCACGACACGCAGCCATTGATGTATTCCGGCGGCGTGTTTCACGTCTTGACGTTTCTTTACTACGACGCCGGCGCGACTTCCGGCGCTGACGATGGCGATGGCGCACTGTTCGCGGCGATGCGGGATCTGCGCGCGGCGGCGGAGTCGGCCGGCGATGCGCACGTCGTCTACGCCGGCAAAGTCGCGGTCAACGCGCTCGCATCGAAGCAACTTGTCGACCGGTTCGACGGCGAGGTGCCGTGGAGCGCCGTACTGTTGACGCAATTCGATTCGCGGGCGGCTGCGGATCGAATCATGGCCGGCGAGGATTATCGCCAGGCCTCGGCACGCTTCAGTTACACGTACGCGTGCGGCATGCAGCGGCCACGGTGGCTCAATCTCGGATTCCCGGTTGTGCTGCTCGGCAAGCGACTCATACAAATCGTCACGCGCGCGCCCTCGCACTTTCCATTCGTGCCGGCTCAGCCGAATCCCGCGATCGAGTTACGCGCCACAAAATTGCTGGGGGCGCTCGACTACGGCGAGCGCGCGGTCGTCGTCGCAAATCTGCTGCGCGAAGGGACGTCAGAGAACGCCGCGGCCGATCGCCAGTATACGCAGCAGATGTTCGGGCTGATGGCGGAGGGCGTGCACGGACCGATGCACATCGGCGTCGCGGTACCGCTCGAAGCGGGTGACCGATTCGACCGGGTCGCCCTCGTGTACTATCCCGGCGTGCAATATTTCGCGGACATGATGCGCAGCCGGTTCTACCGCGGCATCGTCGGCGACAAACAGCTCGGCGATACCCAAGCGTCGATCACCCTGCCGGTGCTCGACCGACTATGACGATGTTGGTTTGCGGCTGCCCCCCGACCCGATTGTCAGTCAAACCCGGAGAAGCACGTGACGCAATTCATCCGCACGCCCGACGAGAACTTCGCCAACTTGAGCAACTTCGACTATTCGCCGCAGTATCACGCGTGGCAGGACCTGAGGATGCACTACGTGGACGTGGGCCCCGCCGACGGTCCGGTCATGCTGCTGCTGCACGGCATGCCGACGTGGTCGTATCTATATCGCGACATCATTCCGGCGCTCGTTTCCGCGGGCTTCCGCTGCATCGCGCCCGATCACATCGGCTTCGGCCGCTCCGACAAGCCGACCGATATTCACTGGTACACCATCGCGCGGCACGTCGAAATCCTGACGTCGCTCATCACCGCGCTCGATCTGCGCCGTGTCACGCTGGTCTGTCAGGACTGGGGCGGTCCGATCGGACTCGCGCAGGCGGTGATGATGCCCGAGCGGTTCGACCGTCTGATCATCATGAATACGTGGCTGCATCATCCTGAGTACGAGTACACCGATGGCATTCGGAACTGGAATAGGAACTGGCACGACGGCGGCATCTTCTGCCGCGATCGACCGGACATCGCGCTGCTGATGGTGTTCAGTGCAAGGCTGGCCGGCCCCGACGTCGATCTTTCCGGCGCTGACGCAAGGTCATCGACCGCAGTTCACGGGTCTCGCCGCGCGAGATCTACGACGGTTTCGCCGCGCCGTTTCGCGATCTGCCCGACGACGCCTATAACGGCCTGCGCCGATTTCCGCTGTCGATCCCGTTCGACAGCTACGACAACGGCAACGGTGCCGCGCAGACTCACCACTACCGCATGTTGCTCGCGTGGAACAAGCCCGTCCATTTCGTTTGGGGGTGCGCCGACGACGTGTTCACTGAAGCGTGGGGCCGGCAATGGGCGAGCCGGATGAACGCGAGCTTCGATGCCGTTCAGGAGGCGGGGCACTTCTTGCAGAACACTCACGGCGCGGTCGTCGCCGGACACATTCTGCGCAGGACGGCGCAGCCCTGATTGCTCGTTAGCGGGAAACTAAACAGTTGTGAAAGGACGAACAACTGCGGCGGTTATGGCCATATCGATCGGATCGATACAGGCTACTAGTTGCTACTCTTTGTCCGTCTTCCGACTCGGCGCCATCGACACGAGCAGGTTCAGCACTCTGCGCTCGTGGCCCAGTTCACCGCCAGGCGTCACCGCGCGCCCCAACGCGAGTCCGATCATGGTCTCCCGCACCAGCAGGAAGTAGCTGACGGCCTGGGATCCGCCTCCGAATAGTCGCCGCATCGCGGGATTGAGTTCGGGATTGACTGTTTCGCCGAGGCGCCGGATCGCCGATTGCAGTCGCTCCGCCACCGCGGCGTCGTTGCGCGCCGCCAACCAGATCTCGATCGACGGCCTTGAATTCGCTGCGCGAGACCGAGGACCACATCGAATCGACCAGTTCGCGCGCGCCCATCGCTTCGCGGCGTTCCGACTTGGGCGCTGCATCGACACCGCGCCCCATGTCGTCGTAGAGCCGTTCCAGAGATGCCTCGAACAACGCGGTGAGATCCGCAAAGTGGTGCAGCAGCGCCCCGCGGGTGACGCCCGCACGGCGGCAAACCTCCACGGCCGTCGTGTTCGTATAGCCGCATTCGACGAGCGATTCGATCGTGGCTTCGATCAGCCGCATACGCATCGACAAGGACCGCTCCGTCTGAGTGCGGCGCACTTTGATTTTCTGCGGCATGCGGTTTCCTCCAAGCTTGGGATACGATACCATGAACATACATGCACGCGTGTATGTAATTTAATCTCTCTGCCGAGGCACACGATGAGCGCAACCGAATCCGTCGAGAAACTCGTGGTCTGTTCGACCTGCGACAATTTCTGCCCGGTGCTCGCGAAGGTGGAAGACGGGCGCGTCGTCAAGGTGTCGGCGCGCAAAGATCCGTTTCTGAAAGACGTGATCTGCATGAAGGGTGCATATGCGCCGAAGTCGTTCGCGCACCCCGATCGGCTCATGTATCCGTTCCGGCGCGTCGGCGAACGCGGCGGCAACAAGTGGGAACGCGTGAGTTGGGACTCGGCGCTCGACGATATCGCGGCGCGGCTGACGAAAGTGATCGAACGCTACGGCCCGGAAGGTTTCGCCGTGGCATCGAGCCACTGGAATACTACCGTCGACAGCGGCCTGTGCCGTCGCTTCATGCACCTCGTCGGCAGTCCGAACTTCATCAGCGGCGTTGCGTACTGCATGGGCAACACCGCCGCGGTGAACCGGATGGTGTACGGCTGGTATCCGCAGCCGGACATTCTCGGATCGAAGTGCATCGTGCTGTTCGGCCACAACCCGCGCCGTCATAGCTGGACCGCCGAGTACAAGATGATCCGTATCGCGCAGGCGATGGGCGCGAAGCTGATCATGCTCGACCCGCGCAAGAGCGAAAACGCGGAGCTCGCAGACATCTGGCTGCCGTTGCGCGCCGGCACCGACGCCGCGATGTGTCTCGGCTGGCTGAACGTGATGCTGGAGGAAGGTCTTTACGACAAAGAGTTCGTGCGCGACTGGACGGTGGGCTTCGATCAACTCGCGGCGCGCGTGCGCGAATATCCGGTGGACCGCGTCGCTGAAATCACCGGTGTGAAGCCTGAGCTCATCGTCGATGCAGCGCGGCTCTATGCGACGGCCAAACCCGGGATCATTCCGTGGTCGCCGATCACCGATCAGCAGGTATCGAGCACGTCGGCGATCCGGCTGCACAGCATGCTGCGCGCGCTCAGCGGCAACCTCGACGTGGCCGGCGGTGAACGTTTCTTCGGCTTCAATCCGCATGTGATCTCCGACACGGACATCGAGATGCACGATGCAATCTCGCCCGCACAGAAGGCCAAGCAGCTCGGTGCCGCCGAGTTTCCGGTGTTCACCTACCGCGGCCTCGAATCGTTCCGCGCGCCAACAGAAAAGGTATGGGGACGCCAGTGGGCGAACCTCGTCGGTGGCCAGTACATGGCGAACCCGACGTCGACGTTCCGCGCGATGGCCACCGGCAAACCGTATGCGGTGAAGGCGCTGTTTTCGCTCGGCAACAACACGCTGATGGCGTTCGCCAACATGCAGCAGATCTACAGGGCGCTGATGAATCAGGATCTGATCGTGGTGCACGAACACTCGATGACACCGACGGCGCAGCTAGCCGACTACGTATTGCCGGGCGATGCGTGGCTCGAGCGCCCCAGCATGATGGTTGGCGTGAGCCAGCAGGCGATGCAGCCGCCGGGCGAGTGCCGCGGCGTGTTCGATTTCTGGACCGGCCTTGCCGGGCGTATGGGACTCGGCGCGCAGTTTCCGTGGCGGACGCTCGAGGAGCTCTTCGACTACCGGCTCGCGCCATCCGGCAAGACTTGGCAGCAGGTGGTCGACGACGGCGTGATTCCGGCCCCGGAATTCGAGCCGAAGAAATACCTGAAGACGGGTTTTGCGACGCCATCGGGCAAGGTTGAGCTCTACTCGACGGTGCTCGCAGATCTCGGCTTCGATCCGCTGCCGTACTACCGCGAAGCGGCGCGACCCGACGCCGCATTCCCGCTGACGCTATTCATCGGCGTTCGCGACGATCAGTACTTTCAAACCGGACAGCGCCACGTGCCGGAGCTGCGCGCTAGGCGCCGGAGCCAACGGCATACCTGAGCCCCGCAACGGCCAAGGCGCAGCACGTCGATCGCGGCGACTGGATCCACGTGGCCACGTCACACGGCCGCGTCGTGATGCGCGTGGAGGTCCGCCAGCAGATGCCCGACGGCCTGGTGCGCGTGCCGCACGGCTGGTGGATGCCCGAATCGCCGCGCGGCGGCGATCATCTGTCCGGCGTGTGGACGTTCGGCGACGCGCAGCTCACCGGGGACGACGACCCCGAACTGATGGACATCGAGCAGGGCATCCCGCACCTGCGCGGCGTACCGTGCCGCGTTTCGAAGCTGAATGCGGATGAACTGAAGACCTCGAAGCGACCTATGGCCGACGAACGCGCTGCCCCGCGGACCGAAGCCAGAGATCGCGCGCTCCGATCGCAAGGCACCGGAAGACTTCATGTACGACCCGGACATCGGCGACGGCGTAGAGTTCCGGGCACTGGAACTCGCAACCTACGGCAAAGGTTCACTGAACTGACCCGCTAAGCCCGGAGTCACACGATGAAACTGCGCATTCTCGACGACAGCATCCGACTGCGGCTCGACCGCGACGAAGTCGAGCGCCTTGGCAACGGCGGTGAGGTGGAAGCGGTCACCCGCTTTCCGGCGGCGCCGAATTTCTCTATCGGCTGGCAGTAGGTGCGAAGCGCGAGCGACATACATCAATGGCGCGATCACCGTCACGTTCCGCAACGCGCATCGCGCGTTGGGCCGAGACGGATTCGGAAGTGTCGTTTCGTGCGAGTCTGCCGATCGATGGCGGCACGCTCTCGATCCTGGTAGAGAAAGATTTCGAATGCCTCGCGCCGCGCGACGGTGAAAGCCAAGCGAATCGATTCCGCAATCCTAGCGCGCGCTAACAGTTCAACGAGTAGAGCTGCATGGCGGCGTCGCGTTCGTGACCGGTCGCCTGATCAGTTCGCCGCCGCGGGCATCTGATTCTGATCGTCGCGAGATCGAAGTACTCGTGCCACACGGTGATGCGGCCGTCGTGCACTTCGTACACGCCGGTCACCGGCAATTCGATCCAGCCCGTCGGCATGAGGTGACGGTCGAGACGTTCCAGAAACACGACCGGGCCGTTGGCCACTTCGCGTTTGATGATGAATGTCTGTTCCACGATCGGGCGCGAAGAACGGCTCGAGCACCGCGCGCACGCCGGCCGGCCCTTGGAACGTGCCCATCGGCCCGTTCGTGTACTCGCAGTTCTCGGCCACGTACTTGAGGCCCGTTGTCGAAATCCTTCTGCTCCATCGCGGAGCTGAACGCTTTGACGACCTCGATCGGAGATTTGACGGTATTGGTCATGGACGTGTCCTGTCAATGCTGAATGGCGCAGGCAGGCTCGCTTCGATTCCACGCTCGTTCAACTACCTAGCGAAGTAATTAGCGCGACCGCAGGCGTCGAACGGCGCGTTTGCCATCCGGATGATCCAGGCGTGATCGAGCGCGATTGCGGGGAAATGGTTCGTGATTCGCCAACATCATCCGCACCGCATGTAAAACAGCTATCGGCGACGATCGCCAACGACTGGACTACGGCGCGATTCCCGAAATGCCTAGACGGGCGCCAGTTTCAAGGCCAGGAACTCAATCGGCGCGAACACAAAATGTGTGGCGCCGTTCCGGTACGGCATCTTCAGCTGATACACCACCTGCCCTGCCCGTTCGTGCTCAGCCGCGGCAGCGCCAGTCGGTTCGGGTGATGTAGCGACTCAGATTTAACCTGTTAGGATGCTAGCGAAGTCATCCTCTGAGAGAAGGCGACCATGGCAAGAGCGTTTGGGGCATTCCCGGAATTTCGACATCCTTTTGAAGTAACTCCGATTCATCCCGAGGGAAGCACGACGGTGCTGTATCAAGGTAAGGCCGTCACGCTGTCTGACACCGGCAATGGCGAAGGTCTGCTCATCAGGCCGGAGGACCTTAGTCGGGTGAATGGTTTCGAGTTGAAACCAGAAGGCGCGTGCTTCAAAGACATGTGCATTCCGATGAATGATGACTTGCTCGTTGAGCAAGACGGTCGTCAATGGTTTGACCTGACTGCGTTCGCGGATTTGCTCGGACAGCCGTATGTGGCCGACAGGGAATCCCGCGTATGGAGTTTTGCTGAGATTCCGGCGAAGCGTGAAGGCATGCTGGTCGATGCGATGGCGCCAGAATTCGAAGTCACCGACCGCCAGGGTAAAGTCGTTAGGTTGGCCGATTTCAAAGGCAAGAAGGCTTTGATCGTGACATGGTCATCCTGGTGAGGCTGCCAGCTTGACGTGCCCGTGTGGCAACGTGTGTACGAAGAAATCAACGACCCCAACTTTGTCCTGATCTGCGTTGCCGAAGACACCGGCGGCGAAGCAGTAGCAGGGCCAATTTTTGATGCCGCTAATCCGACCTACGTGCAGGTGGTAGATGAAGACCACCTCATCAGCAGCGTGTTCAATTTTGTGAACGTGCCGTCGGCAGCCTGGATCGATGAGGAAGGCAAGATCGTTCGAATTGACGAGGGCACCTATTCCAAGACGCATACATTCGGTGAGGGCGAACAAGCGTTTGCGTTTGGCACCGACGTCTATTCCCCGGCACTGAAAGACTGGGTGGCGAAGGGGGCCGATAGCGTGCATGTGCAGTCCGCGGCGACGGTCACCCGAAACATCCGCGAACATGGGTTCGATCAGCTGAAGGCCGATGCTGCCTTCCGACTCGCCAATCTATTCCGGGCCCACGGTGAAAAAGACAAGGCAGAGCAGTACTGGGAGTTGGCCCGGTCGCTGAATCCGGACAGCATCAACTTCATTCGCCAGAATCTCACCCTGACAGAGGAAGGATCTGGCGGCGAAACCTTCAGGAAGCTGATGGGGGAGTATGCAACCCAGGGTAAGCCGTACTACCGGCCCCTGGACATCGATTGTCATAAGGACTGCCGTCCAACGGGCCGCTGAAAAATACGGGGTCGCAGCCGAGTTCACCGGTCATGTCGACGGTGAGCAGCTTGTCCCCAGCGCGGCTCATTTCTTCCTAGGCAAACGACGACTCGCCGCGTATTTCCGCGGCGAGCTTGAAATCCTCACTGTCGAAGAGGCTTACCATCGCCTTCGCGATGTCGTTGGGCTGAATGAAGAACGACGTGGGCTTGTCTGTGTACATCGCGCGCATCTTCGGTTCGTCGATGGCGCCATTGATCGAGAACACCGAAAAAGCGAGGCCATGACGCGCGAGGTTCTCATGCAGCAACTCGGCCATCACGCGTTGTGCAACCCGGCTGGGCGCCAGACCCAAGAACGGTGCGGGTGGATGGTAGGCCGCGGGCGAACTGCTGATCATGATCCGGGTGCCCGCGGGAATCTCCTCTTTGTTCGGGAACAGCGTTTGCACGAGTTGCAGCAGGCTGATGGCATTGACGTCGAAACTATTGTCCAGCTGATCCAGCGACAGCGCGTTGTATTCACCCCAGACGGCGGCCTCGGTGTTGATGAGGATGCGCTTCGGCTGGCCGAACTCCTCCAGGATGCGATGCAACGTGGCGCCCCAGGCATCGCGGTCGGCAACGTCGCAGGGCAGTGCATGAGCGTCCGGCAGTTCGTCCGCGAGCGCCGTAATGAACTCTTTTGAGCGAGCAATGAGGATCAGTTTGTAGCGATCGGACCACTGCCGGCACACCGCCTGGCCCGTGGCCTGGCCGACCCCGACGACAAGGGCCACTTCTCGTGCCATATCTAAACGCTACCCGCCTGGGCGGCGGTGAGCGCCCGCAGAAAGTTGCGCCCCCAGATCTTGTCGATCTCGTCCGGTGAATAACCTCGCGCGAGCAGTGCTGCGGTGACATTGGGCGCATCGCTGGCTTCATCGAAGCCACGCATGCCGCCACCATGATTGAAGTCAGTACCGATGCCGACGTGCTCCACACCAACCCGTTGAACGATGTAGTCGATGTGATTCATGAGGCTGTCCAACGAACCCGGGCCGAGCAGGCGACTGATGGTGTCGCGGAATGCCACCTGCTCATCCGGGTCTTTGATTTCCCAGTACAGTTCAAATGGATACAGATACTTCTCCGGTAGCCCTGCGCCCAAGCGCGCGTTGCGAATGTCGTCCACCAGCTGCTGGTTGGTGGTATCGAACAAATAGCCGCGGAACGGTGACACGTGAATCACGCCCCCGCCTGCAGCGATGGCATCGATTTCAACATCGGACAGGTTGCGGCTGACGTCGCACAAAGCGCGCACGTTGGAATGGCTGGCGATCACCGGTGCGCTGGACAGTTCAACCGTCTGCAAAGTAGCACTCAGTGACGATTGAGAGACATCGACCAGGCCGCCCAGTTCGTTGATGCGACGTATCGCCTCGCGTCCCAGCGGCGACAACCCGCCGTGCTCCTCTTCGGGCTCGTGCTTGCCGGTGGCGGCAATGAAGTTGGGCCGGGACGAATCGGCGCAGTCGTTGTGTCCGATGTGGTTCAGGGCAAACACCGTGACGCCGGCTTCGCGAAACTCATCCAAGGCGGTGAGGTCTGTGCCGATGATCTGCGTATTCTGAAAGCTCAAGAATATGAAGCGTTTGCCTTGCACCTTTGCTTCGTCGGCATCGGTGGCGGTACGCGCCAGTACCAGATTGTTGGCTGGATCCGCGATCAGTTGACGAGCGGCAGCCAGCTTTCGGTCGGCGATTCGTCTGGCCTTCGCATACCCTTCGGTCGTCCGCGGCCCTGGCCCCGTCGCGACGGACAGCACCACGCCGTCCACGCCGCCTCGTGCCATCTTGTCCGGGGCTACTTTGGAACGACCATCGGGGCCGACATAGGGCGATTCTTTGCCTGGCACTTCGATGTCTGCATGGGCGTCGATCACCATGGCGTCGGCATGAACTTTGTCTACATGCTCGATGTTCGATGGGGAACGCGATTGTTCATTGCGCACCACGGTGTAGAGGCTCCTGCTTTCTGCGTGATGTTGGGCCAGATCTTCGCGAACTCTATCTCAGTTCACGACCCTCTCGTGTCAGTTGGCTTTAGGGTTTTGGAAGCGATTGCTCTGGTCCTCGCCAG
>CAWGGQ010000025.1:0-251529 GCA_963822125.1 uncultured Gammaproteobacteria bacterium | reverse complement strand
CCGCCCCGGAGCGACGCCTGAATGTGATTCTGGTGATGATCGAGAGCTTGAGTGCGGACTACCTGGCGCGCTTCACGCCAGGATCTGCGCTCACGCCGAATCTCGATGCGTTGATCGGCGACAGCCTGTTCTTCACGCGTTTGTATGCCACCGGCACGCGCACCGTGCGCGGCCTCGAGGCGGTGACGTTGTCGTTTCCACCGACGCCGGGCCACTCGATCGTCAAGCGCATCGGCCGCGAAAGCGGCATGTGGTCGCTCGGCAACGTATTGCGCGAGCGCGGCTACGAAACGCAGTTCATCTACGGCGGCCGCGGTTACTTCGACAATATGGCCGCATTTTTCTCCGGCAACGGCTACGGCGTGATCGATCAGTCGAGCGTGCCGAGCGACCAGATAGAGTTCAGCAACGCGTGGGGCATGTCGGACGAAGACCTGTATCGGCAGACGCTGGCGGCGGCCGACCGCGCGCACGCGTCGGGCAGGCCGTTCTTCTTTCATCTGATGACGACGTCGAACCACCGACCGTACACGTATCCCGAAGGACGTATCAGCATTGCCTCCGGCAGCGGCCGCGACGGCGCGGTGATGTACACCGACTACGCTATCGGCGAGTTGTTGCGGCAGGCGCGCGAAAGACCCTGGTTCGACGACACGCTGTTCGTGATCGTCGCCGACCACTGCGCGGGCAGTGCGGGCAAGGAAGATCTGCCGCTCGAGAGGTACCACATCCCGATGTGGATCTACTCGCCGAAGCACATCGAGGCGCGCGAACACAACGGGCTGGTCAGCCAGATCGACATCGCGCCGACCTTGCTCGGACTGTTGAATGTCGACTATCTGTCCATGGCGTTCGGCACCGACGCGCTGGCGAAGGGGCACCCGGAGCGGGCGCTCATCGGCAACTATGAGTATCTCGGTTACTTCGACGGACGCGACCTGACGATCCTGCAGCCGCGACAGCGCATTGAACGTTATCGATACACCGACGCGGGTGCCGGGAAAGTCGCCGTGAGCAACGACGACAGCGGCGCCGAACTCGTCCGCGCCTACTACCAGACGGCAAGCCGGACGTACAAAGACGGGCTGAACGAATGGGCGCGCGTCATGAAGGTGCAATGAAGCCGCTAGCGCCGATCGGTTCGACGACGACGCACGTGTGGATTCCACTCGCGGTGTTCGTGGTGGTCGCGATACTGCTCGAGACGACACGCATCGATATGTGGCTGGCCGATGCGATCTATCGTTGGGAAGGCGGTGCCTGGTCGCTGCGGCGCGACCCGATCGTCAGGGACTTGCTGCACGGCGATGCGAAGCGAGTGATCGGCGTCGTCTATGGCGCGCTCGTGCTGGGTTGCGCGCTTTCGTTTTTAGCTCGACCGGCTGCGCCCATACCGTTGGGGCTTCGTGTACCTGGTGGTGGCGGTGGCGGCGTCTACCTTGATTGTTGCGCTCCTGAAGGATGTCACGCGCGTGAACTGTCCGTGGTCGGTCGATCGCTACGGCGGCGTAGTGCCGTATCTGTCGACATGGCGCGAAGTACTTCTGCACGGCCGGTCCGGCCGTTGCTTCCCGTCGGGGCACGCGGGTTCCGGTTATGCGCTCATCGCGACATATTTCTTCTGCCGGTACTTTGCGCCGCGATGGCGCTGGTTCGCATTGGGTACGACGATCGTTGTCGGATTAACGTTCGGAATCGCGCAGCAGCTGCGCGGCGCGCACTATCTGTCGCATGACGTTTGGGCACTGGCGATCTGCTGGTTCGTCGCAATCGCAGCTACTCCGATCCTGAAGCGCGGAAGCGCGGAGCTCATCGGACGATGAACCTGACGGAACGCCAATGGCGCGTGCTGCTCGCCCTCGGCGATACGCTGATTCCGCGCGATGCGTTTCCGTCGGCGTCAGAGGCCGGCTTGCGAGCGTTCCTCGAACGCATCCAGGCTGACCTCGGCGATTCGACGATTGAGCGGCTGCGAGCCGGCATCGATGTGCTCGTCATGCTCGACTTCGACCTGCTTTCCGCGGAACGCCAGCGCGATGTAGTGGAGCAACTCCAGGCTGACGATCCACCGGCGCCGTGGCCCGAGCGCAGCAGCCGGTGGCTGCGCACGATGCTCGCGCTCGTGGAGCAGAGCTACTACGCAGATGCGGACGCAGGACGAGTGTCGTGGCCGATGGTCGGCTTCGATCCTGCGCCGAAGCGACCCTTGCCGAGCATCGACTCCACGCCGTTGCAGTCGCGCGCGAGTCGACGAAATACGCGACGAGTACGACGCCGTCGTGGTGGGTGCGGGCGCGGGCGGCGGTGTCGTTGCACAGGTGTTGTCGCAGGCGGGCCTCGATGTTCTGTTGATCGAACGCGGCGAGTCATTGCGCCATGCCGATGTTGGTCAGGATCATTTGCGCAATCACAGTTTTCCGTCGTATGGACACAACACCGGGCCGCTGGCGGGACATCCACGCGTGTTCGTCGGGGCGCACGGCGCGCGGGAAGTGCGCCCGCATGAAGTTGGTTATTCGAACAACGCGATGACTGTTGGTGGTGGAACACGTGTGTACGGCGCGCAGGCGTGGCGATTCGCGCCGCAGGACTTCCGGCATGGCGTCGACGTACGGCGTGCCGGAAGGATCCAGCCTCGCCGACTGGCCGATCGACTACGACGCGCTCGCGCCGTGGTATGCGCGCGCGGAAAGCGAGATCGGTGTTGCCGGCGAGTTGGGGCACGCACATCACGGGCCTCGCGATGCTTATCCGATGCCGCCGTTTCCGTTGAACGCCGATGGGCGCGTGCTGCGCGATGCCGCGCGCCGACTCGATTGGCGCACCGCGTCGATTCCGCTTGCGATCAATACGCGCCGCGTACGACGGACGCGCCGCTTGTGTTCGATGCGGTACGTGTGTCGGCTTTTCATGTCCGAGCAACAGCAAGAACGGCACGCACAACACCGTCATCCCGCGCGCACTTGCCAGCGGGCAGTTGCCAATTGCTCACCGGTGCTCACGCCGGGTCGGTGATCTGCGATTCCGATGGTCAGGCGCGCGCGATTCGGATGTTCGTGGACAGCGATGGAACAGTGACTGAGCGCATCGTGCGAGCGCGCGCGATCGTGATCGCCGCCGGTGCTATCGAAACCGCGCGATTGCTGCTGAACAGCCGCTCAAAGGCGCACACCGATGGAATCGGCAATGCGTTCGACCAGGTGGGCCGGAATCTGCAGGGCCACTTGTATGCCGGCGCTGTCGGCTTGTATCCGGAGACGGTGCAGG
This sequence comes from uncultured Gammaproteobacteria bacterium, assembly GCA_963822125.1. Taxonomy (GTDB): domain Bacteria; phylum Pseudomonadota; class Gammaproteobacteria; order Pseudomonadales; family Azotimanducaceae; genus DATJGR01. The sequence goes on along the minus strand of CAWGGQ010000025.1, from coordinate 248,262 downwards.
ATTGCGAAGGTCCGGGTGTCAGCATCGCCACATGCGAGTTCAATCACGGCAATGCAGGTGTCATTGGCGGCGGCATGCTCGGCAACGAATTCGTGCCGCTGCCGATTCACTTCTGGAATACGTTTGCGCCGTCGGGACCTCGTTGGGGCGCAGCGGGGAAGCGCGCGTTCGCCGAGGCGTATCGCAGAACGCTTGTCGTGATGGGTCCGATTCAGGAGATTCCCAATCCGGATGCGCGCGTGACACTGGATCCTTCTCTGCGCGACCGGTTCGGTATTCCGGTTGCACGGTTGTCCGGTCGCGTGCATACGGAAAGCGTGCGCGCCGCCGCAATGCTGCAAACGAAAGCCGAGGAGTGGTTGCGTGCGGCCGGGGTAGAGCAACTCCGCTCGTGGGGAAGCGAATTCGCGAATGTCCTTTCGGCTGGACAGCATCAGGCGGGCACGTGTCGGATGGGTATCGATCCGCGGCACTCGGTCACCGATCGCGAGGGTCGAGTGCACGGTCAGCGCGCGCTTTATGTAGCCGACGGATCGCTGCACGTCACGAACGGGGGCTTCAACCCTGTGCTCACGATCATGGCGAACGCATTTCGCATCGGCGCGAGCATCGCGAACGAGCTTCGCACGTGAGGCGGTTTCTGCGCTTCGCGCTTTGATGCGACAATGCCGGCCCCGTTCGAGCGTATGAGAACAATGAAGACGTGGATCCGAACGTGTTCGCTGGTCGCCACCCTCGTGCTTTGCGCGTTCGCGATCAGCGGCTGCGCCACCATTGCCGCGCACCACGACTTCAACCCCAACGTCAATTTCGATCAGTACAAGAGCTTCTCGTGGATTTCGCCGCACCCGCTTGTCGATCCGGCGCCGATCGGCCGGCCCGCAGATCGAAAGCAAGATCCAACAGACGGCGAAAGATCTGCTCACGGCCAAGGGCTACCGTTTCGTCGACGATCCGCTCAAAGCCGATTTCGTCGTTGGCTTTGGTCTCGGCGCTACCGACAAGGTTCGTATCGACGCTTATCCGGCAATGTATCGCGGACCGTGGCACTGGTCGGGCGGTCAGCCACGACGCGGCAGTGCGCCAGCACGTCGAAGGCCGGCTCGTGGTCGACATCTTCGACGTCAGAACGCACCAACCGGCGTGGCACGGCTGGGCCACGAAGTCGCTGAGCACCAGCGGCAAGAAAGACCCGCAGACCGGCGATCCGCGCGGCACTCACCGCCATCTTCGCCAACTTCCCGCCGAGCTGATCAGACTCAACGGTCTCGTTGGCGAATCCGGCGGCGGCGCGCCAGGCGGAGCGACTCGGCTGCCATCGTGGCGCGGCGTGCCAGCAACCAGAACTGCAGTTCGAGCTGCTCGAAACCGCTTAAGCCCCGTCGCGCGACGGGCGCGGCGGGTGCGACCGGCCGACGCCGACGCAGCAACAGGACACCGACGATCAGGAATGGGATGCCGGGAATCAACGGCAGCACCAGTCCGATGAGCCCGAGAAACAGGCACAACAGCGCGGCACCCGTGCGAAGCGGCGGTGCGAGCGAAGGGCGAGGGTCGTGGTACATGAATCGTCGTTCCATGGCGCCCCGAGAGCAGGCTGTAGTCGTGATGAAGCAACCGCTGTGCCAGCGCGTAAGCCGTTGATTATCGGGATATCTCCGGCCGTTGAAGCGGCAGTGGTTGGTCAGCTGCACGAACAACTGGTGAGTTTCAGCTGCGGTCACTGCGCGGTCACAAATGTCGACTAACCTTCGAGACATGGAACTAGACGAAATTTTCTGCCCCGACGCATCGGAACTTCCGCCCCCCGCTCCGGATTACGACGACGCTCTGGAAATGTGACGGCGTTCCAGCGGAAGTTGATGGTCATCGCACTCATCCAGTGATCCTTCCCGCGGTAGCGCGGGAGCGAATCCGCTGTAATACGCACGCTCGCGACGCACTTTGCGTTTGCGAGTACCACGTCGTATTGCCGGTCGTAGAGGATACTCAGGATGAGTCAGCAGGATGCGTTTGCCGAAGCGGTGTTCTTCTTCGACGGGGACGATATCTCGGTCGAGATGCACTACTCCGAATTCGAAGCGCTGCTGAACCAGACCAGCACACTCGAGAATTTCGCGGCGAGCCAGGTTCGCGGTGCCTACGCAGTGGTTGGAACCGGACTCGCGGTGCGCGGTCTCGTGACGTTCATGTTGCGTATCGACGAGAACGGACACGCCGATCCTGCGTTCAGCATCCCGTTGCGCCATCTCGTGCGGCATGCCGGTCCCGGCCCCGATATCGGATGGGGCACGATCCGCCTCGCCTCACGTGCGCAGTGTTCCGTGTCGTGGCACGCCATGAATCTGTGGGAGCCCGAAGGCGAAGGAGAATCGAATCCGATCCGCGTCGTGCAGCGAGCGGCCTGGCGCAATCGTCTCGGCTTGAAGCTGTCGAAGGGCGAAGCAGGTGGCGAAACGCCATTCCTCACACTACCGGGTATCGATGACGCGACCAACGGTGCGAAACCGGAATTACAGGACGCGAAATCGGAACCACAAAGCGCGAAGGGGAAACCCAAGCCCGCCGCGAAGAAGATCTCATCCAAGGCCCTCGTGCAGGCCGACGACAAGATCGATCAGGCCTTCGGTGAAGAAGGCCGCATCAGCCTCACGCAGCTGATCCAGCAGCACAACAACAACGTCGATTCACTGACGCGCAAGTATCGGCTGGACCTCGAGCAACAGCAGCAGATCTATCTCGATCAGATTCGCGGCTGTCGCGATGAAATTCAGCGGCTCAAAGCGCTGCTGCGTCACGAGCAGAACCGCAACCGCCGCCTGCAGCAGCTGCTGCGCGGTGAGGTTGGACACTGAGAGTTCGATTGAGAGCTCCGCCGGCGCGGAGCTGTCGAGCACTCAGCGCGAATCGAGGCTCTGATCCATGTCGAGTGCCGGCGATGGATGCGCCGGACGTCCGACGATCTGCGCGGGAACACCGGCAACTGTCACGTGCGGCGGCACGTCGTTCAACACCACGCTGCCGGCGCCCACTTTCGCGCCTTCGCCTACTTCGATGTTGCCGATGATCTTGCAGCCGGCTGACAGCAGCACGCCGCGGCGAATCTTTGGGTGTCGATCGCCGGATACTTTCCCAGACCCGCCGAGCGTCACCGAATGCAGAATCGACACGTCGTCTTCGATCACCGCCGTTTCACCGACCACGATGCCGGTGGCGTGATCGAGCATGATTCCCGAACCGATTCGCGCGGCGGGGTGGATGTCGACGCCGAGCGTTACGCTGATCTGGTTCTGGAAGAAGCGCGCGAGCGCTTGGCGGTCGCGATGCCACAGCCAGTTCGCGATGCGATGCGCCTGCAGCGCGTGGAAGCCCTTGAAGAACAGGAACGGCGTGGAGACGTCGTCGCACGCCGGGTCGCGCGTGTAGGTCGCGAGGATGTCGATCTCTGCGGCCGTGAGAATGCTCGGTGAGTCGTTCAGTGCTTCTTCGATGACGTCACGGACCATCATCGTTGGAAGCATCGGCGTATCGAGCCTGCTCGCGATCCGGAAACTCAACGCGGACTGAAAGCTCTTGTGGTTCAGAATGGTCGCGTGAAAGTAGCTGCCGAGGATCGGTTCCTGCTGCGCCTTCTCGCGCGCTTCGTTCTGCATCGCCTCCCACAGGCTCGTGTTCGGCGCGCGTTTCAGCCGCGAATTTGCTGTGGTTAGAACCTCGAGGTGGCGGTCTTCAAGTGCGCTGCCCATGCGCGTCTCCCGTTCGTTGGCGGGGAAGCCTGAGCGCTTGCCCCCCATAATTCAAGCACGCGACCGACGCCAAATTTGCACCACGGTGTCGCACTACGCGCACGCGAACTGCGTCGCCGGGTCGCCGTGTATACTCGGGCTCAACGTGCCTCTCTGACACCATCGCAGACACTAGATGACCTTCAAGACCGTCGGGCTGATCGCGCGCAGAGGCAATCGCAGCATTGTGGAATCGCTGGTTACGCTCGAGCAGTTTCTGCGCGCGCGTAACGTCACGATGGTGTTCGAAACGGCCACGGCCGCCTTGCTGCAGAAGTGTGCGCATCGTATCGAAGAGCGAAAAGCGCTCGGTGCGATCTGCGACCTGCTGATCGTGGTCGGCGGCGACGGCAGTTTGCTCGGCGTGGCGCGCGACCTCGCGGCATCGCAGGTTCCGGTGATCGGCGTGAATCGGGGCGGGCTCGGGTTTCTCGCCGACATCTCGCCGGATCAGATCGAAACGAAAATAGGCGCGGTGCTCGACGGCGAGTTCACGGTAGAACACCGCTTCCTGCTCGATGCGACGGTGTACCGCGCCGGCCGGCGGGTAGGCGGATCGTCTGCATTGAACGACGTCGTCGTACACGCGGGAACGATGTCGCGGATGATGGAGTTCGCGCTGCACATCGACGACAAGTTCGTTTACGACCAACGTTCCGATGGCCTGATCGTGGCCACGCCAACCGGTTCGACCGCCTACGCGCTGTCCGCGGGCGGACCGATCATGCATCCGAGCCTCGATGCGATCGTGGTTGTGCCGATGTTTCCGCATACGCTGACGTCCCGGCCGCTGGTGGTGCCGAGTGCGTCGCGAATCAAAATCGTGGTCGGTGCAACCACGTCGACTAACCAGCAGATCAGTTGCGATTCGCAGGTCGATATCGGCGTCCAACCCGGCGACGAAGTGCACATTCAGAAATGCACGCATGCGCTCAAGCTGCTGTACTCGCGCCAGCACAGTTTCTACCAGGCGTGCCGCAGCAAACTCGATTGGGCATCGCGACTGGGAGGTCCGGTCAAGCTGGAGTAGTTGTCGCTCGCACCGACACTACATCGGCGGATGATCGATGTCGGTGACGATGCCCGGATCGTCGACCACAACGCGTCGAATCTCCTTCGCGTGTGCATCGACCACCGAACGCGCGCCGCGGTCACCTGTCAGTGAAATCAATTCGGCGAAGTACTCGCGGGAAAATCCCACCGGGTGGCCGGGCGTGTCTCCCAGCATCGGCACGACCAGACATGGTTCCCTTTCGAGCCGTGCGGCATCCATCGTCGCCTTCAGTGTTCGCAGCGTTTCGGGGCGGATGTAGGGCATGTCGCCCAGTCCCAAAAAGACGTAGTCCCAATCGACCACCGCGCGAATGCCGTCGGCGATGCTTGCGCCCATGCCGAGGTGCGCATGACTGGTCGGGACGATGATGGGCAATTGCCGACCGAACGATTCGCCGATCAGTCGCGTCAGGGAGCTATCGCTGTTGCGCACCACCACGGCGACGTTGGCGAATGCGGTGCGATAGGCGCGCAGCGTCGCAATGAGCAGCGGTTCGTGCTTCAGCTGGAAAACGCGCTTGTCGCTGCCGAACCGGCGCGAGAAGCCGGCGGCAATGACCAGCGCGCCGCTGGTCACGCGGCGGAGGAGGTGAGGCCTGCCTGCGGCGCCCCAGTGGACGCGATTGCAGCCAGGTGGGCGTGAACCTGTTTTTCGCGCTGCTTTCTAACGGCGGTGATCTCGGCCAGTATCGCAATTGCGATTTCCGGCGGGGTCTTGCTGCCGATCGGCAAACCAATGGGTGCACGCAGGCGTGCGAGTTCCGCGTCCGTGACGTCGAGCAGTTGCAGGCGCTTGCGACGTCCGGCCGACGTCTTCACGGAACCCATCGCGCCCACATAGAACGCCGGCGTCTTCAACGCTTCCATCAGCCCCATGTCGTCGATGCGCGGGTCGTGCGTTAGCGCAACAATCGCCGAAGCGGCATCGTTCGCGTAAGCCTTCACGGCGTCATCGGGCATGTCCGTGACGCCGCGCGCGCCGGGCACGCCGAAGTCCTTGAGCAACTTCTCGCGCGGGTCGCATACGGTGACGGCGTAGTCGAGCATCTGCGCCATTTCGGCGAGGTATTTCGACACCATTCCCGCGCCGATGATGAACAGCTGAAAGCGGGGTCCGTAGGTTTGCCGCAGCACGGACGAAATCTCGTCGTACACGGGTTCTTCGTGTGCTTCGACCTCTTCGATCGAACTGGTGCCGCGCTTGACGTCGACGATGCGGCGAATACGGCCGCGATGTACCAGTCGATCGTCGATCTTCTGCGCAGCTGATCGAGATGCGTTGTCGCGGATAGGGGTTCCACGACGATGTCGAGGTGGCCGCCGCACGGAAGGCCGAAGCGTTCCGTTTCTTCCGCCGTGATGCCGTAACGGATAGTATTGAGGGGCGGCGCTCGCGAGTGCACCGCTCGTGAGTTTTTCGAGCAGATCGTCCTCGACACAGCCGCCCGACAACGATCCGGCAACCTGACTGCGAGCGTTACACGTGAACAACGACCCGACCGGGCGTGGCGACGATCCCCACGTTTTCACTACGGTTGCGAGCCAACAGATTTCCCCGGCTTCGAGCCAGATCCGCGCCTGGCTCAGTACTTCGTGATCGGCAGCTTGCATGGCGATGTGACGTGCACTTAGGGTGGGACGAGTTTACACCACATTCCGAGGTTGTCCGCGCAGTGGGTAACGTTCGAGCGCTGACGTTGGGATCCGACGTCGATCTGGCGATGTTCTGTGCATATCTCGCACAGCAACGCGTCGGCCATCGTGTGTTCGAGGAGCAGGGCCGGCAGATCCTCGAGGTGGCGAACGAAGCCGATGCCAGTCGCGTTCGCACCGACTACGAAGCGTGGCGCGACGGACGCCTGGCGCTGCAGTGGCTGCCGCAGCCGCCCCGCGCGAAAACTCGGTGGAGCACGGTCTTTCGCCGTTACCCGGTAGTCAGCGTTCTGATCGGCCTGGCGCTGGTGTGCTTTCCGGCGACGTTCTCCCTCGGTTCCGGATCGCTCGGACCGTTGTTGCCCTGGCTGACGATCGTGCCGGTCGCGGGGGTCGACGGGAATTTGCGATTCGGATCGTTGCAGAGCGCGCTGACGAGCGGCGAAGTGTGGCGACTCGTCACGCCGATCTTCATCCACTTCGGCGTTGCACATCTCTTGTTCAACGTCGCGATCGTGGTCGAGTTCGGCCGCCGCATCGAGCGGGCCGCCGGTTCCGTGTGCCTGCTCGTTCTGACGCTGTTGATTGCCGTGCCGGGCAACGTTGCGCAGTTCCTCGTGAAATCGATGCCGTTGTTCGGCGGCCTCTCTGGAGTTGCATATGGCTTGTTCGCGTACGTGGTCGTGCGCGGCCGTTTTGATTCGGCACCGGCGTGGCGGGTGCATCCATCGTTCAGCATCGGCGTCGTCGTCATTCTGGTGCTGATGAGCAGCGGAGTAACCGAGATGTTCGGGCTGTACATCGCCAATACGGTGCACTGGGTCGGGCTCGCGGCGGGGGCAGCGGCCGCGGTGGTGTGGCGTCCGACACGATCCGGAACGGCAAATGCAGTTTGAGATCGTCGAGCCGCTGGGCAGCGGTGTGCTGCATGGCATGGATTGCATACCGGGTACGCCGGTGCGCTACTCGCTGGAACTCGATGGTGGAGTACTCCCCTTGAACGAACTGTTGGGTCGTACGCTGGCCATACGGTTCGATGGACGCATCACTTGCCAGCATTGCGGCGCGATCACGCGCAAAAGCTACGGTGACGGCTACTGCTATCCCTGTTTCAAAACGCTGGCGCGTTGCGACTTGTGCGTAGTCAGCCCCGATCGTTGCCACTACGCGGCGGGTACGTGCCGCGAACCGCAGTGGGGCGAGAGCTTCTGCATGCAACCGCACCTTGTTTACCTCGCGAACTCCGCCGGCGCGAAGGTGGGCATTACCACACCGGCCAACGTGCCGATGCGCTGGCTCGACCAGGGTGCCACTCAAGCCGCCGTTATCGTGCGCACACAAAGCCGTTTTCAGGCGGGTTGCGTCGAAGCGGCGCTGGCGCAACACGTCAGCGATCGTACGGAGTGGCGTAGTCTGGTCGGTCGCGACGCTCAGGAACTGGATCTCGTGGCGCTGTGCGAACAGTTGCGGCGCCAGGCGGCGCGCTCGCTCGCCGCGCTGGACGAGCGTTTTCCGGGCGCTCTGCAGTGGGTCGAGCAACCCGCAGCGCTGCGATTCGAATATCCGGTGATGAGTTACGCCGGGCAGCCGGTTGGTCTGACGCTCGACCCGGCGTCGCGATCGGCGGCGCGTTGCTCGGCATCAAAGGTCAATATCTGATGTTCGACAACGGCGTGTTCAACGTGCGTCGCCATACCTCTTATCATGTCGAAGTGGCGCGAGCGGCCGACGTCGCGCCCGACGAACGCGGTCAAATGGAGCTCTTCTGATGAAGGATGCACAACCGAAAGCGATCCGGCTGTCGGAGTATCGACCACCCGACCACACGATTACCGATACGCGACTCGAATTCGATCTTGGCGACGGCGTCACGCAAGTGACCTCGCGCCTCACCGTGAAGCGCATGGGAACATCGTCGACGCTGAGGCTCGACGGCCAGGAACTCGAACTGGTCTCCGTTGCAGTAGACGGCCGGCCGCTGACCAGCAACGAGTATCAAACCGACGACGACTCGCTGACGTTGTTCGATCTTCCGGAATCGTGCGAACTGACCATCGTCACGCGCATCCATCCCGAACAGAACGTCGCGCTCGAGGGGTTGTACAAGTCGGGCGGCCGATCCGGCGGTATGTATTGCACGCAATGCGAAGCGGAAGGGTTCCGCAAGATCACGTACTACCTCGATCGTCCCGACGTGCTCTCGAAGTTCACCACCACCGTCGTTGCCGACCCGGCATACCCGGTGCTTCTGTCGAACGGCAATCTGATCGACGAACACCTGCGCCCCGATGGGCGTCGCAGCGTTACATGGCAGGATCCGTTTCCGAAACCGAGCTATCTGTTCGCGCTCGTTGCCGGTGATCTCGCGCTGTTGCGCGACGAGTTCGTCACCGCGTCCGGCCGCCGCGTGGAACTGCGCATCTATTCGGAACCGCACAACATCTCGCAATGTGACTACGCGATGGCTGCGCTGAAGCGCGCGATGCGCTGGGACGAAGAGGTGTACGGCCGCGAATACGACCTCGACATCTTCATGATCGTCGCAGTCGAAGATTTCAACATGGGCGCGATGGAGAACAAGGGGCTGAACATCTTCAACACGTCGTGCGTGTTGGCGAGCCCCGATACCGCTACCGACCTCGCATATCAGCACGTCGAGGCTGTGGTTGCACACGAGTACTTTCACAACTGGTCCGGCAATCGCGTGACGTGCCGCGACTGGTTCCAGCTGAGCCTCAAGGAAGGTTTCACGGTATTTCGCGACGCGGAGTTCTCGTCCGACATGAATTCGCGAACCGTGAAACGCATCGAGGACGTGAATCAGCTGCGCACAGTCCAGTTCGCCGAAGACGCAGGCCCGCTCGCGCATCCGATTCGGCCGGACACGTACATCGAGATCTCGAACTTCTACACGACCACGGTGTACGAGAAGGGCGCCGAAGTGGTCGGCATGATCCATACGCTGCTCGGACCAGAGCGGTTCCGCCGCGGCACCGATTTGTATTTCCAACGACACGACGGCGCCGCGGTCACCACGGAGGACTTCGTCCGCGCAATGGAAGAAGCGAACGGTTTCGACCTGCGTCTGTTCCGCAACTGGTACAGCCAGGCCGGCACTCCGGTGATCGCGGTAGCCACGCGATTCGCTAACGGCACGCTCGATATTTCGATCGCGCAGCGCTGTCCGCCGACGCCGGGGCAGCCGAACAAGGCGCCGTTCCATATTCCGGTTGCCATCGGCCTGCTCGACCGAAACGGTAAGGAACTGCTCGGCAGAGCCGGCTCGTTAGAGGGATCTGGAGCGTCGGTCGAAAGTGGTGCCCGCATCGAAAACCCGCGCGGCGACGGCACGTTGATCGTTCACGTCACCGAACCGAGCGTCGGTCTGCGCGTGTCGGGGTTGAAGGAACAACCGGTGTTGAGCGTACTGCGCGGCTTCTCCGCGCCGGTGAAGGTGGAGTTCACACGACCGAGTGAGGAGCTGCGTTTCCTGGCCCGCTACGACACCGACGGGTTCTCCCGATGGGACGCGATGCAGTCGTTGCACGCCGAGACGATCGAGCTGATGCGCGGCGGCGCGGCGGATGCGTCGCGCAGCCTGTTGCCGCTGTATCGCGAACTGTTGAACGACGCGCTCGCCGTGGATGATCCGGAGCGCACCGCAATGTTCGCGGCGATGCTGGCGGTTCCTTCGGAAAACTATCTCGGTGAGTTGATGCGCGAGATCGACGTCGATGGGCTGCATCGTGCGCGCGACGCTCTGCGCGCCTCGATCGGCGGCGAACTGTTCGATGGTTGGCTCGACGTGTACCGGCGCAGCGCGTCGAGCGGACCGTATCAACCGGACTCGCAAAGCGTCGGGCGCCGCGCGTTGCGCAATGTCGCACTCGGCTTCCTGTGTGCGGCGGGTGCGACCCGTACGTCGGATGTTCGACCGCTGTTGCTCGGTCAATACCGCAACGCGGATAACCTCACTGATCGCCTCGCGTCATTGCGCGAGATCGTCAATGCCGAATGGCTCGACGAGCCGGCCCGTGGGGAAGCGATTGCCGATTTCTATACGCGCTGGTCGGCGCAGAAGCTGGTGATCGATCAGTGGTTCTCGGTCCAGGCCGCGTGCCCCCGAGGCGGCGCGTTAGGGCGGGTCGAGTCACTCGAACGGCACGCCGACTTCGACGGGCGGAATCCGAACAGGCTGCGCGCGCTGTATGGCGCGTTTGCCGGACAGAATCCGGTCAGTTTCCACGCGCGCGACGGCTCGGGTTATCGCTTCCTGGCGGACCGCGTTGCTCGCATCGATCGCGCCAATCCGCAGATTGCGTCGCGCCTTCTGGCGCCGCTGACACGTTGGCGTCGTTACGATGCCGGACGGCGCGCGGCTATGAAGGAAGCGCTGCGCAGCATTGAAGCGTCGGATGCGATTTCGCGCGACGTCTATGAAGTGGTGACGAAAACCCTTCAGGGCGAAGGATAGAGCGCGGGCAATTCGTTGGAGACCGGCGAGCGCGCATCGCGCCTCGCCGCGTCCACGCAGCGTCGAAGCGCCGCCGGGTCGAACGGCTCTGCACCGTCGCGCTGATACAACTGCGCATTCAACGCGTTTACCGCCCTATGGGCGTCCGGGTCTGCAAAGAAACGCCGAGTTGAGTCGACCAGCGGCACCGCATAACGCGCGACCAACCACTGGTCCAACGCGGTTCGAATCCGCTGCGGATTGCGGCTGTCGCACGCATGACGAAACGCCGCGTGTGCTTCGTTCTCAGCAGCACGTGCGTCAATCGGCCGGCGATCCGCTGGTTTGCGGTAGCGCGTTCGTATCGCAGCGGCAACCCAACCGAGCAATACGATCGCGACGGCGACGGCCAACCAGACGTACATCCTTGACGGAGTCGGGTCCGGAGCGACCTCGGGCGTTGGGGGCGGGGCAGCCGGTAGAGCTTGCTTCGCGGTGGGGGCGACTGTCGGCGCTGATGGTGTGGAGGTAGGGTCGCCCGTGATCGTGATCGTGTGCGCCGGCAGCGCGGCCGTGCGGACTCGTTGGTTCACTGTATCCCACCAGGTTACGTGCACCTCGGGCAGCGTGACGTCGCCCGGCTGCGTTGCGACGAGGCTGGTCGATTCGATGCGCGTGCCGACCACGCCGCTGCGGGTTTGCGTTTCGCTGAGCTTTGCGGGTTCTGGGTATGCCTTCAACGAATCCGGCAGCGTGAATGACAGCGGTGGAATAGCGGACGATGCATTGCCGTCGGCGCGCACGATCAGCGTGCGCTGGCTCGGTGTGCCGGTGGCGAGACCGCGCTCCGGTTCCCCTGGCCAGTCTTCGAGCAGTTCCACGTCTGTTGCCGGAAGCCACGGTGCGTCGCGCGGGTATTCGGCCGGTATCGGCAGCACTGACACCTTCAGTGTGTCGGAACTGACATCCACCCCGATGCGGCGCCCCATGCCGGAGTCCGCCAACCGCACGCTTCCTGTAACTGTGGCAGCCGGTATCGTGAGATCGCCGCTGCGCTCGGGAAATACGGCGAAGCGCTGTTCGATCATGCCGTATTGCCGGCCGTCGCGAACGGCAGTGCTGTGCTCGGATTCTCCCAACAGTTTGACCATGGCGCCGGGAATGTCCGGGGTGTTCGGCATATCGCCGTACAGTTGTGCGCCGTTCACGTAGAACAGGCGACGCGTCACAACGATTTGCGATTGCACGTACACCTGTTTCGGCGTGTAGGTCGTCTCGAAGAATACGGTTTGCGAGATAGCGCGCCTGAGCTGCGGGTCGAGCTCCTTGACGGTGATGCCGATCGGCCGCGTCGACTCGCCACTGAGCGTGATCGCCGGAATCTGCAGCGTTCCCGTGTGCTTCGGTTTGAGCACCAGCGTCCAGGTCGTCAACGCGTCGACCTGACCGTTGAAGCTCTGAATCTGCGAGCTGCGCTGGTCGCTCAGAACGTCGAAGTCCTTTTTTAGCGGCTCGAAGTCGGGGTTGGACGTGATGCTTGCGCTATCGGTGCGCAGCGTCAGCCGGAGCGTGTCGGCTTCCGAAAGGGTCGTCACGTCGACGCTCGCGTCGAAGCGTGCAAGCGCCGTGGCGGAGGCGAACAGGCCGAGCAATGCAAGCAGCACGATCTTCACCAGATCCGCTCCTGGTCGCGCGGATCCGGCACGCCGCTGCGCAATCGCTCGTTAGTCTCGTACTGGAATTTGCGGCGTAACAGGCCCGACGGGTCGTCAGGCACGCGCCGCAGCCATTGCTCGAGGGCGTCGCGTTGCTCGTCTCGTGGTGCTTCGCGCTCGGCCGTCTGCTGCTTGTCTTCGTCGCTCGGTTGCGATTGTTCCTGATCGGACTTCTGCTGCTTCGTTTCGGGACGCTTGCTCGTCTGCTCCTGGTTGCCCGATTGCGATTCCTGCTGCTTCGAATTGCCGGCGGAGTTCTGCTCGCGTGACTGGTCCGATTGCGACCGGTCGCGATTGCGCTGCGATTCGTTGTTGTCGCCCTCTTCGGACTTTTTCTTGTCGCGCAGCTTCTGCAGAAGCGCTTTGTTGAATGCGGCGTCCTCATCGTCGGGCTTCACGCGCAGCGTTTCATCGTAAGCGGCGATGGCTTCGTCGTACTTTCCCGCGTGCGCCAGCGCATTGCCGCGGTTGTAGCTGCCTGCAGGTGATGCGTCTGTGGAGAACTTTCTGCCGGCGCCTTCGTAGTTGCCGCTGCGATAGTCGGCCACGCCCTGCCATTGCGGGTTTTCGAACAGCGTAGCGGCGCGCTCCGGTTCGCCCTGCTGCAACGCGTTGAAGCCCTGTTGATCGGGTCTGCTCCACAGGTCGCTCCACCAGCTTGCGTGCGCCGGCGGCGGCAACAGCACACACACCAGCAACGCCACCGCGCCGCGCCGGAAGTTCAGCAGCGCGAAGGGGATCAGCAGCAGTGCGAGCCAATACCCGTAGTCGGCCCAGAGGTCGAACTTGCCTTCGAGGCGGCGCTGGTCGTCGGCGGACGGCAGCTTCGTGTCGAGCAGCTGGCCGATGTTGGAATCGTCGGCGCTGGCGGTGAGGTAACGGCCGTTGCACATCTGCGCGAGCGCTTCGAGGCGTCCGACGTCGAGTTTGGCAACGATGGTGTTGCCTTGCCGGTCGGTGAGAAAGCGCCCGGGCTGATCGACGAAGTCGAGTGGAATCGGCGCGCCTTCAGGTGTGCCTATACCCAGGATCGAGATCGGGAAACTCGGGGACGCATCCATCGACACGTCCACGATGCGGTCCACGCCGTCGGTCACCAGCAGAATGCGCCCCTGCGCCATGCCGGCGCTGCGCAGCAGCGATTTGGCGAGTTCAAGTGCAGAGCCTGGATTGCTGCCGAGAACGGGCATCATTTCCGGGTCGAGCGCCGCCAACAGGTTTTCGATGGTGCGGACGTCGTCGGTGAGCGGCGCCACGGTATGTGCGTCGCCTGCATACGCGACCATCCCGGTGAAGCCTTCCTTGCGCGTGCGCAGGATGTCGGTAATCGCATGACGCGCGCGAACCAGGCGGGAGGGTTCGACGTCCTTCGCATACATCGACAACGACAGATCGAGCACGATCACGAGCGCGTCGGTCTTCTGGTCGATCGGCTGCGGCAGCCGCTGCCAGGTCGGCCCGGCCAGCGCGATGCCGGCAACCGCGAGCACCAGGCCGGTCAGTATCGGCAACAGCGGACTACTCTTCTTGAACGCGCGTTCGATCAGCGCGTCGCGCAGCGGCTCGTCGATGATCGATTCCCAACTGGACCGACTGCGTTGTGCGCGAGCGGCGAGCCACGCCATTGCCACCGCGGCAATCAGCGCAAGCAGCCACCAGGGCCGCAGGAAGTGAAACGCTGCCGGATCAAGCGGGGGCATACGCGCCTCTGCGTGTACCAAGACCCAGAACGATCAGCCACAGCAACCAGCTCGCGGCGAGCGGATAGTGGAACAGCGACCGCACGGGACGGAAGCTGCGCGCCTCCTGCGCGGTGGGTTCGACCGCATCCAGCAGGCGATAGATCTTCGACAGTTCTGCAGTGTCCTTCGCGCGGAAGAAGCGTCCGCCGGTTGCATTGGCGATTCGTTCGCAGCGCCTTCGTATCCATGTCAGCGGACGGATTCACCACGCGTCCGCCGATTTCGCCCCAGAAGCCCGGCACTTTGAGTTCTTCGGCGCCGACGCCTACGGTGTAGATCTTCACGCCTTCGGCGTGCGCCAGTTGTGCGGCCTTGTCGGGAGGCACTTCGCCTGCGTTGCTCGCGCCGTCCGTCATCAGAATCAATACACGCGAATCGGCCGGTCGCGATCGCAACCGTTTGACGGCAAGTCCGATCGCATCGCCGATCGCAGTTTTGCCGCCCGCGATGCCGACGGGTGCGTCGTCGAGCAGTTTCTCTACCGTTGCGAGGTCGAACGTGAGCGGCGCCTGCAGATAGGCGTTGGTGCCGAAAAGGATCAATCCGACGCGATCGCCCGCACGGCGCGCGATGAAGTCGGTGACGACGTCTTTCACTGCGTTGAGACGATTGGTGACGCGGCCCGCCACTTCCATGTCTTCGGTGTTCATGCTGCCCGAGATGTCGATGGCGAGCATCAGATCGCGCCCGCTGCTCGGCAGGCTGACCGGCTCGCCGGTGAATTGCGGGCGCGCTACTGCGGCGAGAAGGCACGTCCACGCGAGCCACGCGAGCAGCAACGCGAGACTTCCGCCGCGGCGTGCACCGCCGCGTCCGCTGATAGCAGCCTCGAAGCGACCGAGGTCCGGCACCCGCAACGCAGCGTCCTGCTGCTGCCGAGGTCGCAACAGGTAACGCGCGAGCAGGGGCAACGGTAACGCCGCAAATGCCCACGGCCACAGGAACGTGATCATCGCCCGACCTGCTTTGTGACCGCACGCAGCACGTCGCGCGCGGCGGCATGCAGTGCGTCGGCATCCGGTTCGAAATCGCGGCGCGAATCTACGATGGCCCAGCGCGGCGCCGGCGCCGATCGAGAACACGTCGCTGGCCACGATGGTATCGAGATAGGCGAGCCATGCCGGCCCCGTTAGCGCAGCCGCATCTGCGCGGCGCGCGCCGTAGATCAGCGCGCGCTTCAGCAGTTCGTTCACGGCGTCGGCGAAATCGCGCGGTGAGATTCGCGCAGCGCGACGCTCTGCCAACAGATTGTCGAGGTCGCCGACTGCAAGGCGAAGCGGTTTTGCGCGACGTCGATTCCGGTAGATACGAACCGCCAAGCAGAACGATCGATGCGGCGATCACAATTGCGAGTACCCACCAGCCCGGAGCAGGCGGCCACACTCCCGGCGGATCCGGCAGGTGCAGGTCGCGCAGTTGCTTGAGTGCGTCGTCCATCGTCTGAACGTCAATGAACCAGGCGTTCGCCGAGCCGCGCCACAGCCGCTTCGTTAGTGGACAGTCTTATGAACTGACTGCGTGTTGCGTGACACGCGGCTTCGATCGCTTCGGTGTGCGCGATGAATTCGTCGCGGTACTGTTTGCGAACTCGCTCATCGGTGGTGGATAGCAGGCTGCGAACGGCACCGTCGGTGACGGTGTATCGGTCGGGCGGAGGCAGCTCCTGCTCGAGCGGATCGCTGATGTGAATGAGCGCCACGCTGTTGTGACGCGCGATGCGCTTCAACTGACGCTCGTCTGCCTCATCGAAGCCGAGGAAATCGGAGATGAGATAGATGCGATGGCCGTTGCGGGCAACGCGCACGACGTGTTCGAGCACGGTCGGCAAGCGACGCTCGGGTGCGCCGCCGCCCGTGTAGTTGCGAAGCGCCGCATTGCTGCGGCCAACCTGATTCAACAACCGCACCACGGCGCGCGCGCTTCTGAACGGCTTGAACGCATATTCGGAGGAGTCGTCGTACACGAGGCCGCCGACGCGATCGCCGGCATCGACCGAGTGCCAGGCAAGCAACGCAGCGCATTCAGCTGCAGCCACCGATTTCATCCGAACACGACTGCCGAAGAACATCGCACGGCTCTGATCGACGACGATCAGCGTCGGGCGTTCGCGTTCTTCGCGATACACCTTGGTGTGCGGTTTTGCTTTACGGGCCGTTACGCGCCAGTCGATAGAACGTACATCGTCGCCGGGTTGATAAAGCCGAACCTCCGCGAAGTCGACACCGCGACCGCGGTGGCGCGACAAACGGCTGCCGCCATGCGGACCGCTGGTCGCGTTAACGGCTGTCCTGAGCGGCAGCTTCACGCCGCGCAACGCGATCAGTTCGTCGACGCTGACGGTTGCACCGCGCAGTTGACGGTGGCTTGCGACTTCGAGGGTCATGGAGTGGGGACGGCGGCGAGAATCCGATCGATGAGCTTGTCGGCGTTTACGCCCTGCGCTTCGGCTTCGAAGCTGGTGATGATGCGATGGCGCAGCGCGTCGTGTGCAACGCTGCGTACGTCGTCGGGTGTTACGAAGTTGCGGCCGTCGAGCCACGCTACCGCGCGACTGCATTGATCGAGCGCGATGGTGCCGCGCGGGCTCGCGCCGTAGTCGAGCCAGCCGACCAGATCGGCTTCGTACAGTCCCGGATTGCGCGTGGCCATCACGAGTTGGATCAGATATTCCTCGACCCCGGGCGCCATGTACTGCGCGATGATCTGCCGCCGCGCCTCGAATATGTCGTGTGCATCGAGTCGTACAGGCGGTGTTGCATCGCGCGCGTGAATCGCCTCGGCGCGTACGAGATTCAGGATCTCGTGCTCTGCCTTCGCGTTCGGGTAATCCACTTTGACGTGCATGAGGAATCGGTCGAGTTGCGCCTCCGGCAACGGGTAAGTGCCTTCCTGTTCGATCGGGTTCTGCGTCGCCATCACGAGGAACAGTTCCGGCAGCCGATACGTTTCACGCCCGATGCTGACCTGCCGCTCGCCCATTGCTTCGAGCAATGCCGATTGCACCTTTGCCGGCGCACGATTCACTTCGTCGGCCAGCACCAGGTTGTGAAATATCGGTCCTTGCTGGAATCGGAACGAGCCGTCTTCGGGCCGATACACCTCGGTGCCGGTTACGTCGCTGGGCAACAGGTCGGGAGTGAACTGGATGCGATGGAAGTCGCCGTTCACCGCGCTTGCGAGTTCCTTGATCGCGCGCGTTTTCGCGAGCCCCGGCGCGCCTTCGACCAGCAGGTGGCCACCGCACAGCAGCGCCGTGACGAGCCGTTCGATCAATGGCCGCTGGCCGATGATGCGGCTGTCGAGCCAATCCATGACCGTTCGAATCTTGTCCTGCTGTGGAGCGACAACTGCCTGCATGGTGTGCCTTATGTCCGGACGCGCGATACGAAAGGGCGTCATTGTAGCCGTGGTCGACATCGAGTCTAGCGACGCAGCCGGGCTCGACTAACCTTCATGCATCGCGCTGGCTTAGATGAGGCGGTGCGGTAGAAGTTCGACGCTCGACCATTCGAGCTCAGATGCGCGCGAAACGAAACGAACGAATCGTCATCGATCTGGCGATTGACCCGGAGGAGTTGAAGCGGCTGTATCGCGGCACATCGCGCACGGTCGTGGCGCGTGCGCGCGATGGACGATTGATCCAGTTTCCGGCCCAGGCACTACGCCGGCACGTTCTGGCGCACGGTGTACGGGGGCCTTTGCTTTGCACGTTACCGATGGGCGCCTGACGACCCTGCAACGCCTCGGCTGACGTTGCACTAGAGCACCCGGCGAGCTAGAGCAGCCGCCGAACGTCGGCGGCCGTCGGACCTCCCGGCATCAGCATCACCACCGCGTCGTCGAAACCGGCAGATGCGAATGAACCGAGCATTTCGCGCGTTGCCCCGAGATCGGTGGTCGGCCCCAACTGAATCGTCGAGACCACTGCGCGGCGTCCACCGGCGTCGCGAAAGCGCTGCAGCGCGCCCATCACTTCGGCAGGCGTCCGGTAAGCCGCCGATGCGATCCATCCTGAATAGGACTTTGCGGCGCGCTCCACTCCGCTGCCGCCCCATGCGCCCAACAACATCGGTGGGCCGCCGCGTACGGCCGCCCACGGTGAGAGGTCGACTTCGCCAAGTTTGCCGTCGGCGAAGATCTGTCGCAGTTCGCTCATGCGTTGCGAGAACGTGCGAAACCGCGTCGGGTAGTCGCGCCCGAGTGCGTCGAAGTCCTTCTGCGTCGACCCGGCACCGACACCGAACTGGAATCGATCGCCGCAGACCTGCATGAGCGAGAACACCCGATGCGCGAGATCGACGGGGTGATACAGCGGCACCTGCACGACTGCAGTACCGATCTGCACCGACTCCGTCACCGCGGCCGCGATCGTCAGTGCGATGAACGGATCGGTGATCGCGAAGCCGCGACCGATCGCCTGTACCGACCACACGCTGTCGAAGCCTTCGCCTTCGAACGTTCGCGCCTGTTCCGCGAGATATCGCGACGATTCGCCAGAAGCTGAGTTCGGAATGGGGCCGAGCAAGGCGCCGAGTTTCATCGCCGGTTGTTCCTATTGGAGCAAGTGCGTTGCCACACTAGCAGTGATCGGTACACTTGCGCGCCACGATCGACAAGTAAGCGCACTGTGTACGAATTCCTGCGTCGCCTGATGTTCCTGCTGCCGCCCGAGATGTCGCACGAGGTCGCGTTGACGGCGCTGCGTATGGCGGAACGCTCGGGTCTCTCTGAACGATACGTCCACGGCATCTATCAGCCGACTACGGTGATGGGGCTCAAATTCCGCAATCGCGTCGGACTGGCGGCCGGCCTCGACAAGGATGCGCGCTGCATCGAAGGTCTGCTTGCGATGGGCTTCGGCTTCATCGAAGTGGGCACCGTGACGCCTCGACCGCAGCCGGGCAATCCGCGACCGCGTTTGTTCCGTTTGCCGAGCGAGCACGCGTTGATCAATCGCATGGGATTCAACAACGGCGGTGCGGTGGCCGCTGCAGAACGTGTGCGATTGGCGCGCACGCGGCTCGGCCCTGCGGCGGGACTCATTGGCGTGAACATCGGCAAGAACAAAGATACCGACCTTGCGAATGCAGCCGCCGATTATCTGAGTGCGCTCGACGTCGTGTACGACGTCGCCGACTACGTCACCGTGAACATCTCGTCACCGAACACGGCGGGACTTCGCGATCTGCAGGAGAGCGCCGCGCTGCACGCGTTACTGACGACTTTGAAGAGGCGCCAGAGCGAACTGCACACCGAGCGCGGCCGATACGTGCCGTTGGCCGCGAAGATGGCGCCGGATCTCGACGACGCGTCGACCGATGCAGTGGCGGAAGTGCTGATGGACGTGGGCATCGACGGCTGCATAGCGACGAACACGACCATTTCGCGCCCGGTTCCGGAAGACGTCGAACATCGCAACGAAACGGGCGGGCTCAGCGGAAATCCGATGCATACGCCTGCCGTGGCGCGTGTTGCGCGGCTGGCACGAACGCTCGATGGGCGCATTCCGATCATCGGTGTAGGCGGCATTCACGACGTCGCGAGTGCGCGGCGTTTCATCGACGCGGGCGCCACGCTGGTGCAGCTGTACACGGGCTTCATTTACGAAGGTCCCGACCTGGTGCGCCTCGTTGCGCGCGCGCTCGGCGGCTAGCGAATCGATGTACGAACCAGTAGGCTCTCGGCCGGGTGGAGGGGCCGAGTGGGCAGTCATCTCGATTCTGGATAGCAGTCCTAAGTACATGAAAAACAAAACGTAATAGTCAGCCGATTTTGATCGGTTCCAGAATGGGGGAGAACAGACGATGAGTGGGGGTGATACCGCCTGGATTCTGACGTCTACGGCGCTGGTTCTGTTCATGACGATTCCGGGGCTTGCGCTGTTTTATGGCGGGCTCGTCCGGACCAAGAACGTGCTCAGCGTGCTGATGCAATGCTTCGCGATCACGTGCGTGGTGTCGCTGTTGTGGCTCTCGCCGGCTACAGCATGGCGTTCGCCGACGGCAACGGATTCATCGGCGGCTTGAGCAAGGTGCTGTTCGCCGGCGTCGCGGAAGGCGCGTTGAAGGGCAGATTCCGGAGACGGCTTTTTCGCTGTTCCAGATGACGTTCGCGATCATCACGCCCGCGCTCGTCGTCGGCGGATTCGCTGAACGGATGCGCTTTGGCGCGTGCCTGTTGTTCGCCGCACTGTGGTTTCTCGCCGGTCTATGCGCCCGTTTGTCATTGGGTGTGGGGCGGCGGCTGGCTCGGCGAACTCGGCGTGAAGGATTTTGCCGGCGGCATCGTCGTTCACATCACCGCCGGCGCGGGCGCGCTGACGGCCGCGCTGGTGCTCGGCGCGCGGCGCGGCTTTCCGCATCAGGTGAGTCCACCGCACAACATGACGTTGACGGTAGCCGGCGCGGGCATGCTGTGGGTCGGCTGGTTCGGCTTCAACGGCGGCAGCGCGCTCGCGGCGAACGGCGATGCGGCGATGGCGATGCTCGTCACGCACATCTCCGCATCGGCGGGCGCGTTCGTCTGGATGGTCGCAGAGTGGATCCGCTATCGGCAAACCGAGCGCGCTCGGCGCAGTGACGGGCATGGTCGCGGGCCTGGGCACGATCACGCCGGCATCGGGATTCGTCGGCCCGGCCGGCGCGCTGCGTGATCGGCCTGTCGGCGGCATCGCTGTGCTTCGGCGCGACGAACTTCCTGAAGCGCACGTTGCATATCGACGATTCGCTCGACGTGTTTCCGGTGCACGGGGTCGGCGGCTTGCTGGGCACGCTGCTGACGGGCGTGTTCGCAAGCAACGCGCTCGGCATTTTCAGCGGCCAGGACGACATCGAGATCGGCCATCAGCTGGGTGTGCAGGCGATCGGCGCATTCAGCGCGTTGTCTACACGGTCGTCGTTACGTTCGTCTGCTGAAGCTCGTCGGCGCGGTGACGCCGCTGCGGTGTCAGGCAGAAGAAGAGACAGAAGGGCTCGACCTCGTGCTGCACAACGAGCGGGGTTACGACCTGTGACGGCCTGAGTCAGCCGCGCACACCGCGATCGAGCGCGCTGCGCACCAACGCTTCCACCAACGCCTCGAACGTGAGGCCGATGGCGCGTGCGCCGTCGGGATACAGGCTGGTCGGCGTCATACCCGGCAGCGTGTTCACCTCGAGCAGCACGATCTCCTCGGCATCCGTCACGATGAAGTCGGCGCGCGACAGATCGTCGCAGCCCAGCGATTCGTGTGCCGCGAGCGCGATCTCTTGCAGACGCTTCTGGCAGGGGCGCCGACGCGGCGCCGGAATCACGTGCTCGCTCTGGCCGGCCGTGTAGCGGTGCGTGTAGTCGTACCAGGTGCCGCGGGGCGTGTGCACTTCGATCGTCGGGAACGCGCGGGCCGAGTTTTGCCGTGCAGGTCCAGCACGCCCACGGTCACTTCCATGCCGAGCACGAACGGCTCGACCAGCACGCCGTCGCCGAGCGCGAACGCGGTTTCGAACGGTCGCGTGAGGTCGCCGCCGTTCATCACCGGTGTTACGCCGATGGCAGATCCCTGGCGCAGTGGCTTGACGACGACGCGATCGCCGAACGCGGCGAGCGTCTCTCTGCACGCGTCGGCGACTGCGTGCCGCGGGGAACACGCGGTCGGGGCACAGCGGCAGGCCGACGCGACGGAAGATTGCTTTTGCGAGGCTCTTGTCCATCGCACACGCGCTCGCGTGCACGCCGCTGCCGACGTACGGAAAGCCGAGAATTTCGAGGTATCCCTGCACGGTGCCGTCTTCGCCCGGCGGCCCGTGCAGCACGGGAAAAACTACGTCGGGGCGATATTCCTGCAGCAACGCGTCGTGAGCCGGCCGTCGAGTTCGAACTGCTGGACGTGCTGATAGGACGTCTGCAGCGCCTTCGTTACCCCGGCGGCGGACGAGCGCGACACGGCAGCCTCGTTGGACTTGCCGCCGGCAATGATCGCTACACGAACGTCGTTCATTGACCTGTCATCGAACCTTCTTCAGCATGTGGGATCCAAGGAACTCGATTTCGAGTGGCGGCAACGCCTCGGCGGGCTCGAAGCCGAAGATGCGGGCGAAGAACAGATATTCGCCTTCGAGCGCGCGTTCGATGTTCGCTGCCTGGCGAAAGCCGTGTTGTTCGCCTTCGAACGCCACGTAGGCGACCGGCAATTGTCGGCGCCGCAGCGCATCGACCATCGCCTCGGCCTGATTCGGCGGCACGACCCGGTCTTCCAGCCCCTGGAAAAACACGACCGGACATCGAGCCGGTCGACGTGGTGGATCGGCGAACGCTCGACGTACAGGTCGCGCGCCTGCGGGTAGGGGCCGATCAGGCGGTCGAGATATCGCGACTCGAACTTGTGCGTGTCGCGCGCGAGCGTTTCGAGATCGCCGATTCCGTAGTGGCTCGCGCCCGCGCGAAACGTGTCGCCGAAGGTGAGCGCCGCAAGCGTCGTATAGCCGCCGGCGCTGCCGCCGCGGATCGCAACGCGTTCACGGTCGATGCGGCCCGCTTTCGCGAGGTATTCGACGAGGTCTTCGCAGTCGTGCACGTCGACGACGCCCCATTGGCCGTCGAGTCGCTCGCGATAGGCGCGGCCGTAACCGCTCGAGCCGCCGTAGTTGACGTCGGCGACCGCCCAGCCACGCGTCGTGTAGTACTGGATGCCAGAAGTTGATCAGCGGATGCGCCGCGGCGGTGGGTCCGCCGTGACTCATGACGAGCAGCGGCGGCAGCTCACCGTAGGCGGCGCGCGCGTCGGGATTACACGGCGGATAGAAATAGGCGTAAGCCGTTGCGCCGTCGCGCGTCGGATATTCGATCGATTCCGGAATCGAAAACCAGCCCGGATCGATCGCGAGCCGTCCGGCTTCGGCGATCGTTTCGCCGGGCGCGCCGCTCGAGCGCGATCGACGTGATCGTCGCAAGGCGATTGGGGCTGCCGCCGACGAAGTAGAGGTGCTGCTGCAGCAGCGCGATACCGAAAAAGGCCTGCCAGTCGCTCGGCAGCGGCGTGGCCATCCCACTGTCGACGTCGATGATCAGCAGGTTCGTCGCGCCTTTGTGCATGCGTTGGGCGATGACGTGACGCGGCCCGAGCGCGCAGTAGTATTTCGAGCCGAAGCCCCACGCGGGACCGCTGTATTCCGCTGCGTCCGGGTAGAGCACAATAGATGCCGCTCGATGTCGTAGCTGTACAGGTTCCAGAACCCGTTCTGGTCGGACGCAAACAGGATGCGGTCGGCCGTCAGCCATTCGGGCTGGACGATCGATTCGGCGGCTCCGCCGGCGACGATCGTCTCGTCCGCGAGAGCGCCATCGTCTGTTAGCGAGGCGACGTGCAGCTGCGTGCCGTCCCACGGCATGTTTGGATGGTCCCAGCTCAGGAAGCAGAGCCGGCGTTTGTCCGGCGCGAGCCGCGGCGGCGATAGAAATCGTGGCCGCGATGCAGGTCGGTCGCGGTGCCGGTGCGGACGTCTATCGCGAGCAGACAGTTTTCGCGCTCTTTTTCGCCCGGACGCTCACCGACTGCGATGAGGCGCGCGCGCGGCTCGTCGAACACGAAATCGGCGTAGCGTGTTTCGATGTCGGTATGGGTAACCGCGATGGGCACGCCGCCGGTCAACGCGACGCGATAGATGTTCTGGTCGGCGAAATTGACGAAAAACGCGCCGGTTGTTCGTGGCCAGATAAGCGCCGCCGCCGTATTCGTGCACGCGCGTTCGCACGTTGAACGGAGTGGGAGTGAGTTCAGTGCGTTTCCGTCGACGCACATCATCAGCGTGTTGCGGCCACTTTCGTCGGGCCGTGACTCGAGCCAGAACAGCGCACGGCGTTGCTCGATAGCGCAGACAGGCCGGTGACGCCGGCAGTGATGAGTTCGGCGCTGATCGGCGACGGCCAACTGCCGTAAGGGGCAAGATTCGAGGCATTGGAAGTTCGTCTGCGCTAAGCGCCGTGGAGTGTATCGCGGGGATGTTGGATTGCCCAACGCTCGTGGTCGCGCCACGCGCCGGCGATGTACAGAAACTTCGGCGAAAAGCCCTCGCTGACGAAGCCGCAACGTTTGACCAGATTGATGGACGGTGCGTTGTTCGGCTGGATGTTCGCCTCGAGCCGGTGCAGACCGAGGCCGTCGAATGCAAAGCGCACGGCCGCTTTGAGTCCGCTGGTCATGTAACCGTGGCCCGGCGTACGGAGACCCGCGTAGTAGCCGAGCGATGCGTTCAGGAACGAACCGCGCACGATGTTGTTCAGGTTGATGACGCCGACGATGCCGGATGTCGCTGCGACGCACGATCAGCCCTTCGTGGTCGCTCCGGTTCATCCGCGTCAGGTATGCGTCGAACGCGCGTGTTGTCAGCGGCGGGGAAATCCACGGCTCATGGAGGTCGCGGCTCGCCTGCATCAGCTCGAGAAATTCGTCGCGATCGTCACGGCACGACCGGGCCGCACGTATGACGCTGCGGCTCGGTCTTCGACAGCACATGCATTCACGTTCGAAAGCACATCGCTGAACGATACATCAGAGGGGACTGCACGATGTATGCGGCGCCGCGTTCGTTCAACCATGCATCGGCGAATGCGGCGCGTGGACATTGCCGCGGCACGGCGCTCGCGTCTTTCGCGGCCGGGTCGTTGATGTACACGCCGTCGCTCGTCCATCCCGTCACCACGACCAGATGCCCGTCTGTTCCGGTCGAGCGCGGCGCCGGGCAGCGTGCCGGCCGCGAATCGGATACTGGCAACGATCGGCAGGCCACGTTCGAGAGCGGGCGCCGCTGCGTCGAGGCCGTCAAGCACTCGACCGCGCCGATCAGTCCGGCGTCGGTTGCTGCGCGGATCGCGAGCGGCCACACGCCGAACAGCCCGGATGGTTCGTGCAGGCTTCGCGCACGACGCCGGCCGAGGGAGGCATCGAGCCGTGATACGTCGAGCACCATCGCAATGCTGGTCGGCGAACAGATGCGGTATCGCAGCGCCGTTGGCGCCGTCAGTTGGCTGATCGGAGGGACCACGAGACGTTGGCGTGACAGCGTTCCCGGGGTCGCGGCGACCCGGAACGGGCGAATGGCTACCGTCAGCAGATAGTCGGCGGGTTCGCGTGCAACGGAAATCTCGATGGTGCTGCAGGAAGGGCGAGCGCGACAGTGGAAGTAGTCGATGTGCGTCGTCGCGCGCGGATCGCGTTGGCGTTTCGGGCGAGGTGCGCGGCGTGGGTGCGATTCGCCACGCGGCGTCGCCTGCGACCAGCTTGCCGCAAAGTCGCTTCGCGGTGACCGGGCGACGCAAACTCGGCACCACGATGTGGTCGTTGGGAAGATCGCCGAGCGGAATCGTCGACGACCAGCCGCCTTCACTGCGACGCCACGAGCGGTGCCCGAAATCTCGGCAGCGGATATCCGGCGGCGACGTTTGCCGAACCGAAACGCAGCGTTTGCATCACCGACACCGTTCTCTTAGCCTGCGCGTCGTGATCAAGTCGCTCATTCTCTATTCCACCGAGGGTTGCCATCTCTGCGAAAGCGCCGAGCGATTGCTGCGCAGTATGCCAGAACTGCGTCGTACGACTGTCGACGTAGTCGACATCGTGGACGACGATGCGCTGTTTGTCGCGCTACGGCGCGACGATACCGGTGATCGCGACAGACGCCGGCGCGGAACTGGCGTGGCCGTTCAATGCCGACGACGTGCTGCGGCTCGTGTCCTGATCGATCAATCCAGCCTGAAGACGCGGCGCGCATTCGCTTGCGTGATCCCGTTGACGACTTCCATCGTCTGACCGCGCGCTTCCGCCATGGTTCTCGCGACCCAGATGAGATACCCCGGTTCATTGCGACGGCTTTTCGGTCGCGGTGTCATGGTGCGCGGCAATAGGAACGGTGCATCGGTCTCGATGAGCAGGCGATCGTCGGGGATTTGCGGCACCAACTGCTTCAGCGCGGAACCGCGTCGCTCGTCGCAAACCCAACCGGTGATGCCGATGTGGCAGCCGAGATCGAGATAGCGGCGCAGATCGGCTTCAGTGCCCGTAAAGCAATGCACGACGACGTCGCGTAACGCCGCGCGGTGGCGTGTCAGCGCATCGGCGACCGCACCGTCCGAATCACGGTCGTGGACGAACACCGGCAGCTGCAGGCGCGCGGCCAGCGCCAGTTGTGCGTCGAATACGTCGCGTTGCACGGGTTGCGGAGAGTAGTTGCGATTGAAGTCGAGCCCGGTTTCGCCGATTGCACGAACCGCGCGGTTGGCGGTCAGCTTCTCCAGGTCTATCGATCCAGTCGACAGGCACCGAGGCCGAATCGTGTGGATGGATACCAACGGTGCAGTAGAGGTGCGGTGTATACCTGGCACACAACGCTACCGCAGCTTCGCTCGAAGCCAGGTCGGTTCCGGTGACGATGATCCGTTCGATTCCGCTTTCGATTGCGCGTCGCATCACCGCGTCGAGGTCTTCCGCGAAAGCCGGGTTCGTGAGATTCGCGCCGATGTCGATCAGGAACGTGGCCCCCAAAAAAACAGCGTAATCAGCGTTCGTCCGCGTCGAGAAACTTGGTGGGATGGCCTAGCCTTTGGCCGTAGATGTACGCGAATGCCAGCACGTTTTTTACGTAGTCGCGCGTTTCTGCAAACGGAATGGTCTCGATCCAGATGTCCGCCGGACGGGCAGGGCGATCGCGCAACCAGCGGTCGACGCGATGCGGACCGGCGTTGTATGCGGCGGCAACCAGCACACGGTTGCCGTCGTAGCGTTCGAGCAGATCCGCGAGGTGACGACTCGCTATGTGGATGTTCACCACCGGATTGAGTAGTGAGTCGGTCACCGGAGTCGGTTCGCCGGCGTTGCGTGCGGTTGCCGCAGCAGTCGCCGGCATCAGTTGCATCAGGCCGAGCGCGCCGGCGGAGGACCTGGCCGCGGGTGCAAACGCGCTCTCTTGTCGCGCCACACCATAGAGGTAGCTGATCGGCACGGCAGTGGCGCGACTCTCTTTTGCGAACGTCGGCGTGTACGGACTGGGAAACCGCAACGACAGGTCGTCGCGCAGCTCGGCGGCATTCGCCGCCATGATGCTCAGATCGAGCCAGCCGATGTCGGCAATGATGTACGCGGCAGCCGCACGCTGCGAAGGGTCCAGACTCGGCAACAGCTTTGCCCACTCCCGCCGCGCGTCGGCGCGGTCGCCGATCGCGTACAGTTCCGTCAAGCGCTGCATGGGCGGGCGCTGCAGCATGGCGTTGATCGCATCGGGTTCGGGGCGCATCGCAGTGTCGTTCAGCGCGGGACGCTGCCCAAGCGCTTCGGCGGCAAGGAATCCGTAGTACTGACGGTCGTTGGCGAGCGCGACCCACGGACTCTCGATCGGTGGCGTCGTGTTGTCCTGCGCGCCAGCGAGCGCTTGTTGGGCGCGCCCGAGCCAGTATTGCCAGCGCTGCTTGGCCCGTTCCGTTTCGTTGAGGCGCATGATGAACGCCTCGACGTTGGCCCAGTCCTTGTTCGTCAGCGCCGCGAGGATCAGCGCTTCCTGCACCAACAGGTCGCGGCCATCGGCGCTTGGCGAGAGATCGGCATCCGGATCGATGATGCCGCGTCGCGCTTTTGCGATCGTCAGGTCCTGATTGATGATGCGAACGTCATCCGGTTCGAAGCTGAGTGACTTGCGGTACACGGCCCACGCGGTTGCGGCCGCCTCGGGATCGTTCGACGCGAGGCGTCGGATACCGAGCCGAACGATCTCGCGCGTCGCCGTGTCGTCGGTTGTGAAGCGCGCCGTGTCCGTCACCAGTGAAGGGTCGCGGCCGACGCGATAGAACAACTCGCCTTGCTTGCGCAGCTCGACGCTGAGCAATCCCGCGAGATACCGCGACAGGTCCCAGGAGCGCGCCTGTATTGCGAGCGCCAATCGTTCCCATACGAGGCGGTTGTTCACCTGACCGCGTTCGATCCACAGCACGAACAACGCATCGCAGCTCTTCGGTTGCGAAGTGCCGACCAGCCACAGCGGTGCAACCGCCGCCATCGCGGCTTCGGTCTGGCCCTTGCGATCGAGTGCGCGCAGGTAGGTACATTGCCGTTCGGCGCTCGCGCCGGCCGCCTCGTAATTGTCCATGAAGACGTCCCACGCACCGCGTCGCGCAAGATCGTCCATCCACTCGTCGTACAAGCGATCGGCGATCGGCGAGTCGTTCCAGCGTTGGCGGAATGCCGCGACGTCGGCTGCGGTCAGGTGATTCAACCGCAGTAAGTGGTCCTGATAATCGAGATACGGATATAGCGGATAGTCGATCAGCTGGGCTTTTGCGGCCTGAAAGGCCTCGATCTGACCGCTGTCGAGACTGCGCAGCGCGCGCAGATATTG
Source organism: uncultured Gammaproteobacteria bacterium (assembly GCA_963822125.1). GTDB lineage: Bacteria > Pseudomonadota > Gammaproteobacteria > Pseudomonadales > Azotimanducaceae > DATJGR01. Next base: position 219,505 of record CAWGGQ010000025.1, on the reverse strand, counting down.
TTGGCGTTTGTCGCTCGGATCATCGGCGGCGGCGTGGGCCGACAGCAGGACGACGAATACAGCAAGCGCGCGTGCGCGCAACCCCGCGAGGGTAAGGCGAACGAAGATCATCAGAAGCTAGTCTTGCGGTGCGTCGCTACCGACACGCACGGCGAGCACGTCGGTGGGTGAGCCATGCAGTACGCCGTTCGCAGTGGAACCGAGCAACAACGCGAGACCGTGACGGCCGTGACTGCCGACCACCACCAGATCGATCGCCTTTTCCTTCGCGATGCGATGAATCTCCGCTTCGGGTCGGCCGAAGATCAGATAGCGATGTTCCGGGGCCACGCCGATGGAGGTAGCGAACTCGGCGAGATGCGACTTCGCTTGCGCGTGGATCTGTTCCTGCACCGACGAGAGGTCCATCGGGATGTCACCGCCGTAGGCAAGACTCAAGGGTTCGATGACGTGGATGACGTGCAGCTCGGCTTCGAAGCGTTTTGCGAGCGCGATTGCTCGGGCCGGAGACGCGGTGGGACTCTTCTGTGAGGTCTACCGCTAGCAGGATCCGTCGGTATGCGCCCATGATTGTCCACTACCCGAAGTTCGGGCGACCATACAACACAATCGTCGGGCCGAACAACTGGCCGGACGGCCGTGTCGAGTCATCAAGCGGAGCATGTCGTTGACCTGGGTCATTATCGTAGTCGCACTGGTTGCCGCGTTCGGTCCGCTGTTGTGGATGATGCCGTCGCGCTCGGATCGGCGGCTCTCGAAGATGCGCACGCGCGCGCGAAGTCACGGCATTCAGGTGGAGATCACGCAGATCGAGGACCTCGCCGCAGAGCCGCACGAGCGGGTCAACGCGGCTGGCGTGAAGCTCGAACCGAAGGTGATGTGCGCGGCTTATCGGCTCGGCATGCGACAACTCGCGCGCGCCGCACCGCAATGGAAGATCCTTCGCATGCCGCTGCGAACTCTGATGCGAACGATGGGCCGATCGCCGGCTGGATCTGGGCGACGAAGCCCGTGGGTGACTCGGCGTACTGGCAACGGGTCGGTGGAGTCTTACGCGAAGTTCCGCCCGACACCCTCGCGTGCGCGGCCGACGCGAGCGAAGTGAGCTGTTGGTGGCGCGAACGAGCGACCGCAGAAGACGCCGAAGCAAGTGTCGATCGTATGCACGCTCTGCTGCAGAACCTCGCGGAAATTCAACTGCTTGCGGATGCCGCGGCCACAGCCGCAGATGCGTCCGACGACACCTCGGAAGACACGTCGACGCATCACTGAGACGCGTCGTGCACTGCACCCCTCTGTGCAAATGTCTCAGCGTCGTTAAGTTGACAGTCCGGAAATAGAGCGCGTATACATGGCGCCTTTCGCGCCGGGCACCCCCGTCGCATCAGGAGGCACATGGCCCGTTCGTTGGTCATCGTCGAGTCGCCGGCCAAGGCGCGGACCATCAATCGGTATCTCGGCAAGGACTTCATCGTAAAGTCCAGCATCGGTCACATCCGCGATTTGCCGACCGGCGGCAAGACCAGTGATCCGAAGGCGCGCGCAAAAGAAGCCGCGAAAACCCGCAAGCTTTCGGCGAAGGCAAAAGAGACTTACCGCAAGCAACGCGCGCGTACGCAACTCGTGCGGCGCATGGGTGTGGACCCGGAACACGACTGGAAGGCCACCTACGAAATCCTGCCCGGCAAGGAGAAGGTGGTCGACGAACTGCGCAAGCTCGCAGAGAAGTCCGACCAGATCTATCTCGCGACCGACCTCGACCGCGAAGGCGAGGCCATCGCCTGGCACCTGAAGGAAACCATCGGCGGCGACCCGGATCGTTATCGGCGCGTCGTTTTCAACGAAATCACGCGCAAAGCGCATTCAGGAAGCGTTCGCGAACCCGACGTCGATCGACGCCAGTCGCGTCAGCGCGCAGCAGGCGCGGCGGTTCCTCGACCGCGTCGTCGGCTTCGAGCTGTCGCCGCTGCTGTGGGCGAAAGTCGCGCGGGGTCTCTCTGCCGGCCGCGTTCAGTCGGTAGCGGTGCGGCTGATCGTCGAACGCGAGCGCGAAATTCGCGCGTTCATTCCGGAGGAATACTGGGAAGCATTCGCCGACCTGAAGCGCGCGAACGACGATGAGAGTTATCGATTCCAGGTGTTCAAAGATCGAGGCGAGAACTATCGCCCGACGAATGCGGAGCAATCCGACGACGCGATGGCTCGCCTGCGCGGCAAGCCATTCACCGTCGCATCGCGCGAAGACCGCCCGACCACTACGCGGCCGAACGCGCCGTTCATCACGTCGACGCTGCAGCAGGCGGCCAGCACGCGCTGTCGTTCAGCGTGAAGAAGACGATGATGATGGCCCAACGACTCTACGAAGCCGGCTACATCACCTACATGCGTACCGACTCGACGAACCTGTCGAGCGACGCGGTGGCGTCGGTGCGCGAATACATCGGCAAGGACATTCGGCGCGCAGTATCTGCCGGAAAAACCGAACTCGTACGCGAGCAAAGCTGCCGCACAGGAAGCGCACGAAGCGATTCGTCCTTCTAACGTCGGCACCGCACCGCGATGCTCGTTGGCATGGAAAGCGATGCCGTACGTCTGTACGAGATGATCTGGCGTCAGTTCGTGGCGTGTCAGATGCCGCCGGCCGAATACACGAGCACGACGGTTGTTGCGCAAGCGGGCGACTTCGAAGCGCGCATTCGCGGCCGCATCCTGCGATTCGACGGCTTCACACGCGTGCTGCCGGCGGTCGCGCGCAAAGACGAAGACCGCACGCTGCCCGACTTCGTTGCGGGAGAAGCGCTCGCGGTCGAAGCGATCGAGCCGGTTCAGCATTTCACGAAGCCGCCGCCGCGCTACGGCGAGGCGAGCCTCGTTCGGGAGCTCGAGAAGCGCGGCATCGGCCGGCCGTCGACGTATGCGGCGATCATCTCGACGATTCAGGATCGCGGCTATGTGACGCTGGACGCGCGGCGTTTCCACGCCGAGAAAATCGGCGAGCTGGTGACCGACCGGCTGGTCGAGAATTTCGACAACCTGCTCGACTTCGGCTTCACCGCGCAGCTCGAGGGGAACTCGACCAGATCGCCGACGGCGAGGCCGACTGGCGCGAGGTTCTCGATACCTTTTATGGCGACTTTTCCGGGAAGCTGATCGCGCGCAGGCCGAAAAGGGCGGCATGCGGCCGAACGTGCCCACGAACACCGATATCCCGTGCAGCGGTCTGCGGCCGGCCGATGCAGATCCGCACCGGCAGCACCGGCGTATTCCTCGGCTGCTCCGGTTATGCGCTGCCGCCGAAAGAGCGCTGCACGCACACGCTGAACCTGATCCCGGGCGACGAAGTCGTCGACGTCGACGCCGATGCGGAAGGCGAGTCGCGGCTGCTGCGCTCGAAAGTCCAATGTCCGGTGTGCAGCTACGCCGATGGACAGCTATCTGGTCGACGAAGGCCACAAGCTGCACATCTGCGGCAACAATCCGGATTGCCCGGGCTTCCGCGTCGAGAACAGGGCGAATTCCGGATCAAGGGATACGACGGCCCCGTCATCGAATGCGACAAATGCGGCGCCGAGATGCAGCTCAAGTCCGGCCGGTTCGGCAAATACTTCGGCTGCACGAATACGGACTGCAAGAACACGCGCAAGCTGCTGCGCAACGGCGAAGCGGCGCCGCCGAAATCCGATCCGGTGCCGATGCCGGAACTGCGCTGCGTCAAGGTCGACGACCACTACATCCTGCGCGACGGCGCTTCGGGCATTTTCCTGGCGGCAAGCCAGTTTCCGAAACACCGGGAAACGCGCGCGCCGACCATCGCCGAGTTGAAACCGCACAGCAATGAAATCGACCCGAAGCACCGCTACCTGCTCGATGCGCCGGAAACCGACCCACCAGGCAATCCGGCCATCGTCAAATACAGCCGCAAGACGCGAGAGCAGTTCGTTTCGAGTGAGGCGGACGGCAAACCGACCGGATGGCGCGCGATGTATCAGAACGGCAACTGGGTGCAGAATCCGGGGCGTTCGAAGAAACGAAGCCGGCGCGCGGGCCGCGTGCCGAAAAGAAGACTGCGGGCAAACGCGCGCCGCGTAAGCGCGCACCGAGTTGAATCATGACGGAGAAGCGATGGACGAACAGTCGGATGCGTTTGCGATGCTCGAAATCGTGCAGTTGTCCAACGGCGATATCGTGCTGCGCGATCCGGACCACGGCACGAGCCGCTGCTACGGATCCAGTTTTCCCGGGAAGTTCGCACCATGCTCGGCACCGACGCGATGCAGGTAGCGAAGCTGATGATCGAAGCGGCGGCGGCGCAGATGTCGGAAGTGGCCGAGTCGAATCACCCGTCGACGGCGACACCCGACATCGTTCACTGAGTTCTGGAGAAGTTCGCCGCGTCAATGGCGGCGAATGACGCCGACGCCAAGTCCCTCGATTGCGAACGTGTGCCGCTCGAGATCGACCTCGATCGGCTCGTACGCATCGTTCTCCGCCAACAACAGCAGCCGGCCGCGACCCCGCGGACGGCGCAGACGTTTCACCGTCACTTCGTCGTCGATGCGTGCCACCACGATTTCGCCGTCGCGCGCATCGTCGGCCTTGTGTACCGCCAGCAGATCGCCATCCAAGATGCCGGCGTTGATCATGCTGTCGCCCTTCACCTTGAGCAGATAGTCGGCGCGCGGACGGAAGAAACTGCCGGGCAGGTCGCAGACGTCGTCGATGTGCTCCTGAGCGAGGATCGGACTGCCGGCCGCCACACGACCGACGATGGGCAGGCCGACCGGTTCCGGCAAACGGATGCCGCGTGAGGTACCGGGAATCATCTCGATCGCGCCCTTGCGGGCGAGCGCCTTCAGATGCTCCTCGGCCGCGTTCGGCGACTTGAAGCCGAGTTCGGTGGCGATGTCGGCGCGAGTGGGCGGATAGCCGGTATCGAGGATGTGCCGGCGGATCAGGTCGAGCACTTGCGATTGGCGAGCGGTCAAGTCCTGCATGCGGTACCTGTGCGTATATACAGTGAACTGGCAGTATATACAGCAGATTTTGCGGATAGCCAGCGAATCTTTGCAAATTCACGACGTCTGTCAGCTTCCTCCGCTAAGCATTCGGAAACGTTGGTGACGTGGTTTAGTATCGCGGCCTCCGTTTCCGCAAGCGTTGCCGCGCGACCTTCATGCCCAAGCCGTAGCCTTCGTTTCGCCCGACATCATCGCGGCGCGCGACGCGGCCGAGTGTCTGTTCGATGCAGCAGGCGGTGGAGCGCGCGGTCGATCAACTCGCGGTACGGCTGACGCTGCGCCTGCATGACGCGCACCCCATCGTCATGTGCGTGATGAACGGCGGCATGATCCTCACCGCCGAGTTGCTGCTGCGGCTGCATTTCCCGCTCGAAGTGTCTTACGTGCACGCCACGCGATATCGCGATGCGACTCAAGGTGCGGTGCTCGAGTGGCGAGCGGCGCCGGCCGCCGATGTAACCGGGCGAACGGTTCTGCTCGTGGACGATGTGCTCGACGAAGGTCATACGCTGGCAGCCGTGGATGCGCGGCTGCGCGAATCCGGGGCCGCAAACGTGGTCACCGCCGTGCTCGTCGACAAGCAGATCGGTCGGCCGCGACCGGTGCGGGTCGACGATGCGGCGCTGCAATGTCCGGATCGGTTTCTGTTCGGCCACGGCATGGACTATCGCGGCCACTGGCGCAACGCTGCGGGCATCTACGCGTTGCCGGCCGGCTGGTCCGCGTCATGACCGACGTCGTCGGCATCATCGGCGGTACCGGACTGAATCAACTCGCCGCGGCGCTGAGTCCAACCGATCGCATCGACACGCCGTACGGAGCCGCGTCAGCGAAGCCGCAGATCGGCCGAATCGGTTCGAGGAAGGTGATCTTCCTGGCCCGCCACGGACAGCCGCATCGCATTGCTCCGCATCTGATCAACTACCGCGCAAACGTCTGGCTCTGAGGAACTCGGCGCATCGATGCTGCTCGCAACGAACGCGGTCGGCTCGATTGCCGATGCAATGGCGCCGGGCGACCTGATGCTGCCGCATCAGATCATCGACTACACATGGGGCCGTCAACACACGTATATGGATACGCTGCCGCTACAGCACGTCGACTTCACGACGCCGTACGACGCGGCGTTGCGCGATCGTTTGCGACTCGCGGCGCTCGAGCTCGAATTCGACTGCTCGGTACTCAATGCCGGCGTGTACGGATGCACTCAAGGTCCGCGGCTGGAAAGCGCAGCCGAGATCGACCGCATGGCGCGCGACGGCTGCGACGTCGTCGGCATGACGGGCATGCCGGAAGCAGGACTCGCGCGCGAACTCGCATTGCCGTATGCGTCAGTGTGTCTGTCGGTCAATCGTGCCGCGGGTCGCGGCGATGGCCCGATCGGCGAAGCCGCCATCATCAGTGTCGCGCAGCAGGGCATGCGTCGCGTGGAGCGATTGATCGCGCGATTCGTGGAACTCGTCTGAGGCGCTACTGAGCGGGCGCTGCCGGTGCGCCGGTAACGCAGCCAGCCGCGCAAGTTCGGCGAGCAGCGTTTCCGGCGGAGCAATCGGATCGACGCGCGCGAGCACGCCGAACTTCGGATGATCGAGATAGTGCAACTCGCCGCTGCGCATCCGCCGCTCTTCGCGCAATTCCATGTAGAGCGGGTCCTCGCGCCATCGAATCCGCCGCCGTCGTCTGATTTGCATGCCCGTGTACCACAGTCGCGTGTCGAGATGCAGATAGCGCCCGCGCGTCACGCCGAGGATCCCTTCGATACGCAGCCGGTCCGCCGATGGTTCGCGGACCTGAATCAACACCGGCCGCAGCCGGTCGCGGTCCGGCACCGGCTGAATCCAAGCGCGATGGAACACCACGCGGTAAACGTTGCTGCGTTGCAGCCGACCGTCCTCCGGACGCCAGCAGAAGGTGTTGGACGGCTCGAATCTGTAGCTCGATCCTGCAGCTGCGCCTGATAGTCGGCGAGGAGCTTGGCCGCTTGCTCGGCGGCGGTCGGTTGCGGTGCCACGGCGGCGCCGGAGCTGCTCTAACCGACATCGTTCGTCGCAGAAGTCGGGAATGGCGGTTGCGCGCGAGTTTCGGCGTCGAGCGGATACGCGGCACTGCGATTCGCATCGTCGTCGAACGCGAATACGTCGAGCGGATACATACGCGGCGCGTGCGAAACCACGACCTCTTGCGTGCTTGCCGGATCTACATCGGCGATCCGTTCGAAGATGATCACTTCCACGCGATACCACGCGTCGCCCTGCGCCACCGGCGCGTCTGCACCGTAAGCGGCCGCAGCCAATAACCCAGCAAAGGCGCACGCCATTCTGTACAACACACTCATGCCGATGCAGCCATCCGGGGTTTCTCCGTGGGTTCCAGGCGTTCGAGGAGCTGCGTCACGCGGTCGAAGCGTGCCTCGATGTCGTCGAGCTTTGCGGTGACGCGCAGTCGCGTTCCGTCTTCCAGGCGATAGCTGTTCGGCTCGCGCTGCACCAGACGTACGAGCGCAAACGGATCGACGCGCGTATCGGCGGCGAATTCGATCCGGCCGCCGGTCGGGCCGAAGTCGATTCGCGCGATGCCGAGAGACGCCGCGGTCAAGCGCAGTTCGGTGATCCTGAACAGCGTCTTCGTCGCAACCGGCAACGTACCGAAGCGGTCGATGATCTCCGCGCGCAGTTCGTCCAGCGCGTCGCGGCTTTCAGCGCTGCTGATGCGCTTGTAGAGAATGAGCCGCGAGTGAACGTCGGGCAGGTAGTCCTCCGGAATCAGGGCCGGCACGCGCAGGTTAACTTCCTGGTGCGGCGTCAGATCGGCATCGAGGTCCGGTGTTTTTCCTGCGCGAATTGCGCGCACTGCGCGGTCGAGCATGTCCATGTACAGCGAAAAGCCGATGGATTCGATCTGCCCGGACTGTTCATCGCCCAACAGTTCTCCCGCGCCGCGAATCTCCAGATCGTGGGTTGCAAGCGTGAAACCGACACCGAGCTCTCCGGCCGCTTCGATTGCTTCGAGGCGTTTGCGCGCATCTTCCGTCAGCGCCTTCGGATGCGGAATCAACAGATAGGCATAGGCCTGACGATGCGATCGGCCGACGCGGCCGCGCAGCTGGTGCATTTGCGCCAGACCGAACTTGTCGGCGCGCTCCATGATCATGGTGTTCGCATTCGGAATGTCGATGCCGGTTTCGATGATGGTGGTGCACACCAGCACATTGCTGCGGCGGTGATAGAAGTCGCCCATCACCACTTCGAGCCGGCGCTTCGGCATCTGGCCGTGGCCGACGCCAATGCGGGCTTCCGGCACCAGCTCGGCGATTTCGGCGGCGGTCTGTTCGATCGTGCGCACTTCGTTGTGGAGGTAGAAAACCTGGCCGCCGCGCGCAAGCTCGCGGGTGATGGCTTCGCGGATCAGATGTTTGCGCCGCTGAACGACGAACGTCTTCACGGACAGGCGTCGCGCCGGCGGAGTGGCGATGATCGACATGTCGCGTATGCCGCCCATTGCAAGGTTCAGCGTGCGCGGAATCGGTGTGGCGGTGAGCGTCAGAACGTCGACCTCGGCGCGCAACGTGCGCAACCGCTCCTTCTGGCGCACGCCGAAGCGATGTTCTTCGTCGATGATCACGAGGCCGAGTTCCTTGAACGAAAACGCCGTGTTGAACAGCTTGTGCGTGCCGATGACGATGTCGATTGCGCCCGCGCTCAGTCGTTGGCGCACCGCTTCGATTTCACCTTCGGTGCGCAAACGCGAGATCGCTTCGATCTGCACCGGCCAATCCGCGAACCGGTCTCTGAAACTCTCGTGGTGCTGCTGCGCGAGCAGGGTCGTCGGCACCAGAATCGCCGACCTGCTTCTGGTTCTGCACCGCGATGAATGCGGCGCGCATCGCCACTTCGGTTTTTCCGAAACCGACGTCGCCGCAGATCAGCCGATCCATGGACTTCGGGCTCGTCAGATCGGCGATGACTTCGTCGATCGCGCGCCGCTGGTCGGGTGTGACATCGAACGGAAACTGGTCGGCGAAACGCTGGTACTCCGCGTCCGGCGCGACGAGTGCCTGACCGACGCGCGCCTCGCGGTGCGCGTAGATGTTCAGCAGTTCTGCGGCAACGTCGTGGATCTTTTCGGCAGCGCGGCGCTTTGCCTTATCCCACTGATCGGAGCCGAGCCGGTGCAACGGGGCGCTGCGCCTCGTCGGCGCCGCCATAGCGCGAGATCAGGTGCAGCGCCGTTACGGGCACATACAGTTTCGCTTCGTCGGCGTATTCGATCGTCAGGAACTCGGAAACGGCGCCGTCGATCTCGAGCGTGCGCAGACCCAGATAGCGGCCCGACGCCGTGCTCGATGTGCACGACCGGGCGCCGATGTGCAATTCGGTCAGATTGCGGATGATCTGATCCGGGTCGACCGACCGTACGTCGCGGCGGACCTCGACGTCGGCGCGCGCGCCGAATACCTGCGTTTCCGTGATCAGCGCAAATTCGTCGGTGAGCGCCGCGCATTCGATCGGGCGCGACGGCCAGGCCGACTTGCGCTGTCGCTTTCGCGAAATGCGCGAAATCCGCCGACTTCGCTCGGGTGCAATCCGGCGCGGCGAGAAACTCGCCGAACACTTCGCGCCGGCCCGCGGATTCGGCGCAGAACAGCACCGGCACCGGTCGACGCCTTCACGAATGCGACCAGCCGGTCGCCGGGATGATGCGCGCGATGGTTGACCGAAACGTCGGGCAATTCATGGGTGGCGAATTCGACGCTGTGATGGCGACCCTCGATCACGACCTGCCGCAGCGAGCCGAGCGATGGAACAATTCGTCCGTGCGCAGATAGATCGCATCGGGCGGCAGAATCGGCCGCTCGATGTCGTGGCGCAGACTTTCGTAACGCGTGCGCAGATCGGTCTGGAACGACGTGACCACAGCGTCGAATGCCTTCGGCAGCACGACGACGCAATTGGCCGGGCAGATAGTCGAACACCGTCGCGAGCGTGTCGTGGAACATCGGCAGGTAGTACTCGATGCCCGAAGGCGCCATGCCCTGGCTGACGTCCTGATAGATCGGACAGCGACGCACGTCTACGTCGAACTGTTCGTGCCAGCGATTGCGGAACCGCGCGATTGCGTCGGGCGTCAGCGGAAATTCCTTGGCCGGCAGAATTTCCACCGATTCGATCTGCTCGATGGTGCGCTGCGTATCGGTGTCGAACGTCCGCAGACTCGCCACTTCGTCGTCGAACAGATCGATCCGATAGGGGCAGGGTGCACCCATCGGAAATACGTCGACGAGCGAACCGCGCACCGCGAACTCGCCGCGCTCCGAGACGGTTTCTACGCATCGATAGCCCGCCTGTTCGAGATGCCGGCGATAACCGTGAGAATCGAAGCGCGCGCCGACCGACAACACCAGGCTGTGTCGCGGCGAGGAAGCGCCGGCGGCGGCAACCGTTGCAGCAGCGTCCGGATCGGCACGACGAGCACACCGCGGCGCAGTGTCGGCAGATCGATGCAGCGTACGAAGCGGTCGGAGACGATGTCCTGATGCGGCGAGAATGCGTCGTAGGCGAGTGTCTCCCAGTCCGGCAATGTCACGACGTCGAGTGAGCCGCTCGAAAAGAACTCGAGTTCGCGGCACAACCGATACGCAGCCGCGGGATTGGCTGCCACCGCCAGCACGAGACCGTCGTGATGTTGTGCGGCGCGTGCGATGGCCAGACTCGCCGCGCCATCGACGAGACCGCTCCAGCCGATGCGATCGCCGGCTCGTGCGGGCAGTGGAGGTGCTTCGGGATTTGCCATGCGGCGCTCGCGCTGGATGGGGGCGCGGTATTCTACTTCATGGGCTGTTTCATGGCCTGCGCGCGCGGGCGCTTTGGCCTTTGAGTCGTGACGGCAGTAGATCCATTAATTCAGACGCGTTAGAGTGCGTCGCCCCGATTCGAGGCACTGCATCCTTTTATAGGGCGGTATGAAACCCACCAATATTTTCGATCCCTCCTACTTCCACAAAGTCGTCGATTGCCAGTGGGCATGCCCGGCGCACACGCCGGTACCGGAGTACATCCGCCTGATCGCGCAGGAAAAGTACACCGAAGCGTACATGCTGAACTGGGATTCCAACGTGTTCCCCGGAATCCTCGGGCGCACCTGTGATCGGCCGTGCGAACCAGCGTGTCGCCGCGTGCGCACCGAAGAGAAGCCGGTCGCGATCTGTCGACTGAAACGCGTCGCCGCGGACAACAAAGGCGACATAACGGCGTACATGCCGCGCGTGCCGAAGAAGAAGAACGGCAAGCGCATCGCGCTGCTCGGCGCCGGTCCCGCTTCGCTCGCGGTCGCGCGCGATCTGCTTGCCGCTCGGTTATGAAGTACACATGTTCGAAAAGGACCCGGGCGGCGGCGGCATGATGCGCACGCAGATCCCGGCGTTCCGCCTCCCAATGGAAGTGTTGGAGGAAGAGGTCGATCTGATTCTGAACATGGGCGTGGAGCGTCACTTCGGCCACGACGTCACCAGCATGAAGGCGATCCTCGACGAGGGCTTCGATGCTTACTTCGTCGGCACCGGTGCCCCGCGCGGCCGCGATCTGCCGGATCTGAAGGGGCGCAAGGAATCGCAGCGCGCATATTTCGATCGGTATCGAATGGCTCGGCAGCGTTGCGTTCGGCCACACGACCTCGATCAAAGGCAAAGTGATCGTCATGGGCGGCGGCAACACGGCGATGGACTGTTGCCGCACCGCGCGTCGTCTCGGTGCAGATCAGGTCACCGTGGTGGTTCGTTCCGGTTTCGACGTGATGAAAGCGTCTGAGTGGGAAAAAGAAGACGCGATGTCGGAAGGCATTCCGATCGTCAACAACCGGCCGCCGGTCGAGTTCGTACACGAGAACGGCAAGCTCAAAGGCGTGATTTTCCAGCGCGTCAAGCAGATCACCGACGAATCCGGCAAACAGAAGACGGTGCCGACCGGCGAGCCCGACATCTTCATGGAAGCCGATCACGTGCTGATGGCGATCGGTCAGGAGAACCACTGCCCTTGGATCGAGCGCGATATCGGCATCGAATTCGACCGCTGGGAATGTCCGGTGCTCGATCGCGACACGTTACAGTCGACCCATCCAAAGGTGTTCTTCGGCGGCGACTCGGCATTCGGTCCCGAGAACATCATCTGGGCGTCCGCACACGCGCACAAAGCCGCGATCTCGATTCACCTCTTCTGTCAGGGTCTCGATCTCAAGAAGGATCGCCCGCCCGAAGGCGTGAACCTCGTCAGCCAGAAGATGGGTATGCACGAGTGGAGCTACGACAGCGAGCACGACGCATCGAAACGCCACCTTGTGCCGCACGTCGATCCGCGCAAGTCGTTAAAGAACATCAAGATGGAAGTCGAACTCGGCTTCGATCGCAAACTCGCCGCGCAGGAGACTCAACGCTGTCTGAATTGCGATGTGCAGACGGTGTTCACCGACAAGTTGTGCATCGAGTGTGACGCGTGCGTCGACATCTGCCCGATGGACTGCATCACGTTCACGCCGAACGAAGAAGAGCCCGAACTGCGGTTGAACCTGACGGCGCCTGCGCTGAACAAAGAGCAGGACCTGTACGTTTCCGCTGAACTGCGTACCGGCCGCGTAATGGTGAAGGACGAGGATCTGTGCCTTCACTGCGGCTTGTGTGCCGAGCGTTGCCCAACGAATGCGTGGGACATGCAGAAATCCGTTCTCCACCTGCCGCAGCTGGGGTCATACGCTTCATGACGCGACACAACGATTTCGTCATCAAGTTCGCCAACGTCAACGGCTCGGGTTCGGCGAGCGCAAACGGCATGTTCGCGAAAGCCGTGTTCCGAATGGGCATTCCGGTAGGCACGCGCAACATCTTCCCGTCGAACATTCAGGGCTTGCCGACGTGGTTCGAAGTTCGCGTCAGCGAAGCCGGTTATCTCGGCCGCCGCGACGGCGTCGATATCATGGTGGCGATGAATGCCGAGACGTATGCGGAAGATGTCGCCAGCATGGTGCCGGGCGGATATCTCCTTTACGACAGTTCGCGACCGCGCCCGCGTGAACTCGCGCGCAGCGACGTCGTCGACATCGGCGTGCCGATCTCGACGCTGCTGCTGTCCGAATTCCAGGATCCGAAACAGCGGCAGCTGTTCAAGAACATCGTCTACGTGGGTGCGCTGTCGGCGCTGATCAACATCGACTGGGACGTACTCACCGGCATGGTGTCGGAGCAGTACAAAGGCAAAGACGCGCTGATCAAACCGAACGTGCATGCGCTCGAAATCGGTCGCAACTATGCGCTTGATTATCTCGACAACCCTCTACCGATCCAGCTGCGCCGTAGTAATGTCGTTGGCGACAAGATCATGATCGAAGGCAATACCGCCTCGGCCTTGGGTGCGGTGTATGGCGGTGCCACTGTGTGTGCCTGGTATCCGATCACGCCGTCGACGTCTGTTGCCGAATCGTTCGAACGTTACGCGAACCGTTTCCGCATCGAGAAAGAAACCGGCAAGAAGAAGTTCGCGATCATGCAGGCGGAAGACGAACTCGCCGCCATCGGCATGGTGATCGGCGCAGCATGGAACGGCGCGCGCGCGTTTACCGCAACGAGCGGTCCGGGTCTGTCGCTGATGGGCGAATTCCTCGGGCTCGCGTATTTCGCCGAAATTCCTGCCGTGCTCATCGACGTGCAGCGCGCCGGTCCGTCCACCGGTATGCCGACGCGCACGCAGCAGGCCGACCTGATGTCGGCGGTGTATGCGTCGCACGGCGATACCAAACATGTGGTGTTGATTCCGTCGTCGCCGAAGGAGTGCTTCGACTTCTCGGCGGACGCGCTCGACATCGCCGACCGGTTGCAGACGCCGGTCATCATCATGTCCGACCTCGAACTCGGCATGAACGAAGTGATGTCGGATCCGCTCGTGTGGGACGACGCCCGCAAATACGACCGCGGCAAGGTGTATCACGCTGACGATCTCGATCGCATCGAGAAGTTCGGTCGCTATGTGGATGTAGATGGCGACGGTATCGGTTACCGCACGTATCCCGGTGCGCACCCGTCGAAAGGCGGATTCTTCACGCGCGGTACGTCGCGCGACGAATACGCTCGCTACACCGAAGACCCGGACATTTACACCGAGAACATGGATCGGCTGCTGGTGAAATGGGAAACAGCGAAGACGCTGGTGCCCAAACCGGAGATCCACGAGAGCTCGCCGCGGCGTCCGTACGGCATTCTGTATTACGGCACCACGCAGGTTCCGATGCAGGAATCGCTGGACCTGCTCGCGACCGACGGCATTCATCTCGATTCGCTGCGGATCCGGGCGGTGCCGTTCACAGACGCGGTGATCGAGTTCATCGAGAATCACGAACTCGTGTTCATCGTCGAACAGAATCGCGACGCGCAGATGCGGATGATTCTGGTCAACGAAGGCAACGTCGATCCGGCGCGAGTGGTACCGGTCTGCTACTACGGCGGAATGTCGATTGCGGCCGAGTTCATCCGCGGTGAAATCGCCAAGTATTTCGCGACGAACAAGCTCGCGCAGCATTTCGGAGGTGAAGCGATGACATTCGTCACCAAACCACGCGTCCATCATCCGCAGCTGAAGGTCAACGACCTCGGGCTGACGCGTCGCGACTACGAAGGTTCGGTTTCGACGCTCTGCGCCGGATGCGGCCACGATTCGGTCAGCGCGGCCATCGTGCAGGCATGCGCGGAGTTGTCGATTCCGCCGCACCGGTTCACGAAGATCTCCGGCATCGGTTGCTCGTCGAAAACGCCGACGTACTTCCTCGGCAAATCGCACGGCTTCAACTCGGTGCACGGCCGGATGCCGTCGGTCGCGACCGGCGCGAACCTGGCGAACAAGGATCTGTACTGCATCGGCATTTCCGGCGACGGCGATACCGCGTCGATCGGCATGGGACAGTTCGCGCACATCGTCCGCCGCCGCATCAACATGTGCTACATCGTCGACAACAACGGCACGTACGGGCTAACGAAGGGACAATTCTCGGCGACGAACGACAAAGGTTCGACCAGCAAGAAAGGCGCGCCGAACCTGTACGAACCGATCGATCTCGTCAGCATCGCGCTGCAACTCGGCGCAACGTTCGTCGCGTCGCAGCTTCTCCGGCGACAAAGGCCAGCTGGTACCGCTGATCAAAGCGGCGCTTCTGCAC
This sequence comes from uncultured Gammaproteobacteria bacterium, assembly GCA_963822125.1. GTDB lineage: Bacteria > Pseudomonadota > Gammaproteobacteria > Pseudomonadales > Azotimanducaceae > DATJGR01. The sequence continues at coordinate 204,296 of CAWGGQ010000025.1, read as the reverse complement.
AAAGGCTTCGCGTTCATCGACGTCATTTCGCCGTGTGTCGCGTTCAACAACCACAAAGGTTCGACGAAGAGCTACGACTACGTGCGCGATCATCGCGGCGACGTCGTTGCGGCCGACTTCGTTCCGCCGCACGAAGAAATCACCGCGGACTATGCGCCCGGCGCGCGTGAAGACGTCGCGATGCCCGATGGTTCGACGTTGCGGCTGCGCAAGCTCGCGACGACTACGATCCGCACGACCGCGTCGCGCGCGCTTACGTACGTTCAGCGCAAACAGGAACGAAGGCGAGGTCGTCACCGGCCTGCTGTATCTCGACTCGGAAGCGTCGGACTGCCACGCGATTCTCGAGACGGTCGACACGCCGCTGAACGCAGCTCGGTGAGGCGGATCTGTGCCCGGGCAACGCCGCGCTGAAACCGATCAACGCGAGCTTCCGATAGGCGCAGCGCAGCGTTTCGGCGACCGAAATCACCAACGCACTACAACTCTTCACGCACTCGGGACTGCCGACACGTTACCTTTGTTGCAGCCCCGTGAGGTTCAATTTCGATAATACCCGCCCGCTTGAGGCCCAACGCGACGAGGATCGGACGTGGCACTACCTAGTCTTGATGATTATTTCCCGGACTGGAAAGAGCGCGAAGCGCTCGCCGAAGAGATGGTCCCGATCATCGGCAACCTGTATCGCAAGAACGTCGTGACGTATTGCTTCGGTCGCGCGTTGTACAGCGAAAGCGTCACCAACATCATGAAGACGCACCGCTACGTGCGGCAGATCGCCAACAACGAGCTGTCCGAGTTCGAGAGCTATCCGATCATGAAAGCGCTGGCCGAGCTCGACCTCGGACCGTGCCACATCGATGTCGGCAAACTGGCGCTGAAGTACATGGAAGAGAGCGCCGGCAACGGCATCACGGCGATGGATTTCGTCAAACAGCAATGCGCAGAGGTGATCGGCCGGCACGTGCCGCCGCTCGAAAAACCGCAGGACGTCGTGCTGTACGGTTTCGGCCGCATCGGTCGGTTGCTTGCCCGACTACTGATCGAAAAGACCGGCGGCGGCCAACAACTTCGCTTGCGCGCGATCGTCGTGCGCAAGGCCAGCGAAAGAAGACCTGGTCAAACGCGCCAGCCTATTGCGGCGCGACTCGGTGCACGGGTCGTTCAAGGGCACGATCCGCGTCGATCATCGAACAGAACTGCATCATCGCGAACGGCAACGTCATTCACATGATCTATGCGAACAGCCCGGCCGAAGTCGACTACGAAAAGCTACGGCATTACCGATGCGATCGTCATCGACAACACCGGCGCGTGGCGCGACGAGAAAGGGCTGAGCGAGCACCTGAAGGCGAAGGGTGCGGCGCGCGTGATCGTCACTGCGCCCGGCAAAGGCGGCATCAAGAACATCGTGGCCGGTATCAACTCCAACGGCCTGTCGAAGGACGACCGCATTCTCGCCGCGGCGTCGTGCACGACGAACGCCATCGTGCCGATCCTGAAGGCGATCGACGACGAGTTCGGAATCGAGAGCGGCCACATCGAAACCGTTCACTCGTATACGCCCGACCAGAACCTCACCGACAACTATCACGAAAAGAGCCGCCGTGGTCGCAGTGCGGCGTTGAACCTCGTGATCACCGAAACCGGTGCGTCGTCCGCGATCACCGATCTGCTGCCGTCGCCTCGAAGACAAACTGACGGGCAATGCGATTCGTGTGCCGACGCCCGACGTGTCGCTTGCGATTCTGAATCTCACGTTGTCGCGCAACACGACGTTGGAAGAAGTGAACGGATATCTGCGCGATGCATCGTTGTATTCGCCGTTGCAGCGTCAGATCGACTTCATCAACTCGCCCGAAGTGGTGTCGTCCGACTTCGTCGGCAACCGGCACGCGTGCATCGTCGACGGCCTCGCGACCATCGTGAAGGACAACCGGATGGTCGTGTATGCGTGGTACGACAACGAATACGGTTACTCGTGTCAGGTCGTACGGGTAGTGCAGAAGTGGGCCGGCATCCGCTATCCGCTGATTCCGAGCGACGTCGCGGAAATCGGCTTCGGCTGAGCCTTCAACAGGGTCGTTGGGTCATCCGGCCGACCGCGCGCCGTGGATGTACGCGTCCGCCGGTCATCAGCATCTGGGTACCCGACGCCGTCGTCAGATAGTGGAATACTGCCGGCGTCGGCGACCGCTCAAGTCCGCCGACGAACGTATCCGCGCCGCCGATCGCAGGCGATAACTCAGCGGTGGCGCCGGATAACGGTTGCCCTCGACCGTCGCGACCAGCTGATCGTGTTCGGCTCGCACCGTGATGCGCTGGGACAGCTTTTCGAACACGCCGCAGTAGGGTTCGAGCGAAACCGCGGGCCGAACGGCAGCACTGGGGCGCGGTGTCGGCCGGATGCCGAGCAATTCGTGAATATCTCACGAACAGCGCGTAGAACAGTTCCGCGGGAAAGCCGCCGTTCGTCAGCAGCGCAACCGCGGTGTCGTGTCCCGGCACGATCCGCAGGTAGGCGTTCTGGCCGGTCGTTGCGCCATCGTGGCCGATCACGCGCGTCTGACCCCAGTCGAACAGCATGAAGGCAAGGCCGAATGCGTCGGCGAGGCTCCCGGACGGCAAACGAACCTGCGGCGTCACCATCTGCTCGATGGTGCTTCGCGACAGCACCTGCTCCCCGGCGGGCGAAATGCCGCCCTCGAGAGGTTCGTGCGAACAGAACAGATCCGTTGCGGATGCATAGACGACCGAACCGGCCGGAGCGCTCGACAGCGGCAGGTACGCGTGCCGGCGCCATCGACAATGCGTCCGTTGGCTTCGCGCGAACATGACCGATCGCGGTGCGGTATTTCGGCGTGTCGTGTGGATAACGCACGAACTAGTTCTCTCCGAGGCGACCGATCAGATTGCGACCGAGCGACGTTTCCCAGGTCGTCCCGCGGTGCAGTTCGATGATGCGGCCGAGCAGGTTGAACCCGACGTTGCAGTACGAGAACAGTTCGCCGGGAGGGTGCAGTGCGGCAACACGCGGCATGCGTCGACATAACGCGCCAGTTTGTCTTCGCCGAGGCCGGTGTTTTCGAAGAAGTCGCCGTCGATGCCGCTGGTGTGAGTCAGCAACTGTCGAATCGTGATCGGCGCGCGCCACGTCGATCGACTGCAACGAGAATTCGGGAAGGTGGCGTCTAACGGGATCGTCGAGGCGTAGCCGTCCTTCCTCGACAAGCTGCATGACCAACGTTGCCGTCAGCAGCTTGGTGATCGAGCCGATCTGGAAGATCGCGTCCGGCGTGGTCGCGACCGCCGTGTTGAGATTGACCACGCCGGTGGCACAAGTCGCCAGCCGACCTTTGTGCCAGATCGCAAGGCTGGCGCCGGGTACTTCGATATTCCCCAGCGAGCGCATTGAGTCGCGCTTGCCAGCCTGGCCGGACATTACTTGCCCGTGAAGTTCGGCGGACGTTTCTCGAGGAACGACGCCATGCCTTCCTTGAAGTCCGCGGACCGGAACAGCGGCAGCAGCTGCAGGAACACGTGATGCACGTGGTCGTTGAACGTCTCGTTCATGCCCATCCGCATCATGCGCTTCGACGCCTGCACGGCGAGCGGCGCGTTGCGCGGCGATTTCGCCGGCGAGTTTTCGCGGCCGCGCCCGCGACTTCCGCTGCGGAACGACGCTGGATACGAGACCCATCTCCAGACTTTCAGCGGCCGTCAACGTACGGCCCGTGAAGATCAGTTCTGCGGCTTTCGACCAGCCGAGCAGCCGCGGCAGGATCCACGTGCCGCCCGATTCCGGCAGCACGCCGCGCGCGGTGAATGCGGCCGCGAGTTTGGCGTTGTCGGCCATGATCCGGATGTCGCAGCCGAGCGCGAGGTCCATGCCGTAGCCGGCGGCGGATCCGTTCAACGCGCAGATCGTCGGTTTGTCGACGGCATGCAGCACGGTGGGCGGCGTGTTGCGCAGGTCGAGATTCGCGGGGCCAGCGCTGTTCGACAGCCCGCCGCCGATGTCGCCGCCGCGCAGATCGAGCCCCGCGCAGAAGAACCGGCCCGTTGCCGGTGATGACGATCGCGCGCACGTCGCGATCTTCGTTGGCGGCGAGCAGGTGCTTCGTCACTGCGTCGAGCATCGGTCCGGAGATCGTGTTCTGCACTTCCGGGCGGTTGATCGTCAGCGTCGCGACGTGATCTGCAACTTCGTACAGGACGTCCTGTTTGACAGCGTCCTTGGGTTGGCTGGCCATGCGTTTTCTCTACGGATTTGTGTGACCTGGAACCCTAATTTGAAAGCCGAGGGGGCGCAAGGACGATCGCCGCATGGCCGTGGCCGCGGCCGCCGACTATGGTTATCTTTGAAGTCAGGAGATACCGCATGGCGATGTCACGGCACGGACAGCAGATGGTCGATCTGCTCGAGATCTATCATGCGCGATCGCTGCGCAATCACGTGATGCGCGAGCTCGCCAGGCTCGACTGCGACGAAAGCCTTGCTGCCGGGACACGACCCGGCGCGGCGCGCCGAAATCCGCGAGTTCTACGAAGCGATGCTGATCACGAGCGGCGGTTGTTGTTCACGCTCGGCGATCTGCCGCACTGACTTGCCGCGACAGACCTTCACTGCGCCGCGCGCGCCGGCATCTTTTCTTCCGACACGTCGTAGCCGGCTTCGGTCGGATATGCACAGGTACGACCGTCGGGTCGCTGTTCGGTCCACGGCGTGACGGTAACGATCCGGCTGCGTTTGGCGCGCGCGATCGCATCCGCCGGCGACCTGTCATGGCCGAGCTTCTCCACCTGCCGCAGCGTCGGGAAGATCACCGTGTATTTGCCGCGATGCCGCTCCGGCCAGTGCGTCGGCTTCGGCGTGATCCAGACCGAATCGACCGACTCGTGGCCGTCGTGCAGCGCGACCTGATCCGACGGCGCGTCGGCGATGAAGAAATGGGTGTCGAATCGCTTCGGCATCATCTCCGGCGTAATCCAATGCGCGAACGGCACGAGTTGATCGCACGCGAGGCGCACGTTCTGTTGCCGAGAAATTCCGTGAACGTGACTGTCACCGTTGTTGATCTGGTGCGCGGAACGGCTCGAGCTTCGGCCAGCCGGGCTGCCGGCGATGAGACGGGTTCGCCCGCGGCCGCGCGGCAAGCAGCACGCCGCACTCTTCGTAGGCCTCGCGGATGGCAGCGATCTGGATCGCGCGCATCGCTGCATCGGCGGAGGCGCCGTCGCAGCAGTGCCGCCAGCGCCGCGTCTTGTCCTGCGGATCGACCTTGCCGCCGGGGAACACCAACGCACCCGACGCGAAGTCGATCTGGTGGTGGCGCACCACCATGAACACTTCGAGCGCCGAGTGGTCGCCGCGCAGCAGCAGGATCGTGGCCGCCGGAACGGCCGGTGCGGGCGCGGCTTGCGTCATCGCTCGCGGCGACTTCGTTGATGAACCGGTCGAGCGTCGCGATCTTCTGCGGCGTTGGGCCGAGCGTGAAGTCGGGCACGATCAGTTCGTCCACGCCGATCGCTTTGTACTGCGCGACGATCGTCGCGAATTTCGTCGACGCGTGCCGATGATGGCGGCCTGCGGAATTTTCGCGTCGCGCATCTTCTTCACGTAGGCCTGGTCGTCGCTCATGAAGAGCAGCGCGACTGCGCTGCGCTGGATGCGACTTCGGGTCGCGGCCGAACTTTCTGCAGTGCCCGTCGAGGATCGCCATCTTCGATTTCAGCGTGTCGACGCGTGCCCCACACGTTCCATTCGTCGGCGTATTGCGCGGTGATCCGCAGCGTGACCTTTTCGCCGCCGCCGCCGATCAGCAGCGGCAGCGTTTTCTGCACCGGCTTCGGTTCGAGCGATGCATCGTCGAGCTGGTAGTACTTGCCGGCGAAATTGGACTTCTGTTCGCGGTACAGACGCTTGATGACCTGACACGCCTCGTCGAGCCGGGCGAGTCGTTCGCCGATCGTGTAGAACGGAATGCCGTATTGTTGGTGCTCGTTCTCCTGCCAGCCGGCAGCCGAGGCCGAGCACCACGCGACCGCCGGTGATGTGATCGAGCGTCGCTGCCATCTTCGCGAGCACGGCCGGATGGCGGTAGGTGTTGCCCGCGACGAGCGTGCCGATGCGGACGCGCGGCACCAGCGCGCCGATCGCGGCAAGCGTCATCCATGCTTCCGGCCATGGCGTGCTCGTGTCGGGTGCGTTGGGCATGAAGTGGTCGGCGTACCAGACGCCGTCCCAGCCGGTGCGTCTCGACATGGCGCGACAAGCGCGATGACGTCGCTCGAACGATTGCGAAGGATTGGGCCAGAAGCTGAAGCGCATCTTGATAGTCTCGTCGGGGATCAGACCGGATGTTCGCTTATGTATCGGGCTATGGCAAACTCGAAGCGAAGGGAGGAGGTGTGTCGAGGCCGTTGCCGGCTGTCGCACGAATGTGGTCCGACGAATCGACAGGTGGCACACTGTGGTCGATGTGGACAGTTCCAAACGAGAGGACGAGCGTTGTGCTGAACACCGGCCGCATGCGACTGCGACCCATCTCGTCCGACGATGTCGACGCGTTGCACGCGTTATGGACCGACCCCGATGTACGCCGATATCTGTGGGACGACCGCATCATTCCCCGCGCAACCGTCGAAGATATCGTTGCGCAAAGCCTTGCTACGTTCGAATCCGACGGTTTCGGATTCTTCGCGCTCGAAATGCAGGACCAGTCACGGCGACCTGATCGGTTTCTGCGGACACCGCCGCGCCGAAGATGCCGAGGGTCAGATCGAATTGATGTACGGGATTCACCCAACGCTACTGGGGCGAAGGACTCGTCGCGGAAGCAGCGAACGAAGTGCTGCGCTTCGGATTCGAGTCGTGCGACTTCGACCGGGTGATCGCGGCGACCGACACGCCGAACCAGCAGTCGGTGCGCGTCCTGCAGAAGCTCGGCATGACGTTCGATTGCCGCCGCGAATTTCATGGCCTGGACACCGTCTTCTATTCGATGACGCGGTCCGAGTTCCTCGATCCGACTGAAAGCCCATGACTGAGTGAAGGTTGTAGCGCATGCAGATCGGCGTGTTGCGGGTGTCGTTTTGCTTGGCCGGGTGCCGCTCGCTGAAGGAAAAGCGGCAGCGGCTCGGCGGTCTGCGCGAACGGTTCGGCAAGCAGGTCAATGTGGCGGTGTGCGAAAGCAACTTCCAGGACATGCACGACCGAGCCGAGTGGACGTTCGTCGCCGTGGCGTTGACCGGCAGGCTGATCGATCAGACGCTTGACCGAAATCGAACAGCGCATCATCGAAACGGTCGATGCGACGATCTCGGGCATCGAGCGCGAAGTCGTCTAGGAATTCGTCTGGTCAGTGATTTGTGAGAGACGCTTGCGCCGACGCGACGGCGGCGGCAGCATGCGAATCATGGCCTCCCTCGTGCTCCTCGCATCGTCGGCTATGCCGCATTTATGTGGGTCAAACGCACGCGCGCCGCGCGCGAGCGCTGGATCTCCAAGCTCGCGTTGCTGGGCGTGTGGCAGTCGGATGCGCCGAATGGCCCATGGGTGCTCGAGTTCGCCGGCGACCCCACGTCGGGTCGTTTCATCGAGCGCTCGGGTCGCGCGACTGAACGCGGTAGTTGGCGTTTGTTGGGCAATGCGATCGAGCTGGAATCGGAGAACGGCACCCGCACGTACGATCTGCGGTTGTTCGATAATGGTTCCATCGGCATCGACGGGCCCGGACGCGAACGACGCATCTACGTGCGCCAGCGCAGCAACGTGGTACCGCTTCGCAAGCGTCAGTGATCTTCCGGGATTGACGGCGTGTCGGTCTTGCGTCGGCCCGGTCGTTCGGGATCGCGGCGCGGCACCATGTCGTCGGCAACGCGTTCCGCATTGCGCCGGTCTTCCCCATCTCTGCGACGGTCACCGCTTTTACGGCGCTCTTTACCGACTGGATCGCCCATGGGAAATACCCGCTGAAAGCAGCCGCGGATTTTAGCCTGAAATGACGCGCGTGCTCATCACGAAGCGTGCGCTTGCGTGGGTACAATGCGCGCGTTCCCAACGAGCGCCATCGCTGATGACACAACCTCTCGATGAATCTGATCGGATTGGCCGGCCGCGTTCTGACGCGTCTCGATGCCGTGCTTCCGCAAATCGGCACGCCGGATTGGGCAAAGACGAAGGCGGCGGTGTGGCATCTCACGCGCGCTGGGAGGCGAACTGCGGGCGCATACCGATCTCGATCCGATCGACCTCGATGACCTGATGTACATCGATCGCCAGAAACAACGCATCGAAGCGAATACGGCGCAATTCGTTAAAGGGTTTCCGGCGAACAACGTACTGCTGTGGGGTGCACGCGGCACCGGCAAATCGTCGCTGATCCACGGTCTTTTGAATCGTTACGAGTCGCACGGGCTTCGCTTGATCGAGATGGACAAGCGTTCCCTGGGTTCGCTGCCGCGGATCGTCGCGCTGGTGCGCGACGCGCCGTATCGCTTCATCCTGGTGTGCGACGACCTGTCGTTCGCGGCAGACGACGCTTCGTATAAGGAACTGAAGAGCGTGCTCGAAGGTTCGGTGTTCCGATCCTCGGACAACGTTCTCATCTACGCGACGTCGAACCGCCGGCACCTGATCCCGGAGCACATGGCAGACAACCTCGCGGCGAGCCATCAGGGCGGCGAACTGCACGAGAGCGAGGCGGTCGAGGAGAAGGTGTCGTTGTCGGATCGCTTCGGCTTGTGGCTGTCGTTCCAGCCGTTCAAGCAGGACGCGTATCTCGATGTGGTCGAACATTGGTTGAAGCGCATCGGTGCGCGATATGGCGTGGCTGCGACGCTAACGGATTCGGCCCGCCGCGAAGCGTTGCAGTGGGCGCTGGCGCGGGCGGCGCGCAATGGCCGCAGCGCGCAGTATTTCGCGCGGGACTGGGTCGGCCGCTTGTTGATCGAACAGTCCTCCGCGAAACCATAACTCGGCTTGACGTTGCCGGGGGTGGTTCTTAGAATGCGCCGCTTCGTCTTCGTCCCCTTCGTCTAGAGGCCTAGGACACCGGGTTTTCATCCCGGCGACAGGGGTTCGACTCCCCTAGGGGACGCCACTTTCGCGCCGATTCTTGCGATTTCCGAGTACCTCCCGAGTAACATGCGCCTCCTGTGAGGTTCTCTCGGAAGTACGCGGAAACGCGCAATCGGGAGAGGGCATCGAGATGGCAACGATGTCCGGACTCACGTCTCAAGCGGGAATAGCTCAGTTGGTAGAGCATAACCTTGCCAAGGTTAGGGTCGCGAGTTCGAGTCTCGTTTCCCGCTCCAAATGGTCGACACAGAACGCCGCTTTCGAGCGGCGTTCTGCTGTCCGCTCCGTGGAAATTTCACCAGCGTTCGGCGCGTACGCGCATACTTTGCCTCGTCCCAGCCGCTGGAAGCGTTCGATGACATACGTCAAAAATCGTCGCGTCATCGATGCCGACAGCCATCTCATGGAATGGCCCGGCTTCCTTACTGACTACGCACCAGCAGCCATTCGAGCCGACCTGCCGACGATCGCCGGCGGTTCGAGCGGTTTCCAGACCAAAGCCTACGAACGATCAAAGGAGGCCCGCGCCGCGCTCCTCGCGCTCGGCGACGATCTCGTACGCAAAGGTCCGAAGTGGCACGAAGCGCTCGGCGCAATCGATCCCAACGAGCGCACAGAGGCGCTGGACATGCTGGGATTCGAGCATCAAGTCGTGTTTTCTTCCTTGTGCGCGCCGTTGTTCGGAATCGCCGACCGATCATTGCGTTACGCGGCCTACCGCGCGCACAACCGCGCTATGGCGGGATTCTGCGCAAACGACAAACGCCTGCGCGGCGTAGCGCTGTGCGATCTCGATGACCCGCAACGTTCGATCGCGGAACTGGATTTCGCGCTCGAACTCGGTTTGGGACCCGTCTGGATTCCGGCGCGCGCACCGGACGGCGTGTCACCGGGTCACAATCGTTACGACCCTTTCTGGGCGCGACTCGCTGAGCGGCAGATTCCATTCGTTCTGCACGTAGGCAGCGGGCCGCTGCAGATCGACGAAGCGTGGCGCAACAACGGGCGTGCGCCGCCGATTCGTATGCCGGTGGCCGAGGTCATCAATTCGAAAGATCTGATGGTGGTCTATCAGCCGGCCGAACGATTTCTGTCCGTGCTGATGCTCGACGGTGTGCTCGAACGTCATCCGACGCTACGCGGCGGCGCCATCGAGATGGGCGCCGGTTGGGTGCCCGACATGCTGCGTCGCCTCGATCACGCGGCGGACATCTGGAGCAAATCGGAGCCCGAATTGCGCGAGATGAAACGCAAACCGTCACAACAGGCGTCCGATCAGTTGCGATTCACGCCGTACCCGTTCGAAGACGTCGGCCTGCTATGTCGCATCTCCGATCCGAATCTCTATCTCTTTTCATCCGACTATCCGCACGCCGAAGGTGGCCGCGATCCGCTCGGCCGCTTCGCGAAGTCGTTGGCGGACGCGAACGAATCGACCGCGGCCGGGTTCTTCGCCGACAATGCGCGCGGTTGGCTCGGCATCACCGCGTAGCGACGCCACCAGAACCTAGGGGAATCAGATACATGCTCAAGACAGTTCAACTCGGCAGAAACAGCGGGCTGCGTGTTTCGCGTCTCTGCCTGGGCACGATGAATTTTGGCGAACCGGGAAGGGGACATCAGGGCGACTGGACGCTTGGCATCGACGACGCCCGCCCGATCTTCAAAGCGGCGATCGAACGCGGCCTGTTCTACTTCGACTGCGCCGACGTGTATGGCATCGGCGCCAGCGAGCAGGTCGTCGGCGCGCTGCTGCGCGAGTTGCTGCGTCGCGACGAATACGTGCTTGCGACCAAGATTTCCATGCCGATGGGGCGCGGCGCCAACCAGGCCGGACTGTCGCGCAAACACGTGATCGAAGGTGTGGACGCGTGCCTCCGCCGGCTTGGGCTCGACTACATCGACCACCTCGTGATCCATCGCCACCCGCACGGCGTACCGGGCCACATTGAAGTGCCCATCGAAGAATCGATGGAGGCACTGCACGATGTCGTGAAAGCAGGGAAGGTGCTGTATCTCGGCGGCTCGTCGATGTTCGCGTGGCAGTTCGCCGAATTGCAGATGACCGCGCGCCTGCACGGCTGGACTCAGTTCGTATCGATGCAGAACCACTACAACCTCGTCTATCGCGAGGAAGAGCGCGAAATGAACCCGTACTGCGTGAAGTCGGGAGTTGCCTTGATGCCGTGGTCGCCGCTCGCACGGGGGATCCTCACCGGCGCCTATAAGGGTGGCTTCGCGGAAGGATCTACGGCGCGTTCGAAAGGCGCGGACCGCGTGCGCACGCAAAGCCTCTATCGCGGCGACGCGGTGTTCGACATCGCGGACCGGGTAGTCGAGATTGCCGAGAAGTACGAAAAACGGCCGGCGCAGATCGCGCTGGCGTGGCTATTGAGCAAGCCGGGCATCACTTCGCCTGTCGTCGGCGTGTCGAAGATCGAGCAACTCGATCAACTGGTGGCCGCCACCGAAATCGAACTCGCTCCGCAGGACGTCGCTTATCTCGAAGAGCTGTATCGCCCGGTGGACAACCTGCTGTCTCTGGGCGCGTCCTAAGGCGGTCGTCAGGCGCGTGAGGGCAATACCACGCGCTCGCCGAACTCGCTGAGGCGGTCCAATCCGCCGGGACCGGCGAAGAAGAACGCGGGAATCATCGCGCGACCCACGCCCAGCGCTGCCAGCTGCTGCGCCCCGGCCACGGGATCGGCCATCTGTGCACCGAACATGGCGTTGATCTCGATGCTCGCAGGATCGCGGTCCGCACGCTCTGCTGCAGCGCGTAGTCGCTTGATGAGTCCGCCGAGTCGCTCCGCATCGCCTTCGCCGGGGAAGTAACCGTCGGCCAGCCGCACTGCACGATCGATCGCGGCGTCGGTGTCGCCGCCGACGAGCACGGGGATGGAACGTTGCACCGGACGCGGGCTGCAGGTAACCGGCGGGAAGTCGACGAACTCGCCGTGGAACTCTGCGTGCGGGCCGGCCCATAGCGCACGCATTGCGGCGATGTACTCGTCATTGCGCGCGCCGCGACGATCCCATGGAACACCAAGCGCTTTGAACTCTTCCTTCATCCAACCGATGCCGAGACCGAGCTCAACACGCCCACCCGACAGGCGATCGAGCGTGGCGAGTTCCTTCGCGAGCACCACGGGATTGCGTTGCGGCACGATCAGAATGCACGTGCCGAGGCGCAGCGTGGGTGCGGCGGCCGCGACGAACGCGAGCCATATCAACGGATCGGGAATCGGCGTGTCCGGTTCGGCCGGAATCTTGCCGTCCGCGGTATATGGGTATCGCGAACCGATCGTGTCCGGAAGAATCACGTGTTCGCCGCCCCACACCGACTCGAAGCCGACGGCTTCAGCGCGCCGACAGATCTCCAACGCCGCGTCGCCTTCGATGCCGACGCTGCTCGCAAATGCCAAACCGAATTTCATGCCTGCACCTCGTTTGCGTCGTTAGCTCGGGAACGGCGCCATCACGGCGGAAATGCCGCCATCCGGAACGAACTCCTGTCCGCTGATGAATTTCGATTCATCGGATGCCAGGAACAACACCAGATTCGCGATGTCGAGCGGTTCACCGAGACGTTGTTGCACGGGCGGCGGCGAGTTGGGCGCCTGCCGTCCCACCAGACCCGCGGCAACCAACTTCGGTCCTATGCCGCGCACCATCGGCGTATCGATGCTGCCGGGGTGAATCGAGTTACATCGAACGTTGTTTTTTTCGACGAGGCAATGCACGGCCACCGCGCGCGTCAACGCTTCAACCGCACCCTTCGCTGCGCAGTACGCGGTAACGTTGTGAACGCCGCGTTTCGACGCAATCGATGCCATGTTGATGATCGAACCGCTGCCGCTCTTTGCCATGGCAGGCACCGCGTACTTGCAACCCAGGAACGTTCCGCCTGCGCTTACGTCCATCTGACGGCGATATTCGTCGTACGTCTGCGTTTCGATGTTGCCCGGCTCCACGATGCCGGCGTTGTTCACCAGCACATGCAGCGCGCCGTATTTCTTCATGACGTCTGCGATCAATTCGACCCACTGGCCTTCGTTCGCCACGTCGTGAAAGCGATACTCGCCGCCGATTGCCGCTGCAACGCTCGCACCGCGCTCGCGATTCACGTCCGTTACGATCACGCGCGCGCCTTCGCGCGCCATCAACGTGGCGTCGGCTTCGCCAAGTCCCATGGCGCCGCCGGTCACGATCGCCACCTTGCCGTCCATACGTCCCATTGTTTTTCCCCTTAGTCGTCCTGGTTGTGTTGCCGATTAGCGCTGCGCGCGAACGCGTTGCGGGTAACCGGGTGGGCGTTGCCCGTTCTCGTCGACGATGCCGAATTCTTCGGCAAGGTCTTCCACCCACTGAATGGTGCCGCTGCGCTGCATCAGATCGGGCGCGGTCAGCAACGCGACCGCTGCACGGCCGACGAACAGCGGCGTTTGCGACTTCGAAAGATCCATGGCGCGCACTTTCGCCGCGTCCTGAATGAACTCGGTCGATACCGAACCGGGATACAGCACTACCGCAGCCACGCCTTTCAGCTTCAGTTCGATCGCCATGTCGGCGGTCAAACGATCCAAGCCTGCTTTGCCGGCGCCATACGAACTCGAGAAGTGATAGCTCTGGCCGCCAGGCGACGAGACGTTGAGGATTGCCGCGCCCGGTCCCGCTGCGAACAGCAATTTCGCAGCGTGCCAGCTCGCAACGTAGTGCGCACGCAGGCCGATGCCCACCTGGTCGTCCCACACCTGAATCGGGTGATCCCAGAAGCCGCCACCCCACGCCGGCGGGTCGGGAATCTTGTAGACGTTGTTCACCAGGTAATCGATGTGCCCAGCTTCGCTGCCGATGCGCGCGAACGCGCGACCGATGTCGGCGTCGTCGCCGTGATCGCAACGGACCGCGCGTCCCACGCCACCGGCTTCCGTTACCTGTCGGGCGGTCGTGTCGATGGTTCTCTCACCGTTGCCCGTGGTTCTGCCCGTTACGTATACGGTGCAACCCTGCGCGCCCAGCGCGAGAGCGATGCCTTTGCCGACGCCGCGGCTCGCACCCGTTACTACTGCAATCTTCCCAGTCAATGCCGACATGTTGTCGCTCCCTCGTTTTTATCGGGCCGGAGTATATCTACTTCGACGTGCGCGTCTGCGGGTTGCCGAGCTACGAATTCTGAAATACGTACTCGACGTCCGAGAACGAATCGGTTGCGAACACGTACAACAACCGCAGCACGTCGTCGCCGGTATTGCGCGCGCCGTGCCAGATGTTGCCGGGAATGAACACGCTGGACCCCGCGCGCAGCGGCTGTTCGATTCCGTCGATGCTCACCACACCTTCGCCCGAAAGAACGTAGTAGATCTCGGCCTGAGCGTGGCGATGCGGAATGAACGGATACGGCTGTCCGCGGCCCACTTCGGTAACGCCGAGCGTCAGTTGCGAAGTCGGCGTGCGATCGCCGCTCAGCAACGTTCGCCACACGATCGTGCCGCGAATCGCGTCGTCCCATCCTTCAAGCTCGCAATCCGCTTCGTGCACCACCGTGCCTCGCAACGCGCTCATCGGAACGTCTCCCTGAAATGTGTCGTCAGATACCGCTCTTGCCGGCTTCGCGAATCATCGGCCGATATTTGTCGAACGCCGGTGCCGCGGCGGTGGACCCGGTGGTCGCGCCCGCATCGGTGGTCAACGTGTGACCGTTCGTGTAACCGGACTCGTCACTCGCGAGCCACAATGCGGCATTCGCCACGTCTTCGGCCACGCCGGGGCGATCGAGCAAGGGAGAACTCTTCGCCAGCATCCGTTTGGTCGCTTCGATCGCCGTGGGGTCACCCGCCAAACCGGCGACCATCGCCGTTGCCATACCGGCTGGTGCAATCGCATTGACGCGAATGCCATAACGGCACAACTCGGCCGCGACGTTCTTGGTGAGCCCGATTACCGCGTGTTTCGCCGCACAATACGCGTGCGGTCCGAGACCGCCCATGATGCCGGCGGTGCTGGCCATGCTGATGATCGAACCCTGCTTGCGCGGCTGCATCACGCGCGCCGCGTGTTTCATGCCGTAGAACACGCCGTTGAGAAGAACGTCGAGCGTTGCGGCCCATTCGTTCGCCGGGGTCGTCGCAATCGGACCCACTGCGCCGACGATGCCTGCGTTGTTGAACATGATGTCTAGCGCGCCGAACTCACTGACTGCACGATCGACGAGCGCGGCGATGTCGGACTCCTTCGTTACGTTGCATTCGAGGCACACGGCCGCGGCACCGAGTTCCCTCGCGAGAGAAGCAACGGGTTCCAGCTGTATGTCGCCCAACACCACGCGACATCCTTCCGCAACGAAACGGCGCGCCGCAGCCGCACCGAAGCCACTCGCGGCGCCGGTGATGGCCGCCACTTTTCCTTCCAGTCGTCCCGCCATGATTCTCTCCCCAAGTATTCAGTGGCCGCCCAGCTTAGCCCAACGACGCTACCGTGGCGCGTCGCAGATAGTCGTCCAACGTCATGTGGAAACGCCGTATCCGAGCTTCCTGATAGTTACCGAGCGTCTGGCCCGCCTTACGTGACGCCTTGATGCCCGCGCGCTGGCGTTTGAAATTCTCGGTGTCCTGGTCGAGCACGTAGGCAAGACCCGTAGCCACGAACGCCGGCACGCTCATGTACGAGTCGTCGATGCCGAGTTTGATCACCGGCGAAGGCTTCGGACGCGGTCCGTGTTCCGGCACCGGTTGCAGCAACAGGATTTCGTGGAGGGTGTGGTCCACGTCGAGCGGTCTGAAGCGATACACCAGCGGAATGCCGATGCCGGGAAAGAAACAGGCGTTCGGAAACAGGTGGTATTCGATCGAATCGAGCAGCTGACTGGTGCTGACGTTGCTCAGGTCCACGCCCATGCGTCGGCCGAGCCGTTCGCGGGTCAGTTGCGCATGGCGCTCGCGCGCACCGACACCGTCCGGCAGATCCTTCGGATCGTGTCCGAGGGCTGCGAACAGTTCCGCTTCGCTCAGTTGCTTGCGCAGGTGCGGGCTCGGGTAACCGATCGTGTGCACGAACCGAGTGACGTTGGTTCCGAAGAT
Source organism: uncultured Gammaproteobacteria bacterium (assembly GCA_963822125.1). Taxonomy (GTDB): domain Bacteria; phylum Pseudomonadota; class Gammaproteobacteria; order Pseudomonadales; family Azotimanducaceae; genus DATJGR01. Next base: position 188,135 of record CAWGGQ010000025.1, on the reverse strand, counting down.
GTCGTACTGCGCGTTCGCATCGCCCGCGGTGCGCAAACCCTCAGGATGGGTCGCCAGCACGTGGTATGCCTCGAGGAAACCCTCGACCACCATCTTCCAGTTGCCCGGCAGGATCTTCTCCATGTGCAGGCTCACGTAGCGGTCTTCGAGTGGCCACTCCGCGAAATGTTCGGGAAGCACCTGCAGATATTCCGTAAGCGGCGGTGCGGAAGGGTCGAGGTTGACGAACACGAACCCGCCCCAAGTGCCGCTCTGTACTTCCGTCAGGCGGAACGTTTCGTCGTTCACGTGCGGAAAGTCCCAACGACAGGGAATCTCCCGCAGCGAGCCATCGAGGTGCCACGACATGCCATGGAACGGACAGCGCAGGAACTGCTTGCCGCTGCCGCTCGATCCCGATTCGCAGAACTGCATGCCGCGGTGCGGGCAGGAATTCACGAACGCCTTGATCGTGTCCGGCGCGGTTCTGAATACGAGCACCGAGTACGGACCGACGTCGTACACCACGTAGTCGCCGACGTTTGGAATGTGCTCTTCACGACATGCCCATTGCCACGTGCGCGACCACATGTGTTCGATTTCGGCGTCGTAGAACGACTGCGACGTGTAGCGCGCGAACGGAATGTCCGCGTCGCCGAGGAACGAGTAAGCCTCCGCAGTCAGTGCGGCAGGTGCGGCGACCGCGTCGCGCAGGATGATGTCCTTGGTGCTCGGCCCGGGACAGCGGGCCGAGCCCGGCGGCAGTGCGAGGTCGCCGGGTCGGGTCAGGTCGTACGGCATGTCGAATCCTTGGCGATATCCGGCGCGAGACGTCGCAACCGGTCGCCGACAACGATGCCGAGGCCGCGTCCCGTATGCAAACGACGGTGCAAACGACAGCGCCGGCCTCGACCTTTATGATTGACGGAAGAACCTCGACGGAGACGGGAGATGGATGATCTGCAGCGGCTGCTCGACGAGGCCGCCATCGGTCGCGTGCTGGCTCAGTACTGTCGCGGTGTGGACCGCGGCGACGAAGCGTTGATTCGCGACGCGTATTGGGAGGACGCAACGGACGAACACGGCACGTACAAGGGCAGCGGCTACGCGTTCGCAGGCTTCGTCGTAAAGGCGCTGAATGCGCACGCGCTCGCCACGCAGCACACCATGCAGCAGACGACCGTGGACTTGCGCGATACGACGGCGTTCGTCGAAAGCTATGTGCTGGCACGGCACAAGGTGAAGCGCGAAGGACAGCTGATACTGGAAACGTTCGGCGGCCGTTACGTCGACAGGTTCGAGAAACGCGGCGGCCAGTGGCGCATCGCGCACCGGCAGGTCATCCACGACTGGAGCAAGATCGAACCGATTGCGAAGGAGTATCCGAGCGAGTCGTTCGAACACGGCCTGCGCAATTCCAACGATGCGTCCTACCGGCGTTGATGTCCCGGCATCAGCGTCGACGAAGCTCTTCCCGCCGACTCGAGAGATCCTCGGCGCCGCGCGCGCCACGCAGTGCTTGCGGTGCGGAGCGGAAGAAGCCGTCAGCGGCCGCATCGGTGCGCGCCCAGTCGTTCACTTCCGCACGGAACGCGATCTTCCAGACGCCGCCTCGGCGTTCGTATCGGTCGACGTACCGCCCCGCAATGAACAGATCCTTCTCGGCGCCGTCCTCGACGATGCGATGGAATGCCTGGAAATAGACCTCGCCGAACGCGACCTCGCCCTCGAGATCGATGTTCATCTGGCCGATGAGGTGGTGATTCGCGTGGTGATCGCGCAGGGCGCGCATCGCAAAAGGAACGAACTCCTTCGCCGAACCACGATAGAAGCCGTAGTCCACCTGCGCATCGTCGAAGAACACTGACCCGAGCAGTTCTGCATCCAGCCTGTCGAGGCCGCGCATGTATCGCTGCGACAGGGTGCGGATGGTTTCCGTTGCAAGCAGCGCTTCGATGTCCACAGGGTTGCTCATGGTTCTCCGGGTGTGGCTTTGGGTGTGGTAGGCAAGTGACCGTACCGTCCCAATCCGCGCGCGGCGCGTCAAGGCGATCGTGCTATCGCCGTTCGGCCGCGGCGCACGCATACTCGACCCGCGCCGAGCGTATGGCGCGCTTTGCATCGAGTGAGGATCCATGACGAAAACACCGAATCACGCGCTCAGCGCGATGCAATGCCCCGTGCATCTGGGTGACGTCGACCTGTTTGCGCCGGGCGCGCAGGAACATTGGTACGAGGCCTACGAGATCCTGCATCGCGAAGCGCCCGTGTTGCGCCTGCCCGGCGAAGGTCCCACTCCGGGAAGCGACGGCTTCATCCTCACGAAGTACGCCGACATCGCGTTGGTGGTGCGCGACCCCGTGCGGTTCCCGCCGACGCTTTCGCTCGCCGTGGACCAACTGAAGCAATCAGGTTTGCCGCCGGAACAGTTGCAGCAGACGAATGCGATGATCGCGTCGATGATGACGCTGCGCCCAACGATTGAACTGTGGCGCGCGCACCGGCAGGAACTCACGGACCCCTGGGTAGGACCGGGCGCCGATAGGCACACCGCGATGATCACGCGCTGCGTCGACGAACTGATCGACGCCTGGATCGATCGCGGCGAGGTGGAATTCATTTCCGAGTTCGCGCGGCCGCTTCCCCAGCGGGTGATGGCGAATGTGCTCGGATTTCCCGAAGAGGACATTCCGCGACTGGCCGAGTGGGGCACCGCGCAGGTGAAGGCGTTCGTTTACGGCCGTGGGCACCGCAATCTGCTGACGAAGGAGCAGGTCACCGAACAGTTCGCATTGCTCGACGGTTTCAAGGAATACGTGAACGACCACGTGCAAATGAAACGCCGGCAACCGAAAGACGACATGATCAGCTTCCTCACGCAGGTCACTTACAGCGCGCTCGGCCGCAAGTTGACGGACCTCGAGATCAACGGCGTGGTGTACGCGATGATCATCGGCGGCCTCGAAACCACGCAGTACGCGCTCGAAGAACAGGCGCAGCTGTTGTGCGAACGACCCGGTGTGTTCGCGGCGGTGAAGAACGATCGCAGCACGCTGCGACATTTCATCGAAGAAGGCATGCGTCTGCGTTCTCCGACCCAGGGCCTTTCAACGCGGATCACGAGCCAGGACGAGGTGTTCCAGGGCGTGAAGGTACCAGCGGGCTCACAACTGCATTTGCGCTGGGCCGCGGCCAACATCGATCCGGACGAATTCGAATGTCCGCACGAACTGCAGCTCGACCGTAAAGCCGTGAGTCGTCACCTGACCTTTTCAGCAGGGCCGCGCGTGTGTCCCGGCGCCGGTATCTCGCGGCTGGAGCAGACCATCGCGTGGACGCGCCTGTTCGATCGCCTGAACGGCATCGAGTACGCGCCGGGGAACACGTTCATGCATCAGCCGGGCATCATGCTCGGCACGCTCGAACTGAAGCTGCGGTTCGAGAAGGCGACTTAGCCGATTTTGGATCTTGTGCGTGCCCAGTCGCGCGCTTCGGCCGACGACACCCAACGCAACGCATTGTGCAGCAGCCGCCGGAAGTTGGGGTTCGCGAAAGCCTGTGGTCCATCGCCAACGTCGGAAACGACCACGGGGCTGTTCGCCGCCGCATTCGCCCACACGATGAGGTTGCTGCCGGGCGGGTGATTCCAATCCGCCTGCTCCTGCGCGCGGCGCGAGCGGCGGCGGAGTGAAGTTGTTGGCGACGAAATCGTACTGGCCGCGCAACAGCGGCACCACGCGCGATTCGTAGCCGGCGGTCTTCAGATAGATCTCGTCGGTGATTTCGAAACCGTCTTCGAGCCCCGTGAGTACCGGATGGGTGCCATCGGGCACCAGCTTGAGGCTAGGGTTCGGGAACGGTCCATGGCCGCCGCGATAGCCCGAGCCCGGCACTTCGACTCCGTCGAGCAGACCGCGCTTCAGCATGAATGACGAGCCGGAGATATGCCGCCATAGCGGCCAGTTCGGCCACGACACGGTTGCATGGTTCAACATCACGATGCCGGTGCCGCGCTCGAGCATCGCTTCGATGGCGTGACGATATGCAGGGGCAGGGTTGCCTTCGCTGTCGGCGCCGTCGTGCGTCAAGCCGATGCCCGGGATACCGCTCATGTCGTAGAACAACACGCAGTCGTACGCACCGACGTGTTCCGGCGCCAACAACACTTGCGCAGCGGGCTGCTGCACCAGCGTCGCGTTCACGCCTTTCATCGAGGCGAACATTGCGAGAAAGGCGTTGTGATCGAAGTCGTGTCCCTTCGAAACGATCAACACGCGTGTCGAATCGGCCATAGGCGTTACTCCCCGTTGCCGTCGATGTTATGGCAGAGTGCATTCGGCTCCAACATTTGCTCCGACACTTGGGGAGGGAAGGCGCGGTGGAGCAAGCCGAACGCGTCGCGATCATCACCGTGCACGGCGTTGCCGATCAGCAACCCGGACAGACGGTGGGCGAACTCGCGCGTCTGCTTTGCCACGGTGGCAGCGACGCAGCGCGATATGTCGAAGGCGAGAAGCACGAGATCATTCTGCCGGTGCGCAAACTCGGCTCCGTCGAAGAGTCGGCGACGGCCGCGAACGATATGAAGTCCGAAGCGTCACCCGAGCGGGTGACGCGTGTCAGGCCCGGGCGTCCCAGCAACTTTTATCTGGCGCACCGGCGCGCGGTACGCGAGCGCGGTGCGCCTGCGGAAGAAGACCTCGGCGTCACGCTCATCGACTATCTGCTGTCCAGCTATCAACCCGACGAGCGCGACGCGCTGCTACGAATCCACCCGCATCTCGTTGCAGCGGCAGAGCGATGGTCTGCCGGTGGACCTGTATGAAATGTACTGGGCCGACTATTCGCGGTTGCGGCCCGGCGGCATTCGCGCGTTGTCGGCGAGCTACCAGTTGTTGTTTCACCTGAGCACGCTGGCGCGCGACGTGGTGGATCAGGTTGCACTGGCAACACGAGGCGGCTGGTCGCTGCGCGTGCTGCAGTGGCTGCACGCGTGGTCGGCATGGTTGGTGAAAGGCCCCGCAGCGCTATTGCAGCTGATGATGTTGTTGCTCGTCGCGTTCGGCGCTGCCGCATTCGTACCCGAAGATCAGCAACCGTTCGTGCTCGAAATCGGCGGAGGGGTCATCGCCCTGATACTTCTCGCGTTTACGCCGGTGGTGTGGCTGCGGGCGGATGGACACGCCGCACGGTTGCGAGCCTCCGTCGCCTGGCTGTTTGCCGGTGTCGCCTTCGGAAGTGTCGCAATCGCCTCCGCACGGCGCCCCGAGTACGTCATCGATATCTATTTCTACACGGCGGCAACCCTGACGGTTGCCGCCGGCGCGCTGCTGCTGCGGCGCTATGCCGAAACGGTGCGCGGTATACGGCTCGTCGGCATGGCGTTGCTGTTGTCGCTCGCAATTCTGTTGGTGACGATTGCGGTGCGAACGCGTTCGGAGATGTCGACGCCGTACGAATGGATGCTGACTACCGCGCTGAACGCCGGCGAATACCTTCTCGCAGGATTGCTGATTGCGTGGGCGTTGCTCGCCATCGTGCAGATTGTCGCGCTGCTGCTCGGGTTCGTGCTCGCGAGCAGAGGCGAACCCGGCGGTTGCAGCGTCGCTGACTACGGCGCGTATCGGCATGGTCGTATCGAGCGCGCTGTTCGCGATACTCGAGTCTCGTGATGTGGTCGGTGATCTCGTACGTGGCGGGTCTCACGCTCGAGGATTTCCTGTTCATGCCTGTGGTGTTCACGCCCGCCTATCGATCGGCTGCAATCTTCTTCGAGTCGCAAGTCACGGACGTCGGCACGTTGTTTACGCCGCTGATGGGATTGATCGGTGTGATCGGCGCAATCGTACTGGTCGCGCTCGCGCCTTCGTTGCGAGAAGAGATCTCGCCCGGGCGCGGACGAGCAGTCCGCGTCGTGGACCGCGCGGCTCGGGCGATGGTGGACGCGGCGCTCGCCGCGTGCTCGGCTACGTGTTCGGCGGCTTCGTGCCGCTGTTGGCGATCGTAGGCGCCGTCGTTTATCTGTTGTTCGTCGAGCGGAAACTGTTCGGCGTGGAAAACGCGCTCGACTGGCTCGGTGAAAACGGCGACTTGTTGGTGACTGTGGGACAGTGGCTTGCCGGCGGCGCAGTGACGATCACCGCCCTCGGCGCGCGTTTCACCGAAACGTTCGGCAAACTGCGCGTCGCGCTCGATGCGGCGCTCGACATCGACAACTACTTCCAGGATCCGGCCAATCGACTACCGCCGCGCGCACGCATCTATTCCCGCTACGCGTCGCTGCTGGCTGACATCAGCAAACGCGGTTATTCGCGCGTGGTCATCGTGTCACACAGCCAGGGCACGGTGATTACCGCCGATCTGCTGCGTTATCTCGCGGTCACTCGGCGTCTGCAGGACTACGTTGGCACAACGCCGTTGTCATTGGTCACGGTGGGTTCGCCGTTGCGCGACCTGTACGCCGCACTGTTTCCGTTTCTGTATCGCTGGATGGGCGCGCAGCCGACTTCGTTCGCAACGCTGCCCGATCCCGCCGATCTGCAACTCGCGCAATGGGTGAACGCGTATCGGGCGGGCGACTATGTCGGCCGCGCCATCTGGACCGCGCCGGGCGAGCCGGCGATGCTTCGTGTGGCGCGCGTTGCGGATGACGGCGACGTAGAAGCGTGGAGAGAAGGCCGGCGCACCGAGTTCTGTCTCGGTGCCGGGGCACACACGCATTACTTCAGCAACGACGCAATCGCGTTGGCCGTGGCGATCGATCGCCTTGTGGGCAACGCGCATGCGTAAGGTGACTCAGGCGTATCAGGAGGGAGACAGCCATGGTTCTCGCGGCGATCGACATCGGGCAATGCCGCAAAGTCGGCGTGGGTGTGAAGCGACCGGAAGACGTGGTGGTGGGCCGCGACGGCACCGTGTGGATGTCGGATCAGCGCAGCGCATGCGCGCGTGTGCTCAGCGACGGTTCGCTGCAGCGTATCGGCAACGCCGGCGGCGCGCCGAACGGCATCAACATGGATCGCGAAGGCCGCATCGTCATCGCGAACTTCGGCGGACCGGACGATGGCTATGGTCCTCTGCAGCGGCTCGATCCCGACAGCGGCGCAGTCGAAACCGTGTGCGGCGCGCTGAACGGCCGCAAGCTGTTCGGCTCGAACTATCCACTCGTCGATTCGCGCGGCCGGGTGTGGTGTTCGCACTCCACGTGGGGGCCGGTGGATCGGGCGTTCGCGGACCTCGCAGATGGGCTCGTCTATCGCGTCGATACCGATGGCACAGCCACCGTGCTGGCGGAAGGCATCGCCTTTGCGAACGGCATCGCGCTCGACTACGACGAACGCAATCTGTTCGTCTGCGAAACCACCGGTTGCGACGTGCTGCGATATCCGATCCGCGCGGATGGCACGTTGGAGGCGCCGACGCGTTATGGACCGAAGCTCGGGCTCACGACGGCAGAGGTGCAGCACCTGCGTCCGCTGAACGCGTCCCAACGAGGTCAGTTGGGCGTGACCGACGGTTGCGGCTTCGATCAGGAAGGCAACCTGTGGGTCACGCTGGTGATGGCGAACAAGGTCGTGGCCATCACGCCGAAGGGCGAGGTCGATCACGGTGTTGTCCGATCCGGAAGGCAAGCATCATGCGCAGCCCAACGAACGTGAGCTGGGGCGGCGCCGACCTTCGCGATCTCTACATCGGCAGCATCGCCATCCGACTACGTCGTGCACGTGCGCAGCCCGATTCCGGGCATGCCGCTCGTGCACCAGCGGTAAGCCTGGATGTCGCAGTCGTTCACCGCGCGCGACGACCGTTTCCATTTCGAGGAGATGGGCGACGCGTGGTGGGCCACGGAAACCGCCTGGTTTTCGTTTCACGATCCGCAGCGACGGCTCGGCGGCTGGTTGTACACGATGGTGCGGCCGAACATCGGAACGGTCGCGGGCGGTGCGTGGATATGGGACGACGCGGCGCATCTGCCGTGGGAGGCGCTGTACTGCGCGAACTATTCCGCGCTGCAGTTGCCTCGCGATCAGGACCTGGACGATTGCAGCTTCCGAACGGCGTTTCGATCCGCGTGCTCGAGCCGTGTATGCGTTATGAGCTCGGCTACCGCGACGCCGAACGCTCTGCTGGCGCAACTGAAATTCGACGCAGTCATGCGACCGCAACCGTTGACGGCCGTTGGCTCGACCTTCGGCAACGCACATCATTTCGATCAACTCGGGCGCGTCACCGGCGAGCTCGTGCTGCACGGCGAACGGATCTCGATCGACTGCATCGGCATGCGCGATCGCACCTGGGGCATGCGTCCCGAAGACCGTCCGCGCCAGGCCGCATACGTCACCGCCGCAAGCGTGGACGGCAACGGATTCCTCGCGGTGACGAACGTCCGCGACCAACGCGACGCGGTGGCATACGGCTTTCTGCGCCGCAACGGCGAAACGACTCGGCCTCGCCGGCGGCGAGCGGCGCGTCGAACGCGATCCGGGCAACGGCTGGATCACACGCATCGAGATCGCGGCGCGTGATCGTCCGCGGGGCATGAATTCGTCGCGGCGGCGAGTCTGTCAGCCGGATCGTCCTCAACCGTCATACGTTCATCGACATCAACACCTCATTCGCTGGGACATCGATGGCGTTGAAGCGTGGGGCGAAGATCAGGACATGTGGCCGGTACACCGATGGGCGCATTTCCGCCGCGACTCTCCCGCACGGAGGCGCCATGAAGGAAGGCAGACCTGTTGCAGCGCATTGCGTCAACGTTGCGGAAGGACATCGCGCCTGCACTCGATGCCGAATATCCGAAGACGCAGGCGTTCATGGCGGCGGTCGTGCTCGACAAGCTCGGTCGGCAGATTGCGCTGGCACCGGCCCATGCGATTGCGAGCAGAAGCGGAACTGATGCCTTGATCGCCGACCTGAGTGCAACCGCCTGGCGATGTGCCGCAGCCGGTTCGCGATGCCATTGCGACGCTCGCGCGCGCACGCGATGCGGCTCGCTCAGTCGCCTCGTCGAAACGTTGTACGCGATCGAAAGGCGCGCTCGGCGAACGCCGCTTCGACGAGTTGTTGGCGCGCGTGCGCAGTCACGTTGCGCGGCGATATCGAGCGCCGTCTGGAATTCGCGGAATGAGCGCCGACGGCCACCACTGCAGCCGCGCATCCTCACTACCTGGAATCGCGCTTCCCCGACGCCCGCGACCACGAACTGCGCAACGTGCAACGCATTGCCGTGGGCTGGTCGCACGAAACGTGGCTGTTCGATCTGCAGTCTTCAACGAGCGCGGCTCGCGCAGACGTTGGGGCTGTGCCTGCGCCGCGACCCGGGCAACGCGCTGCTGCGGCACCTGTCGGATCTGGAGCAGCAATTCCGCGTGCTGCAGTGTCTCGAAGCGAACCGCGCTGCCGACGCCGAAGCCGTACTGGTTCGAGCGCGATCCGCGAGATCCTCGGCGCGCCGTTTCTGGTGATGGAGAAGGTGCGGGTGTGTGTCCGAGCCCGTGGGGCCGCGAGAGGCGGGCGTTCTATGGCGCCGCCGCGAGCGCGGGTCGCCTGCCGCGAGTTTCACGCGAGACGCTTGCGACGCTGCACACGCTCGATTGGCGCGCGGCCGGTTTGGACTTCCTCGGCGTGCCGCAGCGCGGGCACGGATTTCGCGCGCCGCGAGATCGCGAAGTGGCGGAGCTGATCGCTGTATCGGAACACCGCGCCGGAACCGATTCTGACGGACCTGATCTGCTGGCTCGAAGCCAACGCGCCGCGCACCGATCGCGTGACGCTCGTGCACGGCGCCTATCGCACCGGCAATCTGCTGATCGAAGACGATCGGTTTCCGCGGTGCTCGACTGGGAACTGCAGGTGCTGGGCGATCCGATGTACGACGTCGCGTACGTGCTGAGCGATCTGAATCGCGAAGGCACGCCGCTGCTGTCGAACCTGGTGGACCGCGACGCGTTCTTTCGCGACTACGAAGCGCGCACGGGATTCACCATCGATGAATCGGTCGTGCCGCTACTACGATGCGCTGTATGCGATGCGTTCGGTGGCGTTCTGGATGAGTGCCTCGGGCTTGTATGCAAGTGGTCGCAGTCACGACTTGCGGCTTGCGCGCACCGCGTGGTCGGTGCCGGTGGTGCTCGCGCGCGCGGCACGCGACCTGGGCTACTGGATCGACGAGAAAAAGCTGTAGGAGCGTGCGATGACGGCGCGCGTTCGACCCGTTGCGTTCGGATCATCCGTTGATCCTCTACATCGACTTCAAGAGCCCCTACGCGTATCTCGCGAAGGACTCCGGCCTATGCGCTCGAAGACGACCTCGGCATCGAAATCGACTGGCGGCCGCTGACGCTCGACATCCCGAGTTACCTCGGTTCGGCGCGGCTCGACGCGCAGCGGCAAGGTTGCGCGAGAGCAATCGCACGCCGCAGCAGTGGAGCGGCGTCAAATACGCGTATCGCGACGCGCGGCGCTATGCGTCGCTGCGCGGGCTGACGATTCGAGGGACCACGAAGATATGGGATTCGTCGCTCGCCGGGATCGGCATGCAGTGGGCGAAGCTGCAGGGGCACAACGATCCTGCGCGGTTACATCGATCGGGTGTACGAGCCGTTCTGGAAACGCGAACTCGATATCGAAGATCCGCGCCGTCGTCGAACGCGTGCTCGCGGAAGCGGGCGCCGACCTGGATGGATTTGCTGCGTATCACACGGTGCGCGGGCCGCGCGGACAACGATCGCATTCAGGCGCAGATTTTCGAAGCGGGCGTATTCGGCGTGCCCAGTTTCATCGTCGACGGCGAACTGTTCTTCGGCCGCGAACACCTGCCGCGGATCCGCTGGTTGCTGACGGGCCGCCGCGGCCCGGCGCCGGACATCGCTTATCGACACTTCCTGGATCACGCGTCGTGAGCGAAGCGGAGGCGTTGCCGAGTCCCGTCGTCGATCGGCCGACGGTCTGCATCGACTTCAAAAATCCAAAGTCGTATCTGGCGCTCCCACCGACGTTTGCGCTCGAGGACGAACTGGGGCATCGCGTTCGACTGGTTGCCGCTGATCGTGTCGCCGATGTCGCAGACCACAACGCGGAACAACCGAACGAAGATCGCGGCACGCGGCACCGGCGGATTCGCGCGCAGTACTACGAGCGCGACCTGCGCCGCTACGCGAGCGTGTATGGCATCGAACTTGGGGATCTGTACCGCAATCCCGATGTGTCCATTGCGAGTATCGGGCTGCTGTGGACGAAGGAACACGCGCCGCGTTCCTTGCGTGCGTATCTGAAAGACGGTATTCGAGCGGTATTGGGCAGGAGCGACTTCGATACTCGACGATGCCGACGCAATCGACGCGATCATGCGCGAAGTCGGTGTCGACACGACGCGCTGGCGCGAGTTCGTCGCAAGGCGTGGGCCGCGCGACTCCGACAGCGACCGTGCGGCTGCGCGGTGCGGGGTTGTTCGACGTTCCGGCCTACGTGGTCGAAGACGAACTGTTCTTCGGCCGGCAACACCTGCCGATGATCCGCTGGATGCTGACCGGCAAACGCGGCGAACCGCCGATCTGACGGCTTCGAGTGTGAACGGCGGCTAGGGCAGCGACGTATATCGCGATTCAACTCGACTCGTCGCGCCGGTGGGTCTGGTATTGTGAAGTGGGTCGACCGGGCTGCGTCGATTTGTTCAGTCGGGCTTGGTTTGTTAATGAATGGGTGGAGGTGCGATCGGCGTCTGCGTGGCGCGAGATGTCGCGCCGGTTGGGCCGTTGCCGGCAGCGAGCCGCACTTTGGACCATCGCCCAAATCAATGCGGGCTGCAGGATTGATGGGATCGAGTTGATGGGATTGCGGTCGCGACCAAGATCGCGCGGTGCGCGTACGGAGCCGAGCCCGTTGATCGGCTGAGTGCACTCAGGATTGATTCGGGCGATGGTCCCAACGGCGACGCGCCGCTCAGCGGCCCAACCGGCGCGACATCTCGTGCGACGCAGACGCCGATCGCACCTGCCACCCACTCATTGATAACCCAAGCCCGCTTGAACGAATCGACCCGGCCGGTTTACCCACTTCGCGTCGATAGTTGATTGATATGGGCGATGTTGCGTGCACGGCGCGCTGTATCGAGCGCCATAACTGTCGTGGAACTGGGGAGAGTACGAGATCTCGCACTTGAAGCGAGGGTCTTACCCGGCATCGGCATTTGCACCATGGCCCCATTCTTTCATCCATGGCGCGATCAACCAACAGGAAGAGACCCGAACAACTCACGCTCGATTCAGTGCGTTATCACTCGGGCCGTGGCGGACCACGCCATGGCGCCGGTCGGCCGCGCGGGATACGACCGCGGGTCATGCACCGGCATCGAGAGCGCATCGTTGCCCGTGTTCCGGTTCATGTGACCATCCGCTTGAGAAGCGGCATTCCGACCCTACGGCAACCCCGGTTCGTGCGAAGGTTCCGCTCCTCCTTGAGCGAAGCCTGCATCCGCCACGGCTTCCGGGTGGTGCACTACTCGATCCAGCGCGATCACGTGCATCTCCTGATCGAAGCACACACCAATTACTCGATCGCTTGTGGGATGAAGAGTGTCGGCGCCCGCATCGGCAAGCTCGCGAACCGGCTCTTCCAGCGCAAGGGCAAAGTGCTCGACGGTCGCTATCACTTGCGCCCATTACGCACGCCGCTCGAAGTCCACCGTGCCCTGCGCTATGTGCTGCTCAATCACCGGCATCACGCCGCGCAGCGGCGCAGACCCAGCCATCCAATCGACCGCGTGAGAGCCCAACCCGATCCCGCCAGTTCCGGCCGCTGGTTCGACGGCTGGCGCATCGCTACCGCACCTCCGAACCCGAACGACATCTGCGAGGTTGCTCCCGCACGAACCTGGCTCCTACAAACCGCCTGGCGTCGCCACGGGCTCATCCATCCCGCGGATGTCCCATAGAGAAACGCTCGAGCAATCATTCGAACACCAGACGCTCTCGCGTCCGCGCCGCCTGGGTGCCGAGTTAAGCCGCGAGCGACTTCAGCAACGCGCGAGTGCGCACGCGTTCTTCCGGCGACGGCGTGAATTCAGACGCGGCGAACTCCGTTACGCCGGCAGCGCGCAGCGCGTCGATCATCTTCATCACCTTGTCCTCGTCGCCGACGAGCGCGATGTCGCTGGGACCGGCGACGCCTTCGCGGTCGAACATCGCACGATACGACGGCAGCTGGCCGTACATCGTCAACGTCTTGTCGATCAGACCCCGCACCTTTGCGACATCGTTTGTCACGCAGACGGGCAGTGTGGCGATGATGCGCGGCGCCGGTCGACCCGCCGCGTCTGCCGCCGCGGATATCGTCGGCACGATGTGGTCGCGGATGGTGCGCGGGCCGACCCATGCGAGCGTCGTGCCGTCGGTGCGCGCCCCGGCTACCGCCAATGCCTGCGGTCCCAGCGCCGCAACCACCACGCCGCAGCGTTTCTCGGCGGGTTTGAAGAGCTGTGCGTTGCAGCTGATCGTTTCGCCTTTGAACGACACCTTGCCTTCATCGAGCAGCGGCATCAGCACCGACAGGAACTCGCGCAGATGGCGGATGGGTTTGTCGAAGCCGATGCCGAGCTGCGCCATCATCGGCGCGTGCGACAAGCCGATGCCGAGCGTCAGCCGCCCGCCGATCGCCGCATTCGTCGTTAGCGCCTGGCCGGCCAGCACCATCGGGTGGCGCGGCATCGTCGGGACGATGGCAGTGGCGAGTTCGATGCGCCGGCACGCGTTGGCCCACGACGGTCGAGTACCGTCAGCGCATCGAAGCCGCCGGTGGGGTGTTCGGCGAGCGAATAGCTGGTGAATCCGTCGGCCGCTGCAGCGGCCGCGTGCTCGGCGACCGCGTCGATGGAGGCACGTTGAACGAGGCCGGTTCCGTTGATGCCGAATCGCATGTGCGTACCTACTGTTTCATCGTTGTGAGTTCAGCGCCGTCGGGCGCGACGAATACCGCGAGGATGCGCGCCGGTTTGGTTTTGCTCGGGTTCGACATGCTCGCGTGCAATGTGCCGGGCGGTTCAACCCACGTTTCGCCGGCGGAGTAGTGCTTCGACGGCTCGTCGTTCAGCTTCGAATCGACGCTGCCTTCGAGCACGTATACGAACACGAAGCCGGCGTGATGATGCGGCGGTGACACATCACCGGGCGGTACGTCGACGGTAACCGCGGTCAATGTCTGGCCGGGCACGTTCGCCAGTTTCTGCGTGGATACGACTTTCACGGCATCGGTGGCGACCGGTTGTTGTGCGTCGTGCGCGAATGCCGGCGCGCCGAGCAGGCACGCGAATGCGACGCAAAGGGAGGCTGTGGAGTAGCGATGTTCAGTTTTGATAGCTGCGATCCTTCCTGTCGAGCATGCGGCGCAAAGCCGGCCATGCGAGTGCGGCGAGATACGAAACGGCGCCCGGCATTTTTCCGAGCTGGTAAGTAGCGTCGATGGATTGTTGCGACGGCAGATGCAGCTTGCCGCCGTTCAATGCGTTCACCTGAATCGCGCAGGCGCGCTCGATGTAGTAGAGCCGAATGAAGCACTCGGGAACGGAGTGACCGAGCGCCAGCGTGCCATGGTTCCACAACAACATTGCATTCTTCTGCCCGAGATCGGCGATGAGCCGTTCGCGTTCTTCGAGATGCAACGCCACCCCCTCGTACTCGTGTTGGGCAACGTCGTCGCAGACGATCAGGGCCGTTTGATTCAGCGGCAGCAGACCGCCTTCCATACATGAAACGGCCACGCCGGCTTCGGTGTGCAGGTGCATCACCGCATGCGCGTCTTCGCGCGCCATGTGCACGGCGCTGTGAATGGTGAAGCCGGCGGCATTGACCGGGTAGCCGTTGGCGAGCACTACGTTGCCGTCGAGGTCGATCTTCACCAGGCTCGACGCCGTGATCTCTTCGAACAGGAACCCGTAGGGGTTGATCAGGAAATGCGCGTCCGGCCCGGGCACGCGCGCCGACAGGTGCGTGAAGATCATGTCGTCCCAGCCGTAGTGCGCCACGAGCCGGTAGGCGGCGGCGAGGTCCTGGCGCAGCGCCCACTCTTCGGCGGATACCTGCCGGCGAACGTCTTGCGGTGGGGTGATCGAGACCGGTTCAGCCATGGTGACTCCCCTGCTTGTGTCAAATCTGTCCGTGTCGGGTCGACTATAGCCGAGAGCGCCCCATCCGCAGCAAGGCAGCGTAGGATTGCGCACCCCAACACGCAGTAGCTCGAGGCGGCAATGCACGAGACCGGCCATGATGCCGCGCAGGAATCCTCAACCGATCCGCTCTTCGCGCACCTCAACGGCTGAACGCGTGGTTTGAGCATCGTGGTTCGATCGATTGCGATTCCGGCGCTGCTGGCCGGTTGTGTTGTTCGCAGCAGCCGCGTCCGCAGAGGTGACGCTCAACGGTGTTACCGACGCGCAGTCGACCAACATCAAGGCGTTTCTCGCTCTCAGCGATCTCGGTTGTGACGCGCCGGAGTGGCTGGTGCGCTGGCAATCGCGACAAGCAGACGCGCAGATCACTTCGTCGCTCGAGGCGCTCGGTTTCTACAATTCGCGGATCACGAGCGAGCTCGAATTCCCAACGGACGCTTGCTGGCAGGCGCGCTTTCAGATCGTGCCGGGCGACCCGGTAATCGTGCGCAAGGTAGCCGTAACGGTCGATCAGCCGCTCGCGTCGGAGACGTCCGTTGCAACGCTGATGCAGGGCGCGAACCGGCTGAAGGACGCGCCGCTCAATCATGCCGACTACGAAACCTTGAAACGCGAGCTGCTCGCGGCGGCGCAAGCCCTGGGTTACTTCGATGCGTCGTTCAGGGCGAGTCGCGTGACGGTGGACGCGCAGGCATACAGCGCGACGGTCGAACTCGATCTGGTCGGTGGTCCACGCTTCGCGTTCGGCGAAATCGAGGTGGTCGGTGACCTTCTCGAACGCCGATTGGTGGATGCCTACATCCCGTTCCACACGGGTGATCCGTTCGACGCCGCGCTGGTCTCGCGATTGCGGCGCAATCTGGCCGACAGCGGCTATTTCGGGCGCACGTTCGTAACCGCCGATCGGGACGACGCCGTGGTGCGCGCGATACCGATTCGCATCGAACTCTTCCCACGCACGCGCGCGTGGACATATACGTTCGGTGTCGGCTACGCAACCGACACCGGCCCGCGCGTGCGCGCCGATGCAGAGAACAACCTGCTGAACGATCGCGGCCATCGCGCCTCTGTGAGGTCGGTGGTCTCCACCGAGCGATCGTCGCTGGATCTGCAGTATCGAATGCCGCACATCAACCCGTTGAACGACTGGTTCATCTTCGATGCGGGGATCGCGCACCTCGAATCGACGACGTCGAACAGCGACATCCACCGAGTGGGCGCTCGTCACACGTACGAACGCGGTAAGTGGGTCCAGACCGACTTCGTCGATCTCACCTACGAAGACTTCAAGGTTGCAGACCAGTTTGGACAAAGCCGGTTGCTGCTGTTCGGCACTACGTTCAGCCGCTTCTGGCGTGATCAACCGACGCGACCTACGGAAGGGTATCGGCTCGACACGACGGTGCGCGGTGCATCCCAGCAGTTCGGATCCGATACCGATTTCATACAGTGGCTCGGCACCGGCAAGGTGGTCGAGCGGATCACCGAACACACCCGCATGCTGGTGCGAACCACAGCCGGCTGGACGTGGAACGAAGACTTCAGCGACCTGCCACCATCGATCCGCTTCTTCGCGGGTGGTGACGTGAGCATCCGCGGCTATGCGTTCCAGGGCGTCGGTCCGGAGCGCGATGGCAACGTCGTGGGCGGTAGCCGCCTGCTAACGGGTTCGCTGGAATTCGACTACGAATTCCGCCCCAACTGGGCCGCTGCGCTGTTCGTCGACAGCGGATCGGCCTTCGACGACGAACCGCATTTCGTAACCGGCGTCGGTGCCGGCATCCGCTGGTATTCGCCGGTTGGGCCGATTCGCGTCGACGTGGCGCATCCGCTCGACGATCCCACTACGCAATGGCGCCTCTACGTCACCGTGGGGCCGGACATATGAGACGGCTGTATTGGGTGCCGCTCGTATTCGTGATTGTGCTGTTGGTCGGCGCGATTGCGACCGTTGCCGGAGTGATGTCGAGCAGCAGCGGGTCTCGATGGCTCGTAGACGAGGCCATTGCCGCTTCCGGCGCCTCGATCGAACTGTCAGGGTTCGATGGAACGCTGCTGCACGGTGTGCGCGCCGCGAGCCTGAAGATCCATGCCGGCACTACGATCGTGGAGATCGATGGATTGGAGGTTGTACCGGCGTGGAGCGCTTCGGTGCTGCGCGGAGAAGTGGCCCTCGATCGGCTGGCAGCGGCGTCGTTGCGGATCGTTTCGCCGGAAGCGAGCGAACCTTCGCCGATTTCGTTCGAACTGCCGAAGCTGCCGTTTGCGCTCGACATTCGCGAACTGAAGATTGCCGCATCCGAGATTCGCGATGTGCCGAACGAGTATGCGCCGGCAGCGCACGGCCGCGTCGCGTACGATGCTGCGGGATATACGTTGAGTGGTTTCCAGTTGAATGCACCGGCGTACTCCGTTTCCGGCGACGTCGTGATCGAAACGAACGCCGACGTTTCGTTGCACGGGGAACTGACGTGGCAACTGACTGACCCATCGTTGCGTGGACGGTTGGAACTGCGCGATTCGCTGCGCTCGCTCGGCGTAACGCTGAAGGTCGATGAACCGGGTGTCGAGGCGCGCGGCACGGTTCAGGTGTTGGGAGAAGTGCAGCCCCGATTCGACCTTCAAACCACACTGGCGGAGTGGAGCTCCGAACGCGTCCGTATCGCCGGTTTGAGCGTGCAACTCGCCGGAACGTTGGAGCAATTCGACGTGCACGCAGCCGCCGCGATCAGCGTTCCCGATCTTCCGCAGGCGCAGGTTGTGCTCGAAGCCGCCGGATCGCTCGACGCGCTGGATATTGCGCGGCTGTCGCTGACTTCGGAACGCGGCGGAACCGTGGCGAGCGGACGCGTCACCCGAACGCCGGCATGGTCGGCTGACCTGCACGCCGACGTGGACAACTTCGACCCCGCACTTCTGGCAGAGACGCTGTCGGGCGCGATCTCCGGCCGTGTGGATCTGACCCTCGAAGGAGACGATGTCGACGTGAACGTGACCGCGCTCAGCGGCGTGTTGAACGATGCGCCGTTCGAGGCGAAAGGGCAGGTGGCGCGGCGCGACGATCGATGGTCCGCGCGCGGCGTTGAAGTGCGGTCGGGTCCCAACCAGGCCGTCGTGGAACTCGATTGGAAGGGCGACGACGTGTCGGGTCGCGCGCGCCTGAACATGCCGAGTCTGGGGATACTGGTGCCCGAGTTGCACGGCGATCTCGCAGGGAATGTCACCGTATCGGGGCGGCGCGATGCGCCGAACATCGAACTGTCCGTCAGCTCGAAAACGCTGAGTTATGGCGAATGGAGCGCCAACGGCGCGCGATTGGACGTAACGGTGAAAGAGGGCGCGTCGGGCAACGCCCGCCTAGATGCTGCGCAGGTGTCGCGCGGCGACATTCGATTGACGCGAATCGACGGCGCAATTCGTGGATCGCTCGACGCGCTTACGGGTTCGTTTGCTTGGGATCTTTCCGACCAACGCGGCTCGGTGGACCTGTCAGCACGCAAGAACGGCGATCGCTGGGATGTGAAGGTGCAGGGTGGTGCCTTGCTCACGTTGCCGGGCGAACGCTGGCGGCTCGATCGCGATGTCGACGTGAACATCGCCGACTCGACGCTCGGTGTATCGCCGCATTGCTGGTTGCCGACGAGAGCGAAAGGTCGCGTGTGCGTGGATGCAGCGGTAATGGAAGGCGAACGTATGCGCCTCGCCGGCGCGATCGAGGCGTTCGACATCGCCGGTATTGCGAGCCGTTTCGAGAGCGCGCCGCGTATTGCCGGAAGGATTGCCGGGAGGTGGGACGTGGCAGCCGACGGCGATCGCTGGAAGGGTTCCGCGCGGCTCAACACCGAAGCGCTGCGGCTGCTCGACGAAAAGGATCTCTCCGCGAGCGGCATTGTGCTGCCGAGACTGAACGCCGCGGTGGAACTGAAAGACAATCGCGCCGAGGTGACGCTGCACGCCGACACCGATGCGGCTCGGGTTCTAACCGCGGACCTCACCGTAAACGGTTTCGACGAATCGGCTGCGCTCGATGGGCGCGTGGTAGTGGAGCTGAAGGATCTGGGTTTTCTTGCGACTTATACGCGGCGGCTCGGCGAAACGGCCGGCGCGCTGGATGGTGAGTTTGCCGTTGCCGGCACAGTAGCCGCGCCCGATGTGCACGGCGTACTGAACGTCAGAAACGCTCGCATGGTGGTCACGGAGCCTCGCGTCGAATTGACCGCGATGGAGCTGACGATGCAGCTGAGTGGCACCGAGCAATGGACGGTGAGCGGAAGTGCGCAGACCGATAAAGGCAGAGTGACGCTGAACGGTTCGTTGCGTGAACCCTTACAAGACTCGCGAACGTTCCATGGGCGCGTGGAGGCCACCGATTTGCCGATCTCGATTCCCGATGCAACGGCGCGTATCGCCGGCGGCGTGGATATCGACTGGCGCAATGGACTCACTTCGGTGCGAGGCCGCGTGGAGATCCCGCGGGCGGAGATCAAGCTCAGCGAATTACCAGCCGGGCGCGGTGCCGGTGAGCGAAGACGTGGTGGTGATCAATCGTGTAGAGGTGCGTCCCGGCGGCACGCGTCTCGAAGTAGATCTCGAGGTGGTGTTACAGGATCGCGTGCACTTCACCGCGTTCGGACTCGACACCGGATTGACCGGCACGCTGCGATTGCGTCAATCGGCCGAAGGCCTCGTACAACTGAACGGCACGCTGACATTGGTCGACGGCACTTTTTCGGTTTATGGACAGAAGCTGGCGATCGAGTCCGGTCGCCTCACATACACCGGCCCGCCGCTGGAGCCGTACGTCGATGCGAGCGCATCCAGAACGATTCGCGAATCCACGCGAACCGTCACCGTCGGTGCTCGCATTCAAGGACCCGCGCACGCGATAGAAACGACGTTGTACTCGACGCCCGCAATGTCCGAGGCAGAGACGCTGGCCTATCTGGTGTTGGGACGGCCGCTGAATGCGGCTAGCGCACAAGAAGGCAGCAACGTGATGGGCGCTGCGATCGCGTTGGGCCTGAAAGGCGCCTCGCCGGTAATCAAGGAGGTGAGCAGCGCTCTGCACATCGACGAACTCACCGCCACCGGCGGCACCACGGAAGATCTGACGGTGGTGGCCGGCAAGCGCTTCAGCGATCGGATCTTCGTGCGCTATTCGTATCAGACGTTTACGCGTACGAGCGCAATTCTGTTCGAACTGCTGTTGAGTCGACGGCTTTCGCTGGAAGCGACCGCCTCGGACATTCCGGCGATCGACGTGCTCTATAGGGTGGGTGAGAACAACTGATGCGTTTGAAACGCATGAAGAGGCTATTTGGAAGAGGCGCGCCGCTCGAGTTCTTCGAGAACCATGTCGGCGAATTCTTCGAGCAGAAGTTGATCGTCTTTGTACAACAGCATCAGACGTAAGAAGCGCTTCACTCGATCGCGTCCCAACGCGTGTATTGCCGCAACCAATTCCCTGTCTTCAACCTGAGTGGTCAACCGGATCATCAGAGCCCTTTCAACGTGTTTGTCCTGCCTTTTCACGCGACCTTACGCCTGATGGCGCCTTGCGGTAAACCGCTGCCGTTGGCGCGCAATTTCCGACCGCTCATCCGGTTTTGCGGCAGAAGCGTTGACTCGCCTTGGCGCGTTGGTTGTAGTGGATCGTTTATTGAATGCGACTTTCGCCATGAGCACGGCCGTGCACCCGGATCTACCGCTCGGCAAGGACTCCGATTACCCGACGACGTATACGCCGTCGCTGCTCCGCTCGATCGAGCGTGCGCAACTACGCGCAACGCTGCGAATTGGCGAACGCCTGCCATTTCAGGGTGAGGACACGTGGAATTGCTACGAGTTCTCGTGGCTGAACGCGAAGGGAAGGCCGGTCGTTGGCTTGGTGAAAGTGCGCGTGCCGTGCAATTCCGGTGCGATCGTCGAAAGCAAATCGCTGAAGCTCTATCTCAATTCGTTCGCACAAACCGTGTTCGCCACACGTGCGGAGTTGCTCACCACGCTGAATTCGGACCTGTCGCTCGCGTTTCGCGCGCCGGTGATGATCGATCTGCTCGATGTAGACCAGACACCTGAGCCTGTCGTGCAGATGCCCGGCCGCTCGCTCGACGACCTCGACGTGGAAATCGAGGTGTATCACTGGTGTCCCGACATGCTGGAAGTAGAGGCCGGCGCCGTGACGGTGCGGCAGACGCATCACACGCATCTCTTCCGCAGCGTATGCCCCGTTACGGGACAGCCGGACTGGGCCAGCATCATGGTGCAGTACATCGGCCACCGAATTCCGCCGGAGTCGCTGCTGCGTTACCTGGTGTCGTTCCGTAATCACGCCGCTTTTCACGAAGCGACCGATCGAGCAGATCTTCATCGACATCGTTCAGCGATGCGCGCCCGAGCAGCTTTCCGTGTATGGGCGCTTTCTGCGACGCGGTGGTATCGACATCAACCCGTTCAGATCGACGGACGAGTTGGCATCGATGTCGATGCGGCTGGTGCGTCAGTAAGGAAGCCGCGTTACGCGGCCTGATCAGGCCGCGCTCTTCGCTGTTCCGCCCATGCTGGCCCGCAGGTCGCGGTTTTCCGATTCGAGCGCCTGGATGCAATTGAGCATCTCGCGGCTGTCGCGCGTGAACTGTTGTACGAGCGACTTGAGTTCTCGCTCGCGTGCCAGATTGGCCGGCGCATTTTCGCCTTCTGCCAACGACGCGGGCGCAGAGGCGAGTGACGCGGCCTTCAAAGCAGCGAGTTCCGTTTCGAGCGCCGCGTTGGTGGCTTTGAGCGTCTCGATTGCAGCGGAGTCGGCTGACGGTGCTCCACCAGCTTTACTGAGGTGCGACGAAAGATCGGCGGGCTCGCCGCTGAGTTCGCTGCGCAATATCACACGTCGAATTGCAACGTCCGGCGTCAGGTTGGGGGTGGTGGCAGCCTGCGAGTCGAGCGCTGCGAGCCGTGCGGTGAGTTCCTGTCTCCAGTCATGAGTGGCGGGGCGCGCGTCGAGCAGCGCCTTGCCTTCTTCCAGTGCAACGCGCGCCGCTTCGCACTTGGCCTCCAGTTCCGCGCGACCTTTGCCGGCTGAACGGGCATGCAAGGCAACAACGACCACGGCCCCTATGAGAGAGCAGCAGCGTGAGACCTATGGCGAAGATGACCCAGATGTCGAGCAGCATGAGGCCGGTGCGAATCGCGATGACACGACAAGTATGGAACAGGATTCAAAACGTGCTATTGCGACCGCGTTCGGCTACCCACCGGTACACCCCTAGGGTAGGATACCGCCCCTCAATGGCGACCCACTCCGGTCCCCTCGCGACGATACGTTGTGAACCCCGTCAGGCCCGGAAGGGAGCAGCGGCAGCAGCAGACTCGAGCGCCGGGGTGTGGCTGGTTTGGGTTGCCACCCTTCACCAGGAGAGGTGTCCGAGCGGCTGAAGGAGCACGCCTGGAAAGTGTGTATGGGGTAAAACCCATCGAGGGTTCGAATCCCTCCCTCTCCGCCAAGTAGTCTCGTAAGTAGCTGATATGACTGGTATTCGGCCCAGCGCTTCCCATCTAGCCTACAAATGCGCCTACAAATCGGTTCAGGCGCACCTGACGTTCCTCCGTCCCGCTCATTGCGGATGAGCGCAAGACGAACTAGTAAAGGCGCGTTCACGCGAGCTACCTATTCGCAAGAATGGGCGGGTAGCTGGTGACACGCGGATTTTCCAATGAACTGATTTCGTGATCCAGCGTGACCGAACGTGATCGAAACGAACGCTTAGAACGAGCTTCTTACCACCGTAGATCATCTTGGACTCACGGTAAGTGACGATAGATTGGGCACCTGCGTGGGCACCTGATCGGCGGATGGCACTTTCGCAAAGAGACATCCGCGCGGAACGGTCATCGCTATGTCCTTATGCCGAACTAATCGCTGCTTGTTGGTTGGGTCAACAGCTCGGGTTTCTGCGTGTATTACTCGACTCATGGAATGCGCAAACGGCGTTGAGAGGTATCGCTGAGTCTGTCGCCGAGAGATGAAGATCGACCTCGCAAGGCGACCTGTAGCCATCTTTAGTCATGCCGTCGCACAAGTGCTGTGCTAGGTGCCTTGCCGAAGCTGCTCAATTTCCTCGACGCCTCCGTCGAGCGTGAAGCGTCGAAACAGCCAGATGCCGATCACGAACCCTGCGCAGGGCAACGCGCTGAACAGGATGCGTAGCCCGGTCTGCGCAAGATGGTGTCTGCTCGACGTTCGGTACGAATCCGGTAATCGCCATCAGCGGTCCGCTGAGGCCGATCGAAAGTGCGCCGGCGATTTTCCCCGCTACCGCGTTCACCGCAAAGTACACCCCTTCCCTGCGTTCACCACTTTGGCGTTCGTCGTGGTCGATCACGTCCGCATACAACGACGAGAAATCACGGCGCCGCAGCCAGATGCGCCGCCTGCGACTGCGAGCAGAGCAAGCAGCAACCCCACTTGGTCGCGTCCGATCAGCCACATTCCCGCGAACGCGATGGCCGCAAGCACCATCGCAAAGGTCCATGTCTCCTTCCTGCCGTAGCGCCGCGAAGCGCGAACCCACAACGGAATGGCCGCTATATTCGCGATGACATAAGCCGCGGGCGGGAGTGCTGCGATGTCGGGGCGTCCCACGATGTATTGACCGAAATACGGTCCGACCGACGCGACGGCGCCGGTGCCGACCGCTTCGATGAAGTTGACCGCCAACAGCCGACGCGCGGCGGGCATGAACAACACGTCACGCATCGCGCTGACCAGGCTGCTATTGCGATCGCGCTCTAGCATCGTTCGTTCGCGAAGCAGAAGTGGTGGCACGAGAAGAATGGCCACTGCAACGAGCGCGGTACCGACTGCAACCACTGCAGCGCCGTATCGCTGATCGGGGGCATTCATCGCGACCTGCATTCCACCGAATGCGAAAAAATCCCGATCGTGAAACTCCCCTCGCGTACCGCAAAGAGGCGGGTGCGTTCGTGTGGATCGCTGGCGAGCTCAGGCCCCAGCGCGTAATAAGGCAGCCGATACAGATCGTTCGCTGTGTAAAACAGGATTAGCGCGACGCTGACCAGGCGATCAGCGTGGCACCGTGCAGCTCAGGTGGTACAGCCCGAGCATCGAAAAACCGAGCAGCAGAAGCGGTAGCGCACCGAGCATGAAGGGTCGCCGCCGACCGAAACGCGTCCGCGCATGATCGCTCCAGCTACCGATGAGAGGCGCGCTCACCGCATCCCAGACCTTCGCGCCAGCGAACACCAGGCTGACGATGGCGGGCGCGATCAGCATCACGTCGGTAGAGAATTTCAGGTAGTAGCCCTGGACGAAGAAGATCAGGTACGCGCTCGCAAAGCTCGGAGCGCCATACGCAAGGTTTTGCCCAAGGGTCAACCTGCGCGACATCGGGAGTTGCATTGCGCTGACTATAGGAAATCAGAACTAGCCGTCACTGCTGATCGGGCTAGTTCTAACCTGCCGGCTATTTGGTTGTCGTTTCGTGTGACGCGACTGCCTTCCAACCATCGGAGCCCTTAGCCCAAACGTCTGTGTAGAGGGTCGATGAGCTGGAGCCTTCGGGGGTTGTTCCAGTCCATCGTCCTGTCGCCACTCCTGTAGTGCCATGGACCTCGACTCGCGCG
Source organism: uncultured Gammaproteobacteria bacterium (assembly GCA_963822125.1). GTDB lineage: Bacteria > Pseudomonadota > Gammaproteobacteria > Pseudomonadales > Azotimanducaceae > DATJGR01. The sequence continues at coordinate 163,354 of CAWGGQ010000025.1, read as the reverse complement.
TCGGTGATGGTGTACTTGACCTTAGGCAGCTTCATGAGCAGATCTATGAAGGCGGTCCTGCCATTGTGGAAGACTCCATCCTCGCTGACATAAGTGAAATTTTCCGCCAGGTTCCTTTCGAAGAACGCCTTGTTCTTGGCTGCGACCTACTCGTTCCACTCGTTTTCCAGCTTTGTTATGGCAGCCACGTCTGCGGCTGTAGGGTCTGCAGCGTACGCTATCGAACCCATCGATGCGGGTAGCAACGCGAACATGGCAAGCAATGCGTATCGAGCCATCTTGATCCCCCTAGTCCCATTGAATTTGTGCGCACATCGAATCGCGCGGACAGAGCATGCGACTCATATTCGCGCTTGTCGAGAGCCAAAGATCGCCAGTCTCGTGCATGATCTAAGTCCCAACGGCTCTCTTGGGGTGCGCATTTATTTCGCGTCTTGGATTAATCGATTCATTGGTCGATCCAGGGCAAACGACCACAGCTTGCCGCAGTCTGCGTAGACGGGATGATCGAGCGTCATTGTTCCTGACGTTTCTCGGAACGAATTTGGGTGAAGGCTTTCCGCAGCGCGAATAGCCTCTTTCGGTACAGGCGAAGTGACGGCGTTTTAGCGCCCGTTGTCTTACGCTATTCCCAACCATTAGGCGGAGGGGATGGGATGAATTGGGATGCTATTGGGGCGATCAGTCAGATGGTCGGCTCTGTGGCGGTGTTTATTACTTTGGGATATCTGGCGGGGCAAGTAAGACATGCGCGAGAGGAGAACGCGTCGAGCCGTTATTCAGATTCGCTCGCAGGGCGTTTTAGCGAACTCGCTATCAACAAGGCAAACAACGCACAGTGGATTAGTAGCGTCAATTCCGACGCGGTCCGCTATATCGACAATCTGTTGGTGCAGTCCGAATGATTCCCTGACGTCGCTAACAGTTCTACTCTGTTGCCCTCCAGACTTGGATGGGGGAGTTATGAATGGGAACGCAGTCGGGGCAATTGGACAGATACTTGGGTCGTTGGCTACGTTCGTCACTGTGGGGGTATTTGGTCGTGCAAAGTGCCACGACAGCGAAGCAGATATGCGACGCTCCGTCGCCGAGGGGCTTCACTTCCAACGCCGATGTCAACGCTTCGTACTCTGCCTTCACCGCTGGTTTCTTCGGGGCCTTCAAAATTCGTTCACTATTGGTCAAATGGCGTACAGCGGATTCGTGGGTGCCAGACCGAACATGACCCGGCCTACGTCTTCGAGCCCGATCGGTTGCGCAACCACATGTCGCGCCATTACGTGGATATCCCGGCGAGCGCGTTCGAGCGGGCAGCCCGCATAGATCGACGTTGTGCCGCCGATCGCGTACATCGTGTTGACGGTACGAATGCTGACCTGATCGGCGACGAGTGCAGCGCTATAAATGTCGCCGATGTCCTCGAGCGTGATTGGAGACTCAGCAACGGCCTTGTCCCACACGTCGCCAACACACCGGTGAAGGTGCGCACGCGCTGCAGTCAAGGCGCACGACAGTTCGGCGAATTCAACTCGTGAGGTGACTCGATCACGGAGATCCGGGATGGGGCCCGGTGTGATTTTAGTCTTTGCCTGGTGCAGAACAGTATCCAGAGCCATTTGCGCGACACCAATGGCTTGTGCAGCGAAGCCCGCGGAGATGGTCGCCAGAATCGGTACCCGGGCAATCGGGTGATCGAGCGAAGGGGGATCGGCGGGCGACAGCGCGTGTTCCCTCGGTACGAAGACATCTTTTACGACCACGTCGTGGCTGCCGGTGCCGCGCAGGCCGCCAACGTGCCAGGTGTCCAGGATCTCGAAGCTACCCTTGCGGATTGACATTAGGGCGCATCTCGGGCGGACCGGGCTCGGCTGCCGGCTTCTTGTTTCGAACCATGCACATGAGCGTCAGCCATTCCGCCAGTTCACACCCTGATACCAAAGCCCAGCGGCCGCTGACGCGATAGCCGTCACCGTCAGGCACTGCTGTGCCGGAGGGCCGAGTTGAGTTCGCGTGCAGCTCGTTCGGGTTGGAAAACATCTCCGCGCGTGCCGCGGCCGATAGATATCGGCTGAACAGACACGGCAGCGAATTGTTCCAGGTCACCCAGGCGACCGATGCTTCGGCACCAGCGAGAGTCTCGTAGACTTCGAGCATCTCGACCGTCGAACATTCGCGTCCACCAAGCGACCCTGGCAGCGCCAGCCGCGCGAGCCCGAGCTGCTTCAACTGATTAACGATGGGTTCTGCAACGCGGCGTTGTGTTTCCGTGTCGTTGCGGAGATCGCGGATGAGACCGCTGAGTTCTCGCGCTGCCGATGCGGTCTTGTTTTGCACTTGCTCCCCCTCGTTTCTGGCATCGCAGAGGCGAGATTATCGGAGCCGATCGGATAGACAAACTAGCTGTCGCGATGGCACTTTTACGGCACATCCCAGCGACGCAACTAAGTTGCGATTGATCGTAAGTAACTGAATAGACGTGGTGGCCAGGGGCAGAATTGAACTGCCGACACGCGGATTTTCAGTGAACTGATTTCGTGATCCAGCGTGACTCAACGTGATCGAAACAAACGTTTAGCAGCGGTTTCTTAACACCGTAGATCATCGTTGAGTCACGGTGAGTGACGATAGATTGGGCACCCGATAGGTTGAAAGGTGGGCTGCTCGAACTCGGCATCTCGCGTGACCGAACCGGGGGAGGTATCGATTGCTCAATGCCCAACCGATGGGAGTCGGTGGCCAGCAGCAGCTTCTGTTCGAACAGCCCACGAAGCGTCAACGACCCGCGTTTGCGACAGCGTGTCCGTCGCTGATGCGACTGACATTCGCTACGTTTTGTCGCGGCCCTGAGCTCACAGCGTGCAGTGACCGGGACGCGCATACCGTTCTCCCATGCCGTCCCCTTTAGGATCAACGTTTGCGATCCGTCTTTGACGTCTGAAACGCCCATCCGAGTCGAGAACATCAGTTGCTGTCCGATCGCCGGATCGCGCCGAGCCGCCTCGACGCATTTCAGCAGTGCCTCGTGCTTCGGCCCCGTCTTTGCGTTGTGATCCATGTAGATCATTTGATCGGCGAAGGCGGGCACGCAGCCGATCGATAGCCCGAATATCGCTATCCGAAATTGGTGGTTCATCTTTCTTGCGCTCCACTGGTTGAGATCAACGTGCGTCTCGCGACGCAGTGGGTGCACTCTCTGCTCAGTAGGTTTGGGAGTCCTTTGCGGTCTCTGATCCGTTGCTGACCAGCATCTGAGATTTTTCTCGAGTTGTTGATTGACGTCGTCGAGCGAGAGGATCAGCTTTTGGGGCAGGCGTTTTCGAGAGAGAACTGGTGCCCCATTCAAGAAGAGACGTCAGGTTTCGCGTGGGTGATCGGTGGATGATTCCTAGCGCCAACGAGATTGATGGTGCGCGCGTGGATCTGTTGTGCATTGGCGCTGTCGAGTCTTGCGGCAGTCGCGTGCATGGCGAATCAGTATGCGCGAGCGGCACGTCTTTTCGGCGCGGCGGATCGAATTGTTCAGACGAATTTACCCGGTGCACTGACCTTCGAAAGGGGTATCTGGGCCGAGCACCTAGCGGCGACGAAATCAGCGATGGACATGCAAGCTTATGAAGCGCTTCGTACTGAAGGTGGGGCTATGACGCTCGAACAAGTAGCGTTACTCGCCCTGCAAGATGAACATCAAACCGCGGGCTAAGTTCCGGTTCGTTGAACCGAACCGGTGACACGCGGAAGATCCGTCCGCAGCTCATGCGCGGCCGAATTCGACGTTCACCTAATCACATGGTGCTGTGCGGCCCGTACTGAGCGACGACCAAGTCTGCGCTCTCCCCTCGACGCGGTCGTCAGAGACGACAGTAGGTTCTCGAGGTTACAGGCGCCAGACTGTCCGCAGGCGTCGGGCCGATCGGGAGGGGAACGTGGATTGGCTCGCTCTCGCGGGCACCGTGGTCAGCGCGGTCGCGGTATGTGTCGGGATGCTCATGGAGCGCCGAACTGGAACCATGGTTGATCCTTAGGCAGGTTCCTGGTGGTGCCGCGAAAGCGGTGAGTGCCGATCACGAAGCCCGTCTCTGACGTCACATCCTCCACTACGCCGACGAACCCGGTCTGGCTCAACCGTTCCCGCATATTACGTAGCGTCGCAACTCCGTCGTAGATGGTGCCGTGACGGGTCCATACGACAAATGCACCAGGACAGCATAGGCATGGCAAGCCGTCGACCAAATGAGCCAACTCCGTCGGGCGGAGGTTGCCGAATACTCCAGCCATAACGATGAGATCGGCGGGCGCCATCGAAACATAGGTGCCGAACTGAGTCGCGTCGGCAAGGAGGAAGGACATGACGTTGCCAAGCCGTGCGGCGTCGATTGCCGCAGTACCGCGCTGCGTGAGTTCCGGATTCATTTCGACGAGCCGCGCAGTCACGTCGCGTGCGCGTTCGTGCATCGATAGCACACCGCACAGGTCACGACCGTCGCCGGCGCAGACGCTGATGACATTGATCGGGCCGGGGGGCAAGGATGTGAGACAGCCCGAAATATGGGATTGCACGAGGTGCAAGCGCTTTTGTAGATCCGGCCACGTGTCGTACTCCTTGTGCCACTGCAGCCAGTCACGATCAGTCATGCCATGTCTCCAAATGACGCACGCATAGTAGAGTCGTTTCGTCGGAGGCGCTCAAAGGGGCACTAACCTGCCACGCGTGGCTTGCGTCTGATACGCCGCCGACCTGAGGACTCTCTCCCTCTAAGCGATGGAGAACTTCGGCGACGTCCTTTTCAAAGGAAGCCTACCCGCCCATAGCAAACCACGCCCGCAATTGCGAGAGCGGCGAGTCCTCGAGGCGGTCAGGCGGTCCTGCTTCATCCCGGTCACCCCATGACGACGACGAGGGCATGCGGTGAACTGGAACGCGGCTTCGGCGGGTCGGTCAGAAGGTCGAAACAGTCGTGTTAGCTGGATGAGGCGCCAGAGCTCGCCACGTCGCGCAGTCGATCGACATCTCGATCAGTTCTGCCCACTCGCTTTCGTATGGAATTCGCTTTGGTCGATTCTTCTCCGCAAAACCGCATGCTTCGAAGCATCGGAGGGCGCGCTGATTCTTGGAAATCGTGGTCAATTCGATTTCGTTGGCGCCAAGGTCGTTGAAGCCATGGGCTAGGAGCATGCGGGTAACAACCTTACCCACTCCTTTGTTCCAATAGCGGCGATCCCCAATATTGATGCCGATCTCGAACACACCATTTGGATTCGCGGTATGCAGCAACTGGCAGAATCCAACGTATTGGCCGTCTACCTCGATACCAAGCGCGACGACATGACGCTTCTTCGCAGCATCGGTATCCATGAGTTCTTCGAGGTCAATCTCGGCATATCCCCTAGGTGAGTTGGAATCCAGCCAGGGCAGTTCGGGGTCTTTGAAGTATTCGCGTTGACGGTCGATATCATTGCGCTGAAACGGTCGAAGCAGCACGGGTCCACTCGCGAGCGACATCACTATCGAAAATCAACTCTGTCGAACGCGAGCGTCACTTCTTCTGTTCGAGCGGTTCGAATTGCCAACGATCAAATGGAACATCCGCGCCGCACTTTGCGCATTCAAGATGTAGTGGAAGTAAGAGCCGATACGTTATTGCGCCGACGAAGCCGCCGTCAGGTCGCGCAAGCCCGAATGCTTTGCACTGAGGGCAAACATAGCTGGTGACATAGGAATCGTTTGCGAGTGACGCCATAGTTGTCTCTCCCGATGCCAAGAGACGTATAAATCCGATGAGGTATCCGCGCAAGCGGGAACGACACGCGGAACGTTCGTCGCAGTTCAGCTCGGATTTTCAGTGAACTGATTTCGTGATCCAGCGTAACCCAACGTGATCGAGGCAAACGTTTAGCGGCGGATCCCATCGAAAGGATCAGGACTCCTACGCGAATTCTGCTCATGATTTGTGAACTCCACTGGATCGGTTGACGTGCGCCTTGCGACGAAGTGGGTGCACTTTCGGCGCGCGGGGATTTGAACTGAAACCGTTCCTGATTCGTGGTTGAAGCGTGACGTTCCTTCTACGTTGCGACAGTTCTGAATTATTTCTGAGGCGACGGCTATGCCCTTGCTGCAAAGCGGAGTCGAGCGCAATGTCGTGGCAGTTGGAGTTGGGGGACTGGCCTTGGGCGCAGAGCTGTGGACCGGGTTCAAGCTGGGCGATCGTTGGGTCCGACCTGAAACAAACCAGATTGACGACACCGAATCGACGCTAAGGCGATGGAAGTGTTGGTCGCACTGGCGGAACTATCGCCAGCCGTTGTGTCGGGATCGGCGCTGTTGGATCGCGTCTGGCCCAATGTCGTTGTCGTCAACAATGTTGTCTATCAGGCGATCGCTCAATTGCGCAAGGCGCTGGGTGATGAAGCGCGCTCACCGCGTTACATCGAGTGTGTTCCTCGACGCGGCTATCGCCTCATCGCCGAGATTGTTAGTGGCGTGGCCTGTCACATTCATCTGCCGATATCCCCCACAGCCTGCCTCAGGACCTGACGAGTTTCATCGGGCGCGAGCGTGAACTGAGCGAGCTTACTGAGCTTGCGATTGACCGTCGCCTGATAACACTGATCGGGGTAGGCGGATGTGGCAAAACTCGTTTGGCGCTGGCCGTCGCACGAGCATGCGTGCCGAACTTCCGAGGTGGCGTGTGGCTGATCGATCTCGCGCCCGTCACGGATGCGACGCAGGTTGTCCGTGCCATTGCAAAATCGCTGCACATTCAGGAATCCAAAGATCGATCGATCCACGATTCGGTGGTCGAGTCGCTGATCAATTCAAGATCGCTGCTCGTTCTGGACAACTGTGAACACGTTGTCGATGCATGTGCTCGCTTCGCGGAAATGCTGCTGAGGGAAGGCACGGAACTGCGCATCCTTGCTACCAGTCGTGAAGGTTTTGGAATAGGGGTTGAGCAGCCCTGGCCGGTACAACCTTTGGCGATTCCGAACGGTGAAGATGGTTCGTCGATTAATGAGCTCGCCGCGATCGAATCGGTCCGCCTCTTTGTCGAGCGCGCAAAAGTCGTACAGCGTAAGTTTTCGTTGACCGAGGGAAACGCAGAGGCTGTTGCAGAAATCTGCCGGCGCCTCGATGGCCTTCCATTCGCGATCGAGCTTGCCGCTGCGCGAATGCGCGACATGTCGGCAGAGCAGATCAAGCTGAAACTCGGCGACCGGTTTCGGTTGTTGGCCGCGGGCAGTCGCACGGCACTTCCGCGACAACGAACGCTACAAGCGACGTTGGACTGGAGTCATCAATTGTTGCTCGAGCCCGAGCGCAACTGCTGCGACGTCTGGCGGTCTTCGCCGGCGACTTCTCGGCCGAAGGGGCAGCGGCGCTAGCCGAGACTTTGGAAGAGGCAGAGCACACGTTCGAGGTACTCACGCGGCTGGTTGATCAGTCGATGCTTCAGGTTGATCCGGCGACGGGGCGATATCGGATGCTCGAGACCGTTCGTCAGTATGCGGACGATCGTTTAGGCGAATCCGGAGAGTCTCCGTTGATGCGCGATCGGCACCGCGATCACTACGTCAGTATGGCCGATGGGCTTTGGGACGACGTCGAAGCGGGCAATTGGCAATCCGACGTTTTTCAACGGTTTCTCACGGACCAGGACAATTTCGACGGGGCGCTCGCATGGTGCCACGAAACCAACTTTGAGCTCGAACTACGCCTCGCTCGACGGCTCGCCTGGTTCTGGGTCCGACTGAACATGGCTGCATCGATGCATTGGTTTGAGGACCTGTTGGCAAGGGCCCCCGCCTCATTTCCAGAACGTAGTGAGGTGCTGCGTCTGGCCGCGGTGTTTCACATTCAGCGCGATCCGAGCCGCGCTAGGCAATATCTGCAAGAGGCATTGCAGACCGCGCCAGTGGTTGGCGCACCCGCATGGTCCGAAGCAGAAACAGCGAACCTTCTGGCATACGCGCTACTGCTCAAAGGGGAGATCGCCCAAAGCGATGCCATGCTGAAGCAGGCGGCGCTCGCGGCAGAGGCGACCGATCCGCGAATCCGCGCGCTGATCCTCATCGGGTCGGTCGAGACAATGGTTTGGATTCGGTCCGACGACGCGCAGAAGGTTCTTGAAGAGTCTGCGCTTGTCCTGCGACGCGTGGGCGACCAGGAGGGGTTATCCAAAGCGCTATCGATTGCAGGCATGCTGAACCTGCTCAAAGGGGACTTGGTAAGGGCGCGCGCGACATTGACGGAAGCGGTCGAGTTGTCGCTCACGGTCGGAAATCAGCGCAAAGCCAAAGGCATCATGGGGATGCTCGGTTTGTTGGCTGAAGTTGCAGGCGACGACGTCGAAGCAGCGCGGCTGACCGAAGCTGCATGCGAAAAATCATGTACATGGGTGGATCGCGAGAATCTGCAGTGCGCGCCAACCTCGGGCGACAACTCTGGAAGATTGGCAGAGGGAACGTGGCGTCAAAATGTTGCTCAGTGTCTTGGAAGCCACCCGTCCCAATGACGCGCAGCTTGTAAACAGCGCCGGCATGGTCGCTTTGCATAGCCTGGCGAACATCGCATGCGATCTCGGTGAGCACATCCGCGCGGCGCGTCTCTATGGCGCGGCTAGGAAAATGCGCGAAGCGGCGCTCAGGTTGCCGCAAGATTCATTGCGTAGACTTTTTGATGGTGTGGTGGACGTGTTGCGAGCGTCATTGGGCGAGAAGGCGTATGAAGCCGAGTGTGCCCAGGGTGCCGCGATGACCTATCAGCAGGCAGTCGACTTTGCGCTTAGCGAGACCATGAGCCCTCAAGACGGCTCACTCGCGACGGTTCATAAATTGCCGCGCGCTCGAGGTTCTGCTCGCAACCATCGCCGGGAGCCGACTAAAGCGAGCAAAAATCGAGATGGCTGATGTCAATGACAAGGTCAGGTCTCGCAATCTTTGGCGGCTGACTGAGCATCGCTGGAGAATTCGAGGGTGGACTGGTCGTTGCAGCGATGATCATTGGCGCTTTTGTATGGGCTGTCGTCTATCTCACGACGAAGCTTCTATGACTGCAACTTAGTGTTCTCGTTAGAGCGTTGTCTGTTCGGCACACAACGGAGGGTTGGCATGGAGCAACCAGCTATGCGATGCAAGATTAAACACACGATCACGTTGCTACTAGCGTTGGTTTCGTTAGCAGCAGCCAGCGTTCACGCTGCCGCGCCTTCGTTCGACGAGTGGTCCGAGGGATTCGCAGCAGAGTGGGTACGAGCGAGACCCCAGTTCGCGACCCGCGCTCAGTATTTCTCGGGCGCGGAACAGGATGCCCTCGACCGTCAGTTGGGCCTCACCGGCGCCTTCGGAAACACCTATGGCCTCGGCGCGGCGCGGGCGGCGGCGAAGATGGCTCAGTCGGGCCTCGCGGAAATGCAGCACTTTTCTGTTGCGGACATGACTCCGCAACAGCGGACCTCGGCTGCCATCATCGACTGGACGCTTCGGAACACGATCCGGCGCGCCGAGTTTGCGCAGGATCGTCTGGTATTCGACCGAGTTTGACGGATTGCAGGTCGCGCTCGTTACGTTCATGACGACAGCGCATCCCATTCGGAATCGGTGGGATGCCGAAAACTACCTGGCACGACTCGCGCTCGTCGGTCCATTAATCGACCAAGGTATCAGCGAAGCCCGGGACGCCGCCGTCGCAGGCATCATTCCACCGCGGTTCATCATCGAGCGAGTGATTGAACAGCCAATCAATTCACGGCTCTCAATCCGACCGGCAACGTTTTCGTCACAACGTTCGACGCGCGGCTTGCAGCGTTGGGAGCAGCGTTACCGCCGGTCGACCGCGAGAACTTTGTCGCCGCCGCGGAGAAAGAGACCCGCGAAACGGTGCTGCCCGCATTTGCGCGTATCCGAACGATCTCGAAGAACAGCTACCGAAGTCGACCGACGACGCCGGTGTGTGGCGGTTGCCGCAAGGTGACGCCTTCTACGCGCAAGCCCTCAACACCAACACGACTACGACACTCTCCGCCGAACAGATCTACGCATCGGCCTGCGCGAAGTCGGGCGTATCGAGGCGGCGATGGACGTTATCCTGAAGCAGTTGGGCTATCCGGACGGAACGGTGAAGGACCGCTACGAGAAGTTCAACGCGACGTTGCAGTTGCCACCGGAGCCCGACCCTCGCCCAATGCTGGTCGCGCGGGTTGATGGAATCGTGCAGGACGCAGCGCGTCGCTCGGCTGTGGTGTTCGACCTTCGGCCGACTGCACCCGTGACGGTCAAGCGGGAGCCGACCTTTTCGGAAAAGGGTGCCGCCGCGCACTACACGCCTCCTGCGCCGGACGGCACGCTCCCTGGAATCTATTGGATTCCGCTTGCTGACCTGGGTCCGAAAGTGACTTGGCTTGGCGCCGGGTTGAGATCGACTGCCTACCACGAGGCGATTCCTGGCCATCACTTTCAGGTGGCGATCCAGCTTGAGTCGAACGAACTTCCCCGCTTTCGGAAGTTCGGTGTGTTTGGCTTCAACTCCGCGTTTGGTGAAGGCTGGGGGCTCTACGCCGAGCGGCTCGCCGATGAGAACGGCTGGTACGACGGCGATCTGACCGGTCAACTTGGATATCTGCAACTGCAACTCTTCCGCGCGCGCCGACTCGTCGCCGACACGGGGCTGCACGCCAAACATTGGACGCGACAACAGGTGATTGACTACGGCTTCACTGAAGCAGAAGACCGATCGCTACATCGTCAACCCAGGTCAAGCGTGTTCTTACATGATCGGCCAACTCAAAATTCTCGAACTGCGCGAAACGGCCAGACAGGCGCTCGGCACGAAATTCTCGATCAAAGAATTTCACAACGTGGTGCTGCGTGGAGGCTCAGTGCCACTCGACGTGCTGGCGCAGGAGATCGATGCATGGGTAGCGGCGAATCGCTGAGTTGCGATGCAAGGGCCGACGTGACACGCGGATTGGTGAGAATCATGGACATCGTAAGCATCGGATTCGAAAGAATCCGAGCTGACGATGCCGTTGAGGTGCCCAACTCGATGGAGGTCCTTTCGTATCGCTGACGATCGCAAACGGTGAGACCGTCGTTCGCAGCTCTCGAAGTGGGGACCCACTCAGCCCCATTTTCTCGGCGGATAGATCCGGCAGTCCTATGACGCATCGATGTCCAGCGGCCGGTAGTAGGCCTTACCCTGGCTTGCGTATTCCCCCATCAGCTTCCTAAATGTTTCGCCGCCGGATCCTTCCTCTGTCAGGGTGAGATTCTGGCGAATGAAGTTGATGCTGTCCGGATTCAGCGACCGGGCCAACTCCCAGTACTGCTCTGCCTTGTCTTTCTCACCGTGGGCCCGGAATAGATTGGCGAGTCGGAAGGCAGCATCGGCCTTCAGCTGATCGAACCCATGTTCGCGGATGTTTCGGGTGACCGTCGCCGCGGACTGCACATGCACGCTATCGGCTCCCTTCGCCACCCAGTCTTTCAGTGCCGGGGAATAGACGTCGGTGCCAAACGAAAACGCTTGTTCGCCCTCACCGAATGTATGCGTCTTGGAATAGGTGCCCTCATCAATTCGAACGATCTTGCCTTCCTCATCGATCCAGGCTGCCGACGGCACGTTCACAAAATTGAACACGCTGCTGATGAGGTGGTCTTCATCCACCACCTGCACGTAGGTCGGATTAGCGGCATCAAAAATCGGCCCTGCCACTGCTTCGCCGCCGGTGTCTTCGGCAACGCAGATGAGGACAAAGTTGGGGTCGTTGATTTCTTCGTAAACACGTTGCCACACGGGCACGTCAAGCTGGCAGCCTCACCAGGATGACCATGTCACGATCAAAGCCTTCTTGCCTTTGAAATCGGCCAACCTAACCACTTTACCCTGGCGGTCCGTGACTTCGAATTCCGGCGCCATTGCATTGACCAGCATGCCTTCACGCTTCGCCGGAATCTCGGCAAAACTCCATACGCGGGATTCCCTGTCGGCCACATACGGCTGTCCGAGCAAATCCGCGAACGCGGTCAGGTCAAACCATTGACGACCGTCTTGCTCAACGAGCAAATCATCATTCATCGGAATGCACATGTCTTTGAAACACGCGCCTTCTGGCTTCAACTCGAAACCATTCACTCGACTGAGGTCCTCCGGCCTGATGAGCAGACCGTCGCCATTGCCGGTCTCAGACAGCGTGACAGCCTTGCCCTGATACAGCACCGTCGTGCTTCCCTCGGGATGAATCGGAGTTGCTTCAAAAGGATGTCGAAATTCCGGGAATGCCCCAAACGCTCTTGCCATGGTCGCCTTCTCTCAGAAGATAACTTCGCTAGCATCCTAACAGGTTAATTCGGCGTCGCTCGATGTCCACGCACACTTGTTGCCGTAACGTTGTTTGTGGCTGGCACGAGCCATGCGGGTGATAACAACGGTAACGGTAAAGGTCCTGACCATCCTGGTCCCAAGACGGCAGTGGTGACGGTATCGGCAAAGGTGAGTGGCGAGTTTGGCTACAACGCAGAATCCCGGAGACTTCGTGCCACTCGTGAAGGCGTTGACGGTCAGCAGATCGGGGACGATTACCATCGAATATCGCAGCGGTGAGTGGTGTGATGGTGCGGGGTTCTGTCCTGGTCCAAGCGGTTACGAGTATGACGAGATGTGCGGCATCAAACCTTGTTCGCGGATTTGATCAGCGATCCTCGGGTGGAGGAGGCGTGGTGACAGCTATACCCGTGATCGCAGACAACTCCTCTGCGCCGCGTCGCACCTCTGCTCGCCACGTCTTGCCGACTCCCAGTGTTTCCAGCGTCTTCTGGTACCGCGGATCGCCAACGACGTTCGCCGCGAAGTACGCTTCTTGAGCAGGGTTGAAGTGCCATCGCAGCCAGGCGTACTCGGGCTCGATGGCGAGCAACTCTTTGGTGCCACAATCGACATCTCCCAATATGAAGCACACGTCGCTCTTGGTTGAGTGTGTGACCAACGGATCAGCTAAGGCGGCCTGGAGTTCGGGCGAGTGAGGACGAAAATCGCCGCGATGAACGCGAAGGTACACTTCCGCGTTGTAGCCCCACTTTTCGTCCGTCCGCTTCAATCGCTCTAAATAGGCTTCCGCTTCAGTGAACCGCCCAAGCTTGCCCAGACACTGAACCAGCCCGAAAAGCGACAGCGTGAAATCCGGGTTCACGCGATCTACGAGATCCTTCACGAGCTCGACTTGTGTTTCGAAGTCGCCACGAATCGTGTACAGCGTCACGTACTCGCTTTGCAGTCCGGAGACGTCGCCTGCGCCGGCGCTTCGCGCTTCGGTAATCGCGCGATCGATATACGCTTCACTCTCGTCCAGCAGTTTCGCGCCCATCAAAACGCGCGCATACCAGCGCATCGCGCCGGCGTCGTGAGGGTTGTTGATGATCTCTTTGCGCCAGGTCTGCTCCGCGTCGGAGGCCGAACCGATCGACACGAACTGCAGCGCCTGATCGATCGCGTCCAGCGCGGCCGAATCGGTGATGGCGGTTCTCGCATCGCGCCTCAACGCGAGTAGATCCTGCCGTGTCCCCTCGCGCTCGGCGAGATCGGTGGGAGTCTGTCCAATGGCCCAATAGACCGCCGACAGCGACCCGTACGCGTAGGGGAACTTGGGGTCCACCTCGAGCGCCTTCTTGAACATCTGCTCGGCGCGCCGACTCGAAGCCACGGTCTGAATGCGTTGAAACTCGTCGCCCTTGCGAGCGAGCAGATACGCGTCTGGATTCTGCGTACCCCAGCTGCGCATTCGTTCCAGGTGAGCGTCGTCGAGCAACACGGTGAGGTCGTCGGTCGCGTGCTCGACGATCTTTGTCCTGAAGTTCTTCCGATCGGCGTCCGGGAAGCTGAACGCCTCGCGATGCGACGGGAGACTTCCCACGGCGGAGACAATCGCGAGCGTTGCCTCCAACCGGTCGCCCTTGTCGCGCGCGTCGAATGTAACCGCATAGTCCACATCCCAGGCGTGGGCGGCATTCGGATCTCTTCGGACCTGTTTCACTCCGTCGCGAACAGTGGCACCCATCAGCCTGAAGTGTGCGACGACCTGGTCCGGTAGATCTTCAAAGACCTGCCGAATCGAATCGGGCATGTTGTCGGCAACGGGCAGCAGAACCGCGGAGTGATTGCCGACAACGATGACGGTTGCCCTTTGCGGCGAGAGGGCGTTGATCGACCAGCCGATGATCGCCAACGCCGCCGATAGGGCGCCGATGACCAATACGTTTCTGGAACGCCACCACCGGGGTGTCGCGTTTCCATTCGCAAGACTCGTGTGTGAAAGCTCCACATCCGACATCGGCGCCGGCGCAGTTCCGTTCGACGGTGCGTGAGACCCAGTCCCGTTTGCCACGTTCGTGACGTTTGCGACCAGTCGATAGCCGCGCTTGGTGACCGTCTGGATGGATACGTCACCGTTCGGGTCTTCGCCGAATGCGTGTCGAAGTTCAGTGATGATCTTCTGTACCGCGTTCGCCGATCGAACGCTTCTCGGCCAGTGTTCCTCCAGCAGTTCGGCGCTCGAGACGACGTCGTTCGAGCGGCGTGCAAGATGCACCAGCACATCCATCGCACGCGGGCTGAGGGTCTTCGAAATTTCGCCGCTGGCAATCGGTTCGTTCGGACGGCGTGACGTCCCATCGGCCGAGTTGAAAGCGCGCCGACGACGATGGCTGCACGGCGTCCGTCACGCCTGAAGGATCTCTCGTCACCACGCTCCCCCGAAGTGGCCGAGCCGGAACTATATCGAGGATGGTTGCGATCATCGAATTGCCTGCGCCCGTGCTGCATCGACAGCGGATGAGAAGGGGCCCAGAAGGAAATGAGAAGGAAATCAGAAGACCTTGCGTCTTCTGTTACTGGCACCTTTCAACTGCGGGCGCCCACCTCTGGTCGCCCGAGTGAGGAGGGGTCGATTGGAACTACGACGGGTTCGCGTCAAACGAAGTGAAAGCTCGGAAGTGCCATCGAATCGATTCCGACTGCAGCGTCCGGCGGCGGAGCAGGAGACGGCCACCTTGCCGGGCCAACAGAGCAGCGCGTCGATATCGGCCGGGTGTTCCTGTGGCTGGTGCTTTCCATTTTGTCGTTGGGAGCGTGGCCCGCATTGGCAACCAGATTGAAGGGTGAGGCAAGCACACATGCAGCCGAGACTCATCTCTCAACGCATCGCGCGCTACGGGTCTTTTCCTTTCTTGCTTCTCGACCTGGCGCGCGGACAAACGGCGCGCAACATCGTGAAGGCGTTGGAGAAGTCGAAAATCGCTGACTGAAAAAGAGAAGGAGAGTGTTTGCGTATGAGTCAAACGAGTTGGTCTGCGCGCTTTCCATCCTCATTCGATCGTGTCGCGCAACAAGACCAGGTTGTCGGTCAGTTTTGATTGCGCATTGTTCGCATTCAGCATCGCGATTCTGCTCGACGCGCGTCGAACGCCTTCGAGCTAATGTGAGCCCCCGAGAGATCTGCGCCATCGCAGACCTTCCGTCGTAATCTCGACGCGTTGTTTTCGATCGAGTTCGACACTGAAACCAAACTCGTCGCTTTCCCCTTTAAAGCGTCCGAACGTCACCCTGTCGTTCAGCTTCCATCCGTAGATCTTTCCGCCTTCCATGGGGATTCGTTGCACGCCGAGTGCGTACTCCCGGAGGAACGGAGGATCAGCCACTCGTATCGTGCGGTACTGGGTTGGGATTCCAATCGACTCCGGGGACTTTCCGAACGTCGCGGTCGCTGTCAGCGAGGACACAAACACGACCAAGAAGATCGTCGATCTGAACACTCCAGTCGCCAGCGGATTCGATGACATGTCAGCACCCGGTCGGACGCTTCATTAATCCGACAAAACAAGGGTCTGTGGGAGTCGTCCTTGGAGTGCAATTCGTGTCAGACAAAGGCTGCTGCTTGTCTGAAGAGAATATCCTGAGTGGTGTAGGTGAGGCCTTACGGCGGCACAGCTAGTGCTCGACGCTTGGAACTCGCTGAACCAGGAATAGTCCGGGGTCCAGCTTCCGCTTGCTGCGTCATGGGCCTGGGTTTCGCTCGGGTAGACGCCGAATATGCCGCCGTCGACCAGCACCAGGAACTGACCGGCATACTTTTCGACAAGATCCGCCTGATGGTCATGGTAGTACTGGCGCAACTTGTCCAGGGGAGTATCCATGTCACGAACTTCGCTCGTTTGGTGTTGCTCGCGTCTACTCCTAGCCTGTCGACGCTTTCGCAACCGTGCGCGCTCGGCGCGATGCTGCATAACGTAACCCCGTAACCAGATGTGAGCATGCGCGATGCCGTACAGACGCGATTGGACAAGTGGCGCACAGTCGCTACGCATAGTCCAACCAGGCACAAGGAGATTGCTGTGAACAAAGATCAGCTGAAGGGTCGTGCGAAACAGGCCAAAGGCAAAGCCAGGGAAGTTGCTGGTAAGGTGTTAGGCAACAAGACCCAGGAAACCAAGGGAAAAGTCGAGAAGACTGTCGGTAAGGTTCAAAAGGACCTGGGCGACCTCGCAAGTGAGGTCGAAAAGAACACTCGCCCGTGAAACTCACCGTGCCAATGCTGGTCGCTAAGACCAGCGGAGAGAGGGATGGAGTGCGGGCGAGGGAAACCGTTGGGAGGGATTGCGCGGAGGGCGAGCACGATCGCTTGCCCTCAATTCGTCCCATCAGCAGCAGCACCAGCACGATGATCAATACCAACCCCAGCCCGCCGCTCGGCGCATATCCCCAGCCTCTGCTATGGGGCCAGGCAGGAATGACACCGATCAGCAGCAGCACCAGAACAATTAACAAAATGGTTCCTAAAGTCACAGTCCATTCTCCGTTGGCATCCAATAGGTCAGTGCACATGCTCCTCGGTCGTTGTGTCGATATCGGTGCGCTTCCGAACACACGACGACATCGCAGGCTGGCTGTCTACACAGCCATGCCGCGAGCACTCCAGACTCAGCTTTGCGTCTTTACCTTGATGTAACTGTGTACCGCTTTGACGCCTTGAATCGACTTTGCGGCATCGACGGCATTATCCGCGACTGACTGTGAATCGACTGTGCCACTCAGCCACACCTCGCCTTTTTTGTCGGTCTCTACCTCGATGTTGTTCATTTTTTCCGCAGTGAGCTTTTCCTTCACTTTCGCGGTAATCGGAGAATTGCTGACGAGTGTCGCCGAATCCGTTGCGGCAATTGCGAGTGGTACGAGCGATGCGCCGAGTATGAGTAAGCCGGCAATACGTAGTTTCATGACATGTCCGTTTCGTTTTGGGTCGCCATCATTCTTTGCAGCAATCTTGGTGCGAAGAAAGTCGTGTTGAGCCGCGGCGTCGCGTGGGAATCGTCCTAGGGCAGGGCGCCGATGTCCGCGATGATCACGCGGTCGAACGAAGAAATCGCGCAGCGCCACGCGTTGTCGTAGGAATACGACAAACGGTTCGAGAGATGCGAGATCGAAGTCGCTACTCGGCGCGGTTAGCGCGTAAACCAGTCGGCTCAACGTAAAGCGTGGACACCTACCCAAGAGCGCACAAGCGCCGTCGCGGTGGTCAGCGAAAGTGCGGACGGCAACAGGCAGGAAACGTGAGGATGGATAGAGGAGAAAGCAGTTGCGCAACGACGATCAAAAAGGGGACGGCAATGTGATTTGCCGTCCCGCACGGCTACGGTGCCGGCTTGGTCTCGAGTTCGTTCTTGATCGATTGGACACCCGCAACCGAACGTACAACCTCCGTTGCGGTGCTCTTTTCGTTGGCAGAGTCGACGAAGCCCGACAGCTGCACGATCCCGTTCACCGTGTGACGTTGATCTGGCGTGCTTTGGTTACCGGATTGGCGACGAGCGCCGCTTTGACTTTGTCGTGAGCGTCGTGTCGTCTATGGCGGTTCCGGCAGTTCGATCAGCGGAACGAATTGCCAGGTTGTCGCGCACCGACTTCACGCCGTCCACTTTCTTGGCATCCGCTACTGCTGCGGAGCGTTCCGGCGTCGGACTCGACGAACCCGGAGAGTTGCACTACACCGCGAAACGTCTCGACTTCGATGTGACGCGCCTTGGTCGTGGAGTCGGCAACCAACGCGGCTTTTACCTTTGTGGTCACCGTTGCATCGTCGACGTATTCGCCCGGCGCCTGTTGCGTTTTGGTAGACGCACATCCGGCCACTACCAGAAGTACTGCAATACCAATGCTCTTGATACTTTGATTACGCACGTATGGTTTCCTCCTCAAAATGCGTAAGCAGAGCGTAGGTGTCCTACACGCTAGCCGTCAGGTGCGCTTCGCCATTTACAGCATCGGAGTCGTCCTACAACGACTTCGTGCGCCTCGAGGGAGATGTTGGCGCCACGGGTCATGGCGCGCCGCCGTGGCGGTGCTGACAGGGATCGATGCGCGGGAGTTGGACGCTGACTGCTCAGCCGAGTCGCCGGAAACGCACCCTTGCGAGCGCAAGTCCGGCGAAACTCACTCCCATCACGCCGACCGCGGTGGATACGAGCGACGCCGTCTCCGAAGGAAGTCCGTGACTGATCCATTCCCAGAGATGAAACAGCGCATGTAGTGTCGGCCACGTTGCGCCGGCCAGCGCAAACGCGCCAGCCGCTTGTCCCGGACGGAATCCGGCGATCATGCCGACGCCGCTTGCAGCGAAAGCGAAGCCGATGTCGGTGATGAAGTGATGGTTGAACGGACCCGTGGCAGTAACGCCGGGAACGCTCGCGTACCACGCGGCGGGAGCAACGAGCATGTAGATGCCGTTGAGCAGGTGGACCAGCCCGAGAACCGCGAGCGACGCGCGAACGAACATCGTGATCTCCAGATTAAGAACCCTCGTTGGCAATATGACGTATCGGTGCTGCGGTTTGTGACCGATCGCTTGCCCTGATAAGGTCCCGCGCGGCCACAAAAGGAGGGGGGAATGACGGTGCATTGTCGGCGATGGATCTGGTGCGTGGTTGTCGATGGCTGTTTGTGTGCTCGGCCTAGCGGGGTGCGCCGCGCGCAACGACACGCTCGTCGGGATTCCCGAAATCCCGCCGGGATTCCTGGCGGGTTATCTGAAGGCAGAAGCCCTTCCCAACAGTCTTGCGTTGGTGCCCGCGCCGCCCGAGGCGGGCTCGCTCGAAATGAGCCTCGACGAGGCCTATAGCCGCAAAGCGCTCGACCTCCGCGATTCGTCCGCATGGGCGCTCGCGGTATCCGACGCTGACCTGACCTTCCCGCACGCCGCGAACGTGTTCGCTTGCGCGCTCGGGGCGGCCGTGACGGAAACTGAAACGCCGCACCTGTATATGCTGCTGCGTCGGACGATGGCCGACGCGGGTGGTTCCACCGGCAGCGCGAAGAGGCAATACAAGCGGGCGCGCCCGTTCCTGGTAAACGACGCGCCGATATGTAGCCCCGCCGATAGGGACTATCTGCAGAACGACGGATCGTATCCATCGGGGCACAGCGCTATCGGTGCAGCGTGGGCATTGATTCTTGCGCAGCTTGCGCCGGCGCAAGGTGACGCGATCGTGGCGCGCGGACAGGCGTTTGCCGCCAGCCGGATAGTCTGCAACGTGCATTGGCAAAGCGACACGATGCAAGGGCGGTACATGGGCGCCTACACCGTCGCTCGGCTGCAATCCGATCCGACGTTTCAAATTGACCTCAATGCCGCGCGCAAGGAACTCGATGTCGCACGGGCCAAGGGGATCGCTGGCGCTCGCGACTGTGACGCCGAGGCGGCGGCGATCGCGTTGCAGAAGAACCTGGTTCCGTAGCGGCGTAGCGGGGTCGTCAGTTGGTTGTGAGATCCGCCGGGTTTCGTCAAGCGCCGCAAAACGAAAGCATGGAAAGAGAAGGGGATTTCGAATGAAAGCCATCGAGCAGGAACTGCAGGCGCTGGTCGCTCTCGCGGTGGGAGATGCGGGCCCCGGAGCGATCCTCGGCGTGACTGCGCCGCACCTCGGACTCGATTGGAAGGGTGCATCGGGTGTGTTCAAACGCGACGCTCGTAAACGGCTGAAAGCAACCGATGGTTTTCGCATCGCCAGCATGTCGAAAACGTTCACCGCCACGCTTGTAATGCAATTGGTGGAGCAGGGAAGGCTGAGTCTCGACGCGCGACTGCGCGACTTCTTTCCGAAGGAGTTCGTGCGAAAGGTCCATCCGCGCGCCTCGGCAATCACGTTGGCGCACCTGCTCAACCACACGGCAGGGCTTTGGGACTTCGCAATGAGCGACGCGTGGGGTGTCGAGTTGCGCGGCGACCCGGGTAAGTTCCGGCATCCCGATGCAATCCTCGAATGGGCGGTGACGCACGGCCAACCGGCCGGCGACGTTGGTGCCGGACACATCTATTCCGACACCGGCTACGTGATTCTCGGCCACGTTCTGCAGCGGGTTACCGGTGTTGCGTATAAGACGCTGTGCCGACGCCGCATATTCAAACCGCTGCGAATGGAACAGACGTGGCTCGAAGGCCACGAAGAACCGCTAACGACGTTGTCGCACTCATATTCAGGCCGGTGGGACGGACTGCAATTGAACGGCAGCGCGGACTGGGCGGCGGGTGGCCACGTGTCCACCGTGGACGATCTTGCGCGATTCGTTCGCGGGCTATTTCGCGACGCGGCGCTCGTTTCGCAGGCGAGCCTCGACCGGATGCTGGTAACCGTGCCGACGCAGAATCATCGATATGGATTCGGTGTAGGCATCAGGCGCGAATCCGCAGAAGGGCGGCCGGAGACGGCGCAAACGTTCTGGGGACACTCGGGGCATTGGGGATCGTTCATGTTCTTCGTGCCTGGGTTGCGGGCAACCGTCACCGGCACCGTGAATCGCGCAGGGCAGGACAATCGCTGGTTGTTCTCGAAGGTCGTCGACTGTCTCGATCCGAATTGCTGAGCACGCGGCGCCGCCGACGCGCAGCATTCGCAGGTTACGTCAGGTGAGTTGCGTCGGCGCGACCGTGATACCGGTAGCGAGGTGCGCGGCTTCGTTGAAGCGTCGAACCACGATCTGATTGCCGACGAGCACGATATGGCTGATCGAACCGTTGTCCGCACCGGTGAATGCGAATGGCCTGGCGCCCGTTGCGTGTGCAAGCACGTGCGCGATGACGCCGCCGTGCACCACTGCCACCACCAGCTGGTCGGCGTGTTTCGCGGCGATGCGTTGCAGCGCCGGCATGATCCGATCGTGCAGTTGTTGCCACGACTCTGCGCCGGGAATCACGTCCCAGCGCTGCTCGGCGTGCACCCGCTGATAGATCGGATCGTTCTGGTGCGCACGAATTCGCAGCAAGCCGCCTTCCCATTCGCCGAGATGAACTTCGCGCAGGTCGCGTTCGACGATCGGCGTGAGACCCAGTTCGCCGCAGAGCGGTTCGGCCGTTTCGGAAGTGCGGCGCAGGTTCGTGACGTATACAGCCGCGATCTTCTCGTGACGCAAGCGCGGGGCCACGCGGCGCGCCTGCTCGCGACCGTTGGGATGCAACTCCGGGTCGCCTTGTCCGTCGACCAGCGGAAACGGCGCTTCCGCGGTTGCGGCGCGCGACTCACCGTGTCGCACCAGCAGAATCTCGGTAGCGCCGGGTGGCCGCGCGAACGTCTGCTGGCGGTACTCCTGCTTCGCCTTACTCATTGTTGGTCTTGCGGATCACGCTCATCGCGGTCGAGATCATCGATGCCAGGTCGGTCAGGTTCGCGGGCACCACGAGCGTGTTGCCCTCCTTCGCGAGCTCACCGAACTGCGTCGACGTAGTTCTCGGCGACGCGCAGCTGCATGGCCTCGTGGCCGCCGCGTCCGCGAGCGCAGCGGCCACCTGGCGCAAGCCTTCGGCCGTGGCGGTGGCCACCGCGAGGATCGCCTCGGCCTGGCCCTCGGCCTCGTTGATCTGCTGCTGCTTGCGAGCCTCGGACGCCTTGATGACCCGCTGCTTCTCGCCCTCGGCGTCGTTGATCTTGGCGTCGCGCTCGCCTTCCGACGTGAGCATGACCGCGCGCTTCTCCCGCTCGGCGCGCATCTGCTTTTCCATCGCGCTCAAGCACGTCGCGCGGGCGGATTGATGTTCTTGATCTCGTAGCGCAGCACCTTGACGCCCCACGGCTCCGACGCCTTGTCGAGCTCGTTGCACCACGTTGGCGTTGATGTCGCCGCGCTCCTCGAAGGTGCGGTCGAGGTCGATCTTGCCGATCTCGCTGCGCAGCGTGGTCTGCGCCAGCTGCGATGATCGCGAAGATGTAGTCGGCGATGCCGTAGACGCGCGCTGGGCGTCGAGCACCTGCAGGTACAGCACGCCGTCGACGCCCACCTGCACGTTGTCGCGCGTGATGCAGATCTGCTCCGGGATGTCGAGCGCCGTCTCCTTCAGGCTGTGGCGGTAGGCGATCGTGCTCGACGAACGGGACCAGGATGTGGAAGCCGGCCTGCAGCGTGCGGCTGTACTTGCCGAGGTACTCGACGACGTACGCGCTCTGCTGCGGGACCACCATTGCGGTCTTGGCGATCAGAACCACCACGACCACTGCAACGACCAACGCGACGAAACCCACAGAATCCATCTCGGTTCTCCTACTCGGCTTGTATACGCAGGGTGATGCCGTCGACGCCGACGATGCGCGCAGTGGCGCCCGCCGCTATCGGAGTGGCGCCGACGTTGCGTGCGGTCCAGGTGCTGCCGCGATGCGCGACACGACACTCTGCGTCGGGCGCGAGCGTCAGTCTGCAATGCGCACGCGTTCATCGATGAGGTCGTCCTTTCGATCGGGTATTTTCGGCCGCAGCGCGGCGTAAACACGACGGCGAAACAACACCATCGAGCCGACCGACAGCACGGCGAACAGCAACCACTCGGCCCATTGCGGCAGGTCCGCCACATTGACCGCGAGGATGCCCGTGACGATGGCGGCCACGCCGATGAAGACGAGATAGAACTCCGCTTCGATGAAGAACAGCTCGGCGCCGAGCAACAGCGCGCCGATGACGATCCAGGTCCACCACACCATGTCGAATGTTCCGTAGGCCAGCAGGCTGGCCGGTGTTATAGCCGATGTATCACGTGCAGACCAGCGGACGCACCCGAGTTCGGCAGTTGGTCACGTTCGTGCGATCGCCTGCAATCGTTCGACGCGCGAGTCGCCCGCACCGAGGTATTCGACCAGGACGGCAACGACTGCGGTGGTATCCAGCGTGCCCGCCGCGTACATCTCCTCGAGGTCGGCCCAATCCTTCGTGCGATTGAAGAACGCTTTGAACACAGCGATGTCTTCGCATGAAAGAAACGGAATCTGCCTGTTCGAAAACTTCTCCCAACGCGTACGCTGTGCCGCCTCGTCGTGAAAGCGCGTGGTATTCAGGAAGAGGTCGATCGGAGTCTGTTCCCACCAGAGCCGGACCTGGCCCTCGCGTTGGATCGTGTCGCGATACTTTTGCGGTGTGCTTTACGCCAACGGGCAGGGCCCCGAAAACGGCTTCGCTGTGCTCCGGGCTGACGAAGATGTTGACGTCGATGTCGATGGTGCCGCGTGCGCGTTGTGTGCACCACGCGAGCGCGAGTGCGCCGCCGAATGCATGCGGCAGGTGTGCGCGCTCGAGCGCCTTGTGCAACGCGACGATCTTTGCGGGCAGCGCGCTCATCCGTGCGGAAACCGCGGGAAAGTCAGCTTCCTGGAGTGGCGCGCGGGAAACTGAGCCGCGAGTTCCAGCACGGCTTCCAGTTCCTTGCCGCGATCGATGCCGTCGCTGTGACGTATGCGGCGCGAACGATGGAAGTCGACTGCGAAATCGCAGGCGTCGAGCACGCGCAGAAAGGTCGCCACCGAAGGGTCTTCTTGCCTTGTTCGTACGCGAGCAAAGTGGCGTGCGATGTACCGGCACGTGCCGCGATGTCGCGCAGCGAGCGTTGAGCATCGAGCCGCGCAGACCGCAATGTGGCGGCTGTGCGTTCGATGTATCTGGTCGTGATCGAGTCCATGCCTCATGGTATCCGATCGGATACCATCAACTCCAGCCCTCGGTTTACGAAACTTGCCGCAGGTCTAACCGGCCTTGGCAGCGGCTTCGCGAGCCGCGCGCACCTTGTCGTTGGTCTGGTTGAACAGCAGTTCGCGGCGGGCGCTTTCTTCCTCGCCTCGGTCAGCTTGCGCTTGCCGAGTTCGCGCTCGCACCTGCGCGGCCTCGCTCCACGGCCGGTCGCGCGCCCACTTCGTCGACCCAGCGCTTCAGATTCGGGAACTTGGTCCCAGACTGCTCGTCGATCAGCCGGCCGGCAAGCATCGCCCACGGCCAGGTCATCATGTCGGCGATGGTGTAGTCCGCGCCGGCGAGGATATCTGTTCGACCGACAGCTGCGCGTCCATCACGCCGCACAGCCGATCGACTTCGCCGACGAACCGCTTCGTGCCGTATTCGAGCTGTTTCGGATCGTCGGCGATGTTCTTCGCGTAGTTCTTGAAGTGATTGGCGTTGCCCATCATCGGACCGAGGTTCGCCATCTGCCAGTGCACCCACTGCAGCACCCTGTAGCGCTCGCGCGGCGCCTTCGGCAGGAACTTGCCGGTCTTGTCGGCCAGGTATTCGAGGATCGCACCGGACTCGAAAACCGACAGCGGCGCGCCGCCGCCGAGCGGATCGTGATCGATGATCGCGGGCATACGGTTGTTCGGGCTGATGCGCAGGAACTCGGGCTTGAACTGGTCGCCGCCGCCGATGTCGACCGGGAGCGATCGCGATACTCGAGCCCGCACTCCTCGAGCATGATGGTGACTTTCCAGCCGTTCGGCGTGGGCCAGTAGTGGACGTCGATCA
Organism: uncultured Gammaproteobacteria bacterium; assembly: GCA_963822125.1. GTDB lineage: Bacteria > Pseudomonadota > Gammaproteobacteria > Pseudomonadales > Azotimanducaceae > DATJGR01. The sequence continues at coordinate 138,549 of CAWGGQ010000025.1, read as the reverse complement.
TGGGAACTCCTTCGGATAAGGGGAGGGTTGTTCCGGATCATATCGATTCGGCGCGGTGAGTGAATGCGTGCGGGTGTACTCTCGACTCGACGATGCGGAAGGCGATGCAGATAGATGCGGATTGCGGATAGAAAGCGGGGAGAGGACCATGCGAAAGATCTGTGGTTTCGCGCTGGCACTTACGCTCGCGGCATGGCAGCCGGTCGTGGCGGCGGAAGCAGGTGATCTGTGGCAAGTGACGTCGGCAATGTCGATGCCGGGAATGCCCGCGATGCCGTCGCGCGCGTCGAGCACGTGTATGGCCACGACGTGGTCGCAACCGCCCGGCGGCGCGAACAGCTCGTGCACGCGCACCGACTTCCACGTCGATGGCGCGAAGGCGACGTGGACGGAAACGTGCACGAATCCATCGATGACGGGCCACGGCGAGGTCACGCGACAGGGCGGTGACGCATTCAGCGGCGCGATCACGTTCGCGCCGCCGCAGGGTATGCCGGCCGGCAACATGGTCATCAAACTCGACGGTCGTCGCGTCGGCGCTTGCGACGCGGCGCAGTAAGGGCGCGTGACAGAACTGCCGATCATCGATGTCGCGCCGCTGGTCCACGGATCGCCCGAGGCGGCGCGTGTCGCGCAGCAGATCGGCGCGGCGTGTCGCGACACCGGTTTCTTCTATGTAGTCGGGCATGGTGTCGATCGTGCGCTGGCGTCACGGCTCGAATCGGCAAGCAGGGAGTTCTTCGCGCTCGACCTCGTGGAGAAGCTGCGTGTGCGGATGGATCTCGGCGGGCGGGCGTGGCGCGGCTACTTCCCGGTCGGCGGTGAATTGACGTCCGGCATTCCTGACGACAAGGAAGGTCTCTACTTCGGCGCGGAACTCGACGATCGCGACCCGCGCGTGATGGCCGCGACGCCGCTGCACGGACGCAATCTCTTCCCGCAACGGCCGGACCTGCGTCCGCTCGTTCTCCAGTGGCTCGACGAGATGACACGCCTCGCGCACGTGCTGATGCGCGGCATCGCACTCAGTCTCGGATTGAATGCGGACTATTTCTTCGATCGCTACACGCGCGATCCGCTCGTTCTGTTCCGCATCTTCAACTACCCCGGAATTTCGGCGCGCACCCCATCGTCGGATCGTTGGGGCGTGGGCGAACACACCGACTACGGCGTATTGACCATTCTGAAGCAGGACGACGTGGGTGGATTGCAGGTTAGGAGTCGCGCCGGATGGGTCTCGGCGCCGCCGGTTGCCGACTCATTCGTGTGCAACATCGGTGACATGCTCGATCGAATGACGCGCGGCCTGTATCGATCTACGCCGCATCGCGTCATGAACGAGAGCGGGGCGGATCGTTTGTCGTTTCCGTTCTTCTTCGATCCGAACTTCGATGCGGTGGTTCAGCCGATCGAGACGCTGGCAGTGGATGAGTTCGTAGACGATCGCGAACTGCGCTGGGACCGATCGAGCGTGCATGCATTCGATGGCACATACGGCGACTATGTACTCGGCAAGGTGGGCAAGGTATTCCCCGCGCTCACGCGGAGTGTTCTTTAGCTGGTTGGTTTCAGGGAGTGAAGCATCTCGATGAATACGCGTATGAAAAAGCAATGGACGTTTCTTGTACTCGCGCTTTCAGTGGCCGTGTCGATGCCGGCGGCGGCTGCGACGCTGACGGTGGGTAAGGCCAGCATTCAGCGGCTGTTCGTGGAAGGTGTGTTCAACAAGAACGGCCGTTGGTATCTGCAGGAAGGCGCGTGCTACGCGTATCTGGATTCGCCGCGCACCTGGCTTGCCGGCGGGCGCGTTCACATCGAGGCGAAATTGTCGTCGCAACTCGGCGTGGAGATGTCGGGGAACTGCGTAGGAAATCCGCTTGCGGCGAAGGTGGAAATGTCCGGACGCCTGACGGGCGCTGGCACGACACTCTCGCTTGTGGACGTGAAGGTCGATCGCATCGACGATGCTGCAACGGGCAACGAACTCGACGTTCTGCAAGCGTTGATACCGGCACCGCCGCCGCTCGATGTGTTGAAGACCATTCGTGAACGTCTGGCGGATTCCGAAGAGGTGCCGATCACGGTGGACAAGCTGTCGATCGATTCGGTGACCACGTCGGATACCGAGGTTGCGGTTGAGTTCAACTTTGCCGTGCGCGCGCCATAGCGGGTGGGTTGGTCGCGATGGGGCTGAGTTCAATTTGGACCATCGCCCTATTCGACAGCCTGTTTGATGCGGTCGCAGATCAGGTCGACCGCACGCGAACCGAGGTCGAGCAGGCTCGCGTAGCCGACGAATCCGTGGAATCGCCTGCCAGCACGATTTTGTTTCGGTCGACGCCGAATCGCGTCGAATTCTCGGCGACCCAGCACAACGTCGCGTATGCGTCGTTCACGCCAACGGGAAACGGATCCCTGCGCGCAGGTCTGCAGGCTCGAACCGACTGAACGGCAACACGCCGCTCGCGTTCAGCGCGTCGACGACGGCTTGCGACTGCGGATCGAGCGGGCCCGGCGCGCTCACAGCAACGCGATCGGATTCACCGGTGAGCCCGTGGCGCGTTCGATTCGCAGCGGCGCAACGGTGAACATGAACGACCAGCGTTTGTGCTTTGCGCAGGCGTCGCCCAGTCGGTCGAGGCGCAGGTTGTCGAGCAGATGCACGCCCATCGCAACGAGCGCGCACTGGTGGATCGGCATGCCCCAGCCGTGGATGTCGATGTTCGGCAAGGCGTCGGATACGCCGTCGCTGCCGAGCACCGCGACGCCGCGATCGTGGATCCACTCGACGCACTCGGGATGCATGCCGGCGAGACCGTCGGCCATCGGGCTCCACGGACCGTGTTTCATTCTGCGCGCATCGCGACCGGTGGCGACGAGCAGGATGTCGCCTTCAGTGACGCGCACGCCCTGCGCTTTCTCGGTGGCTTCGAGTTGTGCCACCGTGATGGCATTCTTTGCTTCGATCCACTCGACGCCGAGAGTGCGCGGTACGTCGAGCAACACGCCGCGCGACGTGATGCCGTCGCGCGCGCACATGATGCTGCCGCGCCGCGCGCCCGTACTTTTCACTTCCGTGGCCGCAAAGCCGTTGTACATCTGACCGTCGACGAAGACGTGGCACAACGCGTCGATGTGGGTGGTAGCCATGCCGTGAAATGCGACGCCGACGAAGTCCATCGCCGCTTCGAGACCGACACCGGGAATCACGCAATCATCGCCGCCCTGAATCATCATGTGCAGTGCGGGGTTCGGATTCTCGACTGACGACTGCACTGCGAGTTCTCGCGCGCAGCTGACCACTTCGCCGCTGACGACTGCTTGCGCGGCTTCACGCCGCTTCGCAGGCGTAATCAGATTCAGCGTGCCGTTTTCGTCCTCGGCGCCCCAGCGTCCCCAGTTCTTGACGCGCTCGAATACATCGCGCATGCGCGCGGGACTCCACGTTTCACTCATCGGTCTTGCCCCTTCTCGTTTCGAATTCGAAAGTGGTACTTTGCGGGTCGACCCCGAGCGCTGACAACCCCATGCCGCATCAAGTGAACAACGAACCCGGCAAGATCGTCTGCGGCGAACGCGAACTGCCGATTGCGGAGATGCTGGTGCGCGCGAATCGCGCGGCACATGGCCTGCGCGAACTCGGCATCGAACGCGACGACGCGCTCGCGGTATTGCTGCGCAACGACTTTCCGTTCTTCGAAGCGGCCTACGCGGCGAATCGGCTCGGCGTACATCTCGTGCCGATCAACTGGCATTTCTCCGGGCCGGAAGTGCAGTACATCCTCGAAGATTCCGGCGCGAAAGCGCTGGTCGCGCATGCGGATCTGCTCGAGCCGATCCGCGCGCACATACCTGCATCGGTGCGGGTCTTCGTCGTGGAAACGCCCCCTGAAATCGCGACGGCGTATTCCATCGCGCCTGCGCGTGGTCGTTGTCTCGCCGGCGACACGGTATGGGGTGAGTGGCTAGCGCAATTCGAGCCGCTGCCGCCGGAGGCGGTCGCGTCGCCCGGCAGCATGATCTACACGTCGGGCACCACCGGCAGGCCGAAGGGCGTGCGGCGCAAACCGCCGACAGCCGAGGAAGCGGCTGGGATGGGCCAGATGGTTGATCTGGTGATGGACTTTTCGCAACCCAATATCGTGGCGTTGCTGACGGCGCCGATGTATCACGCAACGCCGAACGGATTCTTCCGCCGCGCCATCGATACGAACTCGACATTGATCGTCGAGCCGCGTTTCGACGCGCAGCGATATCTCGAGCTGATCGATCGCCACCACATCACGCACGCATACGCCGTGGCAACGATGTTCGTGCGGTTGCTGCGTTTGCCGGAAGAGGTGCGCCAGCGTTGCGACGTCAGTTCGCTGAAGGTGGTGGTGCACGGTGCGGCGCCGACAGCTCCCGAGGTGAAGCGGCGCATGATCGACTGGTTCGGGCCGGTGCTGCTCGAACACTACGGCTCCACGGAACTCGGCGCCGTCGTGTACTGCAACTCGGCCGATTGGCTGAGCCATCCCGGAACGGTCGGGAAAGCGCTGCCGCATGTCGAGCTGAAGGTGTTCGATGCACAGCGCAACGAGTTGCCCAACGGCACGCCGGGCGAGATTTTCGCGCGCTTCAAGCTGTATCCGGACTTCGTCTATCAGAACGATCCGGCGAAGCGCGCGGCGATGGAATACAAAGGACTGTGGACGGCCGGAGACATCGGCTATCTCGACGACGACGGATTCCTGTACCTGTCCGACCGCAAGAACGACATGGTGATCTCCGGCGGCGTGAACATCTATCCGAAGGAAATCGAAACCGAACTGTACGAGTTACCTGGCGTGTTCGATTGCGCGGTGTTCGGTATTCCGGACGAAGAGTTCGGCGAGGCGCTGGCGGCAATCATTCAGCGCGTGCACGGCGCATCGCTCGACGAGGTACAGGTGCGCGAGTTCCTGAAGGGACGCATCGCCAAGTACAAACTGCCGAAGGTCATCGAGTTCCGCGACGCGTTGCCTCGCGAAGACTCGGGCAAGCTGTTCAAACGCAAGTTGCGCGACGAATTCTGGAAGGCCGCGGGCCGACAGATCTGATCATTCAGTAACCGAATCAATTCAAAATAGACGAGGGGAGACGATGAGTTACGAGACGATATTGACGAACGTAGACAACGGCATTCTAACGATCACGCTGAACCGCCCGGAGAAGCTGAATGCGTGGACGTATCAGATGAGCGCCGACATGAGCGCTGCAATTGCCGAAGCGAACGACAACGACGACATCATCGCGATCGTGGTAACCGGAGCCGGACGCGGCTTCTGCGCCGGCGCAGACATCGAGGCGGTATTCAAGGCGCAGGCAGAGAATCGGCCGGCGCAGAGACAGGGCGCACGCACCGGCGACTGGGTGGAATTCGTGCGCGGCTCGAAGCCGATCGTTGCGGCAATCAACGGCGCTGCGATCGGTGTGGGTCTCACTCAGGTGCTGCCGATGGACATGCTCATCGCCGCGCGCGGCGCAAAGCTGAGCGTGCGGTTCATCAAGATGGGTCTGGTGCCCGAACTCGCGAGCTCACACTTCCTGGCGCTGCGTTGCGGCTTCGGCGCCGCGAGCGAACTGATGCTGACCGGCAAGACGATCACTGCCGATGAAGCGAAGGAAATCGGTCTGGTCGACAAGGTTGCCGAACCGGCCGAACTATTGAAGACCGCGAAAGACGCGGCGCGTGCCATGGGCGAGAACCCGCAGGGCGCGCTGCGGATGGTCAAGCAGCTGCTTACGCAGAATGCCGCGGAAGGCGATACCCGTCTCGTGCAGCAACGAGAGATTGCGGCGCTGACGCAGTGCTACGCATCGCCGGAGCACAAGGAAGCAATCAGTGCGTTCCTGGAGAAACGGGATCCGGACTTCAAGGCCGCGCGCGCCAGGAAATAGCGCGCGGGACTAGCAGGGCTTTTAGAGAAACTCCGCAATTGCGGAGTTTCTCGGGGACCTGTTCAGGCGTTCTGCGTCTGAGCGACCAGCAGCATCCGTTCTACGCGACGTCGTTGCGCGCGTAAGTCGTTGTTCGATTTCGCGCGCATAGTCGGTGAAATGAATACGTTCGAGTTGCTCGGCCACCTGTTCACGCGTCGAGGCAATCCACGCGTCGCGCGCCGCGGACCATTCCGCCAGCGTCGCGGTGAACGCATCGTATTCGCGCGCGACGAACTCGCGCAGTTCCACGGCGAATCCGTCACTGCGTTCGCTGTGTTTGGCGAGGCTCATCTGAGCGCGATTGAATTGCATGTCGAGGCGTGCCTGTTCGATGGCGACCGACGGCGTCACGCGCAGCTTGGTGGCCAGACCCACCATCGATAACGAGCGGATCAGCCATTTCGTCGGATCCCACTGCCACCAGCGGATGCCGTTGCGGTAGTCGGCGGCGAACAGGTGATGGAAGTTGTGGTAACCCTCGCCGTACGTGAAGAAGGCGATGATCGGGTTGTCGCGCGAGGTGTTCTTGTCGGTGTAAGGCTGGCGGCCCCAGGCGTGCGCCAGCGAATTGATGAAGAACGTGACGTGGTGGTTCACGACCAGACGCAGAACGCCGGCCAGCATCAGCGTGCCCCATACGTCGCCGGACAACACGCCGACCAGCAGCGGCAGTGCCGATGTTCATCGCCAGCACCAGCGGCACGTAGTGGTTGTGCTGAAACATCACGATCGGATCGCGCTCTAAGTCCTTGACGTATTTGAAGTCAGGTACGCCGCTTTCGTAGCTGCGCAGCATCCAGCCGATGTGCGAAAACCAGAGTCCGCGGCGGGACGAGTAGGGGTCGAGTTCTTCATCGTCGACGAAGCGGTGGTGCGGGCGATGGCCGGCCGCCCATATATAGATGCTGTTCTGAATGGTCATCGCGCCGAACAACATGAAGAACGCTCGCACCGACCAATGCGCTTCGTAGGCGTGGTGCGACCACAGGCGGTGGTAGCCGGCGGTGATCGACAGTCCCGACGCGATCAGGAAGATGGCGAACCACACCCAGGCGGCGGTCGAGTAACCGACGAGCCAGCCATATAAAGGCACGCCGACCACCGCTGCGACGAACGTCGTCGAGAAGAGGATCGTCGTGACCCAGTTGATCGGGGCGTGGGTTGTTGTGTCCGTCATCGGTTCTCCGTGTCCGTTAGGTCAACAATTTGATTTCGAGCAGGGCCAGTCTATCGGAGCCGCGCCGGAGGCGACACGCATAAACGGCCAAAACCGAGTGCAAGGTGCGCGCGAGTTGTGACTGCTCGCACCTTAACCGCGTCGAGCGTATTCCAGTCCGCGTATCGCGCCGGCGCGCACGTCGGCCGGCTTGAACTGGGCCGCCAGTGCGCTTGCGTTGGTACCGTCGAGCGCGCGGCGGATGATGCCCTGCAGAATCGCGCCGCTGCGAAATGCATGGAATGCGCGATAGAAGGATTCGTTCGGCAAGCCATCGCGACCGGTGCGCTCGCAGTAGCGATCGCGCAACTTCGCATATTCGGGAATGCCGAGCGCAACGAGATCGCGTCCGCCCAGGCTGCGCTCGCCCGGCGGTGCGAACCACGGTTGCGTGAAATAGGTGAAGTCGGCCAGCGGGTCGCCGATGGTGCTCAGTTCCCAGTCGAGCACCGAGGCGAGACGGGGCTCGGTGGGATGGCAGAGCAGATTGTGGAAGCTGTAGTCGCCGTGAACGATGGTGGTTCGCGTTTGTTCGGGAATCGCGCCTTCGAGCCACGCGATGAGCTCGTGTACTTCCGGCAGCTTTTCGGTTTCGGTCTCCCGATATTGTCGCGACCAGCGCGACACCTGTCGGGCGAAGTAGTTGCCGGGCGGGCCGAAGTCGCTGAGGCCGACGGCCACGTGATCGACCCAATGCAGTTCGGCGAGCGTGTCGATGTACGAATTCACCAGACTGCTGCGCGCGGCTGGTGCGAGGTCGGGCATCGAAGGATCGGTGCGCGCGTGGCCCGGCACGTGACTCATCAGAAGAACGACGTACCGATCACGGCGGGGTCTTCGCACAGCACGTAAGCGTGCGGCACGGCAAAGTCGGTCTGATTGAGCGCGTGGATGACGCGATACTCGCGCTCGACCGCGTGCGCCGACTTCATCAAGCACTCCGGGCGGTTTCCGGCGCAGCACGTAGTTGCGCGACGGCGTGGTGAGGAAGTAGGTCGGGTTCGATTGACCGCCTTCGAACTGTTTGACGGTCAGGGGTCCTTCGAATCCCTCGACGTTTGCGCGCAGGTACTCGGCAAGCCGGGCTTCGTCGAAGCGATGCGCGTCTTTAACGGCGATGGTGTCGCCGGTGGTAACGGTCTGTGTCATCAGCTGATCCTAGAGTGCCAACAGTGCCAACGGGCTCATCCGGCCGCGACGCTCGACGGGCTTCATCATTACGGGCGTGTAAGTGTCTTTGCCGGAGCGCAGCGCAGTGCCGGGACGCGCGTTCGTGTGCTTGCCGTCGCGGATGATCTGCACGCCATTCACGAACACGTGGTCGACGCCGTATGCATCCGCATAGATGCGGGGTTCGTTGCACGGCAGGTCCGGACGCATGTGCACCGGACCCGAAGCCGACGGTCTTCGGATCGAACACCACGACGTCGGCATGCCAACCGGTGCGCAACAGGCCGCGTTCGCGCAAGCCGAACAGCTCCGCGGGCACCTGCGTGAGCTGATGAATCGCCTGCTCGAGTTCGATCGCTTTGAATTCGCGCACGCCGTTGCCGAGCACCTGAGTCGAGAACGCGAACGTGTCGATCATGTCGAGATGCGCGCCGGCGTCCGAAGCGCCGATCACGGTGCGTTCGTCCTGCCACAGCTGGCCGCGTACCTTCCAGAGCGCGGTGTCGCCGCCGACCGCGGGCGGCATGAACGCGGTGCGCAGACCTTCGGAGATCGCGAGGTCGAGCATCGTGTCGAACGGCGATTTGTTCTGATCGGCGGCGATGTCGCCGATCGTACGCCCCTCGAGATGTTTGTTTTCCGGTTTGAACGTGGCGTGCACCGTGAGGTTCGCCCAATCGGCGAGGCCGCGCAGCGGACCGGCGGAACGCGCCATTTCGTCGAGCTCTGCGTCGGTTCGCCCGGTTCTCGAGATACGCGATGCGATCGTCGATCGACATGCGGAACAGACTCGTCCCAACCGTTCAGCGCATCGAACACGAAGCCGGCGAACAGGTTGATGCGCAACGTGATCGGCTGCGGAATCGTCAACGCGCGAACGTCGCCGCCGTTGCTGCGCGCCAGGTCGGAGGCCGACAGCTGGTTCTGCATCGTCTCCGGGTCGCCGGCGTTCAGCGCGTTCCAGTTCAGCGGGCGCTGCGCGGCGGTCGAGAGGTCCGACATCAGTTGTTTGATGTCCTGCGAGAAACGACCTACGGCGGGAAGGAACTCGAGCGACGTTCCTTCGTAGTCGCGACAGACGCGCGCGAGTTCGATCAGTTCTTCACGACTGGCGTGTCGCGACGGCACCGGGTTGCCGTCGGCATCGTTGTGCGTCGGCGACACGGTGGACGAAAAACCCATTGCGCCTTGCGACAGTGACTGCGCCAGCAGCGCCTTCATCTTTTCGAGTTCGGCCGGCGTTGCTTTTTCGCCAACCGCGCGTTCGCCCATCACCACGCGCCGGATCGCGCTGTGTCCGGCCATGAAGCCCGCGTTGACGCCGAGGTTGCCGTCGAGTTTGCCGAGGTATTCGCCGAACGTCTCCCAGTCCCACGGCACCCCCTCTGCGAGGCTGTTGGCCGGCATGCCTTCGACGCGTGACAGCATGTTGAGCAGATACGGCGCGGCTTCCTTCGACAACGGCGCGATGCTGAAGCCGCAGTGGCCGCCGAAGATCGTGGTGACGCCGTGGTAGCACGACGGGCTCAACGTGCCGTCCCAGAACACCTGTGCGTCGTAGTGCGTATGTACGTCGACAAAACCGGGCGATATGACGCGGCCGGTTGCATCGATCGTTTCCTTTGCGGCTTCGGTGATGCGGCCGATGGCGGCGATGCGTCCGTCTTTGATGCCGAGGTCGCCGATGAAGCCCGGGCTGCCGGAGCCGTCGATGATCTGGCCGTTGCGGATGATGAGATCGAGCATGTTGTCTCTCCCCAGTGTCGGGAAATCATACGACCGTCGGAAATGCGATTGTCAGTCGGTGGCCGCGGCGACCGCGACGTTGCGTCGATGCAGCGCGCGGCACCCACCACGGACCCTCACCGAACGACACGAGCACGGCCGCGCCGAAACAACAGAAGCCGGCCACCATCATCCATGTCGGCCAGCCGAAAGCGGTCGACGACGCGCGGCAGGCCGAGATTCAGGAACAGCCCGGAAATCGGCGCGAGCGTCGCGGTGATGCCGAACGCGCGGCCGACGCCGTGCGGGCTGATCATCTCGGCGGTCTCGGAGTAGATCGCGCACCACGCGGGATAGATGAAGCCCGCGAAAAAGCCGGTCAGCGACCACACCAGCGCGAGCGTCGCATCCGGCGTTCCGACCGGCAGCTGCGCGCCGATCAGGAAGCACGTCGCCGGTCGTGATGCCGCCGAACGCGGTGATCGTCTTGCGCACGCGCAGCCGATCCGACAACCAGCCCGACAGGAACACGCTGCACGTGAACACGATCCAGAAATACGACGTGATGCCGGCGGCGCGCGCCGGTTCGAGGTGATAGTTCTGCGTCAGATAGGTCGGCACGTAGCCCGACACGGTGACGTACGTCAGCGACCAGAACACGATCGTGAACGACAGCACCCACAGCCGCGGACTGCGATAGATGGCGCGCCCCTGGTCGTAGTGATTCGCCTCGGTTGGCACGCGTTGTTTGACCTCGATCTGCATCGACCGCGTGGACGACGTCGGCCGCGAATACGCGCCGACAGATCGCGATAGAACGCGAAGATGATCAGCGCGGTCACCGCGCCGAGCACCGCGGCGATCCAGTACTGCGATCGCCAGCCCGGCCAGATCGGCAGCGTCCGGGCAGCGACCGCGGTCGACATCAACGCGCCGATCGTGAACGCGAGCGACACCCACGAATACACCATCGCGCGCCCCATTCGAGGCGTTAGATCGCGCGACGCCGCGTGCACCGCGGGATTCATGCCGGCCATCATGAAGCTGCCCGCCATCGACAGACACGCGAGCACGATGAAGCTCGGCGCCAGCGCGCCGCAGACCGAGATGGCTGCGTAACAGACGACCGGCCAGATCATCAGCGGCCGCCGGCCGAAACGATCCGCCGCGCGGCTGAGCAGCACCGCGCCGGCGCTGTAGACGAGGCCTGCGAACGCCGCGACGTAGCCCCAGTCCGTGAGCGACTTGTCGAATTCCTTCAGCACGTAGACGAGGACCGGCCCGGTCTTCAGACCTTCGTATTGTTCGACGGCCCAGCCGAGCACGATCAGGCCGAGCAGCCACCAGCGCAGCGCGCCCGACGGCACGAAGTCGATTTCCTTGCCGCGCAGATACGACCAGAAGTCTCCGGCGCGCGCGCGTTCGGAATCGACTGCGGCCATTGAGCTTCCCCCACGTTTGCGACGGGCGCGTGATGCGACGGGCTAGGATAAGCTTGTGACCGACTTATAGCTTGGGCGGGAGAGCGACATGAAGTTCATCTGGTTCCACATGCAGGGTTACCGCGAACTGCCGAAAGATTTCGAAGATCGTTACGAAAGCGTTTGGGTGACGCCGCCGACGGACGAGTTGTGCGATCCGAAGAAGGTCAGCCAGTACCTGAACTGGAACCTCGACGAACTCGATTACGCCGCGAGCCTCGGTTACGACGGCGTCGGCACGAACGAACACCACCAGAACGGTTACGGCTTTCCGGTGTCGCCGAGCCAGACCGGCTACTACCTTGCCAAGAGCACGAAGGATCAGGCGATCGTGATCCTCGGCAACACGCTGCCGTTGTACAACCCGCCGATCCGCGTGGCCGAAGAAGTCGCGTTCATCGACTGTCTGTCCGGTGGACGCTGCGTGGCCGGCATGCCGGTCGGCTCGCCGATGGACGTGGCGCATTGCTACGGCATCACGCCGACGCAGACGCGACCGCGCTACTACGAGGCGCACGACCTGATCAAACAGGCGTGGACGCGCGAAGGTCCGTTCCACTTCAACGGCAAGTACACGAAGCTGCGCAACGTCAACGTGTGGCCGAAGCCCTACCAGAAACCGCACCCGCCGATCTGGCTGGCGGGCGGCGGTTCGGTGGAAACGTGGGATTTCGCGGCCGAGCAGGATTACACGTACAGCTATCTGAGCTTCGGCGGGCGCGCCGCGGCGAAACCGTTGATGGACGGCTTCTGGGAAACGATCGACAAGAACGGCAAGGACAACAATCCGTACCGCGCCGGCTTCGCGCAGATCGTGTTCGTCGGCGAAACCGATGCGGAAGCGGAGAAGCTGTACCTCGAACACGCACGCTACTTCTACAAGAAGTCGCTGCACGTTGCGCAACAATTCGCCGCGGTGCCGGGCTACGTCACGCAGAAGTCGCTGAAGGCGGCGGTCAAACGCGGCGACGGCAGCAACCCCTTCGCGAGCGCGGCGGGCATCGACAGCGTCAGCTGGAAACACCTCGTCGACGACAGCAAAAAAGTCATCGGCGGAAGCCCCGCAACCGTCATCGACCAACTGAAAGACCTCGCGGCAGACCTGCGCTGCGGCCACATCATCCTGTTGATGCAGCTCGGCTCGATGGGCCACGAGCTGACGAAGTACAACACGCGCCTCTTTGCCGAAAAGGTGATGCCGCACGTTCGCGACATCTGGGACGACCAGTGGCAGGACCACTGGTGGCCGACCGGTGCGCGGCGTCCTGCGTTGCCGGCGAGCGCCGATCGTGTCCAGTTGAGGAAGATCGGATGAGTCGGGAAACCATCGAACTGAAACTGCGCAGCGGCCTCACCGCCAACGTTCTGAAGAAGGGGCGCGGCGCGCCGCTGGTGTTTTTCCACAGCCACGTCGGCCGCACGCTGGGATGCGTTCCTCGATTCGCTGTCGGAATCGCTTCACGGTGTATGCGCCGCGGCATCCGGGCAGCGAAAACGAAGCGGAGCTGATGCAGCTCGATGCGATCAGCGACCTGGTGCTGTACTACGACGATCTGTTTGCCGCGCTTTCGATCGAAAATCCCGTGCTCGTCGGCCATTCGTTCGGCGGCATGGTCGCCGCGGAATACGCCGCATACTTCAACACGAAAGTGCGCAAGCTCGTGTTGATCGACGCGCTTGGCTTGTGGGTCGACGCAACGCCCGTTGCGGACATCAACGGCATGGCGGAGCGAAAAATTCCCGCGCTGCTGTTCGCCGACGCGTCCGGGTTCGGCTGCGGTCGATCTGCTCGCAATGCCGACCGATCCGGTCGCGATGGCGAAGACGATCGTCGAGCGCGTATCGACGCGCGCCGCGGTGTCGCACTTCATCTGGCCGATCCCCGATCGCGATCTGCGCCGGCGGTTGTATCGCATCGCGGCGCCGACGCTGGTGGTCTGGGGCGATTCGGACCGCTACGTGCCGCCGCTGTATGCCGACGAATTCGTCGCGGGGATCGCCGGCGCCGCCAAAGTGACGATCCGCGGGGCAGGACATTTCCCGCAGTCCGAAAAGGTCGCGGAGACGTCCGCGGCCGTGCTCGGTTTCATCGCGCGCTGAGTACGTTCTGGATCGTCGCAGAAGAGCGGCAACTACGCGGATCGCTGGCACGCTCCGGCTGAACCGGCGTTTCGATGCCGCGTAGATCCACCCGGACGAGTCGCGCCAAGGCCGCTGCCAAACGTTGGCGCAAGCGTTGGGGACGCGTGTCCAGGTTCTGGCCCGGCGCGCCTCTCCGGCGTCGTTGGGCGCGGGCGTTCCGCCGGCTGCCCGTCTACGGGCAGTTCGTCGCCGGTGTGCTGATCGTCATACTCGTCTGGTTCGGTATCAACTGGATGTATCAGGTCATCCGCAAACCCACGGAACTCTTCTTCCCGGTCAGTGGCACGTTGTTCAAGACGCCGCAGGAGACCTGGCAGGAATACGCGCCGATCTTCCGCGCTCATGCGACGAAGACGATCACGCCGGAATTTCTGGCCGCGCTCGCCCAGATCGAAGGCTCGGGCAATCCGATCGCGCGGACGTATTGGCGCTGGTCGTTGACCGTAGATCCGCTGAACGTCTACCGCCCGGCGTCGAGCGCGGTGGGCATGTATCAGTTCACCGATGGGACGTTCGCCGAAGCGAAACAGTTCTGCATCCACGATCACCACGTCGTCGAAGACGGACCGTGGCACGCGTGGCGATCGTGCTGGTTCAACGCGTTGTACAGCCGTGTAGTGCCGAGCAACGCCGTCGAGATGGCGTCGGCCTACCTGGATGTCAACGTCACGCGCACGTTGCAGCGCCACGGCGTCGCGTCGGCGACGCTGCAGCAGAAGCAGAACGTCGCAGCGCTGATGCATCTGTGCGGCGTGGGTGCCGCGGACGAATACGTGGGGCGCAGGTTCAGACTGACGTCGGGGCAACGCTGCGGCGACCACCTCGCTTCGGGTTACGTGGCCAGGGTAAACGCGATGAAAGGCCTGTTCGCGCGACTGGCCGCGCGCGAGGATCCGTAGGCCGCGATCAGCAGTTGCGGTTTCCGATTCAAGGACTGGCGAATGAACTCGGCGCTGTCTCGCTGCATCGCGCAATAGAGCTCTACGTTCGAGATTCGGCCAGTGGAAAAAGGGCCACACATCGGCAGCGGCCGCTGCGATTCGTTCTTCGTGCGTGACGTGCACGTCGCAGCGGTCACTTGATGTACGGTGCCGACGGATGCGCGCGGGGATATTCGCGAAGATACGTGAAGTATTTGCCCAACACGCGATCGGAGCGCGTGAGCGTGCCGGGACGGAAACGCATCGTCGTCATCACGTGCGTGTCTTCGCCGACGATGCCCATCTCGGTGAGCATGCAGAGATCGATGAACGCCTCGTCTGCGGCGCGATCGTCGGTGGGCTGAGCGGCGATGACGATGAAGTTGCGCGTCTGCTGCGGGCGCGGCAATCCCATCGGCGCCAGGAAGCCGAACCAGCGGCCGTCCAGATATGCGCTCTGGTAATACAACGACGTGCCCCAGATGCCGACGTGCCACTTGGCGCGTGTGCCGGAATCGAAAAAGCCGTCGAATTCGTACTGCATCGAAAAGCTGTCCCACCGCACCTGTTCGTACGGATCGTTTTCGAATTGCACGCGGTGCAGCGTCTTGATGTGCTGGATGTCGGGCGTGTTCGCGCACTGCACCCATGGATCGACAGGCATCAGCATCGGCAGTTCGATCGTTTTGACGAGCAGGGAATCGGCCGGGAAGGGAAAGCTCGGCAGATCGAACAGCGGTGTTTCGCCGTTGAACGCCCAGACGATTCCCCAGCGTTCGAGCGAAGGGAACACGAACAGACACGCATGCGCCGGCGCAGCGTCGCCGATTGCGGTTTTCGCACATGCACCGTTCGCGCCGTATTCCCAATGGTGGAATCCGCAGCGCAGATTCGAACCGACGACGGCGCCTGCTTCGAGGCTCGCACCCATGTGCGGACAGAACGCGCTCATCACGCGCGCAACGCCGTCGGGGCGCGCCACACCACTACACGTCCGTCGAGGAAGTCGTAACCCTTTACGGCGCCGTTGGCGACATCGCTGGCAAGGCAGATCGGGAACCACGATTGCGAGAAGAGACCATCGGTTGCCTTCGGGCGGAATCGGACTCCCGATGCGTTTGAAGGCACCACGGCCTCGGCCTGATCGATGCGGTCGACCGGATTGCTGAGCAGCGGCGCGGCGCGAACCGCCGCGATGGCTTGACCGGCAGCAGGTCGAGCGCGGACGTCGTTTTCGGCGTAGTTGGTTTCGCTCATCGTTGAAGTGCTCGCTGAGTGGATGCGGTGATTAAAGCGTCCGTCCGAGTGCTTCTCAACCCGAAGTCGGGGCCGGAAACTCGAACGGCGTCGGATCGACGAACCGGCGCAACACGTTGCCGGTGAGCCGGGCGATGTCGTTGTCGTAGTCGTTCGTCGACAACGCACCGGCGTAAGAGATCGAACCCGTGCTGAATACTGCGCCGCCGGAGGGTGTTTCGAAGAACGTCATATCGGCGCGAATCTCGGGATCGTTGGCCGGCGGTCGCATCATGAACAGCTCCTCCTTCACCCGAAGCATGCCGGGGCGATGGTTTTCGGAACTCGCGATGACGAGCGCGTGCGCGGGAGAACCGAGCGATGCGTCGAAGCGATCGATTTCTTCGCCTGCCGCGCCGCCGCCTTGTGTGCCGTGCGCACCGATGATGTCGGTTGCAGCCACTCCGTCCATGACGAAGGCCACGCGCGGGTTGGCGGCGTCCGGGGCAACTCGGTAGTAGGTGCCGCCGTCGAAGCCCTGCGCCGCGAAGCCGATTCCAACGAGAATGTTGGGGGGACGGCCGACGCGACGCCAGAGTCCGCCGTATTCGCCTGTGAACGCGTGGTAGTACTCGCCCGGATCGGCGATCCACGCGCGCGTGCCGTCTTCGGCGCGGCGCACTTCGATGATCGCCGGATTGTCGGGACAGTAGGCGATGCGCCAGTAGAACCCGTTACCGCCCATGTACATCAAGCGGCCACCCTCATCGAGCCAGTTACGCAGGCCGTCGAGCATCGCGGTGGAGTAATACTCGGGATGCGTGCCGGTGATGACCGCCCGATATCCCTCCAGCGCTGCCGCACCGTCGCGATGCAGTACCTCATCGGTGATCACGTCGAACGGCTGGCCGATGCGATGCAGCCACGCGATCAGGTTCGTGTCGGCGTCGAACGACCATGGCATGCCTTTCGGCTTCAGGTTCAGCATGGGTCGCAACCGTGACGAGAAGTGCACGCCGCTGCCGTCGCGATGGTGGTCGTAGAGCGAACGTCCGACTTCGGGATGCGCCGCCAGATACGCTTCATTCGCAAACCGCGGTTCGCGTTGCACGTAAACGCCGTTGGAAAAGCCGAGATGCTGGTTCGCATATGCAAGGTACGTGGCAGTCGATGCGAGCAGCGCTACCGGTGCACGTGGGGTGCCCTGGTGCCGGGCCAACGAAAAACGTCACGTAGTCTTCGCTTTCGCCGAACATGAGTTTCACGGCGTATACGCCCGACGGAAGATCGTCCGGAATCGTCCAGCGGATGCTCGGATGCCAGCGCGCGTCCGCCAGATCGTCGTCGTGAAAGTGAATTGCGGCGTACTGCGACGGATCTTCGCGCCAGTTGAATACGTCGCCGCGCCAGCGCGCACCCCTTACTGCGCGTGTTGGAGTTTGGTGCAGAGTGCCGTGGCGACCATGTCCGGAGACGTCGGTCACCATACTCGTGTCGATGCCGATCGAAAAATCCCACGCCCCGCTGAGTTCCGGCCGGGAAGGGCGGGTCGAGTCGAGTTCGTGCAGCGCACTGCTGCCGACGTCGAGCGCAGCGTCGTAGGTGCGCACTGCCTCGATGCGCCCGTTGAAGTGGCCCGCTCCCGGCGCCTCTCGGGCGCAATTCCCAATCGCCTCGCGCAATCGATAAACGGTTCGATGCCCGGTGCGTCGTTCGATGCCGCATTCCGGCGCCTCGGCGGAACCAGCGCGGCACACCCTCGATCAGCACTTCAACCGTTGCGCCGACCGACGATTGCGACCCGGAACCAGCGATGCGCCTGCAACGCGGCAAGCTCTCGATGCGTTCGTCGCCGATTGTGATCACGAGTCCGGTCTCACTCACGCGATGCGGAAGCCGCCCGCCGCGCACGAGCGTCTGTTCGCGCACTTCGAGCAATGTCGGATAGAGATAGCAGGCGAACGCGACGCAGTGGCTCGCGGGCAGATCCGGCAACACCGCGTATGAACCCGGCAGTCAGCGGCTGATGTTCGCCGGTGTAGTTGCCACGAATGAAGCGCCATTTCGATCTCGCGAAATCCGGTGCCGTGGGGTCGCGCGTCGCCGCTGATCAGACGAACCAGGGATGCGTCGAATCGCCCGGTACGTCGCAGCTCACGAAAACGTTCGAGCGTTGTCGCCGGCGGATACCGACAACGGGTCGGCATAGCCGACGATTTCCTTGATCAACGTGTTCGCATCGTGCGATCGCCATTATGGTTGCAAGGCCGCTGTTGGACGGCGCGTTCAGATACCGCTGTTCGATCGCTTCGATTTCGCCGCTCGCCGCATGCGCGCGAGCCACTCGTCGAGCCACGCCCGCCAGCCGGATCCTTCGGAATCAGATACGCCTTGGACACTTCTTCGAACAACGGCGGCGGATCGCGCAACGCACAACGCCGGATTCGCCTGGCTTCGAGGCGCGCCTCAATGGCGTCGGTGATCATCACGTCGCGCTTCGCCCGCTGCGAGCGCGCCGAAGATCGTTCGATTGTCGGCGTGCACGACGACGTGCGCGTTGTGCAGACTGTTCGCGGACGAATCGTTCGTTCGTGCCGCCCGGATTCACGATGACGGTGACGGATGGATCGTTCGATCTCGCGAGCGTGTCGAACGTGCGATTGAGCGCGCACCGGCGTGAGTGCCGTTTTGCCGGTGGAAAGTACGTCGTCGTGAAACAGCCGGCGGTCTGCGTTCCGGTGATCGAGACGCCGCTCATCGCGATGTCGAAACGATTCGCCTGCAAGATCGGCGGTCAGCGTCGACCACGACGTGTCGATCCACTCGAGCGAAACGCGCGAGATCTGCGCGAGGCGCTGCGCGAGGTCTGCGTCGATCCCGGTCGACGATTGGTCGGCATTGCGGAACGTGAATGGCCGGTAGTCGTTCGAGTGCGCGACGCGCAATGTGCCGCGGCTGCGGATGTCTGCGAGCACGTCGCGACCGTCGGCTCGTGCAATCTCCGGCAGGCACTGCGTTCGGCGCAGGCATTGCCGACGCAGACCAGCAGCGCGAGCACAACTCATTCGGACTGCCGCGTCACTCGGGCTTCAGCAGATTGTATTTTTTGAGATAGCCGCGCAGCTGGTGGTACGTCAGTCCCAACAGTTCCGCTGCGCGGCGCTGGTTGAAGCGACCTTCCTCGAGTGCGCGATTGAGCAGGTCGATTTCGAACTCCTGCACCGTTTCCTTCAGATCGAGCGGCAGATTGGCGGCGGCTTTTGGCCTTGCCAACAGCTGCAGCGGGGGGCGCTGCGGCGCTGCGCGGGCGGAACGGCGATTCGAACGGATCGAGCGTCATTACGTCGACCGGTTTGAGCGGATCGGGATTGCGGTAGACGCATCGTTCTACGACGTTTTTCAGTTCGCGGACGTTGCCCGGCCAGTCGTGCCTGAGCAGTGTGTCACGCGCGCGTTCGGTGAAGCCGGGGAACAACGTCTGTCCGAGTTCGGTCGCCATGTTGATCGCAAAGTGTTCGGCCAGCAGCGTGATGTCGTCGGGACGTTCGCGCAGCGGCGGCAACGTGATCACGTCGAACGCGAGGCGGTCGAGCAGGTCGCGCCGAAAAACGCCTTTGTCGGCGAGCGTCGGGCAGGTCTTCGTTGGTCGCCGCGACGAGTCGCACTTCTGCGCGGATCGTCTTGTTGCCGCCGACGCGTTCGAACTCGCCGTATTCGATGACGCGCAGGATCTTTTCCTGCACGAGTTTCGAAGTCGTCGCGAGTTCGTCGAGAAACAACGTGCCGCCGTCGGCGCGTTCGAATCGCCCGCGGTGATTGCGCGTTGCGCCGGTGAACGCGCCGACTTCGTGGCCGAACAGTTCGGATTCGAGCAGCGAGTCGCTGATCGCCGCGCAGTTCATCTTGATGAACTCGGCGTCCCAGCGATTCGACAGGTAGTGCAGGCGCGCGGCGATCAGTTCTTTGCCGGTGCCGCGTTCGCCGACGATCAGCACGGGCTTGTCGAGCGGGGCGATTTTCGAAGACGTCGTCCAGCACCTGCAGAAAGGCCGGCGACTCCCCCAGCAGTCGTTCGATCTCGCGTTCCATGTGGGGGATTCTGCCAACTGTTGGCGATATCCACCATCAGACCGAGATGGCGAGACTGCCCAACTTTGATGGCGAGTCCGGTATGAATATCGTTGTGAATCATACGGCTTAGAGTGCTCGAAAGCGACCTGGCACGAATACTGATATGCGTTGCCCAGGTAGACAACGGAATCTTTCCGGACCGCCAGCCTAGGAGGCAACGACCCATGAGCATATTTTCCCGCATGACGGACATCATCAATTCCAATCTGAACGCTTTGCTCGACAAGGCCGAAGATCCGGAAAAGATGGTCCGTCTGATCATTCAGGAGATGGAAGAGACCCTCGTGGAGGTCCGCACCACGTCGGCCCGCACCATCGCAGACAAGAAGGAACTCGTTCGCCGCCGCGACTGGCTGAAGGAAGAGTCGGGCGAGTGGGAACGCAAAGCAGAAGTCGCGATCCGCAAAGGCCGCGACGACCTGGCGCGCGCCGCGCTCGTCGAACGCAACAAGGCGGCCGAAAGCGCGGAAGTCCGCCACGCGCGAACTGCAGACTGCTCGAAGAGACGCTTGCGAAACTGTCGGAAGACACCGCGCGCGCTGCAGAAGAAGATCAAGGATGCAAAAACCCGCCAGAACGCGATTATCATGCGCGGCAAGGCGGCGAAGACGCGTCTGGGCGTGAAGCGTCAGCTGAATGATGCGAACCTCGACGACGCGATCCATCGCTTCGAACAGTACGAGCGCAAGATGGACGATCTCGAAGGTCAGATCGAAGCGTTCGATCTGGGTCAGCGGACGCTCGCCGACGAAATCAAGGAACTGGAAGGCGGCGAAAAGATCGATGAAGATCTCGCAGGCGCTGAAGGCGCGCGTGGGCGGCCCGTCCCAGAGTGGCGGCCCGTCCACAGGCGGTTCGCAATCTAACTAGGAGCGGCGATGGAGCGATGTCGTTGATCGCATTCTTTGTTCCGACGATCGTTTTTCTCGTCATCGTCGCGCCGCTGTGGATCCTGATGCACTACCGGAGCAAGCAACGCGCCAGCAGCGAATTGTCAGCCGAAGAACGCCAGTTGCTGGAACTGCTGTCGGTCCGCGCCGAACGGATGGGCGAACGGATCGAGACGCTGGAATCGATCCTCGACGATGAAACCCCCGGCTGGCGCGCGCGCCTTTCGGCGAACGAATATTCGAAGGTGGGCTCGTGAGCAACGAACGACAACGATCGCCCACGCGACGTGCGCACGCGATACGCGCAGCGAGTTTCAACGTTCGGTCGAGCGGCTCGAAAAAGCAGTGCAGGGTTTCGTCTCCGCAACGAATGAACACGTGACGAACCGCGCCGCGGATTTCGTCGACGACACGGCCGCGCGGCTCGAGCGCGAACTGCGCGACCGACGCGGATCAGCGCGTCGGCGTCGGACCGACGACGAGTCCGGATGCTACGACTCGCGCCGCGTCGCGACGTCGATCAGACGCCGCCGCGAACGCTGGCAGCGCGCCAGGAGCGATGGCGCGACCGCTCGGCGGGTTCAGCCGGGCTATCGCACGTCGCGCGTCTATCAGGACAAACGGCGGCAGAAGATCGCGGGCGTCTGCGCCGGCATCGCGCGGTACTTCGGTGTCGAGGTGTGGGTGGTCCGCGGGATTGCGATCACCGGACTGATTTTCATGCCGTCGGTCGTGATTCCGGCGTACATCATCGCCGCGTTCGTGTTGCCGAAAGCGCCGCAACGGCGAAGCGACGAACCGTCGAGCGATGGCCGCGACAGATCACTCGTCGCCGGCGCCGGAACTCGGCGCGCGGTTGTCGCCGCGACGCAGCCTGCGCGGCGTTCAAGCCGATCTGGATCAAATCGAACTGAAGCTGCGCCGGATGGAATCGCATGTGACGTCGGGCCAATTCGAACTGCAACGCGAACTCAAACGAATCGACGTCTGACGGCACGATACTCTTCGAGATTGAAGGGGAACTTTGATGGACTTCTTCACGTTTCTGTTTCTGACGGTTCTGATCGGCTGCTCGATTCCGCTGATGAAGCTGTGGCAGGACGGGCGCAAGCACGCGAATCGCTCGACAGCGGTGCGACGACGCAACTGCAGCATCAGGTGGATGCGCTGCAGCAGCGCGTCGAAGTGCTCGAAAAAATCGTCACCGATCAGAAGTATCAGCTGCAGCGCGAACTCGCGTCGCTCGACGACACGCCGTGAAGCTCTGATACGGCCTCACGCCAGGCTCGCGCAGCGCGCCTGCATCCGGTCCGGATAGTCCGTGAAGATGCCGGTCGGCGCCGTCAGTCTTCAGCCGCTGCGCGACCGCCCGGATCGTTGACGGTGTACACGAGCGATCGATAACCGTGTTCCGCAATCGTCGCGCAGACGATCCGCGGTTGCGAGCTTCACCGACAGATTGATCGACCACGCGTCGCAGCGCGTTCGCGATTTCGAACATCCGCGGCGATGTCTCGTGAAACAGCGGCGCGACCTTCGCCTTCGGCGCGGCCGGCGGAAACGCTCGAGTTCGCGTGTTCGAACGATGAAACCAACGTGTCGACGTTCGGATGTGCAGCGACGATGCCCGGCCGACCGGCGCGGCGGTGCCTTTGCCTTTCAGCTCGATATTGACGGTCACCTGTGCCCGCGACCAGCTCGAGCACTTCGTCCAGGGTCGGAATGCGTTCGCCTTTGCCGGCGTCGAGCCGGCGCAGCGCGTCGTATGACGTCGCCATGACGTCGCCGCGGCCGTTGGTGGTGCGTTCGAGCGTGTCGTCGTGAATCACCACGATTTGCTCGTCGACGCAATAGACGTCGAGTTCGATGGCGTCGACACCGATGTCGAGCGCGCGTGCGAACGATCGCAACGTATTTTCGGGTTCGAGTCCGGCGGCGCCGCGATGGCCGATGATCAGAAATGTTCGGCAGGAGCCATGGCGGTGACAGTGCGATGGACGGGCACCTACAATAGCGGCGTTTCGAGGATCTCGCGATGAGTTACCAGGTGTTCGCACGCAAACTCCGCCCCGCAGGGTTCGATGCCCTCGTGGGACAGGATCATGTCGTGCGCGCGCTGGTGCATGCGCTCGAGAACGAACGCGTTCATCACGCGTATCTGTTCACCGGCACGCGCGGCGTCGGCAAAACCACCATCGCACGCATCCTCGCGAAGTGCCTGAACTGCGAAACCGGCGTAACGCGCGACGCCGTGCGGCGTCTGCAGCGCCTGCCGGGAAATCAGCGAGGGTCGATTCGTCGATCTGATCGAAGTCGATGCGGCGTCGCGAACGAAGGTGGACGACACGCGCGATCTGCTCGACAACGCGCAATATCTGCCGGCGCGCGGCCGCTACAAGGTGTATCTGATCGACGAAGTGCACATGTTGTCGAGCGCACAGCTTCAACGCGCTGCTGAAGACGCTCGAAGAGCCGCCGCCGCACGTGAAGTTCATGCTCGCAACGACCGATCCGAAAAAAGTGCCGATCACGGTGCTGTCGCGCTGCCTGCAGTTCCAGCTGAAAAATCTGTTGCCGGAGAACGCATCTCCGGCGTATCTGGGCGAGGTGCTGACGAAGGAATCGATCGAGCTTCGAACAGCCGGCGCTTGACCGTGATCGCGCGCGCGGCGCGCGGCAGCATGCGCGACGCACTGAGCCTGACCGATCAGGCCGTTTCGTATGGCGGCGGCCATGTGCGCGAGCGCGATGTGCTCGAAATGCTCGGCACGATCGGCCGCGACGACATCGAGCCGTTGCTGGAAGCACTGCTCGCGGACGAGGCGGAAGTCGGTACTTGAATCGTTGCGCTGCACTGGCGGAACAGGCGGTAGATTTCGGCGAAGTACTCGGACGCGTTGTTGAGCGCGCTGCACGAAGTCGCCGTTGTGCAGGCGGTCGGCGCACAGCAAGGCGACGAAACGGCTTCGATATCGCGTTTCGCGACGGCGATGAGCCGGAAACAGGTGCAGCTCTTCTACCAGATCGCGCTGGTTGGCCTGCGTGACCTGCCGTTGGCGCCGGACCCGCGCTGCGGTTTCGAAATGGTGATGTTGCGTTTGCTCGCGTTTCAGGCCGCTCGAGGCGCCTGGTGCCGAGGCGCCGATCGAACGCAACGCAGCGAGAAGAAGACTAACGGCCAAGATGGGGCGCGCGCGAAGCGTGCGGCCGATCTGCCGCGCCCTGTCGATCTCCCGAGGAGCGGGCCGGTATCTGCAGCGCGCGCGCCGGCGCTCGGCGACGACTGGTACGTCACGGTGCGTGCACTGGAACTCGGCGGTGTCGCCAGATGATCGCGGAGAACTCGCTACCCGATCGAACGCCTGGGCGATCAGTGGGTGTTGTGTCTCGACGATGCGCACGACACGTTGCTGAACGAAGCGCAAACACGGGTCATCGAGCGTGCGCTCAGCGCATATCATCGGGCGGCCGCAGCGGCTCACGATCATCTCCGGTGACCCCGGTGCGGAAACGCCGGCGGTGCGGAATCAGCGCGAAAAGCGCGAGCAGCACGAACAGGCGGTTGCGGCGTTGCGCGAAGACGAAACGGTGCGCTCGTTGGTGTCGGAGTTCGGCGCCGAACTGAAGCTCGAATCGGTGCGGCCGATCAAACAGATGAACGAGCAAGATATGGCGGAACGGAAGCGATGAAAGGTCTGACGGATCTGATGAAGCAGGCGCAGCAGATGCAGGAGCGCATGCAGGCGATGCAGGCGGAACTCGCGCAGCTCGAAGTGACCGGCGAAGCGGGCGCGGGATGGTCAAAGTCACGCTGAACGGTCGCCACGAAGCGCGCCGCGTGACGATCGATCCCAGCATCGCGAACGAAGATCTCGCTGTTCTGGAAGACCTCATTGCTGCCGCGATCAACGATGCCGTGCACCGCGCCGAACGCGCGCAGCAGGAAAAGATGGCCACGCTCACCGCCGGGCCTCGGCCTTCCTGCCGGCTTCAAGTTGCCGTTCTGACGATGTCGCATTGCTGACGAAAAAAGCCGACGCCAAGTTGATGCAAATCAGTCCTCTGATCGACCGCTTGATCGAAGCATTTCAGGTGTTGCCGGGCGTGGGTCCGAAGACCGCGCAGCGGATGGCGCTTGCGATCCTTCGGCAGAAGCGTTCCGGCGGGCAACAACTCGCCGATGCGCTGCTCGAGGCGATCGACAAGATTGGCTATTGCCGCCGTTGCCGGACGTTCAGCGAACTCGACCTGTGCGGCATCTGCCAGGACGACGCGGCGCGATCACCAGACGTTGTGCGTCGTCGAATCCGCGGCCGACATCTTTGCGATCGAACACGCCGGCGGCTATCGCGGTACGTATTTCGTGCTGCACGGCCGGCTGTCGCCGATCGACGGCATCGGCCCGGATGCGCTCGGTCTCGATGCGTTGGCGGAGCTGGTCGGCCAGGGCGACATCGAAGAATCATTCTCGCGACGAACCCGACGGTCGAAGGCGAAGCGACGGCGCACTACATCACCGAAAGCCTGCGCCATACGCACGTTCGCCTGACGCGCATCGCGCATGGCGTGCCGCTGGGCGGAGAACTCGAATATGTCGACGGCGGCACGATCGTGCACGCGTTGATCGGGCCGACGCAACATCGGCGGCACCGATTGACCGAGCCCAACTACACGTTACATCGAACGCGACGACGCATTCGCTGCGGCCGTCGACGCGCTGGCGCCAGCTGCAAGTCGTTGGCATCGACACCGAATTCATCCGCACGCGGACGTTTTTTCCGATCGCGGCGCTGTACCAGATCGCAACCGAGGAAGAACTCGCCATCGTCGATCCGCTGCGGGTGTCGGCGTGGGACGACATTCAAAGCGCTGCTGGAAGACACCGTCCATCGTCAAGGTGATGCACGCGTGTTCCGAAGATCTCGAAGTGTTCGCGCACCACATCGGCGCGAAGCCGTGCAATCTGTTCGACTCGCAGGTGGCTTCGGCCTTTCTCGAGCAGTGATTCAGTCCGAGCTATGCTGACCTCGTGAAGCGCTACGCCGGCGTCGAAACTCGGCAAACACGAAACCCGATCGGACTGGCTCGCGCGGCCGCTGCGCGACGAACAACTGCGCTATGCGGTCGAAGACGTCGTGTATCTGCTTGCCGATCTATCGCGCGCAACTCGCCGAGACTGACGCGGCTTGGACGTCTGGCGTGGTTCGAAGAAGAAATCGGTCATCGCATCGGCTTCTCGCTCGATCGATCCCGAGCGAGTGCTATCTGAAACGCTGCAGAGAGCGTGGCGCTGCGAGCCGGCGCGAGCTCGCGCGGCTGCAGCGCGTTGTGCGCGTGGCGCGAGCGGTATGCGCGCGACGAAGGATCTGCCCCGCGGGCACGTGGTGAAGGACGATCAGCTGGTCGAGCTGGTGCTGTATCGCAACGTCGATCGGGACGCAATGCGTGACGACGATCGAACCTCAATCGGCGCGCCGCCACGGAAAGGAACTGTTGGCGCTGATCGAACAAGCCGATGCGCTGCCCGAAGACGCGTTGCCGCCGCCGCTGCCCGCGCCGTTCAGTGCGTCGGAAACGCGCACGCTTGAAGGAGCTGAAAGTCGATCGGCGCCGATCGCGCCCGCGAACTCGACATGGCGGAGGAACTGCTTGTCGCGCCGGCGTGATCTCGAGACGTGTTTGCGCAGCGTGCGTAGCGAAGGCAGATTGCCCGATGAATTTTCGCGGTTGGCGTCATGCGCTGGTCGGTGACATCGTTCGAAACGAAGCTGGCAGGTGTGGCACGCCCATGAGACACGTCATCGTGTACAAGAGCGTCAAAGTGGCAGACATGTATCTGTTCGTGGATCAGCAAGGAGGATCTCGAACGGGTGCCGCCAGACGCTGCTTGCGCGCTTCGGCAGCCCGTCGAGGCGATGCGGCTCGAACTCACGCCGGAGCGTCGCTTGGCGCGCAGCGAAGCGCCGACCGTGCTCGATGCGATCTGCCATGCGGGGCTTCTATCTGCAGATGCCGCCGGTGATCGACGCGACCGGTTTCGGGAAGGAACGTGAGTGACGTCGAGTTCTGGCGCAAACCGCTGGCGGAACTCGACGCGCGACGAATGGGAAGCGCTGTGTGATGGCTGTGCGCAGTGTTGCCAGCTGAAACTCGAAGACGAAGACACCGGACGCATCGCGCTGCATCAGCGTTACGTGCCATCTGCTCGACCTGGAAGGGTGCCGCTGTACGCACTACGACGAGCGGCACGTGCGCGTGCCGGATTGCATCGAGTTCGATGCGGCCGCGGTGCCGGATCTGCACTGGCTGCCGCAAACGTGCGCGTATCGGCTGCGTTCGGAAGGGCGTGATCTGATGTGGTGGCATTACCTGGTGTCGGGCGATCGCGAAACGGTGCATCGCGCAGGCATCTCGGTGCGCGGCCGCGTGACGTCCGAAGCGTATGTGCATCCCGACGACATGGAGAGTCGCATCGTGCACTGGATCGAACCGAAACAGCGGAGCGAGCCCTGATGGAAACGACCATGCGTGGATTGTCGTTGGGGTTGCGGGACTGGGGACGCTCGTGGGTCTCTTTCTGTTGACGCGATGGATCACCAACGCATGGCTGCGCTGGCTGCTGCTGCGCTCTGCGCGGTCTGGCTGATGCTGCCGTGGAGTATTCAGGTCGTCGAAGGGCAATACGCGCCCGCGTTCATCGTCGCGTTGTTCGAGGGTGTGTTTCGAACCGACGGCAATCCCCGTCCGGCGCTGATGGCGCTCGCATTGGTGAGCCTCCTCGTGATCATCGTTTTCCTCGTCGTCGGCGTAGTGCTGCGGTTTCGCACGCGTAAGGCCTGAACTCCTCCTCACCCGGCGCAATCGGCGGCCGTTGCTATCCTTACGGGATGATGCAGGCCGCGATCAGATGGATGCTCGTCGGTGCGCTGCTGCTGTCGCTCGACGCGACCGCGGCAGGCGTGGACGTGCGACTCGTCATCGATGTGTCGGGCAGCATGAAATCCGGCGATCCCGAATATCTGCGCCAGGACGTGCTTGAACGGCCTCGGCGAAATGCTGCCGGCGGGCAGCCGTGCCGGCGTGTGGACATTCGGCGCGGACGGCCGATGTGGTGGTTCGCGCATGGCCCGATCGATGACGCGTGGCGCCGCAGCGCGCGGGCCGCGCGCAGTACGATCGGCACAAGATCGCGCTGCGCACCGATCTCAACGATGCGTTGGACGAAGGCGGCGTGGGACGTCGCCGATGCGTCGCCCGACTACAGTCGCCACATCGTTCTCGTCAGCGACGGCCGCGTCGATGTAGCCGACGATGCTTCCAGCAATGACGCGCAACGCCGTGCGATCTTGGACAACCTTGCTGCCTCGGCTGCGCGCCGCCGGCATACGTGTCGATTGTCTCGCGCTGTCGGCGAAAGCGGACATGCCGTTCCTGAAGCAGATCGCTGACGCAACGCACGGACAGGTCGCGCGAGCCGATACGGTTGCGGCAGTGAAGGAATACCTCGCGACTGCGCTCGGCGGGCTGGCGCCTGCGGGTTCGTTCGCAGTGGCCGCTAACGCAACCGAAGTCACCGTACTCGCGGATCGATCGCACGATGCGTTCGTGCTGACGGCGCCGTCCGGCGCGCGTATCGATGCTTCCACCCGGGCCGAGGACGTTGCCTGGTTCGATGCCGACACATACTCGATTGCAACGATCAAAGGGCCGGCTGTCGGCACGTGGCGGTTCACACCCGCGGATGCGCGCGTGCGGGTCTGGAGCGGACTTGGTATTGCAATACGACCTGACGACACCGCTGAGGCGCCGACGGTACGGGTAGAAATCACCGAAGCGGGCGCGCCGATCGACGAACCCAGGCTCGACGATATCGTCGCTATCACTGCGGAGCTCAAAACGCTGTACGGCACTGAACCGTTGAAGGTGACGGCGCTCGACGGAAAGCCGCCTGCTTTTTCGGTCGACCTCGGCGGCACGCCGCTGACGGCGGCCGATCAAGTGACCGTGCACGCGACCGGCAAGACGTTCGAACGGACGCGCGCTTACACCGAACGGATGGCACACCCGATCGATGTCGATATACGCGACGCCGGCGACGGCAATGCCGGGGCACTGGTCAGCGTCAACGTTCCCGATCTGGATGCTGCGTCGTTGCGAGTATTGGGATCGACGCGCACCGCGGGCGGACGCGTGAAGCTCGTGGTGGGCACGAAACAGAGCGCACGCCGCATGGCTGGTGGCCATTCCGCATCTCGATGGCAGTGTCGACGTCAGATTAAAAACACTCTTCAACCTGCTGAATGGGCAGAAGTTCGAAGTGGAGAGCGACCCGATTCACGTCGCGTTGCCGCTCGCTGAACCACTCGTCGTCGGTCTGGATCTGAACGGGCACGTCATTGTCGATCCGGTGCGCCCGCCGCCGGTCATTTCGCCGGAGGCCGAGCCCGAAATCGCATCCCGAAGTTCCGGCGGAAACGAGTTGCGAGCGAACCGGTCGAACCTCCGCTGGCAGCCGCATCGGTCCCCATCGAAGCAACGGCTGCCGCTGTAGTGGAATCGCGCCAGCCTGCGACGTGGGAGTGGATCGTGATGGCCGTCGTTGCGCTCGCCAGCATCGGACTGTTGGCGTGGTGGGGCATACGATCGCGCGGCAGCGCGCAGACGAATGCGCTCGATGCGACGCTTGCGCGCTACCGTGAAGCACTCTCGTCCTCGAACGGAAAACCCGCAGGCGCGGCAACGACTTAGCGCGCGTGCATCCGCCGGGTGCCTTGCTTGCTATGCCTGGGGCGCGCAATTAAAGTAGCCGCTTCCTAATTCAGCCCACTTAAACGAGACACCAATCGATGATCTTTGACAGCACCGCCACGTACATTTCCACCGATGAGTTGAGCATGGCAGTCGATGCGGCGGTCAAGCTCGAGCGCCCGCTGCTGGTAAAGGGTGAGCCCGGCACCGGCAAGACGCTGCTCGCGGAGGAAGTTGCGACGTTCGCTCGGCATGGAACTGGTTCAGTGGCACATCAAGTCCACCACCAAAGCACAACAAGGGCTTGTACGAGTACGACGCTGTCACGCGGCTGCGCGACTCGCAGCTCGGCGACGAGCGCGTCAAAGACATCCGCAACTACATCAAGAAGGGCAAGCTCTGGCAGGCCTTCGAGTCGGACAAGCGCGTCGTGCTGCTGATCGACGAAATCGACAAGGCGGACATCGAATTTCCGAACGACCTGCTGCAGGAACTCGATCGCATGGAGTTCTTCGTTTACGAAACCGGCGAAACGATGAAGGCGAAATATCCGCCCGGTGATCGTGATCACGTCGAACAACGAAAAAGAACTGCCGGATGCATTCCTGCGCCGTTGCTTCTTCCACTACATCAACTTCCCCGATCGCGAAACGATGCAGGCGATCGTCGACGTGCACTATCCGGAGATCAAAAAGGAACTCGTCAAGGAAGCGATGGACATCTTCTTCGACGTCCGCAAAGTGCCGGGTCTGAAGAAGAAGCCGTCCACGTCGGAACTGATCGACTGGCTGAAGCTGCTGATGGCCGACGACATTCCGGACGAAATTCTGACGAACCGCGATCCGAGCAAGGCCATCCCGCCGCTGTACGGCGCGCTGGTGAAGAACGAGCAGGACGTGCATCTGCTCGAACGGCTCGCGTTCATGAATCGCCGCAACAGTCGCGGCTGAACGCGCTCGTCGGTCGAACCGCAGGAGCTAAGACGTGCTGATCAACTTCTTTCTGACGCTGCGCAAGTACAAGTTGCCGGTGACGCTGCGCGAGTTGATGGACCTGCTCGAGGCGCTGCAGCAGCGCGTTGTCTACGCGAACATCGACGACTTCTATCTGCTCAGTCGCACGTGTCTGGTGAAGGACGAGAAGAACTACGACAAGTTCGATCGTGCGTTCTCGGCGTACTTCAAAGGTCTCGAAGATCTGCACGGCATGCTGGAGTCGCTGATTCCCGACGAGTGGCTGCGCCGCGAATTCGAGAAGTCGCTGACGCCGGAAGAACTCGAGAAGATCAAATCGCTCGGCGGGCTCGAAAAGCTGATCGAAGCGTTCCAGAAGGCGCGCGAGGAAGAAGAGAAGCGTCAGGCGAAGGAAGGCAAAGAGGGCAAAGAAGGCCAGGAAGGCGACGACCCGGAGCAGCAGGGCAAAAAAGGCGCCGGTGGACTCGGCCAGGGCAAGAAGAAGAAAGCCAAGAAAGTCTGGGACGAGCGCCAGTACAAGAACCTCGACGACTCGGTCGAACTCGGCACGCGCAACATCAAGATCGCGCTGCGTCGGCTGCGCAAATTCGCGCGCACCGGCAAAGAAGAAGAGCTCGACATGAAGGGCACGATCCGCGCGACCGCGGACAACGGCGGCATGCTCGACATCAAGATGCAGCCCGAGCGGAAGAACACCGTCAAAGTGCTGTGCTTCTTCGACATCGGCGGTTCGATGGACGCGCACGTGAAGATCTGCGAAGAACTGTTTTCGGCAACGCGCACCGAGTTCAAACACCTCGAGAGCTTCTACTTCCACAACTTCATCTACGAATCGGTGTGGAAGGACAACCGGCGCCGCATGAACGAACGGATGCCGACGTTCGAGATCCTGAACAAATACGCGCACGACTACAAAGTGGTGTTCGTCGGCGACGCGACGATGGCGCCGTACGAAATCACCCATGCCGGCGGCAGCGTCGAGCATTGGAACGAAGAACCCGGCGCGGTCTGGATCAACCGATTCGCGAGCTGTACGACAAGATGATCTGGATCAATCCGACGCCGCAGGAAACCTGGGAGTACTCGAACTCGGTCGCGATGACGCGCGAACTCGTCAACGGCAAGATGTATCCGCTGACGATCCGGGGTCTCGAAGAGGGCATGAGCGCCCTCACCAAATAGGCGCCTTCCGGGCGCCTTCCGTTCGAAAGTGCACGCTCCGTGAGCGGCGAATTTCGCGCATGACTCGGTGATGCTGCGCGACGTGCGTCGCGCTCGAGCGCGCGTTGCGCGACGATCCTGTCAGCGCGCCGACAGGCGTTGGCGCAGGCGCAACAGCGCGTGCGAAGCCGGCGCGCCAGCGTGCCGCCGGTGACGTTTCCCGACGAGCTGCCGATCACGCAGCACATCGACGAGATTGCGCCGGCTGCTCGAGACGCATCGCGTCGTTGATCGTTGCCGGCGAAACCGGCTCCGGCAAAACCACCCAGCTGCCGAAGCTGTGCCTCGCGGCCGGGTACGGCGTGCGCGGGCTGATCGGCCACACGCAACCGCGCCGTATTGCCGCGCGCGCGGTGTCGCGGCGCATCGCCGAAGAACTCGCGGTGCCGCTCGGCGCGCAGGTCGGCTATGCGGTGCGGTTCAGCGATCAGACGTCGGACGGCACGCTGATCAAGGTGCTGACCGACGGCTTGCTGCTGAACGAAATCACCAGCGATCGGTGCGCTGTCGAACTACGAAGTGCTGATCATCGACGAGGCGCACGAGCGCAGTCTGAACATCGACTTCCTGCTCGGCTACGTGAAGATGCTGCTCGGCGGCGCGACGATCTGAAGGTCATCATCACCAGCGCGACGATCGACGTCGCCGCGTTCGCAAGACACTTCGGCGATGCGCCGGTCGTGCAGGTGAGCGGCCGCGGGTTTCCGGTTGAAGTCGGTCTATCGCCCGTCCGAGATTGCCGCGACGTCGATCAGGATCAGCAGATCCTGGAGGCGATTCGCGAGATCGAACGCCGCCCGGTGCATCGCGCAAGCGATGTGCTGGTGTTCCTCGCGGGCGAACGGGAGATCCACGAAACGTCGAAGCTGCTGCGCCGCGAACTGCGCGATCGATACGACATCCTGCCGCTGTACGCGCGCCTGCCGGTGGCGGAACAGCAACGGATCTTCGCCTCCGGCGGAGCGCCGGCGGATGGTGCTTGCGACCAACGTCGCGGAAACGTCGTTGACGGTGCCGAACATCGGCTTCGTGATCGACCCCGGGTTCGCGCGGCTGAGCCGCTACAGCTATCGCTCGAAACTGCAGCGACTGCCGATCGAACGCATCTCGCAGGCGAGCGCGGATCAGCGCAAAGGACGTTGTGGACGCATCGCGCCCGGCGTGTGTTATCGCCTGTACGCGGAATCGGATTTCCTCGCGCAGCCCGAGTACACCGATCCTGAAATCCGCCGCACGAACCTCGCCGCGGTCGTGCTGCAGATGCGCGCGTTCGGACTCGGCAACATCGAAACGTTTCCGTTCCTCGATCCGCCGGAACCGCGCGCGATTCGCGACGCGCTGACGCTGCTGACCGAACTCGGCGCGATGGTCGACGATCGGCTGACGCCGGTCGGTCGCAGCATGGCGCGTTTGCCGATCGATCCGCGGCTCGCGCGGATGCTGGTCGAGGCAGCGAAGCACGGCGCGCTCGCGCGAACTGCTGATCATCGCGAGTGGGCTCGCGCTGCAGGACCCGCGCGAGCGGCCGCTCGAGGCGCGCGCGGCAGCCGATGCGGCGCATCAGCAGTTCGCCGACAAACGTTCCGACTACCTCGGCTATCTGAATCTGTGGACTGGTACGAAGTCGTCGCGCCAGGAACTGTCGGCGTCGGCGCTGAAACGCGCGTGCCAGCAGCGCTTCTTGTCGTTTCTACGGATGCGCGAGTGGCGCGATCTGCACCGGCAGTTGCTGCTCGCGGTGCGGCACCAGGGCCTGCGCCCGAATGCGGAGCCGGCGGACTACGAGTCGATGCATCGGTCGATTCTTGCCGGATCGCTCAGCCTGGTCGGGCTGAAAGACGATCGTGGCGACTATCTCGGCGCGCGTGGCCTTCGGTTTCGCGATCTTTCCCGGCTCGTCGCTCGCATCGGCGCGCCCCAAATGGCTCGTCAGCAGCGAGATCTCCGAGACGCAGCGCGTGTATGCGCGATGCGTCGCGACGATCGAACCGGAGTGGATCGAGGCCGCGGCACAACACCTCGTCAAACGCAGCTACAGCGAACCGCATTGGGACGCGCGCCGCGGCGAAACGGTCGCGTTCGAAAAGGTATCGCTGTTCGGTTTGCCGCTGGTCGAAAAGCGCCGCGTCAGCTTCAAACGCATCGATCGCGCGCAAGCGCGCGACATCTTCATTCGTGCGGGCCTGATTGACCGGTGCGGTGACGACGAAGGCGGAGTTCCTGCAGTCACAACCTCGCGCTGGTGCGCGACGTGCGCGCGCTCGAAGCAAAGCAGCGGCGGCGCGATCTGCTGGCCTCCGACGATGTGCTTGCAGCGTTCTATCACGAGCGGATTCCCGCCGACGTGTGCGATGCGCGCGAGCCTCGAACGTGGCGTCGCCGAGCGGAACAAACGCAATCCGACAGCTGCTGTTCATGTCGCGCGAACGTGTTGGTGCCGGAACGGCGCGACGCCGCGAGTCGATGAGGAGATTTCCCGTCGTCGCTGCTGCTCCAGGACGTCGAATTCCGGCTTCGCTACAGCTTCGCGCCGGGCGCCGTCGACGACGGCGTTTCGCTGCAGGTGCCGCTCGGCCTGCTCGCGCACGTGCGGCAGGAGCCGCTCGACTGGCTCGTGCCGGGCTGCTCGGCGCGAGGTGCGAGGCATTGATTCGTGCGCTGCCGAAAGCGCTGCGGCGACCGCTCGCGCCGGTGCCGGAGAAGATCGAACAGATCATGCCGCGCTGCTGCGCGCCGATGTGTATCGCCACGGCCGGCTCGAACGCGTGCTCGGCGAACGGCTCGAGGGATTTTTCGACGTCCGGATTCCGCTCGATGCCTGGCGCCTGGATGCGGTCGACCCGCATCTGCGGATGAATGTTCAGGTGCGCGACAACAAAGGCGAGCTCGTCGACCAGGATCGCGACGTCGCGGCACTGCTTGCGTCGTCTGGAGGCGCGGGTGGCGCGAGCGCATCGGCGCGCCAGCGCGTGCGTGAATCGCTCGAGGCGCACCAGCTGACGCGTTTCCCGAACGTCGAGGTTTCGACGCAGCGCGTGCTCGACGACGGCAACGGTCGTTTGATCGTCTATCCGGCACTCGTCGATCGCGGCGACAGCGTGTCGTTGGTGATGGCGCCGTCCGCGGCAGAGCAACGGCGCTTGTCGCGCGACGGCTATTCCCGAATGGCGCTGCTCAGCGACGCGCCAAGACGCGCGCTTTCTGCGCAACCTGCTGAAGAACGAACGCGATCTCGGCCTGCAGTACGCGCCGCTCGGCAATGCCGAGATGCTGGCGGACGAACTGCTGCGTGCGTCGGCCTGGTATGCGTTCTTCGATGGTCGAGGCGCTGCCGCGAACCGGAGCACCAGTTCGAGCGCGCGCTCGCGCAGCATCGCGCGGCGTGGCCCGCGTGTTTCGAAACGCTGCTGGGACACGCGAAGGCCATCATGGCGGCGCGGTTTGCAGCCGTTCGCGCGCTGGATGATGCGAAGTCGCCGGCGTACGCCGATGCCGTGCGCGACATGAACGCGCAGCTGGCGCGGCTGGTGCCGTCGGATTTTCTCGATCGTATTCCGCTGCGGCATCTGGGCGATGTGCCGCGCTACATCGAAGCCATATCGCACCGGCTCGATGGGCTTGCAGGGGCGTATTGCGAAAGGACGCGCAGGCGCAGCGCCGAAATCGCCGGCTTCGAGGCACGCCTTGCGCGCATTGCCGAGAAGCTCGGCGCGCGTGATGATCTCGAAGACGCGCGCTTTCTGATCGAGGAATATCGGGTCGCGGTGTTTGCGCAGCGGCTGCGCACGAAAGGCAAGGTGTCGGCGAAACGGATCGAGTCGCGTCTTGCGTCCGCTTGAAGAAGAGGCCGGTGTGCGTTGAGTTCGTATCGACGTGGAGCATGCGATATGATCGCGCGTCGATCGAATCGGTCGGAGTACCTGTGATGTTGAAGCGCTGCGCTGTATCGCGGGTCTGCTGATCGGACTTGACGTGCAGTGCGTTCGCGCAAGACGGTGAAAGACGGCGGCCACAGCGGCGTGCAGATCCGTGGCAAGGCATGAACCGGCAGGATTCAGGCATTCAACGATACGGCGGATCGCTGGGTTCTGAAACCGGTCGCGAAGGGTTACGTGAAGGTCATGCCGCAGTTGTTGCGTCGCGGCATCAGCAACTTCTTCATCAACCTGACGTATCCGCTGGTCGTCGTGAACCAGTTTCTGCAGGGCAAGTTCGCCGAAGGTGCCAGCGACACCGGGCGTTTCGTCATGAACACGACGCTCGGCATCGGCGGATTGTTCGACCCGGCATCCGGCGCGCACCTTCCGCTGCACGATGAGGATTTCGGACAGACGTTTGCGAGATGGGGGATCGGTTCCGGCCCTTATCTCGTCTTGCCGTTCCTGGGGCCGTCGACCGTGCGCGACGGGGTCGGGTCCGGCGGTGAGCTACGCTGCACAGCCGACCGCGTCTACTGATCGAAGACGACAACACGCGGTATGGGTTGACGGCGCTGAACTTCGATTCAGGTTCGCGCGAGCCTGCTCGATGCCGAGCAGCTGATCAGCGGCGACCGGTACATCTTCATGCGCGACGCGTTTCTGCAGCGGCGCGAATACCTGATTAAGGACGGCCAGGTCACCGACGAATTCCTCGACGAGGACTGGGACGAGTAGCCCACAATTTCGGGCACGAACCAGTCTTGTGACGCGCAGTACCGAAGGAGTAGGGTGCGCGGCCCATGTCAGGGCAAATCGCCGCCAGTTCGCGCACCAAACCGGCGTAGCTGATACCGCCCTCGGTGGGAAGTCGCATGACCCTCTTGGTAGTCGATCCGGATGACGCGACGTCGTCAGCCCTCACGGACTCACTCGCGCAATTGGGCTTTACCGTCTCGCGAATCCCCGACGTGACCGAGCTTGCCGAGTCGGTTGCGCGTGAACGCCCCGAACTGGTGCTGTGCCCCTATCGCGAACTGACGCGCACGCCGCTGGCGCTGGCGGAGTCGCATCCTGGCGCACGACCCGACGTTGCCGGTCGCGATCGTTACGCAGCGCGATGCTCGACAAGCGCAGAGCTGCTCGAAGCGCTGCGCATCGGCGTGCATCGACGTCGTCGAGCCGAACGATCCGGACACCGAATCTGGCGCAGCAGCTCGACAAGGCGATCGGCCGCGGCAGCCGCGCGGACGCTGCTTGCGCCGAGCACCGCCGAGGACGCGCGCACGCGCGCCCAGTTGCGGGAGTTTCAGCGCGACCAGCGCGCGGGCCGCTACATCCAGATGGGCATGCTGCCGCCCAGCCCGATGGCGATCGATCGCTACCGGCTGCGGCACAAGCTGTTCCCGTCGCTGATGCTCAGCGGCGACTTTGTCGACTATTTCCGCATCACCGACCGGCACTTTGCGTTCTATATGGCCGATGTGTCCGGACATGGCGCGTCGTCGGCATTCGTCACGGTTCTGCTGAAAAACTTCTCGCGTCGGTTGCGACGCGAATATCGACCTAAAATGCTGAAGGCGCCCGGCGAGATTCTGGCGGCGTTGAATCGGGAACTCCTCGACAATCAGCTGGACAAGCATGTGGCAATATTCATCGGCGTCATCGATCTCGCCGACGACACGCTGGCCTACGCCAACGGCGGCCACTTTCCGGCCGCGATCCTGTGTGACGACGGCGGTTGCCGGTATCTCGAGGTGGCGGGCAAACCGGTCGGATTGTTCGAAGGTGTGTCGCTGGGTATCGAACCGGGAAGCCGCTGAACGGCCCGCTGACGCTCGCGATGGTCTCGGACGGGGTGCTCGAGATCATGGGCTGCGGCGCCGCTGGCCGAGAAGGAACGGCGGCTGCTGGACGCGGTCGAACGGACGCATTCGGAGGGCGCGGAACTGTGGCAGGTGCTGGGACTCGATCAACGCGAAGCCGGACCGGACGACATGGCGTGTCTGGTGATCACGAAAGAGGCCTGATGTGAACGCGTTGGCAAACAACGGTCGAATTCTGGTGGCACATCACGACGGTGTGTATCTGATGAAATTCGTCGGCGACGTCCGCGTGACGCTGTGCGCCGCGGTGGATACGTTTCTCGATGCGATGTTGTCCGACGCGGGCTTCAAGTCGGTCGTAGTCGATCTGACGCCGGACCAGCGGCATCGACAGCACGTCGCTCGGAATTCTCGCGAAGCTTTCGATCCGTGCGCAGGAGCGTTTCGGTTTCGTGCCGACGCTCGTGTCGACCAATCCCGATATCACGCGCGTACTGAAGACGATGGGCTTCGACGACGTGTTCCACATCATCGAAGTGCCGCTCGAGCACAAGGAACAGTTCGGCGAACTCAATCCGTTCGATTGCAGTGAAGAAGACATGCGACAACGCGTGCTCGATGCGCATCGCATCCTGATGTCGATGAACGAATCGAACCGCGAGAAGTTTCAGGACCTCGTCGAAACGCTCGAAGCCGCCGCCCGCTGATTCCGTATCGTCGGCAGACCCTGCAGCGTCATCGCGCTGGACCACAGCCCGGTCGATTTGTCAGTATGGCGGCCGCGCTCGAACGTCCGCGTGACACCACGACTTACGGGGAGATCCGATGATGATGAAATCCGCGTCGGGTTGCGACGCTTAGCTGCGCGATGAGCTTGTGGGCGTGCTGACGAGACGTCTGCGCCTGAGCACGTCCGCGCCTTCGGCTGCGCCGACGGCGAGCAAGCGCGGCGCCCGCGCTGCGGCGTCGCCGTCTTCCGCGGTACCGCGACGGTTTGCAGCTGGTGAAGAACACCGCAGTTCGCGCGCGTGTACGTGAGAGCCGGGTGCCACGCTCAAGCCGTATACGAAGTTCGCGATTCTCGACTGCTATGTCAGCTTCGCGCCGAACTGGCGCGAGGACATGCAGACGCAACTTCAACATTCCGATCACCGAAGATCAGATGAAGCAGACCGAGGCGCAGACTCGCCGCCGAGTTCAAGAAGGTGTTCGTCGACGCAGCTCGAGCAGGGTGGTTTCCAGATGGTCACCACCGCCGCGCCGGACGTGCTCGTGCTACGGCCGGCGATCATCAATCTGTACATCCCGGCGCCGCAGAACATGGCAGACCCGAGCGAGCAGACGTTCAGCTCGACCACGCGGACAGTTGACGTTGTACCTGGAGCTCTACGATTCGGTGACGAACCAGCTGCTCGCGCGCGTGATCGATCCCGGAAGCCGCAAGCGCGCACCGACGGTATGTTCATGTGGCAGACGAGGGCGGGCAACATCACCGGCCGCCGACGAAGTGATGACGAAGTGGGCCGATACCCTGCGCCACTACATGGAGGCCGCGCATGGGCGCGCAGTAGCAGTGCCTCGTTGAGCACTCGAGGTACGCAAAGGATGAGACGTTCGAGCAGTGTCGTGGGTATGGCCGCCGCGGTGCTTCTGATAGTCGCCACTTCAGTCTTCGGTGATGCGCCGCCGACAACACAGCAGTTGTATGTCTATCCGGCGCACGGACAGACCTACGAGCAGCAACAGCAGGATCAGTTCCAGTGTTACGAATTCGGCAAGAACGAAACCGGATTCGACCCGATGGCGGCACCGCCACCGCCACCGCCGCAGCCGAAGCGGGCAGGGTTCTTCGGCGGCGCGTTCGCCGGTGCGCTCCTCGGCGTGGCTGTTGGGGCCATTGCCGGCAACGCCGGTGAAGGCGCCGCGATCGGCGCGGCCAGCGGCGGTTTATTCGGCGGCATGCGGAGCGCTGCAAGCAGCGCAATCAACAGCAGCAGAGTCAACAACAGCAGGCAGCAGCATGCTCGCGCACAGAGCGAAGCAACTACAACCGTGCCTATTCCGCCTGCCTCGAAGGCCGCGGCTATACCGTCGATTAGGAGAATCAACATGAAACCAGTCATGATACTGCCGCTGTCTCGTTTGCCTGACTGCTGCGCCTTCGTTCGCTGCTTCTGGCGGAACGTCGGGCGCGCCGTTCGACGGCAAGACCAATCTCGATTTGCACCGTGCAGCAGTTGTTCGAGTGCGACAGCTACGCCGGATGCCGTGCCGTTGGCGAAGACGTGGCCTTTCCGATCCGCCATCTCGACGTCGACGTGGGCAAGCGCACGATCAAAATCGAGCACCTCGACTCCGATCTAACGAGCCCGATCAGTCACGAGCGGACGTGGTGGAGGGCAAGTTGATGCTGCAAGGAACCGATTCGGGGATCAAAGGCGAGGCGGGCGGCGGCGGCTATACGCTGTCGATCAACCAGACCTACGGCAACATGATACTCACCGTTGCCGGGCAGGACGTCGCATTCGTCGGCATGGGCGGCTGTATCGCGAAGCGCTAGCGCTTCAACCCTTCCTGCGCCTCCAGTTTCGCCGCGATGAAATCCTCGTGAGAGACGTACAACAGATCCGCTATGCGGCGGATCGTGTATTCCTCGTGCACGTCCACGTCGTTATCGGCGCCGGCGAGGCGCCACAGCAACAGAATCAGGTGGCGCTTCTCTTCCATCGACAACGCATCGTTCACCGACGCGCGTGAACGGGTACATCGAAATCGCCGTGTCGTGTTCGGACTTCGCCCGATCGACCAGCGCCTGGACCTGCTCGCTGGTCAGATCCGAACATCGACTGGATCGCTTCGCGCGTGGCCTCGAGTTCGGCGTCGGTGATGTTCTGATCGGCCCACGCAACCTCGAGCAGCAACATCGCCGCGGCCATCGGCGCCGCCTGTTCCGGCGCGACGCTCGGACGATGCTGACCGGGAACTGCTGCAGCAGCGATCTTCAGGCGTTCGAACATGTCGGAACCGTCTCCTCGAATGTCGTTTCGTTGACGAGCGCGGCGGCTTCGAGCAGCACGTCGCTGCCGGCGTTCTGCCGGTGCGCATGTTCGGACAGGTGACGGCGGATATCGCCGCGCGCCGGGACAGACCGTTGAACAGTCCATGCAGGTGCCGGGCGATGTCGTGCAGGCGGGCGCCCTTTTCGATTTCCGCATCCGACGTACGGCAGCAGCCGCGTCAGCAGTGCTTCGCGGCGACGTGATGCGGGCGGTGTGCGTTCCGAACAACGCGTTTTCGAGTTCGGTCAACATCCACGGATTGTGATAGCTCGCGCGCCCGAGCATCACGCCGTCGACGCAACGCAGTTGTTGCGCGTACGTCCGCCAACGTTGTCGAGGCCGCCGTTGACGACGAACGTCAGATGCGGAAAGTCGGCTTTGAGGCGACTGCACGCGCGTCCAGTCGAGCGGCGGGATCGAACGATTCTGCGCGGGACTCAGACCCGTCAGAATCGCCTTGCGTGCATGGACGATGAAGACCTTGCATCCGGCGCCCGCGACGGTGGCGACGAATCGCTGCGAGAAAATCGTAGCCGTCCTCGTCGTCGACACCGGTTCGGCACTTCACCGTCACCGGAATGTCGACGGCGCGCGCGCATCGCGGCGACACACTCGGCGACCAGTTCCGGCTCGCGCATCAGGCACGCGCCGATGCGCGCGTGCTGAACGCGATCCGACGGACACCCGACGTTGAGATTGATTTCATCGAAGCCGGCGTCGGCGCCGTATGCGCGCGCAGGCGGCGAGCTCCAGCGGATCCGCGCCGCCCAATTGCAGCGCCACCGGATGTTGCTCCGCCGAAAACGTCAGCAGACGTTCCCGTGGTCCGTGCAGCAGCGCGCCGGTGCTGATCATTTCCGTGTACAGGCGCGCGTGCGGCGACAAGCAGCCGGTGGAAATGCCGGCAGTGCCGGTCGGTCCACTCCATCATCGGGGCAACGCAGAGTTTCCAGTCGCTCTGCACGCCAGTGTTTATGCGGGTCACGTGCAATTCACCTGCATTTTGGCTGGACTCTGCGCCAATGGTTGCAAGTACCCCAAATGCGGTGCGAGGTCGTGCACACGGTAAAAGTACCCCGAGTTGGGGTACCCAAAACGCGTGGGGTTCCGAGAGACGGCGTATTTCATCGAAAGAAGACCGGGCAAGCGGGACATCACGTATCGCGAGGAAGTGATCATCAAGAACGAGGCGCGGATTGTATACCGTGACTCGAAGTCGTTCTCGGCTCGACGTGAGGCGGACGCACGGGGTACACGCGGAGACAAAGATCAACAAAAGGCCGCCACCCTCAGTCCGCAGCACCGGAAATCGTCGCAATCCTCAGGTGGACGCTGACGGATGCGATCGCAGGGCGGAGTTTGCGCAGATCCGTTTTGTTTCCTGGCCCGGCTGGAGACGCTGGTGCCCATCGGCTGACCAGTCCCGCCGAGCGAAGGGACGAGGCGCAAACGCTAGCACTCATGATGAGATTCAGCGCTGCACTAATCGCGGTGGTAATAACGCCTTGCCTCGGCCTTGGATGTGGTCGACGAAGAGACTTAATCCTTCGTAAGCCCACCCGCAGGACGTCGCTGTTGCCCCGTCATTAGCATCTTCGTCGCAGATTCCCGCGCCGGGCGTTTTGGGGTCCGGTGAACGACTGGTTGCCCGGCCTCGGCGTCGTCTGGTACCCGGCGGCACGGATCGACGCGCTCGAGTCGCCGTCGATGGGCCGCATCGACGGCGCGTGTTGGGAACAACGCTCGGGCAAATCACACCAACATTGGCGCGATACAACGCCCACCACTACAGCCACATCGACGCGAGGGTTGCGAGAAGCTGGCGAGCTAACGCGTTCGAACGATTCCACTGTGCCGCAGACGGGTATGATGGTGGCTAACGCGGCCAGGCTCGTTGCTGTCATACGAAACACGCTGAGTCGTTATCGTGCGGAAAGCCACGTGCATTCACATCGGAGAAAAAGATGCTACGGTTTGGGCAGCGTCCGTGGACCTGGTTTGCAGCGGTGGCTGTGTGCTTCGTCGCCGTCGCGCGCGCGGCGTTCAACGTACTGCCAACCTGGCGAGCAATGCCGGGGTGGGAGGCACGGATGGTTGCGGAGGCACTCGCCGGTGGACACGGGTTCAGCTTCCCGGGCAGGGACCGCTGGTTGTTCGACCCCGACATGACCCGCGATTTCTTTCCCACTGCCTGGATGGATCCCATCTATCCGTCAGTGCTGGCGGCGTTGATGTGGATGTTCGGCGACTACTACAGGCTTGCCGCGGCCCTGCTCAACCTATTCCTTCTAGCCGCGACATTCATGCTCACCTATCGCGTGTCCGAACGGTTGATGGGTTCACAGGCCGCCCTCGTCGCCACAATGGTGCTCGCCCTCGTTTCGGTGTATCCGGATGTCACGCTGG
Source organism: uncultured Gammaproteobacteria bacterium (assembly GCA_963822125.1). GTDB lineage: Bacteria > Pseudomonadota > Gammaproteobacteria > Pseudomonadales > Azotimanducaceae > DATJGR01. The sequence continues at coordinate 95,523 of CAWGGQ010000025.1, read as the reverse complement.
GCATGCACAACACGATGCTGGCGACGGTCGCGATTCTCATCGCGGCGAACGCGCTGATTTCGTTCACGGAGGCGCCTTCCATACGGCGTTGCGCTGCGCTCGGCGCATCGATGGGACTGATGGCTCTTACCTGCCCGAGTACGCAGCTGTTTCTCCCGCTGTCGGCAGGCCTGATCTGGGTGATGCGGATCGGAGGCGATCGGGTGCGCGCGAGGTCCTACGCATTGGTGGCATTCGCCGTGGCTGCAGCAATCGTGCTGCCGTGGACTGTCAGGAACTACGCGCAGTTCAGCGAGTTCGTGCCCGTGCGAACCGGATCGGGCCAGATAATGTTCACTTCGATGGTTGCGACCGGCGCGACCGTCGACCCTGCGTCGCTCGGAGTCTCCCTCGAGCCACCCTGGCGTGCGAAGTCCGCAGGCGAAGCAGTCTATCTCGCCAACTATGTCCACGACCGGCGTGAGGCACTCGAGTTATTCCAGATGGAGTATGCCCATACCGTCGGAGGTACCCGCTATGAAGCCCTGAACGAGGTGCAACGCGATGCGTGGTTCCTCGGAGAAACGAAGCGATACATCAGCGCGAACCTAGCGCTGTCCATGCAATTGGCCGTCATGAACCTCAAACGCTTCATACTGATCGATCACGAGATCGGAGTCTGGCTCTGTGGGCTCGCCGCGATTGCGATGCTGATAGCGATCCAGCAACGCTCTTCGGCAGCGATCGTACTGAGCAGTTGGGCGGCCGCATATGCGGCGCCATTTCTGTTCGTATGCGCCTTCTTCAATCGCTACCGAGCACCCATTGACCCGGTATTGGTGATCCTGGCTGTATACGGCGTAACAACCGCCTTCGCCAAATTCCCGACCATGAAATCAATCGGGACGCGTTCCGGCGTGTGACGCGAGACCACTTCCGCGAACATCTGTCCGGCAGATATCCTCTTCCGCGAAGCCAAGGTCATTCTTCTCTTCGCACGCGAGCGGTGCTTTCAGCCGATTGCGCAGTGATAGACATCCAACGTATCTCGAGCGATGGCGCGTCGGTCGTAGCGTTCCGATACCCATCGGCGACGTGATTCGCGACTTGATTGGCAGCATTTTCAGTCGACCTGCTGGAAGGCCGCGCGAAATGACGGTTCCAATTGCGATGCGCCCACCGTGCTGAGGTGCACCGCGTCGATGTAATTCGAGGCCCATAGATCAACGCTGGGCGGACGATGCCGTCGTGGCATCGATCGGCCATCGGTGAGACCCGCTTCAGCCTGGCGACGTTCAAAGCTTCGAGGATCCGGATGGATTGTTCATTGCGTTTGCGATAGTCAGCCACCGAGATGCCAGCGGAGGGTCTGCGCCCAACAACACCGCCCGGGCGACACGCGACGGATGGTAGTCGTTGGGGTACGGCACCTCTTCCACGATGAACACGGTGGTGCCATTCGCGGTCAATCGCATCTCGACAGGCGGGCGGAACGCCCGCGAAATACGCGGCCGTCGCGATCGCGCTTCCGTCCGCTCCGCGTATCATGGCTGCGAGCGGAGGGGACGATCCATGCTGCTCCAGCCTTATCGGGTGCACGACCTCATGGCGCGGGACGGCACCCTGTGCGCGCAGATCCTGGGCGAGCTCGGCGCAGACCTGATCCAGATCGGGCCGCCCGGCGGCGCGCCCGGGCGGTACTACGGCCCGCTTCTCGGCGATCGTCCGGATCCGGAGGCGTCGCTCGGCTGGTGGGCTTACGCGCGCGGTAAGTGCAGCGTTTCGTGCTTGGATGAAACAGCATTGATCAGTGATTGCCGTGCGCACGCCGGTACCCCGTTTGTACCCGAAAATCCAGAACGTTTCGTTTCGTCAACGAATTTACTGGGTCATTGAGAATCGTGGGTCCACTCCATCATCGGGGCAACGCAGAATTTCCAGTCGTTTTGTACAACGGTGGTTGCACCTGAATTTTGACTGAGCATTGCGCCAACCGTTGCAAGTACACCCCGTGCGGTGCCAGTCGTGTGCACGGTGAAAATTCCCCGAGTCGGGGACGAGGCGCGGATTGTATACCGTGACTCGAAGTCGTTCTCGGCTCGACGTGAGCCGGACGCATCGGGTGCACGCCGCGACCAGGATCAACAGAAGGCCGCCAACCTCAGTCCACAGCAACGCAAATCGGCGCAATCATCAGGTGGACGCTGACGAATGCGATCCGCCGGGCGAAGTTTGCGCTGAACTCCAGCGCTCGTGCGCGTTTGGCCACGATGCCCATCAGCCGTTCCCGTGTGGCCACATCCCTGTCGAACTCAATCCCCGTTTCTCCCGTTTCGCTGCGCAAGGCGCGTGATGCTCGGTCCGGTTTACCGACAGGTGGTTCATGCCCTCTACTTCTTCGGGAGATCTCCTTCGTAGGTGCAATGTCGGCATCGTCGAAAGTCTGAGCCCGAATTCGTGCTCGCGTCATCCGGGGCAACCGCGTATATGCGATTGCGTCTTGAAGGCGAAGACTACGCATCTCACTAACGGTTCACGAAGGAAAGGACATGCTCAAAGAAGTTTCCGGCGACATCCTGCTGACGGGCGCGCACGCGATCGCGCATGGCGTCGCGCCGAACGACAACTTCCACCAGGGTCTTGCGTTGTCGCTGCGGGAGCAGTATCCGTCGATGTATAAGGATTTCCGGCACTATTGCCAGGTTTCGCACCCGAAGCCAGGCACGTTGTGGGTATGGGCCGGTGCCAAGGGGGTTCGCGTGGTCAATCTGCTGACGCAGAACGAAGCTTCGGGACAGGGAAGCAATCCCGGCAAGGCAACCACACACAACGTCAACCTCGCGTTGAAGGCGCTGCGTAAGCTGATCGAAGAGAAGGCGTTCGAGAGCGTTGCGTTGCCGCGTCTCGCCACCGGTGTCGGCGGCCTGGCATGGGACGATGTCGTCCCGTTGGTCGAACGCCATCTCGGCGATCTCGACATACCGGTCTACATTTACGTGACGTTCCACCCGGGTGTGAAGGCAAAGGAATAGCGGGCTGCGCGCTGTGGCTGGCTGATTTCGGGTGCCCGTGAAACGGCGCTGATCCGGAGTGCCGGCAAGACACGGAAAAGCGGCCTGTGGCGGGATCGTCACGCTCATTCAGCGATTCGGCAGTCCGCTGAATGCATCTACAGATGCTGATGTTGGATGCGTCTACGCTAACGACCACGGCAAGCTGCGCTTCCAGCCGTTGCCTGCGCCAGCCATGATGACGCAGGTGCTCGAAGTGATTGTGTTGCGCGTGTTTCAAGCGGCACAAAAGGCGTGGCCGCGCGCATCGAGCATGATGATTTTGAACTCGGGCGCCAGCGCTGCGGCAAACTGCTCCAGCACAAACCGCTGTCGGTGAGACCGTGCGAAAGTACCAGAGCGGGGCCGGGTCAGGCTGGAGCCGCCGAACGAGTAGCGGTGTGAGCCACGATTTCCCGCGTGATCGTTGTCGAGCGCAACGATTTCACGGACCACTTCGTTGCAGCCGCGCGCGAGAAAATCCGTCTGCTCGGGTTGAGAACGCCGCTGAGGACGACGAAACCGTCGCGGTGGAAAAGTTGAACTGCGCGGTCAACGTCCGTTGGTTCGAGAATTTCGAGGCCTTTGATGCCGTTGTGGGCTGCGAGATAGCGCCGAAGTTCGCTCACTTTGACGTCGTCCTTGGAGACTCCCCGCCACCCGATCGTTGTTTCTGTATCGACCATGTGCTTGCGCTCGTTCGTAGCGATGAGACGATAAATGAATCTGCCGCGGTTGCAATGATGGTCACGTGTACCGACCAAGTGTGGTCGACGTAGCAGTGTTGCGGACACCTCGCACGTCCAGCGCTCGGGAGGCGCTTATACGCGTCCTGGGAGCGGTGCCAGAAGTCTCGGTGGAAGGATCGGGTCTGAGTCGTCGAAGCGCAGCTGTGTCATGCCGATGGTACGCGCCTCGGTACCCCCGTTAGGAAAACGTCACGCGCATGCGCCAGCGCAGATAGAGATCGACGTCACTGACCACGGTATCGTCGAGATCGATCTTGGATGCGACAGTTCGCCCTTGGCTGTGTCGACGCGCTGGAGCACGTTGGCGGCGTCGCGTGCCTGGCAGATGTCGACGCCGCGTCATTGCGACGCTGTCGCGACCCGGGCGCATTTCTACTTTGCCCCGAACACGCGTGCGCAACGGCTTCGCATTCACCCATCGTCGCGTCCTTCAAATTGAGCGGGTGCTTTTTTTGCCAAAAGCGTTCAAGACTATGTCGAAGCTTGCTGTCGGCATGATGTCCTTGAAGTAGAAATCCTCCGCCTCGTGCCGCTGCCGCTCCCAGCGTCCGATTGTCCTTTCCCGCTCGGTCAGACGCGCCAAGCGCACGTCGTCGGGCGCTACGAGCGATACGCGTAGATCGAGCAAATCGGCCAGTTCCGGGCGGGCGGCATAGACCCCTTCCAGGATTACGACCGGTCTCGGTTCCACCTTCGTTGGCTCATCGCGCAGCCGTCCATCAAAAGCGTCCCAGTCGAAGGCTCGCCAACGCGCCTCCCGTCCGGCCGGAAAGGGCTTCAAGCACCGATCGTTGACTCGTCCAGTCGATGCAGGCTGCGGCCCGCGATGCGGGACTATCACTCCGCAGCTCGATCCGGCCCGCATGAAAGTCGTCGCCCTCGATGACGGCGGCATGGAGCTTGTCAGCAAGTTACCGCGTTGAGCCGCACTCGCCATACGGAGTTGCGGCGGCTTATCCTGCGTCGATTCGATCAGTAATCGGGGTACACGTATGCGCCGCTCCGTGCGCCTGTTGTCGGCGCTGACGCTGCTCCTTTGTGCGTTTTCGGTCAGTTCGCAGCAGGCGACTGTCCAGACGCAGCGCATGGTGCAGTTCGAGAACGACGAGGTCAGAGTGTGGAAGTCGATCGTCGCGCCGAACTCACCGTTGCCGCCGCACCGCCACGACCACCCGCGCGTCATTACCGCCCTCGTCGGCGGCACGATGAAGATCGTGGACCAGGAGGGCGCTTCGGAAACGCACGTCTGGGAGAGCGGCAGATCGTATTGGCTTCCGGCGAATCCTCCGGGCAGGTTGCATACCGACGTGAATGAAGGGGACGCGCCGATTGAAGTGATGGTGGTGGAGCTGAAGAAGGCAGGGTGAGGTTGTGCCACCACCGGCTACCCGAACCTGCAACCGTTCACGTCCCACCTGGCTCAGTGAGGCGCGCGGTCTTCCGATCTCACGAGGGTGCTGCCCGCGTATGAATTGGGGACCACCCGAGTCTCCGCCGCCACACCGTGTTCTTCCAGAATGCGCTCAAGGATCCGCGGGACTTCGAATATTCCACGTCCTGCGTGTGGCCGACGACCACTCGCGGCGCGCTCGACCCGCTACGTCGCAGTTCATCGCGGGACAGCGTCACGGCGAAGACCTCGCCGCTCTTTCTTTTTGCTGATTCGTCTGATCGTCGACTCGGAGATTCGCGCGACCGACGGATCGCTGCGGGATACGCTTGATCGATTTCAGATCTTGCGTCCCGTTCCTTCCCAGTACTTCTCGCGCAGCAGTCTTTTGTAGAGCTTACCGGTCTCGTGCCGCGGCAGACTCTCGTGAAAGTCGACCGAACGAGGTGCCTTGTATCCGGCGAGATGCTCGCGACAATGCCCGATGAGTTCCTCGGCAAGTGCAGGTGATGCCACCGTGCCGGCTTCCAGTTCGATCGCCGCCTTCACTTCTTCGCCGAACTCATCGTTTGGAATGCCGAACACGGCGGCGTCCTTAACGGCAGGGTGCGTCATCAATACGGCCTCGACCTCGGCGGGATAGATGTTCACGCCGCCCGAAATCACCATGTCGATGGCGCGGTCGCTCATGTAGAGATAACCCTCTGCATCGAGATAACCTACGTCGCCGAACGTGAACACGCCGGGCTCCGCGTGTACCTGCGCGGTCTTCTCGGGTTCGTTGTGGTATTCGAAGTCGCTGCCCATGCGGTTCTTCACGAAGATGCGGCCGGATTCGCCGGCGTCGGCGCGCGTGCCGTCGTCGCGAAGAATTCGCACCTCCACCATTGGCGATGGTTGTCCGAGCGTGCCCGGGCGCGCACGCCACTCTTCCCCTCGTACGGTCGTGACGATGCTGCCTTCGGTCGACCCGTAGTACTCGTGGACGACGTTGCCCCACCAGTCGAGCATGCGCCGCTTCACCTCCGGCGGACACGGCGCAGCGCCGTGCCACACCGCTGAAAGACTCGCGCCGGAGAAACGCGCCCTGACGATTTCGTCGAGGTGCAGCAGCCTATGGAACTGCGTCGGCACGAGGTGCACGTTCGTGACGCCATAGCGGTCGATCAGGTCGAGCACTTCCGCTGCGTCGAAGCGATGCCGCATCAGCACCGTTGAACCCGCAAGCAGCGGTAGATACGAAAACGCCCACTGCGCGGAGTGATACACCGGGCCGCAGACGAGCGTGACGCCGTTCGGCGGAATGGACAGCAGCGACGTGAGACCGGCGCTCATCATCCGCATCGCATCCACGGGTGCCGAAGTGGTGCTCGTAGTTGAACGAACGCCTTTTGGACGACCCGTCGTGCCCGACGTGTAGAACATCGGTCCGCCCAGCGTTTGTTCGGCTGGTTCTGCGGCGTCCGATCCGGCGAGGAATGCCTCGTATTCGTCGAACCCGGGCGAGGGCGCACCAATCGCAATGCGCGCACGCAGCGTCGGCGTCGCCTGCTGCTCGATGGCCGCGGTCGCGTTGGCTATGAAGCGTGCATCCGCGAACAGCACCTTCGCACCCGAGTTCGCGAGCACGTACGCAAGTTCATCCGGCGTGAAGTGCCAGTTCACGGGAACGTACAAGAGGCCGGCGTGTCCGGCGGCCGCCATGATTTCGTAGTACTCGCGGCGATTGCCGGCGTACACCGCGATCACGTCGCCGGCGCGCAGACCCAGTGCGCGCAGTCCATTGATCAACCGGTTTGCTCGTGCATCGAGTTCGGCCCAGGAGCGTTCGCCGGTTTCGTCGATGATCGCCGGCTGCTTTCTGCCGACGTGTTGTTGAAGAAGTTGCGTCATGTGAACTCGCGATTCCCGTTACTGCGTGTACCGGCGATGGTACGCAAAGTCGTCGTTAGTTGCCTCGCGCGCATAGCAACCGCCCTTAGTCGATATGCTCCGGCCCGCGCTGCCTGGTGGTGCACGAGCTGTGGCGGGACTAGGCGAGTCTGGCCCGGACCGCTTGAGGGAACGGATACGAACGCGCCGAGGTCAGTGGCGCAGGGCACCACTGCGTTGCGCCAGCTTGACCTCGTTGGAGCGGCCGTCAGTTCGCATCCCACGCGCCGTGAAAACCGTAGGGTTGTAGCGGCACCGAAACGCTCGCAATAGGGCCCGACGCGAGACGATCGGCTTCGAAAATGCATACGTCGGTGCGCTCTGCCAGCCCGTCGTACACCAACGCGATTACCCAACCATCATCGGCATTGGCCGCGTCCGGTCGCGGTGCGAACACGGGTTCGCCGACGAACTGGTGCTCTGCGGCTGTCCAGACATCGGTGGGCCGCTCGACATCCAGCGCATCGACGCGTGCAATCGAATCGAAGGGGTCGCTCTTCGTACGGTCGCGGCGAGTGGACGCGTAGATTGCGGGCACCGAGAGGCCTTCGCGCAATGGATGCACGCGCGGAAAGTCGAGACCGTATTCGGACAACTGCTGCCACGCGGCCACGTCCGAATGATCGCTTATCGTTGCTCTGAACAGACGTTGCGGCGCGCGCATGTCCGGTAACGCCGGGTCGAGCGGTTTCAGCGCACCCTGGAAGCCGAATTCGTGGCCGAACGCAAACGATTCGAACGCACACAAATCGACGGCGCATGTTTCGGATCGACGTCGAAGGCGTTGGCGAAATGCACGACGAACGCGTGTTGCGGCAACACGACGGTCCGCACCGGACCGGGCCGATTGCGTGGAATCAGATACAACACACCCGGCTGCGACGCGTCCGGCGCGATTGCGTCGATCAACGTCTTGCGTCCGATGCTCGCGGCCACGAATGCCAGCGCGTCGACCTTCATCGCGTTGCCCGGCAGCACATACCAACGCGGTGTTACGACGAAATCGTGAACGAAGTGCATTCCCGGAACGGTGGCTTCGCACGATGCCACTTCGCGGCCATCGCGGTCGTACTCGCGAAACGTAAAACGCGACGGCATGCCCATCTTGATGCTGCAACCCACCAGCCGGTTGGCGCCGCTGTCGAGGCGCATGTGCGCTAGAAATGCGCCATCGGGCAACGAGCCCTCGAAGTTTTCTTCGCCGATCGTGTCCAATGATTCCGGGTCCAGGCTGTATGGACGTCCGCCTTCCCAACCACACAGCAGTCTGCCCGCCCACGGCACGATGGTGGTGTTGGCGACGTTGCGTGGAGCGGGCGCGAACAGGTTCCTCCACATCGACTGGGTTGGGTTGGTGCCAAGGCCACGGTGCACCAGCCTGCCCGCCGCGAGTTCGGCCTTGTACGCGGGTGTTTGCACGAATCGCGACCGCAGTTCGGCGCCACCCCCCTGCGTGAACGTCAGGGAACGCACCAGACCGTGACCATCGAACGGATGCGCCAGACGATCTCCGATCTTCGTCCAGCCGGGACCGTTCTGCAGATGGCGACTGCCTCGTAGCGCGAGTGGAATCGTTCCCTGTACGGACGCGGAGGGAATCGAGATGTCGCACTCGCCCGGCGTAGCCGTCATCACGGCGTTCCAGGATCGTGCGCGGGAGAGCATGGGGGTCATCGTCAACTCCAGTGAATCGCGCTGCTGTTTACTCTACCGTGGCGCGATGAGCAAGCGAGGGCCTCATGGATTTGAAAACCGTTGCGATTTCCTCGGCCCGCACCCTGACAAAGCGCCAACGAGCCCACGAAGGCGAACGCGACAGGAAACCGACCGGCGCATCTTCATTTTCATGAATTCTCCCTCTCTCAGAGAGGAGGGCACTACCATTTGACCCCCCTACGGCGTTCCCCACAATTGCAGGAGGCGTTGGTCGCGTCCGCACTTTACGCGGTAAGACTTATAGCGGGTCGGATTCTTGGTGTAGTAATCCTGATGGTATTCCTCGGCCGGATAGAAGCGGCCCGCCCCGACGATCTCGGTGGCAACGGGCTTGTCGAACTCTTCGTGCACTTTCAGCTTCGATGCTTCCGCCAACGCCTGTTGTTCCGGCGTGGCGTAGAAGATCGCCGTGCGATATTGCGTTCCCTCGTCGCAGAACTGCTTGTTCGTGGCCAGCGGGTCGATGTTGTGCCAGAAGACGTCGAGCAGTGTTTCGTACGACACGACGTGTGGATCGTACGTTACCTGCACCGCCTCGGCGTATCCGGTGCCGCCGCTCGAGACCTGTTCATACGTTGGATTCGCGGTGCGTCCGCCGGTATACCCCGATGTTGTCGAAATCACACCGGGCAATTTATCGAAGGGGTATTCCATCGACCAGAAGCAGCCGCCGGCGAATATGGCAACCGCGGTTGTGCCAGATGGCGCCTGTGCCGGGTCGTTAGCGGGCGGGCGCCGGCTGACGAGCATGGCAAGCAGAGATAAGCGCGCGCATTGCGTACGCAACGTTATGCGCGAAGCTTCACGGTCAGGTCCTGAGAGCGGGAAGGGTGTCGCCCTTTGGGATGAACAACAGCGCCAGCCCGTTGTTGCACCATCGTTCGCCGCGCGGCTTGGGACCGTCGTTGAAGACGTGGCCCTGATGGCCCTCGCAGCGTGCGCAGTGATACTCGGTGCGCGGCAACACGAGCTTGAAGTCCTTCTTCGAGCCGATGTGGCCCGCGATCGATTGGGTGAAGCTCGGCCAACCCGTGCCGCTGTCGAACTTGTCGCTTGCTGTCGAACAGCGGCAGAAAGCACGCCGCGCACATGAACGTGCCGGCGTGTTTTTCGTCGTTGAGCGGGCTGCTGAACGGCCGCTCGGTCGCCTCTTCGAACAGCACCTGGAAGCGCGCCGGGGCCAGCAGTTCCTTCCATTGCTGTTCGGTCTTGCTGAGCGGCGGAAAGTCCGGCGGTGTCAGGGTCTCTGCCGCACGATGCGCTTCGTCACCAGCGGGCAGCGCGGCGAGCGCCAGCAATGATCGCAGCATCGTACGGCGTTCCATGAGTGATTCCTCTGAAGATTGAAACGGCAATGAACGGATTGGACTCCGCATCGCCTGTTTGGTTTTAGCTCTCGGTTGCGGCGCCGATGCCGGCCTGCCGTCCGAACACGGCGCCCGACGTGAGCCCGGTGCCGCCCGGATAGTTGAAGTAGAACAAACCGCCGACGAGTTCGCCTGCCGCCGAACAGACCGGGAATGGGGTCGCCGTCTTCCGAGATGACGCGCGCATCCGCGTCGACGTGCAGGCCGCCGAACGTGAACGTGATGCCACACGTCACTGCGTACGCTTCGAATGGCGGCGTATCCAACGGATTTGCCCAGTTCGATTTCGGCAACGGTATGCCTCGGGTGGCGCGACCGTCTTTGCGCGTTGGGTCGAACGGAGTCGACTCGTCCACGGCTGCATTGAACGCGCGAACGGTTGCCGACAGTTCGGCTGCGTCTATCCCGTCGATCTTCCGCGACAGCGCATCGATGGTATCGGCCGTAACGCGTGATGACCTGCCGAATGCGGTATTCGTCGCGCAACAACGAGGTGACCTTGGCGTCGAAGATCTGCCACGCGATCTGTCCGGGCTGCGCGAGAATTTCGCGGCCGTATTTCGCATAGGTGTAGTTGCGGAAGTCGGCGCCTTCGTCGACAAAGCGCTGGCCGCGCGCGTTCACCATGATGCCGAAGGGGTAGGAGTGTTTCTGAAAACCGTCGCCGACCGCGAGATCGCCGAACTCCGGCGCGTTCGCGTCCCAGCCGACCGCGTGGCAACCGGACCAGTGGCCGCGCGCGGCGGCACCTGCGTCGAGCGCCATACGAATGCCGTCGCCGGTGTTGAACCGGGTGCCGCGCACTCGGGCGAGATCCCAACCCGGACCGAGATAGCGGGCGCGCCATGCGGGTTCGCTTCGAATCCGCCGGCGGCGAGTATCACCGCGTCGGCGTCGATCGCTTCTTCGCGTCCGCCGCGGGTGACGCGACACTCCGGCGACGCGGCCGGCTTGCATCGTCAGGCCGACAGCGCGCGCGCCGTAGCTGCAGCGCGACGCCCGATCGTTCTGCGGCAGCGGTCAGCGCGTCGATCAAGCCCGGACCGCCGCCCCATGCTTCGATCGTCAGTCCGCCCCAGAAGCGAACGCGGCCGTCGACGTTGAATGACTGGCGGCCGTAGAGCGGCAGGAAACGCACGCCGTGCGACTGCATCCAGCGCAGCGTCGGAAAGCTGTCGCTGATGAGTCGCTCCGCCAACACCGGGTCGCAGCGGTATTGCGTGACGCGACCAAGGTCGTCGAAGAAACTCTCTGGCGAATAGCTCGAAAAATCGGTGCGTTCGATTTCGGAGGGTGTCAGGTCGGGCATCAGGCGCACGAGATCGTCGACACCGTTGTAGACCGAACGCATCGCGCCGGCGGTGAAGCGGGTATTGCCTCCGCGCAGATCGAATGGCGCGCGCTCCAACAACGTCACTTGGGCGCCATGCTCACGCGCGCTCAACGCGGCGCACAACGCAGCGTTGCCTCCGCCGACCACCACGACGCGTCGCGCCATTCCGCACCCGCACTTTACGATGGAGGCGGACTAGAACATGCGTGTATGGAGGCGTCAACGGATCGTTCGCAGTACGCTAGCGGCATCGACTGTGTGGGGGAACGAGATGCAGGGGACGAGTGGAACGGTTCGTAGGGAAGAGCGTCGTTGTGACCGGCGCCGGTTCGGGATTCGGCGAGGCGATCGCGAAACGTTTCGCGCGCGAAGGCGCGTCGGTGATCGTCGCCGACATCGATGCCGCACGCGCCGACAGGGTGGTCTCTGAAATCGTTGCCGCGGATGGCAAAGCGCGCGCGGTGCGTACCGATGTCTCAAGTGCCGATGCTGTACGCGGAATGATCGAGTTGGCCGTTGCCACGTTTGGCGGACTCGACGTGCTGGTCAACAACGCCGGATTCACGCATCGCTCCGGCCCAGCGTGGGAGCTCGACGAGGCCGACTACGACCGGGTATTTGCGACCAACACCAAGGGCGTATGGCTCGGCGTGAAATACGCGGTGCCGGTGATGCGCGCGAAGGGCGGCGTCATCGTCAACACCGCGTCGATCGGAGCGGTTGCGCCGCGGCCGGGCGTAACCGTGTACAACGCGACGAAAGGCGCCGTGGTGACGATGACACGCGGACTTGCGGTGGAGTTGGCGCGATTCAACATCCGCGTGAACGCTGTCAATCCGGTGGCGGCCGATACGCCGTTCATGCGCGGTGCGCTGGGCGGCGAAGCGCTGCCCGAAGCGAATCGCGCGGCGCTGATCTCGGGTATTCCACTACGAAGGCTCACGGAACCCACGGACGTCGCAGCGGCGGTAACGTTCCTCGCGTCGCGACGACGCGGCGTTTCTAACGGGCGTGTGTTTGCCGGTGGACGGCGGACGCAGCATCAGTTGAGTAGGGCGCGGCGATGCGCGCCGTAAGTTACGCGCGCGCTGCGTGCGCGCGATCGACGGCGCCGTGCCGCGTCGATCGCAGCGACTTTCTCTCGTATCAACGGAATGAGCTCGCGACCGTAGTCTTCGGCATCGGCGAACGGATCGAAGCCGCGCAGCAATACGCCGCCGACGCCGAGCTGGTAGTAGCGAACGAGCGCGTCTGCGACCTGGTCCGGTGTGCCTACCAACGCGGTGGTATTTCCGGAGCCCGCGGACGCGCCGGCGATCGGCGTCCACAAACGCTCGTCGTGAACGTCGCCGCCTGCCGCCAACCGCACGAGTCGGCGCGCCGTTTCAGCCTCCGGTTCGATTGAGCGTTTCGGTGTACCTTTCGTGACGCTGGCCAGAATCGACTCGGCCTTCTTCCACGCAGCCGATTCGGTTGCGGCGATGATCGGGCGGAACGACACGTTGAAGCGTGGTGTGCGGCCATGCTTCGCAGCCATGCCGCGAATACGCGCGATGCTCTCGGCGATTGCGGCGCGCGGTTCGCCGAACAGCGCATAAACGTCGCAGTGACGCGCGCCGACGCCGAGTGCCGCATCGGATACGCCGCCGAACCACAGCGGGACGTGGGGTTGTTGTGTACAGCGCACTTCGGAGAATGCGCGCTCGAAACGATAGTGGGGGCCTTCGTGATCGAACGGCTTGTCGCTCGTCCACATGCGCCGAAGTACTTCGAGGTATTCATCGGTGCGAGCGTATCGCTCGTCGTGCCCCATCCAGTCACCGTCTCGGCGCTGATCGGCATCGACCCCACCGGTGATGATGTGCAGCCACAAACGCCCCCCAGTGAGGTTGTCAAAGGTGGCTGCGGTGCGTGCCGCTAGTGTGGGCGCGACGAAGCCGGGGCGATGCGCGACGAGGAATTTCAATCGTTCGGTATGGTGCGCGCAGTACTGCGCCACCTGAAACCCTTCCGCCGACGAGGACGAATAGCCGACCAGCACTGCGTCGTATCCGGACGCTTCATGCGCCTGCGCGAAAGACGCGAGGAACTGCGGATCGATGCCGCCACCGATGACGTGCACCGCGGCTTGCCCCGGCGGCGCCACGCCGATCATTCCGATGATGTTGAGTGGCATGACGCGTGCGCTCAGGCAGGCGTGTAGCGCAACAGCACGCGCGATCCGTCGGCGAGACCGTTCTTGAAGCGGGGTCCCCAGACGAGCCACTCGAGATAGTATTTCTTGCCGAACACGCCCAGTGCATGTTCGTGTGTCGCGGCGTCGTCGATCAGGGCGGCGGTGGCGTTCAGTTCCGGCGCTTTGCGATAAGCCTCGTTCGAATCCTTCCAGGTGCCGAATTCACCGACCCACATTCGTGCGCGATCGAGCCCCAGGCCCACGGCGCGTGCGCGCCAGGCCTTCGAACTCGTCACCACGTAGATGACGCCTGCGTCGTACACGAACCACACCTCGGCGTGGCAGGTGCTCTCGGCGCCGCCTTTCTTCAAGGGCGTGATGTAGATGATGTCGGACTCGTTCAAGCGCTTTCGCGGCTGCGTCCGCAACGGTTGCCGCGAAAGACGAAAGGGCGCTGCGCAGGTTGCCAGCGCAGCGCCCGAAAGAACCAGAAGGCTTCTTCGATTGGTCATGTGCCGCTCGCCCCTTGCAATTGATGGAATGCAGAGTGAGCGGGTCTTTTACCTCAAACCTTCAACGCCCTACAACCAAACCCACGGCGCGAAGCAAACGGCGCGCTTACCAATTGCACGCCGATGGCGGCAACTCCGTGCGCAACTCGTTGCCGTTCGCGTCGGTAGAACGGTCGTAGCAGTTGCCGTTCAGATCGCGCAGCAGGCGTCGACCCTGCTGCGGTGCAACCACCACCTGTTGCGCGGGCACCTGCTGAACTTGCGAGTTGTGATACACGTTCGTCAGCACCGAGCCGAGCACCGCGCCGCCGATCAGATAGGCCGGCCAGTCGGAATTATTGTTGTTGTTGTGGTGGTTGCCGTAGTACGGATAGCCGTAGTACGCCGGGTAGCCGACCGGGCGCGGATAGTAAGCCCGGCCATAGTAGGGCGTGGGGTAGTACGGTCGGTAATACGGTCGATAGTACGGTGCCGGATACTGTGGGTAGTTGAAGCGCGCCTGGCGGTACGCCTTTTGACTGGGGTAGGCGGACTTCGGCGGAGGGTACGCGGGACCATGGCCGGGATATCCGCCGCCATGGTCACCGCCATGGTATGAGCCACCACCGTTGCCGCCGTGATTTCCGCCACCGTGATACGAACCACCGCCATTGCCGCCGCCGTGGTTTCCACCACCGTGGTTTCCGCCGCCACCGTGATACGAGCCACCGCCACCGCCGCGGCCGCCGCCGTCCGAGCCGGAATCAGCCGACGCCGCCGGGTTGATCGCGACCAGTGGCGACCGTGATGGCTGCGAGCATGAACCGTTTCATTTCGTGTACTCCGCTAGTCTCGAGACCATTGTGGCTGAACGATCCTGAACGCGACATGAATGAACACGGTCGGTTGTTCGACATATATGGAAGCGGGCGAGGGTGCCGGACTACAGGTGCGCTTTACAGGTTTGGGGGCGTCCGGCTTTCGTCGTACATCTTGATCAGAAACGCCCGCAGCGCCGCCTCGGCTTCGGCCTTCGGCATCAGCCGGCGCTCCTCCATCACGGCTGCCATGTCGCGCAGGCTGCGCCGGCCGTCGATCATCGACATGATGAACGCGTAGATCTGGGTCGTGGTGGCCTGCACGCTTGAACGATTCCAGCAGCGGCATCGGTCGGTTCGTCTGGATCAGCCACTCGGGCAACGCCGCTTGGCGCGGCGGCGCGGCGACGCGCTTCGTTTTCGTCGCGGACAGCGTCACGGCCTCTTCGTTGCGGCCGTGCCGGCTCGCCGGCGAACACATGTACGGAATCGTGGCTTCGACGACGGTCCGGGGCAGTGAACCCTGCAGCGCCGATCAGCGCCGCGACCTCTTCGACGCTGAAGCACAACGCCGGGTCCGCCTGGCCGAATCGCAGCGAGCCGAACGTCACCCATCGGCCGTCCGGCTTCAGCAGACGGTTGATCGCGCTGTGCGAGCACGCGCAGGTCTTCGTCGACGATGTCGATGAACCAGGGCGTTACGACCGCATCGAATGCGTCGGCTGCGAACGGCGCGCGCAGACGCATCCGCGAGCACGCAGTGGAATCCCGTCGCCCACGGGCAGCAGGCGCCGCCAGCTCGCGCCGAACGGCGACGTCCTCGAGCCGTCGCGGCGCGAGCGGGAACTCGTGCAACTCGATTCGCGCGCCATCGGCGATCTGTTGGGCAGGCGAGCGCCAGCAACGGATTGACGTCGAGCGCGACCGTTGAGGCCGGCTTCGAGGCGCGTATGCAGGTCGTAGGCGAGGCGTCCGCGCGCCGGAGCCGAGTACCAGAATGCGGGCGCCGGCGAGCGGCGGGAAGCGCGCGCGCGACCAGGTCGAACGACGCATCGTTCTCCGCGTCACCCCAGCACCAGTCGCGGTGAAGGTTCGCGTAGTAGGTCGTCAGGCCCTGAGTCGGCGGAATGCGCGTACGCAGCGCCAGATGCGTTTCCAGCGCCGGTACCGATCTCACCCAGGTTCAGCGGCGCCAGCAGCCGTGCCAGCTCGCCTGATGCGCGCTCTGCGCGCCAACGAGACGCTCGAGGCGCGTGCGCGTCAGCGGATGCAGGTCGGTCGACTTCAGAGAACGATGCGGTGCGCGCGGCGTCGGCTTCCCATTGGCGCAGCAGCCGGTGCATTCGTGTACGCCATTCGGCCAGGGCTGCGGCCGGTTCGGCGAACAGCCACGGCACGCCGGCGAGATCCGGAAAATCGACGCGACAGTGCTCGCAGCGCAAGCGGCCTGCGGCGTCTCGCACGGAGACGAGCGCCTTGCCGCAGCGTGGGCACGCGAGCAGGTCGACGAAGCGTCTGCGGCGGTGGAGAGTCATCCGACAATCCTGGTCGGTCGAGTATCTGCGCGATACTACAGTTGCGATCGCGGCAAGACACGGCGGTGCGTCCTGCACCGCCGGATGTCATAGTCAGATCACGCGCGTCAGGTGATCGTGCCGTTCACGATCGGCTGGAACGCCGTCAGCGAATCCAGCATCGCTGGCGGCAAGCCCGCGCCGGGGAACAGCGTGCGAGAAATTGCCCTGTTCACCATGCAGCGCCATGTAGTTGAGGACCGCCGTGTACGCCAGCAGATTGACGTTGTTCGCCGCGGGCGTCGACGCCGTTTCCACCGAGCCGTCCGCGCGCATGTAGCCGATCTGCTGGTGACGCGCCTGTTCGGCCATGCGTGCCGCCCATCAGCTGGGCGCGTCCGTTCGGGTTGTAGACGAGGAACCAGGTTGCGGCAGTCTGCTGGTTGTCGCTGGTCCATTCGCCTTTGCCGCGGCCGTCGACGGATTGTCGATCGACGCCGTTGCTCGACAACGAGCCATCAGAGAACACGTACATCATCAGCGGCACGCCGACGGTCGCCGCGTACTGCAGGCATGCGCCCATGCACACGCCGGCGCGGAAGTCCTTGACCTCGCCTTCGGCGCGTCGGCCGCCGTGATAGTCGTAGCCGCCCATCTGGATGGTGCCGGCGCCGGCGAAGCCGTTGATCACCATCTTCATGACCGACGCGGTCTTGCGGAACTCGGCGTTCGCTCTGGAATTCGGCCTGCGTGAAGATTCCGCGTGGGCCCGACGATCTGCGGATCGCCTGCAGGATTGAGCGTGCGAAGGGTTACCGAATCGGTCGGCGAGGTCCGCGCTCTTCAGATAGCCGCAGCGCACCAGATCCTTCACGACGTCGTCCGCGTGAACCGTCGGGTCGCCGACCTGGCGACCCAGTCGCGTTCATCTTCGCGTCGCTGATGCGGTAGATCGATTCCATCACCGCAACCGCGTCCTGCCTGACTCAGTACGCTCGTCAGATCGCCGACATCGACGAGGCCCGTGACGTCGCTCGGGCCGATCGACTTTCGTCGGCCGCTTCGTAAGGTCGATGAGCATCGCCGGCGACATCGAATTGCCGCCCGA
Source organism: uncultured Gammaproteobacteria bacterium (assembly GCA_963822125.1). Lineage (GTDB taxonomy): Bacteria > Pseudomonadota > Gammaproteobacteria > Pseudomonadales > Azotimanducaceae > DATJGR01. The sequence continues at coordinate 77,900 of CAWGGQ010000025.1, read as the reverse complement.
ATCGGTATTCGACGACCCGATCAGCGACAGCAGCGAACCGTCCGCGCCGGCGCGTGCGATTCCGTACATCGGATTGTGCGGATTGTTGCCGGTATCGTTTTCCGATCGCGCCGGAATCACCGCGCCGTTGATCAGCGCGCGAACCGCCGGGATCCGTGACGCGCGTCATCATGCCGCGCAGATACGCGCTGTCGGAGTGAAACGCGAGCCCGAACTCCGAGTTGACGAAGTCGTGAGTGCCGGTGGTCGTGTCGATCGATCGGCGGAACCATGTCGCCGGGCAGGCCCTGTTTTGCATAGCCTTCGGTCGACAGGAAGTCGAGCTGGCCGCCCTGTTTACCGATCAGCACGTTCGAGCCGGCGGTGTTGCCGCCGCCCGCGAGGTCGAAGCAGATGAACGGGATCTTGCCGGCGCCTGCGGTTGCGATGCCGCAGCTGCGTCAGCACCGGATGCGCAAGCGTTGGATCGAGCGTGGCGCGCGCCTTGCCCGAGCCGAGGCTCAGCGCTGTGCTGCCGAGCACGAGCCCGGACCCGAAGATGAATCCCTGCGACAGGAACTCGCGGCGCGTTCGGGGCGCGGGTGGTCGGGATGCCGAAGCGGATCGTCGTAACGTCGAATGTTCTTACGTCTTGTCATGATGAATCCTCGCTAATTGCATCCGCCGCTACTGAACCAGCATCGCGGCGCTGCCGAGCACCGACGCGCATGCAGCCTTTCACCACGCCGTTCGGTATTGGCACACTGGCGCGCCGCTGCAGCTCGCGAGACGCGTCGATCAGCGCTGCTGACCTCGGCGCTGCGTCGCTGCGGCGTCGGGCTGCGTGCGGATGTTCGCGCCGCACCGATCCGCGCCATGCAGCGGATCGATCACCTGGCTCTGCTTGTGCCGCGATCGAACGCAGTCGCCACCGGCGCGCCGAAGTTGAAGCCCGGGAAGTACGTGCACCGGCGTTTCGAAGCGTCCTCCACGAGCGCGCTGCAGTACGAGATCGCGAGCTGCGTGATACCCATCTGCTGCGACGACAGGAACCCTTCGATTCCGGTCGTCAACCGGCAGCGCCTGGATACACCGCGTCGTACGTCGCCTTGACCGGCGGCGTTGCGTCGTCGGCACACCGGTCATGTTCGACATCGTCTGGTTGATCTTCGGCGAAATCGCGGATGCCGAGCCGCCGGTTCGCGCGGCACGTCGACGCGGCGGCGGCGGCGGCGCCGGCGCAGGCTTCGACGACCACGTGCGTTGTCGCGTCCCGAGCACCTCGAACGTCAGGAAAAACTCGTCGAGCGTCGGACCCTTTCTCGAGTGCGATCACCGTTCCGAGCTGCGACAGGTACTGCTGACCGGTCGGCGTATACGCCGCATCGGTGATCGCCGTGTTGAGGTTGCTTGAACGCCTGACCGACGGGCGCTTCGCGGCCGTTGATGCCGATGCGGATGCCCGCGATCGGGATGTCGCCCGGCGTTGCCGTGCTGTCGAGCATCATGAAGAACGGCGCGCGGAACAGGTAGCTGTACGAGTCGAACTGGCTGACCTCGAACACGATGTACGCATCGGGTTTGCCGACGTGGTCGCTCACGTTGAACAGCAGGAAGTACTTCTCGCCGACGCCGACGTCGAAGTTCTGTTTGACCTGATCGGCCGTGAGCGCGCGATTGTGGATCGCGACCAGTCGCGCCGTACCTGCCCAACGATTGGTGTTGTCCACTTCGCTCGCGAGCGCGAACGCGAACGTGTTGTCCCAGTCGGTGAGCAGTCCGCCCGGCACCGTATCGACGTCGTCGGTGAATTTGCCGTTGACGTAGATGCGGCGGCCGTTGGTCGGGATCGTACGTTGCGACGACGTGTTGCAGCGTCGCCTGCAGATCTTCGTCGTCGTCCGACGTCGAATGCCGCGGCTCACCGTTCTGGTCAGTGTTCGACGTCCGGTTCAGGAAGTCGTACTGGTACAACGTCTGACCGAGCGTGAAGTTGCGGCTCGATCGAACCGCCCGCAGTAGCTGATGATGCGCGCCGGACCGTCCTGCGTGACGTTCGCGGGCGCGACCCAGGCTTCGATCGAGTATTCGCCGGTCGACTTGATCAGGTCGTGCAGCTTCTTGCTGGCCGTCGTCGAGGCCTGCGCTTTGCCGCTGTTGAATGCGACACCCCAGCCGCCGACCCAGCTGTACGTCCCCGACAGCGTCAGGTTCGCAGCGGGTTCGACGCCGCTGGTGTCGAACACCGTGTTGCCGCTGCCGGTCTTGAATTCGTACAGCGCAATCACGTTTGCTTCCTGGCGGCCGCCGCTCGAAGCGACGATGCCGTCGGTGAGCTTCAGCGCTTTACTCGTGACCAGGATTGGGGTCGACCACCGTCGGCGGAATCGCGTTCGCCATCGCGGTGATTCCCGCCTGCATCAGCATCGTCCTGCGCGCAGTTGACTGCCGGCAGATTCTCGCTCCAGCAGTTGTGGAATTCCTGGCCGAGGCGCAGCACGAAGCGCGAGTTCGCGGGATTGTCGAGATCCATCTTCGACTGCGCCGCAGCGTAAGCGACATCGACGTCGTCGCTCGCGAAGAACGGCGACTGCGGCACCGCCGCATCTTCCTTGTGGCAGCCGACGCAATACTCGTGCAGGTACGGGTCGTACACCGCGGTGTTTGAACAGCGTTCCGAGACATCCGTCGGGAAGTTCTTGCTCGAGCCCGGATCGCGCAGCGGCGGCGCAGTGAACTGAATCGCCTTGCCGGCGCCGCCCAGCGCGCCGCCGGCCCACGCTTCGATGTACGACTGGATGATGTCGCCGCAGGCATCGTTGCTGGTCAGCCAGCAGTTGTGGCCGCCGCGCACCTTCAACACCATGCGCGAGTTCGCGGGGTCAGCCAGATTGACGACGGTGTTCGCGGCGTCGTACGCGAGATTGATGTCGTCGCTACGAACGAAGCGCGGCGTCTGGCTCGGGTTGTGGCACGTGCCGCAACGGTTGTTCGGGACGAGGTTGTCCCAGACGTTGATCTTGAAGCGTTGAACGTCGGCCGTTTGCGGCGCCGGTCCCGTGTAGTTGCTGACGGTCGGCGGCGTAGTAACCGGATTGGCTACGGTCTGATGCGCCGCTGCCGCTGCCGCAACCGGAGACGATCAGCGTCGAACGGCGGCGAACGCCGCCAGCGCGAGGCTGCGAGCGGCAGACGAGAGTTTGTTCATGATTTTCATTGTGCGGTTCTCCGCTCAGTTGCCCATGCAATAGACGGCGGACGCGGCGAACACCTTTCGCAGGTTGTAGTCGTCCGGACTGGAAGTCACCGACCATCGAGCTGACCTGCGCCCGATCCGCCGCGTCTTGCGGCGGTCGCAGGCAGACGTTCTTGAACACTTTTTCGACCTGGCACTCGGCGAACGCATCGCTGTTCGCGAGTTCCTGGCCCATCGACTTGGCGCCGTCACCGGAGCCGGGCAACGCGCTGTCCCAGCCGAGCACCGCGTTCTGGCCGTGGCGCCAGTAGTTGTCCCAATGGTCGTTCATGCGTGATGTAGCCGTACGGGAACGTGGTGTTGTTGTTGAAGTACTTGCGAACGACGCGGGTGCCGGTGATCGGGATCGATGTCGCCCGTGTCGTTGTACTTCAGAAAGCCTGCGTCGGCCGTGGGATCGGTCGCCTTGTCGTACTGGAAGTTGTAGTAGGCGAACGCCTGCGCCATCGGGTCCATGCCGGAGTGGCAGCCGATACAACCGTTCAGGAATACGCGAGCGTCGCCGCCCGGGCTGCGCGAAACGTCCTGACGGATTCGATCGGGGGCGCGCGATGTGTCGTGCACCTGCTCCATGTCGCGACACAGGTGATTGATCAGCGTGAAGCGGAACATTGCGCGGTTCGTGCCATCGATGAAGAACGCTTTCGACGCCGCGCGCGTCGTCAGCACGCCCGCGGTCGCGATCGACGGAACGCCCGTCAACGCTGCTTTGCGGCGTGTGCACGAGCTTGCGCGCGCGTTCAGATCCGCGCCTTGTGCCTCGAGCGCTTCGTAGTGCGCGTTGCTGGACGTCGAGTAGGCCGGGTTGACGCCGCTGACCGTGTAGATGATGTCGCCGAAAGCACGTTGCGGAAATCGACGTCGTCGCGAACCATACCGATGACGGTGGCGGTGTAGTCGTTGAGTGGAACGAACACGGCCTGATCGCGGTTCGTCCACGGCGCGACGAAGTTCTTCAGCGTGACGTTGTAGAACGCGGGATTGTCGGTGGCGATCAGCGCTGCGGTGAAGCGCCGTTCACCGGGTCGAGGTGATCGTGTTCGCGCATCAGCTTCAGCGTTGCCGCGTCCGGCGGCACGCCGGCGATGCGATCGTGAATGCGCTTCGCCTGGTCGCGCGCGTCGGCGCTTACGGCCAGCGATCCGAATACCGTAAGATCACCGTCAGCACCAGAAGTAGCGCCCGTTTCGACCAGCGGCGTTCTGGCGTTGCGCGCAGCACCTTAACCATGAGGACACACTCCTGTTCATCGGATCGCCCTGCCTGCTTTCGCAGCGGGCCGTCGCGCGTTTCTTTTACTACCGGCCATCCATCCGTTGATGAGCACGAGGCGTCGCCAGTCCCGCGCAGGGCCTGGATAGCCGTTGCGCTAGGGTCTGAGATTCGCCAGCTCCGCTGCTGTGACAGAGCCCACGTTTCGAGAACACGTCGGTGGAACCTTCAACGCAACTGTTGGCGATCAGCCTCGCTTGTGAGTCGCTTTCACATCTTCGCGGAGCATCGCGCTGTGGAACAATCCGGCCGGTAGCTGGAAGTCGAGGTCTATCGATGGCGCAGGCACATGCTTTGCGGCTGCTTCGTGCGGCTGTGTTGGGCGCTATCGTCGGCGCGACGCTGACCGGCTGCGGCGGCGGCGGCAGCGGTTCGAGCGGCGTGCTCGGCGGCGGTCAGAACCCCGATCCTGCGGTACAGGACTTCCCTGTGGCCTACGTCAAACGTCCGTCTGCTGCTCGACGATGACGGTAAGCTGCATGACGTTCGACGTGCGCGATGCCGACGGCATTCATGCCCGGAGCCGAACTGTTCATTCGCGATCGGGCATCGGCGAGCGCCGCAGAACGAACATCACCGCCGGCGTGTTTCCCAACGATGCGATGGGCAATCCGCCGCTGTACGACGTAAAGGATCTTTCGTCGTCGTTCGACGGCAAACAGCTTGTGTTCGCAATGCGCGCGCCGGAGATTCCGAACGCCGATCCCGAAGATCAACCCACGTGGAACATCTGGTTGTACGACGTCGAGACGAATTCGCTGCGTCGGGTGATCTCCTCCGACATCACCGCGGAGATCGGCCAGGACGTTGCGCCGCATTTCCTGCCTGACGGCCGCATCGTGTTTGCGTCGACGCGTCAGCGCGACGCGAAGGCCGTTCTGCTCGACGAAGGCAAACCGCAGTTCGCCGCGCAAGTGGAGACGCGCGACGAAGACGCGTTGTCGCTGCACGTGATGGATGCAGACGGCGCGAACATCCATCAGATCTCGTTCAACCAGAGCCACGACATGGATCCGTCCGTGCTGGCCGATGGACGGATCGTGTATGCGCGTTGGGACAACGCTGCAGGGCCAGGATGCGTTCAATCTGTACACGATGAATCCGGACGGCACCGAGCAGAATCTGCTTTACGGCGTTCACAGCCACGACACCGGACCGAACGGCGAAGACGATTCAATTCGTCGAACCGCAGGAACTGCCCGATGGTCGGGTGCTCGTCAGCATGCGGCCGTCGACGCAGGAGTCGCACCTCGGCGCAGCGCTGGTCGCCGATCGATACTGCGAACTACATCGATCACGATCGAGCCGACGTTCGCGAATCAGGGTTTGACCGCCGACGCACAGGAATTGCTGGTGCCGGGCAACGTGCGACCTCGAGCAACGCGCCGTCGCCGCGCGGTCGCTTCGCGAGCGTCGCGCCGTTGTACGACGGCTCCGATCGACTGCTGGTGACGTGGAGCCAGTGCCGGCTGCTCGATCCTGCGAGCCCCGACCCGCTGAATCCGGTCATCGTGCCGTGCACGCCGGCACTGCTCGCAATGCCGGGCATCCAAGAAGCGCCGCCGCTGTACGGCGTGTGGATGTTCGACCGCACCGACGGCACGCAGCAACCGCTCGTCACACCGGAGGAAGGCTTTGCCTACACCGAAGCGGCAGTGATGGAAGCGCGGACGCCGCCTGTCGTGCGCCTCGACAAAGTCGCTGGGCTCGATCTCGATCCGGACCTGGTATCGGAGAGTGTCGGCGAACTGCACATTCGCAGCGTCTATGACATCGACGGAACCGCAACGCCGGCGATCACAACGTTACGCGATCCTGCGCTTGACCACGGCAGCGCAGCGGCCCGCGCGATTCCTGCGCGTGGTCAAAGCGGTATCGCTTCCCGAGCGACGACGTCCTCGACATCGACAACTCGGCATTCGGCGCAAGCAACTTCATGCGCGAGATCATCGGCTACGCGCCGATCGAGCCGGACGGCTCGGTGAAGATGAAAGTTCCGGCGAACATTGCGTTCGGCGTGGAAATTCTCGATGCAAACGGTCGCCGTACGTCGCAGCGGCATCGTGAACTGGATGACCGTGAAAGCGGGCGAGGTCGTCGAGTGCAATGGCTGCCACACGCGCACGGGCACGACGCTCCACGCCGCATGGCCGCCCCGACGCGCGAAGCGCCGTCGGCCAACACCGGTGCGCCCGCGGACGGCTCGCCGTTCCCGAACACCGATCCGACGTTGTTCGCCGATGCCGGCGAAACGATGGCCGAAACGTACACGCGTCTTCACGGCGTGCCCCAGCCGCACGTCGACATCAGTTACGACGACGTGTGGACCGATCCGAACGTGCGCGCGAAGGACGCGAGCTTTGCCTATCAACGTACTGCCGCACTGACGACGCCGCCGCCGGTCGATCCGGGCTGCGTTACGAACTGGACCGCGAGCTGCCGCATCGTCGTGAACTACGAAACGTCGATTCATCCGCTGTGGGGCGTGCCGCGACTGGCTGCCGACGGCGTAACGAACGTAACGTGCAATACGTGTCATTCGCCGACCGATGCGATGGGCGCGGCGCAAGTGCCGGCCGCTCAGCTCGATCTGTCGGATGGCGCGTCGCCGGATGAAGCGGCGCAATTCAACAGCTATCGCGAATTGCTGTTTTCGGACAATCAACAGGAATTGGTGAACGGCGCGTTGGTCGACAGCCTGGTTCAGGCTACCGATGCGAACGGCAATCCCCTGTTTCAGATGGACGGAAACGGCAACCTGATTCTCGACGCCAACGGCAACCGATTCCCGGTGCTGGTGGACGTGTCGACATCCGCGCCGACTGTCGGCGGGCGGCGCGTTGGCAAGCCCGCGCTTCTTCTCGCCGCTTCACATCCGGGCGGCACGCATGCGGGTTGGCTGACGCCTGCGGAATTGAAGCTGATCTCGGAATGGCTGGACATTGGCGCACAGTATTTCAACGACCCGTTTGCGGCGCCTCCCGCCTAACGACACACTTGAGCGGCGCGTTCGACGCTTCTGACAATCTCGCGTAGAGGACAGGGACAGTGACAGGCCGGAAAAGGATGACGGCATCTCTACTCAGGACGGCGCTGATGCTGGCGGCACTCGCGTTCGGCATGCCTGCTGACGCGAAGTATCAGCCCGAAGTCGTCGTATCCGATCCGTATATCGATCTGCACACCGGTCCCGGTCGCGGCTATCCGATCTTCTATGTCGCCGCGCAGGGCGACCGCATCACGATCCTCAAAGAGCAGACCGACTGGTACAAGGTACGCACGCCGCGCGGCAAAGAAGGCTGGGTGAACGTCTCGCAGATGGCGAGCACGCTCGATCTCGACGGGCAGACCGATCGACTTTCCGGAGTACGGGCTAAACGAATTCGGCAAGCGCCGCTGGATGTTCGGATTCGGCGCCGGCGATTTCGGCGGTGCGCGCATTCTGAGCGCGACCGGAACCTTCGCGTTTACGCCGAACATCGGCGGTCGCATTGGTCGGCGTCGCAGGTGCTGGGCGACTACTCCGATGGACTACATGGGTACCGCAAGCATCGTGATGTCGCCGTTTCCGGAGTGGCGCGTATCGCCGTTTTTCGAGATCGGCACGGGCATGATCAACGTGAATCCGCAGACGACGATCGTGCAGTCGGACGATCGCACCGACGAGATCGTGCATGTCGGCGTCGGGTGCCGACATCTACCTCAGCAAGCGCTTCATTTTCCGTGCGGAGTACAAACGCCACACGGTTCTTACGAGTCGGGACGACAACGAAGAGATCGACGAATGGACAGCAGGATTCAGCTTTTTCTTGTAGCGGCGCTGGTCGGATCGATGTCGGCGCCGATCGCGGTTGCCGCGCAACCGAAAGACCTCGAACTCGAGCCGCTGGTGGTTCGTGAACCCGAGCGTCGCGAGGTGAAGGTCGACGACATCGATTCGGAGAATTTCGAAGTGGGTGGCGTACGCCGGCATCCTCAACGTGCAGGACTTCGGTTCGAACCCGGTATACGGCGTTCGCGCCGCGTACCACGTCACCGAAGATTTCTTCCTCGAAGGCGTCTACGGCCGCAGCGAACTCGGCGAGACGAGCTTCGAGAAGTTGTCGGGCGACGTCGAACTGCTGAGCGACGACGACCGCCAGTTCAGCTACTACAACCTGTCGCGTCGGCTACAACATTCTGCCGGGTGAAGGGTTCGTCGGACGCAAGTACGCGTTCCGCGGCGGACTGTATCTTGATCGCAGGAGCGGGTAGTTCCGACTTCGCCGGCGATCAGCGTTTCACGATCAGCGGTGGCTTCGGCTATCGCATGGCGGCGACCGACTGGTTGTCGTTGCGCGTCGACGTACGCGACTACGTATTCGAATCGGATCTGCTCGGCAGCAACGAGACGCTGCACAACCTCGAGTTCACGCGGCGGCCTGACGGTTTTCTTCTGAGGTCGATTTCAATGAACCGCAACATCGCACTTCTGTTGGTCGTTGCTGATTCGCAGCCGGTCGGCTGCGCGTCGATCAAGCCGTGGGTGAGCCCGTATGAGCGCAACAACCTCGCCGATCCGATCATGAGTTTCAGCCGCGATCCGGTCGCATCGAACTATCTCGAGCACGTCTATGAATCGCGCACGGGTGCGCGAGGTGCCGAAGGCGGAGCGGGGGGCGGTTGTGGCTGCAGCTAAGCGCATCCGTTTGGCAGCGAGGCTCGCGCTAGCGCTGCTTGCGGTGCTGCCGTGCTTCGCGAGTGCTGCGATCCTGCCTGAGGATCGCGCCGACGTGATGTATCACGGCTACGACGGCGGCGGGCTCGAAGTGAGTGGCCCGTCGGTGCTCGTGCGAAAAGGCTTCAACGACAAGGTGTCCGTGTGGGGCAACTACTACGATGGACATGATCAGCAGTGCGTCGATCGATGTCGTCGCGACGGCGAGCCCGTACGACGAGACGCGCAAGGAATATAGCGGCGGCATCGACTATCTGTCCGACAAGACGATGATGGGGTTCGCCTACATCAGACAGCGAGGAAGACGACTATCTCGCGAACACGGCGCGTTTCGGCATCAGCCAGGACTTCTTCGGAGATCTGACGACGCTGGGCATTTCCTACGCGCGCGGCTGGAACGACGTCATGATGAATGGCGATCCCACGTTCAAGGAACATACGCACTCGGCAGGACTGGCGAGTCGATCTGTCGCAGATCATCACGCCGAATCATGGTGATGAACTTCGGCTACGAGGGCATCACCGACGACGGCTATCTGCACGACCCGTACCGGTCGGCGCGCTATCTCGATCCGTCGTCGTGCGAAGGGATTCAGCTACGAAGCCGAAGTGACGCCGGGCACGAAGACGTCGAGCGCATGGGCGATTCGCGGCATGTACTTCCTGCCGTATCGCGCATCGACGCGTGCCGAGTACCGCTACTACAACGATACGTGGGGAGTCGAAGGCTGGAACATCGAATTCGGCTACGTTCAACCGCTGTCCTCGGGGTGTCACGCTGGACCTCAACTACCGCTACTACACGCAGAGTGGAGCGGACTTCTACAGCGACCTGTTTCCGTACCAGAACTCGCAGAACTTCCTCAGCCGCGACAAAGAACTGTCCGAGTTCTCGTCGAATTCGCTCGGTGTCGGGCTGACGTACGCAGTTCGGATCGAATCTGGTGCCGTATTTCAAGCGCGGTGAGGTCAGTTTGTTCGCCGACTACATCGAGTTCACGTACGACGACTTCCGCAACGTGCTGAAGGCCGGCGCACCGGGCGACGAGCCGCTGTATACGATGGACGCCACGGTCATGCGGGCGTTCGTTTCGTTCTGGTACTGACAGCCAAGTTCCGGACTCGCTTCCGTATAATGCGCGCCCTTTCATGACCGGAATGCGCGCATGACCGTTCGCACCCGAGTGGCGCCGTCACCGACGGGAGATCCTCATCGTCGGCACCGCCTATGTCGCGTTGATCAATCAGGTCTTCGCGCGCAGTCAGGGCGGCCAGTTCATTCTGCGCATCGAAGACACCGACGTTGCGCGCAGCACGCGCGCTTCGGAGCGGATGATCATCGACGCGCTGCGATGGCTGGGCCTCGATTGGGACGAAGGTCCCGACGTAGGCGGCAGTTGCGGGTCCTATCGTCAGAGCGAACGCAAAGACATCTACCGCGAGCACGCGAAGCGTCTGCTCGACGAGGCCATGCGTTCTATTGCTTCTGCACGCCGGAACGGCTGGATCAGTTGCGCGCGGAGCAGACTGCGCGTGGCGAGAACACGGTTACGACGGTCGCTGCCTCTCGCTCGATCGGCAAACGGCAGAACGGCGTATTGCCGCAGGCGAGCCGCACGTCGTCCGCATGAAAGTCCCGACGGACGGCATCTGCCGTTTCACCGACATGCTGCGCGGCGAAATCGAGATTCCGTATTCGCAGATCGACATGCAGGTGTTGATCAAGGCCGATGGCTACCCGACGTACCACATGGCCGTGGTCGTCGATGATCACCTGATGCGGATCACGCACATCCTGCGCGGCGAAGACTGGATCAGTTCGGTGCCGAAGCACGTGCTGCTGTATCGGATACTTCGGTTGGGACCGCCGGTGTTCTGTCATCTGCCGCTGTTGCGCAATCCAGACGGCAGCAAACTGTCGAAGCGCCGTAACCCGACGAGCATCAACTATTACCGGCGCGCGGGTTATCTGCCCGAGGCGCTGATCAACTACCTCGGACGAATGGGCTGGTCGATGCCCGATCAGCGCGAGATGTTCGGACGCGACGAGATGATCGAAGCATTCGACATCAAGCGCATTTCGCTCGGTGGACCCGTGTTCGACTTCACGAAGCTGAACTGGCTGAACGGGCAGTACATTCGAAAGCTGTCGCCGCACGAATTTCTCGACCGTGTTCGTGACTGGGCATTTCGCGACGACCAGTTCGAAGCACTGGTGCCGCTCGTGCAGGAGCGCACCGAACGACTCATCGATCTGGTCCCGCTCGCGGGTTATCTGGTCGGTGAGCGGCGCGCAGTTACGCCCGCCGACTTCGCGCACAAGGACCTGCAGGAAGACGACGTGAAGCGAATTCTGCAGTTCGTGCTCTGGTGGCTCGACGAAGTTCGCGACTGGGATCGCGAGCGCTACACACGGGCGTGCAGCGGATTGCGAATGCGATGGGATTTCAAGATTCGCGATTTTCTGTTCCCGCTGTTCGTTGCGATGTCGGGACAACCCGTGTCTTTGCCGCTGTATCGACTCGATGGCGGTACTCGGCGCCGACCTGACGCGCATGCGGATTCGCGACGCTGTCGAGGTGCTCGGCGGCGTTTCGAAGAAGCTGCGAAGAAGTGGGAGAAGGAGTTCCGCGAGTTGGTTGACACCCCTACAGGTGCCGCCTAACATCGCGAGCCTTCACGATTTTGGGGCCATAGCTCAGCTGGGAGAGCGCTTGCATGGCATGCAAGAGGTCGACGGTTCGATCCCGTCTGGCTCCACCAGTTCAGCCTCCCTTCGCGCATAACTCTTCGACTGCCGCGACCCACGCTACGCGTTCAGTACATCCCGGAAACGTTCCAGAACGAGTCGCGGTTGCTATTGCGCCGGCGTGTGGGTTACGGATGGCGACAACCAGCCGCCGTCGACCGGGTGCGGCGCGAGTCCGACTGGCTTCGTCGATCCAGCCGCCGCCGGTGGCTTTGTAGATGTTCGGTCACCGAGTTCAGCAACGCCGCGCGTACGCGCGCGAGTTCGAGTTCGCGCGGGGAACAGCTGCTGTTCTGCGTCGAGCACCGTCAGATACGACGTGTAGCCGCCGTTGTACTGCAGCAGCGCGAGCCGCGCGTAGCCCTGCAGCGCGTCACCAGCCGTTCGGCCGGCGGCCGAGTTCGTCGCTGAGCTTCTGCCGCGCCGACAGCGCGTTGTCGACGTCGGCGAACGCGTTCTGGATGGTTGCTTCGTAGTTGTACAGTGCGGCTTTCTGCGACGCGCGCGCCTGTGCGACCCGACCGGAGATGCCGCCGCCGGTGAAGATCGGCCCGGTGATGGAGCCGGCGTAGTTCCAGGTTTTCGACGAGCCCTTGAACAGATCCGACAAATCGGTGCTCGCGCCGCCGAACAGACCCGTTAGCGAAATCGTCGGGAAAGTACAGCGCCTTTGCGGCGCCGATCTGCGCGTTCGCGGCGATCAGATTCTGTTCCGCCTGGGCGATGTCGGGGCGCCGCTCGAGCAGTTGCGACGGAAGTCCCGCCGGCACCGACGGCGCGTGCGAACTCCGCGATCGGCTTGCCGCGCGGAATCGGTCCGGGATTGCGCCCGAGCAGAATCGACAGCGCGTTCTCGGTGATGCACGATCTGCTGCTCGATCTGGGCGATCCTGCGCCACCGCCGGTTTCGTACTGCGAGCGCGCCTGATCCACGGTCATTTCGGAAACGACGCCGTACTTGAACTGCAGTTCGAACAAGTGCACCGACTCGGCGTACGCGTCGCGCGTGCGCAGAGCGATCACGAGTTGTTCGTCGAATGCGCGCAGGTTCAGATAGGTCGTTGCGACCGACGACACCAACGACAGCAGTACGCCGCGGCGCGCCTCTTGTGTGGCGAGCAGATTGGCGCGCGCCGACTCGGTCTGGCGGCGGATGCGGCCCCACAGATCGATCTCCCAGCTCGCGGTGGCGAAAGCCTGATAGGAACTGTCGGGATTCTGATCTCCCGGCGTAACGAGCTGATCGGGCAAGCGCTGTCGCGCGGCGTCGCCTTGATAGCCGATCTGCGGAAACAACGGCGAGCGCACGGTAGTGAACACGCCGGCCGCCTGTTCGACGTTGGCGGCGGCGATCATGACGTCCTTGTTGCCGGCGAGCGCATCGACGATCAGCTGATCGAGCACCGGGTCGTCGAACTGCTTCCACCACTGCGTATTCGCGGTCTCGGCGACGTCGTCGATCTGATACTGGTACTTCGCCGGTACCTCGACATCGGGCCGATGATAGTCGGGCCCGACGGCGCAGCCGGCGAGCAGACCGACCAACACTGCGATGGCGAGTCGGCGCATGTCAGTGCTGCTCCGGAGTTCGGCGGCGCGCAGGTGGATCCAGCGCGGCGTTGCGGATGCTTCGTCGGCGCTTTCTTCGCGCCGAACAGCTTCGCGCTCCATGTTTCGAACGCCCAATAGAACATCGGGATGAAGATAGATCGCGATCACGGTGGCGGCGAGCGTGCCGCCGATCACGCCGGTGCCGATCGAGTGGCGGCTGTTCGCGGATGCGCCGGTCGCGATTGCGAGCGGCACGGTGCCGAGGATGAACGCGAACGACGTCATGACGATCGGCCGCAGCCGCAGGCGCGACGCTTCGACCGCGGCGTCGAAGATACGATTTGCCTTCTTTCTCGTGCAGTTCCACCGCGAACTCGACGATCAGGATCGCGTTCTTCGCGGCCAGTCCGATCAGCGTCAGCAGGCCGATCTGGAAATACACGTCGTTCGGAATGCCGCGCAGCGCAATGGCAACCAGCGCGCCGAGGATTGCGAACGGCACCGCCATCATCACGCCGACCGGCAGCGACCAGCTCTCGTACTGTGCGGCGAGAATCAGGAACACGAAGATCAGGCCGAACACGAATGCGAGCGCCGACGTGGAGCCGGCGCTGACTTCCTCGCGCGCTTCGCCGGCCCAGTCGTAGCCGTAGCCGGCGGCAGCGTCTTCTTCGACCACCTCGCGGATGGCCGCGAGCGCCTGACCCGAACTGACGCCCGGGCCGGCGAGCCGTTGATCGCGATCGCGGGATAGTTGTTGAAGCGGGTCACGAGGTCGGGGCCGACGACGTACTTCGTGTTCACCAGCGCGGACAACGGAACCATCTCGCCGTCGGTGTTCTTCACGTAGAAGCGACCGATGTCTTCCGGCGTCAGCCGGAATTGCGGCTCGGCCTGCAGAACGACCTGGTAGAGGCGCGAATCCTTCGGAAACTGGCTGACGTACAGCGAGCCGAACATCGTCTGCAGCGTGCCGTAGGCGTCCTGGATCGGCACGCCCAGCACTTCGGCCTTCTCGCGGTCGACGTCGGCGAGCAGCTGCTGGCCGTTGGCGCGGATCGTCGTGTTGACGCCGCTCAGTATCTCGGGCCGCGTGCGCGCCTTTGCGATGATCTTGTCGACGATCTCGGCGAGCTGGCCGTAGTTGCCGGCGCCTTTCTGTTCGATCCAGATCTGGAAGCCGGCGGTGATGCCGAGCCCCGGAATCGCCGGCGGGTTCACCGCGGCACACGAGCCCGCCGCGAATGGCCGCAAGTTCGCGGCTTCGCGCTGCCTGATCACGGCGTCCGCCGACAGCGCTGCGACTGTTGCGTTCTTCGTAGTCTTTCAGCGAAACGAACAGCAGGCCGAAGTTCGTCTTCATCTGCGAGTCGATCAGGCTGTAGCCGTTGACCTGTCGTGACGTTCGCGACGGCCTCGCTCTGCCCATCACCGCGGCGGCCTGAGCGACCGACCGCGCTGGTGCGGTCGAGGCTCGCGGCATCGGGCAGGAAATACGGCACGAACAGGTAGCCCTGATCTTCCTGCGGCACGAATGCGGTCGGCAGGAAGCGGAACAGCAACACGCAGCCGAGCACGACCGCGCGAAGATCGCCGAGGCTCACCGGCCAGCGGTGGATCGACCCACTTGACGCCGTTGACGTAGCTTCGTGGTCACGCGCTCGAACGTGTCGTCGAACCACTTGAAGAAGCCGTTCTTTTCTTCGTGTTTCGCCTGATCAGTATCGCGGCGAGTGCGGGCGACAGCGTCAGCGCGACGATGCCCGAGAACACGATCGAGATCGCGATCGTGATCGCGAACTGCTTGTACAGCGCGCCGGTGATGCCGCCGAGGAACGCAACCGGAATGAACACGGCGTTCAGCACCAGCACGATCGCGATGACCGGACCGCTGACTTCGTCCATCGCGCGTTCTTGCGCGGCGTCCTTCGCCGACAGCTTGAACTGCACCATGTTGCGCTCGGTGTTCTCGACGACGACGATCGCGTCGTCGACGACCAGACCGATCGCCAGAATCATGCCGAACAGCGTCAGCATGTTGATCGAGAACCCGAACAGCAGCATGCCGACCATCGCGCCGAGAATCGACACCGGCACGGCGAGCGTCGGAATGATCGTCAGCCGCAGGCTGTGCAGGAAGATGAATACGACGAGCACCACCAGCACGACGGCTTCGTAGAACGTCTTGATCACTTCGTCGATCGACGCCTGCACGAACAGCGTCGTGTCGAGCGCAATTCGTACTTCGAGTCCGGCCGGAAAACTCTTCGACAGTTCGGCGAGCGTCGCGCGGATGTCCTTCGCGACCTGAATCGCGTTCGCGCCGGGTTGCTGGTAGACGGCGATCAGCGTCGCACGGCTTACCTTCGTAGACTGGTGCGCAGCGAATAGCTCTGCGCGCCGAGATCCGCGTAGCCGACATCCTTGACGCGCACCAGCGATGCGTCCTGGTTTTCGCGCGCGCAGGATCATGTTGTCGAACTGCTGCGGCTCGGTGATCGTGCCGGTGGTCACCGGGAAGGTCTGCTGCACGGGATACGGCGTCGGCGCCGCGCCGATGCGGCCGACTGCGAACTGCTGGTTCTGCTCCTTGATCGCGTTGGCGATTTCGGTGGCCGAGATCTTCAGCTGCGCCATCCGGTCGGGCTTCAGCCAGATGCGCATCGCATAGTCCGGCACGCCGAAGACCGCAGCCTGGTTCGCGCCCGGAATGCGGTTGATGGTGCCGAGCACCTGCACGTTCGTGTAGTTCGAGACGAAATCGGTGTCGTAGCGGCCGTCCGGCGAATAGAACGCGAGCACCATCAGGAACGTCGACGTCTTCTGTTCCACCGACACGCCCTGCGCCTGCACCGACTGCGGCAACTGCGCCAGCGCCTGATTGACGCGGTTCTGCACGTCCACCTGCGCGAGCGCCGGGTCGGTGTCGATGCGTGAAGAACACGGTGAGCGTGTAGTTGCCGGTCGACGAACTGGTCGACGACATGTAGATCATGTTGTTCGCGCCGTTCACCTGCTGCTCGATCGGCGCGCCGACGTTCTGCGCCACGAGCGTGCCGTTGGCGCCGGGGTAGCGTCGCCGTCACCTGGATCTGCATCGGCGTGACCTGCGGGTACTGGGCGATCGGCAGCTGCACCATCGCGACGCCGCCGGCGATGCAGATCACCAGCGCGATGACGATCGAGAAGATCGGACGGTCGATGAAAAAGTGCGACAGCATTGGCGGCGGCTACTGACGACGTTGCGCAGCGGCGGTCGCCGGCGGCGCCGCGCCGCGGTGACGATCTTCACCGGCATGCCGGGCGACAGCCGCGCGACGCCGTCGACCACGACCGTTTCGCCGGCTTCGAGGCCGCTGGTGATGAACCAGTCGTCTGCCATACCACGGCCCCACCTGACCGGGCGGATCTGGCCTTGCCGTCCTTGTCGACGAGCACCACGAAGTGCCCCTGGGCGCCCTGCAGCACCGCCGCTGCGGCACGATGATCGCGTTCGGCCGCACCGCGCCGATACACGCACCCTGACGAACTGGCCGGGGCGCAGCACGCCGGCCGGATTCGGCAGCGTCGCGCGCATCAGGAACGTGCCGGTCTGCGGATTGAAGTCGGCGTCGGCGAACGTGATGCGGCCCTTCTGGCTGAACGTGCTGCCGTCGGCGAGCACTCACTTCCACTTCGAACTTGTCTTCGCCCGGGCTGCGCAACTGCACCTCGCTCGCTTGCGTCCGCGCGCCTACGCCGCAGCATTTCGTTTTCGGAGATGCTGAAGTTCACGTACATCGGATCCAGCGGCGACACGTAGGTGAGCAGGCTGTTCTGCTGGTCGAGGTACGAACCGACGTTGACGCGCGCGTAGCTCGAGACGCCCGGCAACCGGCGATCGGATCGTCGTGTAGCCGAGATTCAACTGCGCCTGTTCAACGTTGGCCTTGGCGATTTCGACCGCTGCGCCGGCCGCCTGCTCCGCGCCGGTGGCGTCGTCGAGGTCCTTCTGCGCGAGGGCGTTGAGCGCCACCAGCGGCTGCACGCGGGCCAGGTTGTCGCGGCGACCTGCCAGCGCGCCTGCTGCGCGGCGAGCGCGCCCTTCGCCGCATCGAGCTGCGCCTGAAACGGCTTCGGATCCTGCCGGAACATGATCTCGCCCGGCCTTGACCATGCTGCCTTCGGTATACACCTGCTCGTCGAGAAAGCCGGCGACGCGGGCGACGATCTGAACCTGCGCCGAACTTTGCGTCTGGCCGACGAATTCATAACTGACGGGCGCGTCCTGTCGCGTCACCGTGACGATCGATACCTCGATCGGTTGCGCCGCTTCCGGCCCCGCCGGTTTCTTGCCGCAAGCAACCAGTAATACGGCTGACACGCAGCCGAATACGAACCAACGCATGGAGTTGCATCCCAAGTAGTACGAGCAGTCTGCGGGAATGATCCGGCAATCGAAAGTAGGGGTGATTACCTATTGCGCGGGAAGCGGTGTGGAAAGATCAGGTATGGATTGCCGCGAAGTGCGTTCGAAAAATAGATGGTCGTGACGCGCGCTGTGTGTGCAAAGCCACAGTTCCCCTTTCGAGCACGAGGCTGCTTCATACTGGCGCCGCGCGGTGGAGGCGCCATGAAACCGGGAGGCTTAACGCGATGTGAATGTCAGTTGAGGAACTAGCGCCACTGCGACTTATGATTGGAACTTAAAAGGCGGAGAAAATATGCAAATCGGGATCCGTCCATTTATCGCGTCTGTCGCGTCGGTTGTGTGCGTTCTATTGCCCCTGATTTCTGTGGCGGCGACCACAGGGCCCGACGCTCAGGACGCAGCGAAAATCCAGGACCTTCAGAAGCAAATCGATGCGCTGACGTCGGAACTCGCGAAAGTGCAGACGGGTACGCATTCGCAGGCGCGGAAGCAGGCGATGCAGAGCCACTGGTCTATGCTGCAAAACTACCTGCAGTCGATGCGACAGTGGCCAGGCATGAGCCCCAATGGAGCGTCCGACTGGGTGCTGATGAGCCCCGAGATAATGGGCGGCGGCACAATGGGTTGGTATCACGGCACGGGACCGGGAAACGGTTGGGCAGTTCCAAATGACACTCCGGCGCAATACGAGGAGCACATGCGAGCGCTTCAACAGCGGATGCGCAACCAGGCAGCAGCGATTGCCGCCGAGAACGATCCGACCATGTGTGACGCGCTGATCCGACAGCACTACTACACCATTTATCGCGACATGCAGACGATGCGCGGATTGGGTTGGATGTGGAACCAGGGTTCAGCGAGCGCGTTGCCGGACGCGAGTTCGCACGGCGCAACGCTGGAAACCAAGTACTGCTCTCAATGTCACGCCGCGCCGGCGCCTAGCGCGCGTACAGTCAGGCAATGGGCGGACGTGACGCTACGCATGCAACAGCACATCAGCGATAAATCCACGTCTAGCGGCGACGTCATGGTGCCGAGTTCATCCGAAATGGCATCTATCATCGACTACCTAGACAAGCACGCGAAGCCGGGCACCTAATCGTCCGCGGCAATGCGATCTCAACCAGACGGCGTTTCAAAGGTGCGCAGCTCGACACCCCTGTGCTGTGCATGGACCTACGCGAGTACTGAAACAACGTCTTCAACTCTTCGAGCGGCATCAGTGAGTGCTGCACCGCTGAAGAACGGCGTAGTTCGTCTGTCGGGCGATCAGTAGCTGCGCTTCAGAATCTGTTTTTGCAGCTTCTCGTAGTTCTTCTGATCGATCGCGCCCTGTTCCAGCGCTCTCTTCAGGTCTTCGAGTTCCTGACCCTGTGAGACGCTCGATACGTGCTGGTTGACTTCTGCGCCGCCGCCGCAACCGACGAACGCCGTGGAGGCGATCAGCATCAACGCGACCGCGAGTTTTCGATTCGATCTCATGATGCCTCCGTTAGTTCGACAGCGATCGCTTGATGAGGTTGTCGCGTGCCGTCTGATATTGCTTTTCGCTCATCGCCCCGGACTTGTAGGAGTTCTGCAGGTCGATCAGTTGCTGGCCGATAGACACCGTCGTGGTGCTGGTTTTGACGGTCGCACCGCCGCCAAAGCACCCGCCGCACACCAGTGCCATCACTACACAGGCCGTCAGCACTTTTGCGTTTCGCATGGCTCTGCCTTTTGTGGATCAAGTGGATTCGTGAGGCGGTATTTAGCACCATCGGCTTCGATTGGGACATCCGAGAGAGGGGTGTCCAACGCCGTCCGGCTGCTTGGCGCAGTCGAGTTTCGCGATCCCAACGCGCGGCTTAAGGGGCGCCTGTGAAGTGCCGCGACCGGTGGACTATTGAGCGTCGAAGCTGCTTCAATGCCGCGTCCAACGGGGTACCCCGTCAACTGTCAGGAACGCAACATGACCGCCGGGAGTTTCCCGCCAAACGATGTTGATCTGCGCGGAAGCTGGATCAACCAGAACAACTCCGTGCTATGGGTCGACGAACAGTCGGATGGATGGATCAGTGGCCGCTTTACTTCGCAGAAAGGTCGTGCAGCAAAAGGCGTGGTCTACGCGGTTCGCGGATGTGTGAACGGCGAGCTCGCGAGCTTTGCAGTGAACTTCCGCGACGACGGATCGAACCTGTCGGCCATCACCAGCTTTTCCGGACGATACGCTCGCGGCGCCGATGGTGTCGAACGGTTGCACACGGTGTGGACTCTCTCGCGGCAATACGAAGACGAAGCGAAGGCGAAGCCGACGCAAGCCTGGAACTCGTTCATCACGAATTCCGATGTCTTCGAACGTCGACGAGTTGGCCGACTGACGCGTGGGGTACAGCGCGTGCCGGATGACCGATCGCGGGTCCGCCGCATTCTTGCGATCGGCGTGCCGATCCTCGGCGGCATGGGGTCGTCGGCCTTGTTGTCGCTGGTCGACACCGCGATGGTCGGTTGGCTCGGCAGTGCCGAACTCGCGGCGGTCGGCCTCGGCAGCTTCGCTTCGTGGATCTACCTCGGCTTCTTCCAGGGCCTGACGATCGCGGTGCAGGCGCTGGTGTCGCGGCGTGTCGGGCAAGGCCGTATCGAAGAAGTCGGGCGCCAGTCTCAATGCGGCGCTGATGCTGCTTGTCGTAGTCGCGCCGACGAGCGCGGCGATTCTGTGGTGTGGCGACGCCCACGCTGTTTGCGCTGCTCAACGACGATCCGGCGGTGCTCGCGGCGGGTGTCCCGTATCTGCGCTGGGTGATCGCGCAGTCGCTGTTCATCGGCGCGATCTATTCGTTCAACGGATTCTGGAACGGCATCGGCCGCTCGCGGATGTACATCGCGCCGCTGATCGTCGATGCACGTGACGAACGCGGTGCTCGCGTATGGGCTGATATTCGGTCGCCTCGGGTTGCCTGCGATGGGCACGGAGGGCGCGGGGCTCGCCACCGCGCTCGCCTCGGTGGTCGGCTGCGCGCTGTACTTCGTGCTGGCGCATCGCCATGCGCGACCGCTCGGCTTCATGCGCGCGCGACCGACCCGCGAAGAATTCGGCGCGGTGCTGCGTCTTGCGATTCCGGGCGGACTGCAACAGCTGTTCGATACGCTGGCGCTGACGCTGATGTATCGCATCGTCGGCGTCCATCGGCACGGTCGAACTGGCGGCGTATGCGGTGCTGATCAACCTGGTCGGACTCGTCGGATTGCCGGCGTTTGCTCTCGGCAGCGCAGGGGCCGCGTTGGTCGGTCAGGCGCTGGGCCGCGACAACGTCGACGACGCATCGCGCTGGGCGTGGGATGTTCTGCGGGTCGGTGCGATCGGATTGGCGATGATCGGCATGCCGTTCTGGCTCGTGCCGGATCTGCTGCTGTCGATCTGGCTGCACGAACCCGCAGCGGTGGATGTGGCGCGAACGCCGATGCGCATCCTCGGCGCGATGATCGTCATCAACGGAGCGGGCTACATGCTCGCCGCGATGTTGAACGGTGCCGGCGATGTGCGACGCGTCACGTGGGTGAACCTGATCACGCAGTGGTTCTGGCTGCTGCCCGGCGCGTACCTGTTCGGGCCGGTGTTGGGCGGCGGCTTGCTGGGCGTCTGGTGTATGCACCAGTTCGGCTTTCGGGCGCTGCAGTCGGTCATCTATGTTCTGATCTGGCGACGACGCCGTTGGGCGCACATACAGCTGTGAATGCGGTTAACGCCGCGACCATATCGCGAATGGCGCTGAAAGCGACTGTATACAAGGCCGAGCTCTCCGTCTCGGACCTCGATCGGAACTACTATCAGGACCATTCGCTGACGCTGGCGCAGACATCCGTCGGAGACCGACGAGCGGATGATGGTGCGATTGATCGCGTTTGCACTGAATGCGAGCGAACGGCTCGAGTTCGGCAGGGGGCTCAGCAACGAGGAAGAACCGGCGCTGTGGCGCAAGAGCCTGTCCGGCGAAATCGAGTTGTGGATCGACGTCGGCCATCCGGACGAGCGACGCCTGCGTAAGGCGAGCGGCGTGGCGGCGGAGGTAAAGGTGTACTGCTATGGAGAACGCGCCTCGGACCTCTGGTGGCGCCAGAACGAAGCCGGTCTCGCGCGACTGAAGAATCTGTCCGTTGCGGGTCTGCAGGCGCCGGAAATCGATCGACTCGTCCAACGTACAATGCGCCTCCAATGCACGGTCGAAGGCGGCTATGCGTGGCTCTCGAGCGACGAAGCTCAGTGCGAAATCAGCGTCACGTTCGTGGTCGCCCGAATCATCAAACTGAACATCAAAACCAAACATCAAACGAGGAGGAGCGTCATGAAGGACTTCAAAGGCAAACTCGCGGTCATCACCGGCGGCGGCACCGGCATGGGACGCGAGCTTGCGCGGCAGCTGAGCGCCGAAGGTTGTCACGTTGCGATGTGCGACGTGTCGGAAGAGAACATGCGCGAGACACAGCGTCTGTGCGAAGCAGGCGGCGCCGTCGGTGCGCATCTGACGACGTTCCGTTGCGACGTGTCGGACGAAGCGCAAGTGCTCGCGTTTCGCGATCACGTACTGAGGCGTCACGAAACCGATCACATCAATCTGCTGTTCAACAATGCAGGCATCGGCGGCGGCGGTAGCTTTCTGATCGACGATCGTGCGGAGTGGGAGCGCACGTTCGGCGTGTGCTGGTACGGCGTTTACTACGGCAGTCGGGCATTCATGCCGCTGCTGGTCGCTAGCACCGAGGGTTACATCGTCAACACCAGCAGCGTCAACGGCTTCTGGGCGACGCTCGGCCCGATGATTTCTCACACGGCGTACAGCGCGGCGAAATTTGCGGTGAAAGGCTTTTCCGAAGCGCTGGTGACCGATCTGCGATTGAACGCGCCGCACGTCAAAGTGGCGGTGGTGATGCCGGGACACATCGGCACGTCCATTGCGATCAACACCGGCAAAGTGCTCGGGCGACCGGCGCCGAAGGACATGAGCGCGGCGGACATCGCGGTGATCCGCAAGCGCATGGTCGAACGCGGCATGCCGGTCGGCAACGAAACCGACGATCAGATTCGCGCGGCGCTGCAACAGCAGGCGCTCGGACTTCCGCGACAAGGCGCCGCTCACGTGCGGCGCAGGCGGCGAACGATCATTCTCGACGGCGTGCGCAACGATCGCTGGCGCATTCTCGTCGGCGACGACGCGCATACGCTCGACCGGATGGTGCGCGAAGCGCCCGAGCAAGCGTACGAAGTCGACTTCCTGACGGCGCTGCGCGGGCAAGGACATTTGAACTCTCTGACGCGCTGAGCGCCCCGAGCAAACCGTTAGGCCGCGTGCATCTGCGTCGTAGATGTACCGGCTTGACAGTGCCAGGAGAGCGGAATACAAAGGCGCTGCGTTGCCCCGACACACAGCGTAGCGCTCAGATGGTTAACGATTTGTGACGGTCATGGCTGGCGAGACTGAAGAAGACGAGGACGATTACGACATGCCGCTATCCGAAGAGGATCTCGATGATTTCGAGGGCGACGGCGAGGCAGAAGAAGAAGGTCGTCGTGCTCGACCCGCGCGAACGCGCGGCGCGATCATCTGGAGATCCGGCGCAAGATCGAGTCGCGTATCGAAGAGCGCAAGATGCGCAGTGACCTCGACTACCTCGAGGTCGATGACGACACCGCCGAGGACGACGACTCCGAGGAGTAGTCGGTCCCGCTCACGTTAATGGCGCGCCTTCATCGCTGCGTGACGAGAGATGCCGCGCGCTAAGGTCATCTTCGTCACCGATCCGATGTGCAGTTGGTGTTGGGGAATGGCTCCCGAGATCGAACGTGCGCGTCGTGACGGTGATGCGGAGTTCGAGTTCGACTGTCTGCTCGGCGGCATCAACGTCGGCAGCACTCACCCGGTCAGCGACTTCGCCCGAACTCGTCTCGCCGATGTGTGGCGGCGCGTCGTTTCCGTCACCCAGGCTCGATTCGGAGAAGGGTTACCAAGGGGCGATTTCGTCTACAACAGCGTGCCGGCGTGTATTGCCGTAGAGGCGATGCGAGAACTTGGCGGCGCGCCGCCGTTCGACTTTCTGCTTCGGCTGCAGACGCGATTCTTCGTCGAAGGAGCGAATCTAGGGGAAGAATCGGTTCTGGCAGATGAGGCCGTTGCAATGGGTGCAGACGAAGCGCGTTTTCTGGCGGCCTGCCGATCGCCTGCCACCCTGGCTAGAGTTGAGGCGGGATTCGAAGTCGCAAAAGCGTTCGGCACCTCGGCGCTGCCGAGCGTTCAGGTCGACGTCGGGGGGAAACGCGGACTGGTCGCCGGCGGTTACGTCGATGCACCGACCCTGCTCGAGTCGGTGCGTGGCCACCTCCGCCGCGTTGAACGACTCGCGGAACGTCTCTAGAAGTGGAACGGCGCTAGAAGAAGCTCGCCACGGCCGGGCGGAACCGGTCCATGTCGACCAGGAATGAGTCGTGACCCTGAATCGACGGCAAGATCTGAAAGCTCATCTCCGGTACGACCGCTTTCATGCAGTCGGCGAGTTCCTGCTGCTGATGGATCGGAAACAGGAAGTCGGTTTCAACCCCGATTACCAGCGCCCGGTCGAGCTGCACGCGGGAAAGACCGCCCGCCAGACTACCTCCATGGTCGGCCGCGTCGAAGAGATCCATGGCGCGGGACAAATATAAGTAGCAGTTGGCGTCGAAGGCGCCGATGAACTTGTTGGCGTGCGCTTCGAGATACGACTCCACTTCGAAGTCGATGCGGAACGGACCGTGATTCGGCACTTCGTCGGTAGCCCGTTCGCGACCAAAGCGCTGGTCCCACTCGCGCGCGGAACGGTACGTGATCATGCCGAGCTTGCGCGCCAGCCGCATTCCGCTGATCGGACCTTCGCCGGACGCATAGTGGCCGTCGTTCCACGCCGGGTCCTTGCGGATGATTTCCCGTTGCAACGACCGCAAGGCAATGGCGAACGGCAGGCTGCGGCTGGCGGAGGAGATCGACACCAGGCCGCGCGACAGATTCGGGTACAGCATGCAGAACGCAAGCGCCGTCATTCCTCCCATCGATGCCCCGACGGTTGCGAAGAGCGACTCGATTCCGAGCGATCGCACTACCTCCGCGCCCGCGCGCGCGATGTCCTCTACGCACAACACGGGAAAGGTCAGGCGATACGGCTTGCCTGTCTCGGGATTCATCGAAGCGGGCCCGGTAGAACCGAAGCAGCTGCCAAGCGAATTGACGCAGATGACGAAATACCGATTCGTGTCGATCGGTTTGTCGGGCCCGACCATGTCTTCCCACCATCCGGCGGTGGGATCTTCGGGGGACGATGCGACGTGCGCCGAGGGTGACAATCCGGTGAATATCAGCACTGCATTGTCGCGATCACGACTCTGCTGGCCCCACGTCTCGTACGCGATCACCGGGTCTTTCAATCGACCGCGCATCATCGGGAATAAGCCGGTCAGCTTCAGCAGCCTGCGCGCCGACGTCATGCTTCATCACCGTGGATAGCAGGAGGACGGCTTTATAGCAAGCCGTGTCAGAGGCGGGAAGGGCCAACATACAATGCGCAGAGCACCAAAACAGGTCGCGGCGGCCTTTGATGGTCCGTTGCAGAGCTTTTCCGAATTCCACGCGATATCCTGCGAAGCTGATGCATTTTGCGCAGATCATGACCTAACTCCCGTCGCTCTTATGCTCAGATCGGTCGGCTATGTAGGATAATGCCGATTGCTCCATACCAACAGATCTGTTGAGGTGCGATGACATCACTGTGACATCACTTTTGGTCTTTTTTTGCAGTGCGTTATAGCCAGTAGCGATTGGCATCGTACAATCATCGTCGCTGTAGAGGGACACCGCATGCTTCAACGACGCGATGCCGGCGCCATACCGGAGCTGATGTATCCACGCGGCCCGCATTCCACCCGGTCGGTCCTCCTGGACACTAGTCAACCCACGCCTGCGCCCGGCCTCATTGCGCTGTTCATCAAGAACTATCAATACGGCGGCACACAGCGGGTTCTGCTTCGGCTGGCGAACAAGCTGTTCGAGTACGGGCATCCTGTGCACGTCATCTGTTCGGGCACGGGTCCGCTGGAGTCGACACTTAAGGAAGGCGTTCGGCGTATCCACATAACGCCGGGCAATCGCCTGTATGCACGAGGACTCGCGCTGAGTGCTCATCCTGCTGCGGCCGCGCAAATGTCACTGCCGCTCGTCCTCGCACTGCATCCGTTGAAGGCGCTGCCGTTGCTGGCACCGCTTGCGAATTACCTGAGCACGGCTCAGCCCAGCGTACTGATCTCCGGCACCGCGAGCCTCAACGTCGTGGCGACGCTCGCCAAGCGCGTCGCAGATGTGCAGACGAGCCTCGTGCTGACCGAGCACGTGACCACCGATCAGCGGCGAATCAACGACTGGCGTTTTGCACGGCGACACTTGCCGGCGCTGATGCGGCGCACCTATCGCGACGCGAGCGCAATCGTCGGCGTATCCACCGGCGTTGCGAATGACCTCAGAGCATTGCTGCAAGTTCCGGCCGAGCGCGTTCGCTGCATCTACAATCCGGCCGTCCCCGACAATATCCAGTCGCTCGCCTGCGCAAGCGTTCCGCATCGCTGGTTCGACGTAGACCAGCCGCCCGTGATCCTGTCGGCCGGTCGCGCGGGTCGTACGAAAGATTTCGCGATGCTGGTGCGAGCGTTTGCACGCGTACGCAGCGAGCGGGCCGTACGGCTCGTGATTCTGTCGTCCGCCGCACCCGGTTCGCCGCAAAGTGCACAGCTCGAATCGTTGCGAGCGCTGGCAAAGACCTGAACGTGGCCAACGATTTCGAAATTCTCGATTTCACCGCCAACCCGTTTGCCTATATGGCGCGCGCCGGGGTGTTCGCCTCGTCGTCCACGTCCGAAGGGTTCGGCAACGTCGTAGCCGAAGCGCTCGCATGTGGTTGTCCTGTGGTGAGTACCCGAACGGAAGGGCCGGTAGAAGTGCTGGAAAACGGCCGCTACGGACGGCTCGTTCCTGTCGGTGATGTCGGTGCGATGGCGGCAGCGTTGAGCGCGACTTTGCGTGAGCCTCGCAACTCGGCCGAGTTCGTCATGCGTGCTGCAGCGTTCAGTGAAGAACGTGCAGCGCGCGCCTATGAACTCTTGTGTCGTGAGGTCAGCGCAACTGCTGCACCCGCACTGAAAGCCTAGGAAGGTCCTACACGCGACGCTACAGTCGCGTGTTGAGGGCCACGAGACTGCCGAGCTTGCCGCAACTCCCCAACGACCGGCGTTTCGCCGAACTGATGATCAGTGCCGGTGCGGTGATCGTGAGCATCGCCTTCTCGATCATCCATCTCATATTCGATCCGCTGCTGAATCCCGATGGCGTGATCTACCTGCTGGCGGCGCAGGCATGGCTCGATGAAGGGTATGCCGCTGCGGCAGCGATCTACCCGTTGCCGGTCTATTCGATTCTGATTGCCTTGGTGCACTCAATCGGCGGTGCAAGCCTGCTGATCAGTGCGCACTGCCTCGACGCCGTGTTGATTGCCGCGCTGATCGTGGGATTGCAGCGGCTCGCCGCGGCGCTCGGCGGCAACCTTCGCGTTCAGGCACTTGCTGCGGTGCTTGCGCTGCTCCTTCCGGAACTCAACGGGTTTCGCAGCTTTCTGCTTCGCGATTTCGCGTATTGGATGTTCGGCGCGTTTGCGCTCGTGTCGTTGGTGCGCCACGCGATTGCGCCGTCGTGGATACGCGCCGCCGCGTTCGTCCTGTTGTGTGGGGTCGCCGCGGCGTTTCGCGCTGAGGCGATTCCGTTGCTGCTGGCAACGCCGTTCGCGTTGCTCTGGCGAACAGCCGGGAAGGGCGCGTTTGCGATGGTCGCGACGTGTGTACTGGTTGTGGCTGCGTTGGTGACAGTGTTGTACGTCGCGGGTTCAAACGCGCCGTCGACGACGTGGTTCGCGCAATCGATGCATCAAGGCGCAGATATGGCGGCGGCAGTGCCGGCGAAGATCGAAGCTCAGATCACCGGTTTCGCCACTCATGTGCTCGATCCGAGATTCCACGACTACGCAGCGTTCGGCGTGATCGGCGGCCTCGCGACGATGATCGTGGTGCACCTGGTCAATGCCGGATCGTTGCCATTGACCGCAATCGCAATCGTCGGAATTGCAACGGGTAGGGCGCGCCGTATGGATCGCCGCGGCATACCCATCGTAATCATCGCGTTCGGCGTCACGGTGTTGTCGCTCGCTGCGTTGCTCGTTGCGCGCGGCATCATCCAGACCCGATATGCGATGCCCGCGGGCTTACTGATAGTCGTTATCGCCGCGTTTGTCATCGACGACTGGTACGCGCGCGCGCGTCTTGCGGGCCCCTGGTTGCGCTGGGCGACACCGCTGCTCGCGTTGTATCTGCTCGGTGAAGCCGCATTCGGGTTGTTCAACTCGAAGCATCACTACGTCGATGCGGCGCATTGGCTTTCTCAGCACACTGCGCGCGATGCACGCGTCTTCAGCAACGATGTGCGCGTCATCTACCTGGCTGGACGCAGGGTCGACTGGCGCGACGCAAGCGTACTTTCGTCCGATGCAGTTGTACCCGATGGAACCGCCTACGACTTCTGGGTGATGAACGCCGGGCGCGACGCGACGGCGACCGACGCGCTGGCAAATGCACGAGATATGACTCGGGTCGCGCAATTCACGAACAAGAAGGGGCAGACGATGTCGATCTATTCGGCGTCGTCGCCAACGACCGAAGCCGGCCGCGTGCGTTGATGGTGTCGCCATGCATGCACGGCAATCGCAGCGATCATTGCGGCGGAGATCAGGAACGGCAGCGGGGCTGCAATCTGGTACAAGCCGGGCCCCAATAGCGGCCCGACGATCCATCCCGCTGCGGAACACGCCGCCGAGATGCCGGCAACACCGCCTTGTTCTTCCGCCGTAACGGCGAGCGATGCCCCCGCGCTGAAGCCGGCGCCCGCAAAGCCCATGCCGAATCCCATCAGCACGTTCGCCGCTATGAAGGTGGAATAGCGGTCGAGCAGGGCCATCGTCACGAGCGCGACCGCCAACATCGGCAGACCGATCAGGAGCCAAGCAATCGGCATCAGCGAGACGCGCTGCACGATGGCGGTTTGTGCCAAGAGACCCGCGATGGCCGAGGCCATCATCGTGGTTCCAAACGCGGCGGCGGCTGCGGATGGCGACAGGGCGAGCGCATCCTGAATGCGGAACGACAGCGTCTGCTGTACCACCGCCGCACCCATGAACATCGCGATGCCTGGCACGATCCAGCGGCAGGACCCGTCGATCGGTCAACTTGACGCGCGGCGGATGCGAGGTGTGCGGGTGTGTCGGTATGGCGGGTAGATAGCGCAGCGTCAACGCGGCGGCGACGGCCACGCAAACCACCGCGAGCACAAATGGCGCCAACAACGAAATTGCCGCCAGCATCCCGCCGACGGCGGGACCGGCGATGGAGCCCAGATTGTTCGCTGCGCCGATGCGCGCAAGCCCGCGCGCGCGGTCATTTGCCGAGGTGATGTCGGCGATGTATGCGCCTGCCGCCGGTGCGGACGCCGACATCAACGTCGCTTGCGTCATACGTGCGGCGATCATCGCGAACCACGCGAACATCGGCGTAAGCCAGCCTTCGAGCGCGAACCAGAAGCTCGCCGCGAACAGACTGCCGCCGATCACGTAACCGAGCTGTCCGGTGATGAACATGCGGCGCCGCCCGAACCGATCGCTGGCGCGGCCCCACAGCGGGCTCGCGAAGAAGAACACCACCGACGATGCAGCGATGATCGCGCCGACCTGAATCTCCTTCAGGCCGACCTCGCGCCCGATGCTCGGCATCACCGCGAACATCGCGCTTTGGCCCAGCGCCTGCGCAGCGAGACTGCCGCACAGCAGCAGATAGATGCGCCGCACGGGCAGCGCGGCGTGCGGCGGTTGGGCGAGGGACATCGGTTCTCCGACCGCCCGTGACGTGCGCGCGGCGGCGCGCAGTGTAGTGACGTTGTTCGCGGCTGTCGACATGCGACCCGGCCCGGTATCCTTCGCCGTCGCTTCGCAACCGTGGACTCACGTATGCATGAGGAGCGCTTCGATGTCCTGATCGTGGGTGCGGGTTTTCGGGGATCGGCGCGGCTTATCACCTGCAGACGCAATGCCCGGACAAGCAGCTACGCGATCCTCGAAGGACGCGGCAGCATCGGCGGTACCTGGGATCTGTTCCGGTATCCCGGCGTTCGATCCGACTCGGACATGTACACGCTTGGTTATTCGTTCCGTCCGTGGACCGCGCCGAAAGCGATTGCCGACGGCCCGTCGATTCTCGAATACGTTCGCGAGACGGCGCGCGCATACGGCATCGACGAGCAGATCCGCTTCAACCTGCACGTGCATCGCGCGTTCTGGTCCACGCCGGACGCGCGAATGGACCGTCGAAGCGCAGCGCGCCGACTACCGGCGAGATCGTGCGCTTCCGCTGCAACTTCCTGTTCATGTGCAGCGGCTACTACGACTACGCAAAAGGCTACACGCCGGAGTTTCCGGGCGCCGAGCGTTTCGCCGGCCGCATCGTGCATCCGCAGAAGTGGACGCCCGACATCGACTACGACGGCAAGAAGGTGGTCGTGATCGGCAGCGGCGCGACAGCGGTGACGCTCGTGCCGGAGATGGCCAAGACGCGCCGCGCACGTGACGATGCTGCAGCGGTCGCCGACGTATGTCGTCGCGGCGCCGGAGCAGGACGCGTTCGCCAACACGCTGCGCAAATACGTCTCGGCGAAGTTCGCGTACGCAGTCGACGCGATGGAAGAACGTGCTGCTGGGCATGGCTGTTCTTCTGGTTCTGCCGACGTTACCCGGCGCGAGCGAAAGCGCTGATGGTCGGCGGCGTGAAAGCGGCGCTCGGTCCCGACTATCCGATCGAGCGCGACTTCGTCACCCGTCGTACAACCCGTGGGATCAACGCGTGTGTCTGGTGCCCGACGGCGATCTGTTCGAGTCGATCAAGATCGCAGCGCGCGTCCGTGGTAACCGATCAGATCGAGACGTTCACCCGAAACCGGAATCCGCTTGCGCTCCGGCGCCACGCTCGAGGCCGATCTCATCGTCACTGCGACGGGGCTGAATCTGTCAGGTGCTGAGCGACCTGCAGATCACGGTCGACGGCGCGCGAGTCGATCTCGCGGACACGATGGCCTACAAGGGCATGATGTTCAGCGACGTTCCGAATCTGGCGCTGTCGATGGGATATACGAATGCGTCTTGGACGCTGAAATGCGATCTGACCTGCGAATACGTCTGCCGTCTGCTCAATCACATGGCCAAACACGGCTACACGCAATGCTGCCCGCGTGCGAGCGACGCGATCGCTCGACAAACAGCCGATGCTCGATTTCTCGTCCGGGCTACGTGCAGCGCTCGATCGCGAAGTTTCCGAAGCAGAGTTCGAAAGCGCCGTGGCGGCTCTATCAGAACTACGTGCTCGACATCGTGACGCTCGGCTACGGCGCGATCGACGACGGCGTGATGGAATTCTTTCGCCGGCCGTGCTCCGGAGCTCAGGCCGCAGGCTGATCGCCGGTCGCAGCCTACAGCCGTAGTGCGCGACTTCACGAACTCGTTGGCGCTAGGCCGGTTGCGGCAGAAGTCCGCGATGCTCACCGCGGTGTCGCGGCTGATCTCCGGGCACGCGATCGGGAAGATCTCCGTGCCGTGGATCGTGCCCATCACCTGGCGGCAACGCGCCGTGACGCCGGCGCGCAGCAGCAGACGATAGAAGCTCGACGCCCTCGTCGCGCAGCGGATCGCACTCGTTCACGCTGATGATCGTCGGCACCAGACCTTTGACGTCTTCTTCGGTGGCGAAGCCGGGCCACGCGAGCGGGTTGCGGCGTTCCAGTTCGTCGATGCCGTACGCCATCGCGCCCCTGGTTGTTGTGCAGGTCGAGCAGGATGCCGTTGTTTTCCGTCGACGACGGATTCTGCGGCAGCGGCCACATGCCGGCGATGTACGGGCACAGCGCGTAGAGGCCGCGGATCAGCTTCAGCGCCGCCTTCACGTTTCAGCTGCAGGCCGGTCGCGAGCGTCAGGTTGCCGCCGCCGCTTTCGCCGGCAACGATGATGTCGCGTGGTATCGATGCCGAGCTTCGCGCCGTTCGCGGCAACCCACTTCAAGCCGGACACGCAGTCGTTCAGACCGGCGGGGAACGGCGCCACTTCGGGCACCGACGACGGCGTCGAGCGCGTTGCGGAAGTCGACCATCGCAACCGCGACGCCCTGTGCCGCGATCATGCGCCCCCACGCGCGATAGTTGCCGTCGTAGCACGACATCGACTGCATGCCGCCGCCGTGAATGTAGTACACGCACGGCACGCGGCTCTTTGTCGAGTCGGGCCGGATGAACCGGATGTTGATGGTGTTGCCGTCGGGCTGCGACGGGACCTTGTAGTTCGGTCACGGTGAGTCCGGCGGACGGTGCGATGGTCTTCGTTGTCGCACATGCTCGAGAAAGCCGCGCAGCGCTTCGGTTGCGGCGTGGCTTCCTTCGTGTTCGCCGCGCCGAGCAGTTCTTCGCGAGTTGCTGACGTTGCGCTGCGCGCCGATGTCCATTGCTCCGAACATCGCCTTGATGCGGGGATCGATCCTCGGGTCCTCGGTGATTCGGGTATTGGCCATCGTGGTTCTCGGTTTGAAGGGTGGCAGCCATCTTCCCTGAAAGGGCGCATCGTTCCAATCGACGCTCAACGGTGCTCGCGACGGTTCGCCCTGATAGGCTATCGCGCCATCGATTTCACCAAGCCGTCGCATTTTTTGAATCAGGTATCACCTCGCGAAACGGCGCGCGCGTGCGCGATCGACGTCGCGAATCTCGTCAAACGTTTCCCGAACCAGGCTCGGGACGTGATTCACCGAATGTCGTTCACGGTGCCGCCGCGGCAGTGCGTTTCGTTGCTCGGTCCGTCGGGCTGCGGCAAGACCACGTTGCTGCGGCTGCTCATGGGCATCGAACGGCCGAGCGTCGGGCTCGCTTGTCGATCGATACCGCGCTCGCCGGCCACCTGTCCTACGTCTTTCAGGAACCGCGCCTCGTGCCGTGGCGAACGAGCTTCGAAAACGTGCTGGTTGCCGCTGGAACTGTCCGGCGCGGCAGCCGGTGAGATCGACTGCCGAGATCGAGGCAGCTGCTGACGTCGCTCGGGCTCGGCGAGCGCGTCTCGGCAACTTCCCGCGGAACTGAGCGGCGGCATGCAGATGCGCGTCGCGCTGGCGCGCGCGCTGATCACCAAACCGAAGGTCCTGCTGCTCGACGAACCGTTCGCGGCGCTCGACGAACGCACGCGGTTTCGTCTGCAGGATCTGCTGCTCGATCTGCGCGCGCGGCTCGACCTGCAATATGTCTTCGTCACGCACTCGATCTCCGAAGCGGTCTACCTCGGCGATCGTGTGTTGCTGATGGACAAGTACCGGGCAGATCGACACCGACCAGCCCATCGAATTTCGCGAGCGCGATCAGTCGCTGAAGTTGACGCCTGCAGTTCAACGAACAGGTCAGTGCGTTCGCGCGCCGCTTCACCGCACTGGAGGCGGCGCATGAACGCAACAGCTGCGCGATCGCCTGCCGGCGTGGCTCTTCCTGCTCGGCGTTGCTCGCGCGTCTGGGAGACGATCGTGCGAGCAGCGGCTGGGTTGCCGCCTATCTGCTGCCGGCGCCGAGCGATATCTACGCGACCACGGCGGAACTGTGGCCGGAGATCTGGAGCGCGACGCTGTCGACCCTCAGTTCGATCGTTTGGGGGCTCGGCGCGAGCTTCGTCATCGGCGTGACGCTGGCGATCGGCTTTTTCGCGGTGCCGATCCTGCGCCGGGCGATCCTGCCGTTCTGCGTGTTCTTTCAGACCGTGCCGATCATCGCGATCGCGCCGCTGCTGGTGATCTGGTTCGGGTTTGGTGAAACCACGGTGAAGGCCTCGGCGTTCATCGTGTCGCTGTTCCCGATTCTCGCGAACACGCTGACCGGTCTCGAAGAAACGGATCCGCTGCTGCGCGAGATGTTCGCAGCTGTATCGGCCGTCGAAGTGGAAGATGATCAGCAAGCTGCAGATTCCATCGGCGATTCCGTACATTCTCACGGGCCTGCGGATTTCCGTCGGGCTTGCGACGATCGGCGCGATCGTCGGCGAGTTCATTGCCGGCGGCGGGCTGGGCAGCCTGATCGATTCGGCGCGTACACAGCAACGCGTCGATCTGGTATTCAGCGGTGTGATGGCGTCGAGCGTGCTGGCGCTGCTGCTGGTTCTGTCGATCGACCTGATCAGCGGCCTGCTGTTGCGGCGGCGACCCGTACACGAGGAGTGCATGATGTTTCGAAGGATGCTGGCTGGCGCTGACGATTCTGCTGGCGTTGCGCAGGCGAACGCCGATCACGGTGCAACTGGCGCTGAACTGGAAGGCCGAGCCGCAGTTCGGCGGGTTCTATGCGGCGCAGGTGCTCGGGCTCTACGCGAAGAACGAGCCTCGACGTGACGATCATCGAAGGGGGTTCCGGCACGCCGACGATTCAGATGCTCGGCGCAGGCAAGGTCGACTATGCGGTCGTGTCGGCCGACGAAGTCGTGATCTCGCACGACCGCGGCGCGAAGAACGTCGTCGCGCTGTTTGCGACGTTTCAGACCAATCCGCAGGCAATCATGGCGCACGCGGCACGCGGCTTTCGCTCACGTCGAAGACGTGCTGAAGTCGGACGGCATGCTGCTGTGGCAGGCGGGCCTGCCGTATGCGCAGTTCCTCTCGAGGAAGTACGCGCCGATCAAAGTGCGAACCGCGCCGTATCTCGGCGGCATCGGCAACTTCCAGAACGATCCGCTGCTGTCGCAGCAGTGCTTCGTCACCAGCGAGCCGCTGACGGCAGCGCGCGCGGGTTTGAAGGTCAACACGTTCCTGGTCGCCGACAGCGGCTACAACCCCTACACCACGGTGCTCGTCACGACGCGCGAGCATCTGCGAACGTCAGTCCGACGAGGTGCAACGCATGGTCGCGGCCGTGCGCGCGGTTGGGAGGCGTATCTTGCCGATCCCGCTGCGACGAACGCCGCGATGGCGAAGATCAACAAGGCGATGGACGCGCAGACTTTCAGCGAAAGCGCGCGCGCGCAGGCGCCGCTGATCCAGGCCGCTGACACGCAGCAGATCGGCGAGATGTCTCCGCAGCGCTGGCAGACGCTGGTCGATCAGCTCGTTGAGCTCAAGGTCATTCGCGGCTCATTGGTCACCAAGAACCTGTATTTCGACCGCTGAATCCGCCTAGTGCGCCGGGCTTCAGGTGCGGGGACGGGGCGTGCGTGGCTTCTTGGGTTGACGCGGCGGCGCTTCGGCTTTGTGCTGAGCCGAACGCGGGCGTTTGCGGGCCGGGGCCTCTGTCGTGGCTTCGCCCTTGGTGATGCTGTTCTTCAGATACTCCATCAGATCGACGATTTTGGCGTCGACGGATTCCTCGTGCGGCGTGACCGCCGCGGCGACCACGTCCTTTCCGGCGTTCCGCTTCTTTTCGATCAATTCGAGCAGGCGACGTGTGTGTGTGTCTTCGAGGTCGGCCGGATCGAGCGAGGGCGCGCGTAGTTCCTCGATGCGACGTTCGAATGCTTCCACTGCTGGCGCGTCAGCTGCTGCCGAGTTGTCGATTTCGATTTCCGCGATGCTGCGCAACTCGTCATCGAAACGCAGCGTCTCGGCACGCAGCAGCCCCGCGCGAGCAATGATGGCGACGAGGTATTGCTTACCGCGCATTACGAAGGTGGCCATACCGGCGCGGCCGCGTTCCTCCATCGTGGCTGCCAGCAGGCGGTAGGCCTTCAGCGCCCGCTTGTTGGGGATCAAAAAGTAGCCGTGTTCGAAACGCATCGGATCGATGTCGGCCAAGGGCACGAACCGGCTCAAGTCGATTTCTTGAGACAACTTTGGCGCGACGGCCGCGAGTTCGTCATCGGTCACCACGACGAAGCGATCTTTCTCGTATTCGTAGCCACGCACGATGTCGGACGATTCGAGCGCGGTGCCTTCGTTCGGGCAGAAGTAACGTCTGCGCAGCTGTGTACCGTCAGGCGCCAACATTCGCAGTGAGGCGCGGCCGGAGCGTCGCGCGGAAATGAGCGTGACGGGAATGCTGACGAGACCGAAAGAGATGTTCCCCGTCCAGAATCCGCGCACCACGCTGTGTTCCGCAGAAGGCTGCGCCGGTGGCGGTGGCGGCGCTTCTACCTTGGGCGGCTTACGCGGAGGCACTGACCTTCTCCCGCGGTTTTCGTTGAGTTGTGCGCAGGCTCGCTTCGAGCGCGGCCTTCAAGGTGCCAGCGCGCGGCTTTGTCTTTACGAGCCCGAGTTTTGGCTTCTGGCCGCGCCGTTTCGTGTCGATCATCGCCATCACCTGGTCGCGGTATTCGTCGCGATAGGCGGCGGGGTCGAAGTCCTCTTCGAGCATCGACATCAATTGCTGCGCCATCACCAGTTCTTTCTTGTCGAGCGTCGGACCTTCGGGCGTTTCCAGAGTTTCTATCGCCACTACTTCTTCGGCATGTCGCAGCGACACCAGCACGAGTACGCCGGCGTGCACACGCAGCGCTCCCACGTAAGCTTTTTTGCGCATGACCCAGTGGGCCACGCCTTCGACTTTGTTGCGCTCGAGCGCGGTCGTCAGCGCGCTGTATGGACCGCCGGCGTCCTGGTCCGGGCCGAGGTAGTAGGGGCGGTCGTACCACTGCGCATCGATGGCACCGATGGGAACGAAGCGGGTGAGCGTGATGTCGCGCGACTCTTCCGGGGTAAGCGATTCGAGTTCATTGGGCTGCAGCAGCACGATCTCGCCGGGCGAGGCCTGGTAGCCGCGCTGCACCTTGTCGTGGGTAACGATCTCGTTCGTACTCGCGTGCACCATCGCTTGCGTTACCGGCGTGAGGTCGGCGCGATGCAGCAGCCGGAAATGAATGTCGTGGTCTTGAACGGCGGAATAGAGCTTGATCGGCACGCTTGCGTCGGCGACCCGGAGCACTCCTTTCCACATTGCGCGAACAGCCATGATCGAATGACTCTTGGTGTTGTTGGCGGAAGAGGCAGCAGCGTTCTGGCAGTTTCAGGCCGACGCGGCTTGTCGCACGTACCTCAACCTCGCCAGCAAAACTACCATATTTCGGTGTAGCAACTGCCATCCAGTCGGCGGCATTTACTTGGTTCACCATCGAGACCGTAGCGGAAAGTCGGGTGATCTCGATTGCCTAACGAGCGGACCCGGCTTCGTGTACCCGAATCTTGTCGGAGATCAAGAGTCGATGGACTGTCCGGCCAGCGCGTGGCAGGCAGTGTCCGCGGCGGTCTCGCCGGTACGTTTGGAGCATCCGACAAGATGCGCTGCCGTTTTCGGCTGATTTGTCCTACACGACTACCGCACGGAATTGCATCCCGCGATGCGGACAATCGTCGACGTGCCTGAGAAGGGACACTGCGCGTTGGGCGAGGCGTGCACAGCAGCTCGGGACAATGATGTGAGCTGCAGGGGGCGGTTTTGTGTGGATCATGGCGTTGGTGCTGATCGCGGCAGTCGTGCTTGCGAGGTGGACTGCTACGCGACCGCGCATCCCCAGGCGGGCGTACTCCGTGGCCGCTGCTGCCCCTGACGACATCACGATTCGCCGCGAGTACCGGGTTCCCGAAAGCCATAGCAGGACCATTGAGGTCGAGTTCCACGCCCCGGTCGATGCGCCAACGCTCCGTGCGCCAATGCGAAAGCGCAGTTAGAGGGAGCGAGACGGTAGTGTGGCTTCTACATCTTCGGTAACCGACAACCGGTACCGCATCGACATCGCTATAACCTGCTGCCTGTGAACTTGATATTGCCCGGGGTGCGACGTCCTCTGAATCCGGAGGCAACACTTCGATCAGAGCGGCTGAGCGATTACCAGTACGACCGGCCCAGCCAACTCTGCAATCCGTAGGGCGCCGGAACGTGCTTCGTAGTCTCCCGGTTCTGCCTTGACGTTACCCGACGCGGATGTGCGCGCGACGACTTCGACGCTGCCGGTTCCGCCGATCGAGGTGCCCGGCATCATCGCGTCGGCATCCGACAGGGTGACCTCGAGCGGAAGGTCGGACACCGCGAAACGTTTGACCGCCAGCGGCATAGGTGATCCGTTGGAAGAGCGCACGATCAGGAAGACCGTTGTCGTTGCAGGCAAGCGGACCGCCTCGCCGAGCGACACGCGTACTCCGATGCGGACCGCTCCGACGGTTGCGTCGTGGGCGGGCGCCGGTGCGGTCGCATCGGCGGTGGCGCCGAGCTTCAGCTGCACGCGCTGTCCTGTTGCACCGAACTGCAATGGACCGGACACCGTTTCCAAGTCTCCGGGTTGCAACGACACCTGGCCGCTCATCGACAGCCGTGCGACCACCTCGACTGGCTTCGCCTCGGCCGCACCGGCAACGGGCGTGAACGCAACTGCCAGCGGCAATTCGTGGATACCGAATGTCTGCACGCCAAGTGGCATCCGCTCTCCAACAGGACGCACGAAGACGTAGATTTTGGCCGTTTCAGGCAACGCATCGACTGCACCCGAATAGGACACTTCGACGTCGACCGATGACGCTGCGTGATCCTGCGGCTGAATCATCGGTGCGGCGGTGGGCGCCTGCACTCGCTGCGCGGCGGGCGGCGGATCCTCGGTGAGCATTATGCGCACCACCGCGGCGATCACGATCACGCCCGCTGTAATGGCGAGCACGATGTCACGACGCCGATACGATGGCTTCAGCTCACTCATGCATGTGTCCCGTTGAATTGGCGACCTGTTTGCGGTCGACCAGCGTCAATTAGAAGCTATTACTCGTGATCCTGTGGCAACCCGATTGACCGCAATTCTGATACTTCGCGGTAAGCGGTTTGCCGTGCTCTTTCTCGCCCTTAGTGGCGTGGCAAGCGGCACACGTGGACGCATAGGTGGTCGAAGGGAACGTCGAGATGTTCGCGTTTCCTTTGATCGTGACGGTTCCCGCCTTCGTGTCCGTGTGGCATTGAACGCACGTTTTCACTTTCGTCGTGCTGTGGTTGCCATTTGTCGCCGGGACCACGGGGATATAACCAGGTGGGTTGGGAAGGTGCTTGTACGTGGTGACCGCGACCGGTGTCCAGGCAGTGGTACTGGTATGACACGAAGCGCACGCCGCGACGGTAGTGACGAAGTGCGCCGATGACTTGGGCCGTAACGATATGAGCGACATTGCTGCCGTCATGGTTGCCGTCGTGGCAGCTCTGACAGGCTGCGAACGTCACCACCGAATGATCCATCAACGCGTTTGCGAAGGTTCCGCCCGCGTTCTTGTGGCAGCTATAGCAATTCACCTCAACTGATCCGTTGGCGATCGGAATGTGCGGGAGCGGGTTCGGGTCGTCGGTTACGTCGACTACGCTCGGAGTGCCCGACATGTGGCAGCCGGAAGCCGCACAACCCGTGGTCACGCCCGTGTGATTGAAGGACGTGGCTGTGGTGAACGTGGTGGTGCTATGACACGCGCCGCAATCGGAATTGGTCGCGATGTGCGTGAAGGTGCCGAACTTGGTTTTGCCGACCGCGATGCGGTCGTTGTGACATTCCATGCACTGATGTCCGGTCATTTCCGGACCGGCGTGGTTGAAGGTTCCGCCGGCAAACGACGATGCCGCTGGCGGATACCCCGCGTGACAGGTGACGCAATCACGCGATGTCGGCACGTGGTTTGTCGTTTTCCCGGCGGCAATCAGCCCGTCGTGACAAGCTCGAGCAGGCAAGTCCCTGGTTCGTGCCACCGGTATTCAAGGTGGCGTGGTCGAAGCCAGCCGCAAACGTGCCGCCGGCCTGGTGGCATTGCTGACAGGAGTTCGAAGTGGTCGGGGTGCGTCGGACCTTTACCGATGGCGCCTGTGGTATTGCCCGCGATATGGCAACTCACACACGGTTGCGCCTTAACGGCCGCGTCCTGGTGGTTGACCGGATTCGTCTCCAGGAAACCGCCGGTTGTCGAGTGACACGCGTTGCACTCCCAGCCGTTTGCATCGACCGTGGCATGCACGGAGTCGTTGGGATGGGCTCTCGCCGAGTAAATCGCATTGTCGAATGACGCGTTGTGACAACTGCGACAACCGGTCGTGTACGCAGGATGCACCGCATTCACGAACAGATCGGCGTTGGTGAAGCCGCTCGTCACCGTACCGTTCACGCCCGGACCGTTGGTCGTATCCGCGTGGCATGTACTGCAATCCGCCGAAGTGGGGATGTGAGAGGTGGGTTTTTTGATCACCACCACGCCATCGTGGGCTTTGCCGTCGTGACAGCTGCTGCAGTTGTTCGTGATCCCTGCGGCAGCATGGTCGAACGTCGGCAGAGCAAAACTGGTGAACCCGGTGTCATGACACACGAGGCAATCCTGGCCCGCCGTCGGCAGCGGCACGTGCGTCAAAGACCGTCCGGTCGCCGCCGTTCCGTCATGACAGAACGTGCAGGTCGGGTTCGACGTATTGCCGATGATCGACAGACCCGAATGGTCGTATCCCGCACCGAACCAGTTGCTGCGCTGTGGATCGTGGCAACGCACCGCAATCCTGGGTCGTTGCCAGATGGCCAATGGATTGGCCGGTTGCAACCGTACCGTCATGACACGCCGAGCAACTCGGGTACTGAGAGGGCAGCGTGATGTTGCCCAGCGATCCGAAGCCGCTGTGGTCCACGGTCGCGTGCGCAAAACTGCCGCCGGCCGAGTGACAGTTGCCGCAACTCTGTCCGGCTGCGGCCGTGTGAATGTCCACGAGAACCTGCGGCGCGGTCGGCGTTCCCTGAATCGGCAGCGTGACGGTCGCGCCGGTGGAATCCACGAAACTCCACGTATGCGCGCCGTCGTGGCAGTCCGTGCACTGCTTGCTCGTGACCTCGGACGAGGTGTGGTCGACAAACCCGCCGACGAACGTCGACGTGTTGTGGCAGTTGCCGCAGTCGGCAGTCGGAGAAATCGGTATGTGACCCGCGATCATGCCGGTCGCACTCAGTCCGTCGTGACAGGACTTACACGCGATGGGATGCCGCGCCAACACCGTGTGATCGAACACGCCGCCCATGTCGAACGTGGTGGTGTTGTGGCACGTATCGCAAGCCAGAGTGATGTTGCCGGTGTCGGGGTGCGGACTCGGTGCC
Organism: uncultured Gammaproteobacteria bacterium; assembly: GCA_963822125.1. Taxonomy (GTDB): domain Bacteria; phylum Pseudomonadota; class Gammaproteobacteria; order Pseudomonadales; family Azotimanducaceae; genus DATJGR01. The sequence continues at coordinate 36,747 of CAWGGQ010000025.1, read as the reverse complement.
GAGTTCTTTCCTGGAATCGCGACGCCATTGGCCATCACGCTCGTGCCGTCGTGGCATCCGCCCTGACCGCACGTACCCGGCACGACGACCTTGGGATCGGAGTGATTCGGAAACGGTGTCGCGAATGTCGCGGTGGTGTGGCAGGCGTTGCACTCCACCGAAATGCTTGGATGCCCCGACGGATTGGGATCGCTGGCGGTACCGATTGCGACGGTGCCGTTGTGACATGCGGAGCAGCCGCCAGTGATACCGGTGTGGTCGAACGTCCCGTCGGGATTGAGATTGATCCAGGAGGTCGTGGATGGCAGTCGCTGCATTCCTGCGTGGTGACGAGGTGGTGCGACGATTTGCCGGTGGCGATGATGCCGTCGTGGCAACTGCTGCATGTGCCGAATACTTCGGCGTGATCGACGAAGCTCGTGATGTTGAAAGCCAACGGATAGTGGCAGGCCTGACACGCATCGCTGGTGGCATGTGTGTGCTCGACTTGGCCTGAATCGCCGCGCCCGCATTCGCCGTGTGGCAGGAAATGCAGTTGTCCGATAGGCCGCCGTGATAGTTGTACGGCAGGGCGTCGGGATTGAGTCGTTGGATCGGGATTGAGCGTCGCGTCATCGAGCGCCACCACCAGCGCGACCGCGCGCGGGCTCGATTCCCCGTTAGCGGTGACGACCAGTTGTACGGTGTAAGGACCCGCCTTATCCGGCACGAATGTCGGGTTGACGGTCGTTTTCATCCGACAACGCCGCGGCGCTGCCTTTTGGTTTGGAAACAAACGACCACGCATAGGTCAGAGGATCGCCGCCCGTCGTGGTCGATCCGCTGCCGTCGAGATAGGCCGTATAGGGATCGGCGCCGCCGTTGCAGGCCAATGGAGGCGGGGAGCGCGAGTACGCCTCTCCATTCAGTAGTGTCTCGCACACGCCCCCCGCATCGGCCGTCAGAAGTGCGGCCGTGCCCGGCGCCGGAGGAGGTATGGGAGGCGTGCTCGTGGCGCCGCCGGAACCGCCGCCGCAACCGGCGATGAACAGCACGACAAGCAACAGCAAAGCGAAGCGCGATCGGCGCACTGTCGGCGCCGCGGCAGGTCAGGTCCCCGTTTGATATCGACCCAAACAACTTTGCTATCCCATGATTGCGGCGTTTCTACCGCGCCGACGCCTCGAGTCTCTCGCTGATTGAGATTTTCAAAAGGTCGACGGAAATAATGTGTCTTGCTTCACAGTTGTGCGGCTTTGCACAGGTACTTGGATGCGGTTCGCCGACCGATCTCTGTTATCAGTTCGTCATCGCTTCGGATGGCTACGCTGACCTCTCTCCCGAAAGGTGGCAATGACGTTCCCCTCAAGAAGTTGGTCAGTTTTGAACAACCTCGTCGTTCGGAGGGAGATGGAAGAGGGCAGGCATTTGGTTGGCGAGCGCTAGTGAGTGAGCAACGACAAAACGGATCGCGAGTGTTCGTCGAACATCGCGAGCCACTGCGGCTCCGGATTCGCGCGCGCAAGATCGTACGCGCTGGCTGAATTCGAGTTGCGGATTCGTGCGTCAGCGCCCTGCTGGAGCAGGTACTTCGCCATTTCGAAATGATCGGCGCTCGCGGCGCGCAACAGCGGCGTATTGCCTTGGGAATCGCGGCTGTCGAGGTGGGCACCGGCCGCCATCAGCAGCGTAGCCGACGCGATATCGCCGTCGATCGCCGCAAGATGCAGAGGCGTAGACCCGGAACTCGACGCGACGTTCGGGCTCGTGTCCGTTCTTCAGCAGTGCGTCGACCGACTCGGCGGAGTGCGCACTGACAGCTCTATGAAGGGGCGTAACGCCGGATGAATCGGCGGCGAACTTCTCCGGAGCAGGAACCGGCTTCAGAGCCGTCAGAAGCAGGTTCACGTCATGCGAATCGGTGCTTCCCGACGCATACCAGAGTGCCGTGCGACCTCGTTCGTCTGCGAGTGTTGCGTAAGCGCCGTGCTCCAGCAGGCTGCGAATCGATTCGGCTGCCCCGGATTCGGCTGCGATCATCAGTGCAGTGCGCCCGCCGGCGCCGCGGACGTTCGGATCGGCATGATGTTCGAGCAGGCGCGACGTCATGTCGGCACTGGCGCGACTTGCGGCGAGCCCCAGTGCAAATCGCCCCTGTGCGTCGACCGTGTCGGTCGGCGCGCCCGCGGCGAGCAGTGCAACCGCGATCGTGTCGTAGTTCTTCTCGATGGCCACCTGCAACGACGTCTGCCCGCCCGGCAGCATCGATTCGTCGCGAGCGCCATGCGCGAGCAATGCTGCAACGACCTCTGTGTGTCCCTGATCGACGGCTCGGCTGCAGCGCAGTTTGTCCGATCGCGTCGCGCGCGTTTATGTCCGCGTTAGCCGACAACAGCTCGACCAGCTTCAGGTCGCCGCTCCATGCGGCGACGCTGAGATCCGGCCAACCTTCGAATCGTTTGTCTTTGCGCAGGCCCGCCAGACGCGCGCCGTGGGTCGAGCTGCTCGGTCGGCGTGGCTTTCGATGGGTCGGCGGCCACGCCTTTGGCCTGCGCGAGTTGCGCGGCGGTCCAACCGGCGGCGTTGCGCGCCGCGAGGTTCGCACCGTGACGGGTCAGCAGGGTGACCGCACTTTGCTTGCGATGCGCGATTGCGACGTGCAGTGGTGTATCGCCGTTTCGGTCCGCAACGTTCGGATTCGCACCCGCGTCGAGCAGAGCCTCGATGACGGCGTCGTGCCCCTGCTCCGCGGCATAGAACAGCGCGGTCCGTTCGGCGCGATCGCGCTGATTGGCGTCGAGATGAGCGCAAGCAGAAAGGCAACGACACGCTTATGGCCTTCTGCCGCCGCGGCCATCAGCAACGTCTGACCCTGTTCGTCGGCGATCGCCAGGTCGCGTCCGTTCAGCTGGCTGATCACGGCGTCTTCGTCCGGCATTGCGATGATCGTCAGAAGATCGCCGGGCTTCGTCGAAAGGCTCTGCAGTCGCTCCAATGCGCGCGTGTCACCGGAGCGCGCCGCGCGCGTGTACCACTCGCCGGCCTTTACGATGTCCGTCGGGAAACCGATCCCTCGCTCGTAGCACTGCCCCACCATGTACTGCGAGGGGACGTGGCCGGCGGTTGCCGCCTGTTCGTAGAGCCGCGCACTTTCCTTCAGATCCTGCGGTATACCAACGCCCGCGCGATAGAGATTCGCCAGTCGGTACGTCGCTTCGGTGTCACCGCGTTGAGCCATCTCGTCGAGGAGCCGCCGCGCCTTTGCATAGTTGCCTTGCACGATGCTCGCGTCGATCTCGGCAAACGCGCCTTCGACTGCGCTCGCTAAAGGAGGCACGAGGGCAAGCGCGAGAGCCAACACGATACGTGGCGAGGCTACTCCGTTCCATATTTCGTCTCGATTTGAATGCCGACGCGACGTAAGAAATCCGTTGGCAGAATGCCGCCCGCACAAACGATGACATCGTCGTTGGCGACTTCGGCCGGCTTCTCCTTCGCTTCGATGAGCACGTGCCGCGGTGTGATTTCGACGACGTTCGATTGGAGTTTCAGATCGATCTTGCCGGCGCTGTGAGCGGCATTGATGCGCTGGCGATTCAGCAGCTTGGTTCGCGAGAACGCAGCGGAACGGTACGAGAGCGTCACCTTTGCATCGGGCGCATCCGCAACGGCGAGTGCCGCCTCGATTGCCGAATCGCCGCCGCCGACGACGAGCACGCGCTTGCCGGCATACTGTTCCGGCTCGATGAGTCTGTAGACGACCTTCGGCAATTGCTCGCCCGGAACACCGAGTTGCCTCGGCGTCCCGCGTCGACCCAACGCGAGCAGCACGGAACGTGTTCGGTATTTCTTCTTGGTGGTCGTAACGATGAAGGCGTTGCCGTCGATGTCGATTGCGTCGACGCGCTCCTGATAGTTGATGCGTATTCCGGATTCGGCCTCGGCGTTCTTCCAGAACTTCATCAGCTCTTCTTTGTCGATGTGTTTGAAACTCATCCAGCCGACCATCGCCAGCTTGACGGGCGCGGTCATCACGAGTTTGCCGCGCGGAAAGTGCGCGACGGTGCCGCCGAGAAGGTCTTGTTCGACGGTTACGTAGTCGATGTTCTGTTCGTGCGCGGCGAGCGTTGCGGCGAATCCTGCAGGTCCGGCGCCGATGATCACGACATCGTGTGTGCCGGTTGGCGCTTGCCCTTGGTCGAGCACCGTCTTGGCGATGTTCTCGATCGCTTGTTGACCTTGCACGACCGCATTGCGAATCAAACCCATTCCGCCGAGTTCGCCGGCGATGAAGATGCCGGGCACGTTCGTCTCGAAGGTCGGCTTCACCTGTGGAATGTCGACACCGCGCTCCGCCGTTCCGAACACGAGTCGGATCGCGTCGACCGGGCACGATGTTTTGCATGCGCCGTGACCGATGCAATCCGACGGACCGACAAGATGCGCCTTGCCTCGAATCACACCGAGCACTCTTGTGCGCCGGATATTCGGGACAGGCGTGAACGCACGACTCGCAGCCGATACATTTGAGGGGATCGATCACGGGGTGCAGCGACGGTGGCGCGGTCAGTCCCGCTTCCACGGACTGGAAGTGAATCTGAGCGTTTTCCCTGTGTTTTCGCGCGCGTCGCATGGTGACCACCAAGGCGACGAGAACGAGTGGTGCGGCGTACGAGAGATACGGCACCAGATCCGCGATCGACGTCATCATCCTTGGTAGTCTCAATCCAACAGCGTTTGCCCGCCGGCCGTGCATTATCGAAACGCGCCGCGCCGGCGACAACGTAATGATTTCGAATTTGTGAGAAATCGCGCACATATTCCTGAGCGCGCCGCTATGCTTGCTCGCAAATCGTGGTGTGCTTTCACGGATGAAACAAACTCCCTCCGCCGTCGACATCGAGATCGTCGATCTCGCAGCGCGCGTGTCTGCGCGCAAGACGCAGGTGAGTGAAGGTCGCCGCGCACGTATCGCTACACCCGCTCGCGAAACACGCGAACGAGAACCAGTTACACGTGAGGTTCCCGCGGTCGCGCAACTCAATTCGACCAAGAAGAATGCAGCCACGAATGCGGACACGCGCGATCCGCTGTGGATGAGAATCGGCGCGCTGGCGTTCTACATGACGTGCGCGCTCGTTCTGTGGTGGGGCTGGGAAGTCAGAGACCAGCACTACATTTCGGCCAAGTTCGGCGTGGGCTATGCATTAGGCATCATCGGTACGACGCTGATGGCGTTGCTGCTGCTATATCCCGCACGCAAACGCGCGCGCGCGTTTCGCAACCTCGGCCCCATTCGCTATTGGTTTCGCGTGCACATGGTGTTCGGCGTAATCGGGCCGATTCTCGTGGTGTTTCACTGCAATTTCAGTCTTGGTTCGTTCAACAGCGAGACCGTGCTGCTGTGCACGCTGATCGTTTCTTTGTCCGGATTCTTCGGACGCTACTTCTATGCGCGCATTCACCACGGCTTGTACGGACACAAGGCGAGCCTCGAAGAGCTGCAGCGCGACTTCGTGGAGATTCAGAAGCGCGGTTCGGTGTTCTCGCAACTTCTGCCAACCGTCATGGAAGACCTGGCGCGTGTGGAACGCCCGTTGCTATCGCCGAACGGCAAGCTCGAACCCGGAATGGGCACCGCATTGTTGACGGGCATCACGACCCGGTGGGCTTATCTGCGGATTCGAGTGAAATTGAGCCGCGCATTGGACGACGCGGCGAAGGCGTCGCCGATCGTCGCGCGTGAACGCGTTCGGCTGGAATCTAACAGTCGTCGTTACGCCGCGGGCCGTCTGGAAAAGTTGCGAAAATTCGCGCAGTTTCTGATGTTCGAACGCCTGTTCTCGATCTGGCACGTTGTCCACTATCCGCTCTTTGTCGTGCTCGTGGTTGCAGTGATCGTGCACATCATCGCGGTCCATATGTACTAATCGTGAGACTGCAGCGCCGGGCACGCATCGTGCTGATACTGACGTTGTTCATGCCGGGCGTGTCCTTTGCTGCAAGTCTGGAGCGATTGGTCATGCCGGGCCCGGTCATCAGCGGGCACGCAGATCTCGAGAACGACTGTTCGAACTGCCATCGCGCGTTCGTAGCTGCCGAGCAGCCGGCACTGTGTATGGATTGTCACAAGGAAATCCGTGCCGACGTGACGTCGCTGACGGGCTTCCATGGGCGCATCGCCAAAGACCAGCCTCAACTGCTCTGCAAGACCTGTCACACCGAGCATAAGGGTCGCGACGCCGACATCGTGGGTCTGGATCGTTCGGCGTTCGATCACGACCGAACCAATTTTCCGCTGCGCGGCGGCCATGTCGGTCGCGATTGCGGCGCGTGTCATGTGCAAGGCAAGCCGTTCAGAGAAGCGCCGGTCGAGTGCGTTGCGTGCCATGGCGACGCACAGCCGCATATGAAGCGACTCGGCGAGAAGTGCGCCGGTTGCCACGCTGAAGATCGGGCATGGCCTGACGTTCGTTTTGATCACTCGAAGACGGCGTTCGATCTGCGCGGCGCGCATGTCGAAGTCGTCTGTAAGCGCTGCCATGTCGATGAAGTATGGAAAGGCCTGGCGAAGACGTGTGTGTCTTGCCATAGCGCCGACGATGTACACCAAGGCAGTCGCGGCACCAATTGCGCGGCGTGCCACAACACGATCAAGTGGAGTGGCGTGGCGTTCGATCATTTCAAACAGACCGGCTTTGCGTTGGTAGGCCGACACAAGGAACTGGTCTGCAGCGCCTGTCACCTCGACAACATGGCGATCAAGAAGCCGCCGAAGGAATGCAACGGCTGCCACAGCGCCGACGATCATCATCACGGCCGATTCGGCAGCAACTGCGCGGACTGCCATGGCACAATCGACATGGAAGAACGAGTTCGATCACCTTGCGAAGACCGGTTTTGCATTGAAGGGCGCGCACCAGCCGTTGCGCTGCGAAAGCTGTCATCGCGGCGCATTGACTGACGAGTTGCCGAAGACGTGCATCGGTTGTCATGAGAAAGACGATCCGCACGGCGGCCGTTATCGTGCGTGCGAGAGTTGCCATTCCGAAGTCACGTGGCATTCGGTTGCGTTCGATCACGCATTCACGAAGTTCCCGTTGATCGGCATTCATGCATCCGCCGCGTGCGAGTCTTGTCATTCGAAGCTCGACTTCACCCACGTGTCGCAGTTGTGCGGCGATTGCCATGCGGATCGTGACTATCACAAGGGCGCATTCGGAAAAGCATGTGGTACCTGCCACAACCCGAACGGTTGGGATCGGTGGCAGTTCGATCATGACACCCAGACGACCTATCCGCTGACGGGCGGACATCGTGACCTGGAGTGTGGCGGGTGTCACAAAGCCGCAATTACCGACAAAGCTAAACTGTCGAGGGCATGCGCCAGTTGCCACGCCAAGGATGACAAGCATGACGGCAGGTTCGGCACGGATTGCAGTCGATGCCACACAACCGAATCGTTTGCCGATCGCCGTTTGCTGAACAGGTGACAGCGATGAGCACGGGCATGCGAATCTTCGGGCTCCTCTTGATGCTCGCCGCATCGACGCTCGTTCAGGCGGCTCCCGCGGCCGCTGTCCCCTTCGATCATTTCACGACCGGCTTCGAACTCGACGGCATGCACCGCAGCGTCGATTGCGAGTCTTGCCACGTTCATGGCGTGTTCAAAGGAACGCCGCGCACCTGCGCGCAATGTCACGACGGCAGCAATCGCGTCGCGAACTCCGCCAAGTCGCCGCGTCACATGATGACGACCGCCGTGTGCGAGGCATGCCACACGACGTTGATGAGCTGGAATACGGTAGCGGCGGTCGATCACGAGGAGGTGATCGGCACGTGCCAGTCCTGCCACAACGGCACGTACGCCAATCCGAAACCGGTCAATCACCCGCCGACCTCGAACGACTGCGAGCAATGCCACAACACGTACTCCTGGACCACCGTCGCGTTCAATCACCAGGGCATCGTCGACAACTGCGTTCGCTGCCACAACGGATCTACGGCCACGGGCAAAGGCCCGAAACACATCCTCACCGACAACGTCTGCGAAGACTGCCATACGACGAGCTTCTGGCAGCCGGTAACCGTCGTCGACCATGCGCACGTGATCGGCAGTTGTTCGAGCTGCCACAACGGCACCGTCGCGACGGGTAAACCGCCGGGCCACTTGCCGACGACGGCGGAGTGCAACGAGTGTCACTCGACGCTGGCGTGGAAGCCTGCGCTTGTTTGATCACGCCGGCATCGTGAGCGGCTGCGCGCAGTGTCACGACGGCGTGCGGTCGACGGGCAAAAACGCAAATCACATTGCCACCGACATGGTGTGCGAGGCATGTCACTCGACGGTGACCTTCAAACCCGTCGTGACGGTTGATCACGCGCACGTGCTGGGTTCGTGTTCGTCGTGCCACAACGGCACTCGCGCGACGGGTAAGAACGCCGGTCACGTTCCCACGACGGCGGAGTGCAACGAATGTCATTCGACGCTCGCCTGGAAGCCGGCGCTGTGAACGGGCGTTGGATGACCCACCGCAAGGTCACGCGCGAGTGCGTTCGCGCGGAACGTTGCCGCGTGGACAGCGTTTCGCCGTGACGACTCTGTGCCTTCGAGCTCGTCTGGCCGTGCTACTGATCGCTCTGGTGCGGGGCTTCGTATGGCGCGTCGCCGTATCAGACCGCTCGCATCGTTGAGGAATCGGCCGAGCAGCGTCGTCGTCGAGTTCGTGTTCACAGACAGTGTCCGCACGACCGCGCAGGACATCAAAGCCGATGGCATCGAAATCCGGCTGCGCGGATCGACGTTGTCCGCGCAGTTCGATCAGAAGGACGAGAACTTCGCCGGAGATCTGGGTCCGATCGAGCGTGTTTCCGTCGAAGGCAGCGGCGCCGGTGGATACAGACTCTCGGTGAGCCTGATTGCACCGATGTCGATCGAGGTGTTGCCGCAACCCGACAACCGCAGAATTGCGATTCGAGTGACGAAGGCGGCCGCTCGCGAGACGGAAGGCGCACAGGCGGCACTTCCAGTGATTGAGGAGTCGATCGGCGCACCGGACGTTCCGTCGAAGGTTCAAAGCCCGAAAGTTCAAATCTCGACGGAGCAAACCGAGTCGAAAGCGACCGATGCCGCGGCGCCTCGTGAGGCGAATGCGGCCGCGATTCCGTCCACGGCAACTGGAGCCGGGTCTGTGCCGGGCGACTTCCGTAAGGCGCTCGACGAAGGACGCCAGGCCGCGATGAGTCAGGACTACCCGCGCGCAATCGCGCTTTTTACCAAGGCTTCGCAATCGCCGGATGTGGCAACGCGTCAGGAAGCGCTCGAAATGCTCGCAACCGCGCGCGAACGCAATCACCAGGATGCGCAGGCCAAAGTCATCTACGAGCAGTTCCTCGCCCAGTATCCCGATTCCGAAGCGGCGCCGCGGATTCGTCAGCGCCTTTCCGGTCTTCTGACCCGCAACTTGCCGTTGAAGAAGAAGCTCATCAAACCGGAGCCCGACGGTGGTATGTGGACCGCGGTCGGCAACGTATCGCAGTTCTATCAACGCAACGAGATTGAGGTGAATGACGAGAACGCGGTCACCGGTGTAGACGGCATGTTCACGAACGCCGACATCATCGTCGACCGTCGGTCGTCGAGCCTCGACCTCGGCATGCGTGTATCGACCAACGGCCTCTATGACTTCGGTTCGGATGGGAACAGCACGTATCAGATGTCGACTGCGTATTTCGAGGCCCAACAGATCGATTGGGGGGTGGACGTGCGCGTGGGGCGACAGTCGCAGCAGAGCAATGGCGTACTTGGCCGCTATGACGGCGGCCAGATACGGTACAAGGTCGCCCCATGGCTGGAGGTTGGCGCGATCGGCGGCTATGCCGTCGACTACAGCAGCAATGCCTTCTCCAACGACCGTCCGCTCTATGGCGTGAATGCACAAGTTTCGCTAGCGGATGGAAGATGGGAGTTCGCGCCGTTTTACATCGAACAGCAGGCGAACGGCCTGCTCGACCGTCGCGCCATCGGAATGGAGACACGGTATTTTCGCGACAATATGTCGGCGTTCTCGCTGCTCGACTACGACACGTACCACAAGGCTCTGAATACCTCGTATGTCATGCTGAACGTGCGCTTCGAAAACGGCCTTACCTCGTACGCCACGTTCGATCACCGCCGCAGCCCGTACATCACCACCGAAAACGCGCTGATAGGGCAGGGAGTCAGCAACCTCGGCGACCTCGAAAATACCTACAGCAACCAGCAGATCGAGCAACTCGCCGACGATCGCACCTCGACGCTGACGTTGGCCACGGTCGGTGTGGACAAAGAGATATCGCCGCGCTTGCAGATCGGCTCTGACATTTCGTATTCGGACTACGCGGAAACGCAGGCGTCGGGCAACGTGGCGGCGGTGCCGTCGCAGCAGGACTACTACTACACGTTGCGCTTTCGATCCGACGAGATTTTCGGAAGTCAGACCTACTCCGCCTTGTATCTTCGGTATGCGGATGGCAACGACTCGCGGTTGAGCTCGATCTACTGGAACAACCGCTTTACGTTCTTCAGCGAGTGGCAGTTCTATCCGCGCATCAGAGTCGACTACCGGGATTTCACCAACACGGGCGACTCGCAGTGGACGGTTGCGCCGTCGATGCGGCTCGACTACCGGCCGAATCGCAATATGTATCTCGAGCTGGAAGCGGGCTACGACAAGACGCGGCGCGACTCGAACATCGAGCTTCAGCAGATGGACGTCATCGGGTACTACTTTCGGCTTGGTTATCGAACGCTGTTCTGAAGGTCGTTGTCCCCGGCTAACGGCTCGCGCAATGAGTGAGAGGCGCACTCCCTATGTCGTTGCCGCCGAGCCGACCACGTATGCCGAACCGGCGACGTCGATCTCGAACCTGGTCGTTAGCGCAATGCATCGACGAACCCGATGCTGACATCGGGTCGTGCGTAACGCGCCGGGAACAGTGTGCGCAGTGCATCGAAGCTCTTCGCCACCCAGTCGTCGTAGCCGCCGCCCCAGCTTCGGTGGACGTTGATCTCGTGAATGGAGATGGCGAGTTCCTCGATCGGCGCGGCCTGTTCTTCGAGGAGCAACGTGTACTGCTCCCGTTCGAGGTCCGACATCGTGGCGGGCGCCGGGATGCGACGAGTTCGCGGGCGAGGGCAGCGTATGTATCGGCGATTTCGTAGGTGGACGCGGTCGCGAATTCGGCAACGCCGTAGCTGGCGGCCTTTTCGTATGCCGCGACGGTCGCCTTGAGGGCTTCCTGTTTACGCGTGAGGCTCTTCTTCAGGTCACCCGACAACTCGATGGCGTCGAACGCGCGCACGCGATCCCGCGGCCAGCTGTGTTTGCGCTGATGCAGCGAGGTAACGGCCGCGATCGGTTGCGCCGGTGCCCGATCGATCGACGAGTTCGACCTGCTTGCGCAGCCAGCAGTTCGATCATTGCCGTCTGGCCGGTGCGGACGTAGAGCAGTTCGATGTGGTGGGCCGCTTCCAGCGTCTGGGAAGCCGGCGTCGGATAGCCATCGACGTAGCTGCGGAAACGCTCGATCGCCCGCGTCGGATCGTCATCCGCATACAGTTCTGCGGCGTGGTACAGCGCGGCCTGCCCGACCTCAGTGCCCTTGTTGGCGAGTGCGACCTGATTGAATTCGCGCGCGGCGGCGAGCTTGCGCCCGGCCTTCTCATCGAAATTGGCGAGACGGCGACCGAGATCCGGCGCAAGGTCGCTCTTGGGATAGCGCTCTCGGAATGATTCGAGCAGGTCCGCCGCGTCTCCCCATCGTTCGGCCGACTCGTACACGGCTACTGCATCGAGATGGCGCCTTGGGTGCGAGCTCCGACTGCGGGTCGTCCTGGGCGATGCGCAGGTAGTTCCTGACGGAAGCGTCGACGTTGCCGCTCTGCGTCTTCGGCTTCCGCCTGTTTGTAGATCGAAGCAACCAGACGCGCGCTTGATGCTCGCGAGGTCCTTCGAGGACGCGTCGGTCAACGCCAGCGCCTTCCGATAGTTCGTTTCGGCGACGGCGTATTGCGCTTGCTCGAGCGCGCCTTGCGCGACGATCAGAGTCGCGGTCAGCGCGATTGAATCGGATAGATGCGCGTCGCTCTGCAACAGCGCCGTGGCCAGATCCATCGCTTCGGCGTACTCGTGGTTCTCGAACAGCGTGTTGGCCGCATTGACCTGCGCCTCGGCCGCATGCGGAGCCGTCGGAAACAGCGTTGCGTACTCGATCTGCGCGTCGATCCGGCTGCGCGTCAGCAGTCGCCACTTCGCCCGGCTTTGCGTCATGCAGCAGTGTGTCGAGCGTCAGGATTGCGGCGTATGCGGCGTCCGGGCGCGTGTGCATCGGCTGGATGTTCGTGGATGACACGCTGATATGCCGTCAGCGCGCGCGCGGGTTCGTTCGCGTCGGTCAGCGCTTCGCCTTGAAGGAACAGAACCTCGCCAACAGCGGGGTCGAGGGGAAACGTTCGGACGAACTGTTCGTAGTACTGCGCCGCGGCGAGCAGTGCCTGTCTTTGCTTCGCTTCTGGCCATCGCCGTGCGCGAGCTTCGCGACCTCCAGGAGATAGGTATTCATCGTCGATGAGTATTGGTCGCGCTCGTCGAGACCGACGACCACCCAGTACTGCTGGTCGAAGCCGTACTGGGCGACGAAGGCTTCCTTGCGCTTGCGTGCCTCCGAGGGAAAGTCCGCTTCGGCGAGGATTTCGATCCCGCGCTGGGCGAAGGCAACACTGTGGGAGTCGTACGGATTCGCGCTGCACGAACTCTTCGAGTGCGGCGACGCTGTCGAGGATTCGCTGTTTCTGGCGCAGGTCTTCGGCGAGCCGCGCATAGGCACGGTATTGCCAGCGGGGTTTGTGAAGCTGCTTGAAATGTTCGGTGAGCGTCTGCGCGCCGTCGAGCGAATTCACTGCAAGAACGACGGCGCGCAGCGTGTCGTCGAGCATTTCCTGTGTCGCGCCGTTCGGTGTTTCGTCTTCGGCGAGAATCGCGCCAATTGTTGCGAGAAACGCCTCGCAGGCTCTCGTCGTATTCACCTTGTTTGAACTGCGACCAGCCGAGCATGTAGTTCGCGTTCTGCCAAAAGCGGCCCGTTCGACCCTGCTTCGACGACGAAGTCGTAGTCGGCGACGGCGTGCTTGTAATCGTTCGCTGAGAACGCGAGTTCGGCACGGCGGAAGTGCGCCTCGACGCGATACTCGCTGTCGGGAAATTCGTCGATGAGCCGGTTGAGGTACCGGTTCGTCGCCTTGTGGTCGTCGAGCCCGTCATACGCTTCGGCGAGGTGATAGAGGATGTATTCGGTGTCGCCGGCAGTCGGGTCGGCCAGCAACGTCTTATACCGGGCGATGGCCTCCTTGTACGCCTGGGTGCTGAGTTGTGGATCGGTCTCGGCGCCGAGCCGACGTCCGAGATCACCCAGGCGCCGTTGAATGGCGCGATTGTCGGACGCATCGGGCAGGGCGCCTTCAACTCGATGGTAGGCCGCGACTGTAGCGGCGGTGTCGACCTTCTCCGTTGTCGGCGACGTCGGCGTGAGCGGTGGCAGTTCTGCAAGCACGACGCCCACCTTGGGGCGATTTGTTCTCGAGCGTTTTCGGTTCGCTGCTGCATGCCTGCAGCGCCGAGCATCAACGCGAGGATGACGATCAGTCTCATGGCGCCTCTGCACTGCGAAGCGCGCTCGGCGACGTGATCGCTCGTTCTCGCGATGCCGACGTGGATCAGACGCAGCTGCTGCTGCGCCATGTCGACCTCGTATCGCGTCATTTCGGCGATGGAACGCGACAACCGCGCGCGGCGGTCGCCGGCAAGTCGAGAGGCGTTTGTCGCGATATCGTGCGCGCGCGCTGCAAACGGGGCCGGTACGCGGGTCGGCGAGGGAAGCCGAAATCCGTTCGAGATCGCGCAGCTGCAGCAGTTGCGCCTGCGTAGAGTCGGCGTTGAACCAATACAGCCAGTCGTCGTGCCCGATGCGGGCGCGCCATTCCGAAAGCGTTGGGTCCGAAACAGTCGCTTCGCCCGGCTGCGCTAGCGCATCCAGCAGGCGCCGCGTTCCAAGCGTGGTCTTGCGTTCGAGCGGTGAGTACGTCGAGATCGACGAGCCGCTGCTCGAACTTGGCTTCGGCGTTCCGGTACTGCGTCAGGGCGACGTTCGGCGCGGCAATGTGTTCGAGGCACATCGGATACGCAACCTGCGCGGTTTTTCCGGCTGAAGACCACGGCGTCTCGTTTGTGAGCGTGAGCCAGATGCGTGCGGCCAGCTCGTAGTCGCCGTGTTCCATCGCCCGCGTTCCATAGGACGCCATGAACTGCTCGTGATAACGCCCCTCAGCGGGTGCGTCTCGCAGCGTCGCTTCGGCGGACGCAGATTGGGTGCGCTGCAGGTTTATTGCCGATAACGCGACGCGGGCGCGTGTTTTGAGGTCGAGTGCGTCGTCCGTATAGACAGGTATCGAGGTCAGATACGTGAACACGCGTTCGGCGCGGTTCGGAACGCCCGCGGTGTGCAATCTCACGCCGAGATTGAAGAGTGCGTATGCGCGAAAGCTGTCCTTCGGCGACAGCTCGGTGGAGATGATGTATTGCGCGCGGTCGAAGTCTCCATCTGCGGTAGCGAGTTCGGCGCGCATGAAGGAGACCTCTGCGTCGATCGGCGCGGGAACTGCGGCTGCATCGTGGAGCTCTCGGCGAGCTTCGTCGAATTGTTGGAGCGAGTCCTTCAGACAGGCCCACGCCTGACGCACGTGACAATCGCGGCCATGGAGAAATGCGAGACGGATGCGCAGGCGCGGGTCCGTTTGCTCCGCATCCAGCGTTGCGGCGGTGTCGTCGACGACATCGTGCATTCCCAGCGCGCTCGCCGCGTTCAGTTGCGCGAGCTGGAGGTGGAGCCGGGCGATCGGATCTTCACCTGCAAGCGCGAGGAGCGACATCGACTCGATGAGTGCCTGCTCGTGCTGATCCTGGAACGCCGAATAAAGCACGGACCGGTATTGCAGATCCGTTGCGATCGCCACCGCTGCCGCAATTGGACAGCCGAGCAGCCAGTCGCACGAAGTTGTATTCGTTGCCATGTTGTCGTCGACGGTGACGACGCGTGCATCGACGTCGGGAAGATCATTGGTCTGCGTGTGCGAAAGTTCGATCGCGATGAAACGAGGTGCCGTCAATTCGGACAGCACGAGTGGAGTGCTTGTCGTGAAAGGCTTGGCGTTGTCGCGCGTACCCGAGACCGTTGCGGTGAGCGTGTTGGTGCCGGGTTGAGTCGTACCGATATAGCTCAGCACGGATGCGCCGCGACGCAGCGCGTCGCGCTGCCGATCCGAGAACTGTGCCATGCCGACGACGGTGCCGTTCATTTCCAGCGAGACGGAGTTGAGTGTGGCGGTCGCGCGCGGGTCGACCGAGACGTATACGGCGACCTGCGATTCACCCGGTACGAGCTTCGATCGGTCCGCCAGCATCACATCGCGGCGTAGTTCCACATAACTGCGGCGCAGTGCGTCGAAGGCGGCTGTTGGACGCGACATCGGATGACGGTGCAGCGCCCCTCGGCGGGCTCGGTGGTAAGGGATCTGCGTGGGCAACCACTGATATGACGATCAGCAGTGCAGCGATACAACGGAATCTCGGCATGGCACATCCATGTTGGCCGAAGCACAGATTCGGCGAGGCGCAATACTCGAACAAACGCCAGCACGCGTTCGCCGCATCGAACCCCGTCATTATCGGAGCGGGCTTGCAAATGGCCATTTGCCGCTGCGCCGATTTGTGAGCTTTTCGGCACAATTTCTTGTGCTGCGAGGCGCCGCAGCGGCCGAGCCTGGCAAGGGGGTCGCGGAGTCGCACTCGCGCGTGATTGATTCACGAGGGGGGATCCTCTGCCTGAGACGAAATGCGTTGCGGCAACGCCAGGTCCTCGAGAAAAAATGCCGCAAGATCGTTGCGACCCCCGACCCCGGCCTTGCGGTAAACAGCGGTCGCCTGCTGACGTGCGTGGCTTCGCTGATTCCGCGCGCCCGGGCGATGTCCTTGTGGGAAAGTCCCTTGAGCAGCAACAGGGCGACCTCCTTTTCCGCGACCGACAACCGCCAGCGACCGAATTGGAGATCGATCGACGCGCCCAGCCCGAGCAACAACGCTTCGGCCTCTTGTCGCCACGCGCTCGCGGCTTCGTTGCTTGATGCGAGGCGGAGATTCAAATCACGCGCTCGTATCACCAATGTACGGATCAGAACGGCAGCGGCCACCAGCGCGATCACCACGACGGCCGCTTCGACGAATACGTGGTAGTCGGATACGCCTTCGCCGAGATCGCCCCACAGATCTACCGCCGCAAGCATCGCAATCGCCGCGAAAGCGCCGATCAGGAGGCCGTAACGCCATCCTTCAGATGTCGCATCGGTGATCTTCAACCCGAGGTAATCCCTGATATGACGGTGTGTATCACATGTGCAGGATGGCGAGTGGGCCGCGCGATCGTCAACGTTCCGCCCTCTCTCTTAGGAATCGAGGTCGATCATGAAGAACCCAGCCGCCGCAAAAGAAGAGCACAGGTCTGAGGAAGTCCGCATTTGGGATCCGCTCGTGCGTTACGGTCATTGGGTGCTCGCAGTCGCCTTTCTGATCGCCTATCTCACCGAAGACGATCTCCTGACGGTCCACGTCTGGGCGGGATACGTCGTCGGGATCGTGATCCTCGTTCGTATCGTCTGGGGGCTTATCGGGACGCAACACGCGCGTTTCAGGGACTTCATGTACTCCCCGCGAGAGTCGCTCGCATACCTCTTCGACATGCTGCGAGGGCGCGCGAAGCGCCATCTCGGACATAGTCCCACCGGCGCACCGATGGTGTTCGCGCTGCTCATAAGCCTCGCGCTAACGACCGGATCGGGACTCCTCGTATATGCCTATGACAAACACGCGGGGCCTCTCGCTGGAATGGTGGCCGCCGACGTATCCGAGTCGGTCGAGGATTTCTGGGAGGAGACACACGAGGTGCTCGCAAATCTCACGCTGCTCCTCGTGGTGCTGCACATCGCTGGCGTCGGCCTTGCGAGCTTCTCCCATAAGGAAAACCTCGTTCGCGCGATGGTCACCGGAAAGAAACGCACCGAGACCTAACAGCGACGCAGTGGCGCGTCGAAAGGTGGAGACCTGGAAATGAAAACACGAGAATGGCTACTGACACTGCTGGTCGCCGGCGCGGCGCAATCAGCGCTCGCTTGGGAGGCGTTTGCCGAAAACGGCACTCGCACCTGCAGATAACCCTGCGTCTACTGCAAAGATCGAACTCGGCAAGATGCTGTGTTTCGACCCGCGGTTTTCCTCAAACGGGACGATCTCGTGCTTTTCGTGCCACAACGTGATGAAAGGTGGTGACGACCACCGCCCGACATCGATCGGCGTGCATGGCGAAAAAGGCGGTCGCAATGCGCCGACCGTATTCAACGCCGCGTTTCTGTCGGCGCAGTTCTGGGACGGTCGCGCTGCCACGCTCGAAGACCAGGCGAAAGGGCCCGTGGTCAATCCCGTCGAGATGGGCATGCCGGATCTGAATGCAGCGATCGATCGCATTCGCGCGATTCCGGGCTACAAGCCGTACTTCGAGAGCGCATTCGGCAAAGGCGACACCGTCACGATGGACAACGCGGCAAAGGCGATCGCGACCTACGAGCGAACACTGATTACACCGAACAGCGCGTACGACCAATTCGTCGCCGGGAGACGGGAAGGCACTTTCGGCCGCAGCGTTGCGCGGAATGAACCTCTTCGAAAGCACCGGATGTACGAGTTGTCATTCCGGCGCTGCCTTCGCCGGACCGGCGCTTCCGGTCGGGACCGGCTTTTATATGAAGCTGCCCGTGTTCCGCGACGATGCGCTGATCAAGGATTACGACCTCGCGAGCGATATGGGGCGTTTCGTCGCCACCGGGAACGAAGCCGACAAACAGATGTGGCGGTTCCCGACCTTGCGAAACCTCGTCTACACGGCGCCTTATCTTCACAACGGATCGGTCAAGACGCTGCCTGACGCGGTGCGGGTGATGGCTAAGCTGCAGTTGAACAAGACGCTGCCCGACGATCAGGTCTCCGACATCGTCGCGTTTCTCGAAAGTCTCACAGGCGAATTCCCGGTCCAGACGATGCCGCGTTTGCCGCCGACGCCGGGCAATCTCTTGAACTGAACCGACGCGTTCCGGAATCCGCCTTTGAGGGCGAAAGGTCGTGAAGACGTTCTGGGCGCTAAGTTTGCGGAAGAGGCAGGAGTCGAACCCACCAGACGCGATCACGCGTCTCAACGGCTTTGAAGGCCGCGCGCCCCGCCGGGGACGATGCTCTTCCGCCGGCGAATATATCACGCGCGATTCAGTGTCGATGGGTCGCCGACGATGCGTCGCAGATCGCCGTAGCGACGCGTGAACCCGCAGCGATCGAAGTACTCGAGCACGTCGATGGCGAGGTTGCGGCCGATGCCGCGCGGCATCACGAAATTCTTCGCGCCGAAAATCCTCCGGGTTGCGATTCGGCGAGCCGTTGCGGCAATTGCGACGAACGTTTCGATCTGCTCGCGGCAGCAACACCCGATGGTCGCCTGCGCGCACCAGAAAACCGAGCTTCGACATTCTTGCGATGAACGCGTCGAGCGAACGCAACGGGATGCGCCAACGACTTCGCTATGTCGCCGATGCTGGGTGGCTGCTCGGCACCGCGGATCGCCGCTTCGATCCGTCGCAACAGCGCTGCGTCGTCCGGCGGCAGCGCCGCGCGGTGGTTCGGCGCGTGGTAGTGGCCGCCGGTTTCGGGATGCGTCCGGCCGAAACGAGCGCAGCGAGCGCGTCGTCGAGCCAGTGCTTCGGTACGACGCCGGTGCGGCGGATCTGATCGGCTTTCAACCCCTGACTGTGCGGCGCGGCTTTGTGGTACGCGACGATCTGTGCGGCGAGCGATCGAGCGCGCTGGACCATTGTCGCCTTCGACACCGCGACGACACGTCGTTCCGCGCGGACAGCGTTCACACGGTGGGTTTCGCCGCAGGACGTCGCTGAGCGCTCGTGTCGTCAGATTGCGCACGCGCCGGAATGCGTCGATGTCGACGTCGTCGAGTTCGATCAGTGCGACGCAGCGCCTGCGTGGCATCGCTCTGCGCGTCTTGCCTGCGAGGGTCGCGAGCCGCTTCGGCGCTCGGCGCGCCTTTTCCGGTGGAGCGGTGTCGATCACACGACCGCCGCCGATCGTGCGTTCGCGTGGCGTGATCGCGCAGCACCAGGCGATCGCCGTGCTTCGGATGCAGCGGCGTCGCGAGTACCAGTTCGACCATTGCAGATTGGCCGGCTGCGAGCGCGCGCCGAGTCGAGCAGCGCGACATGCCCCTCCGCGTGGCTCGCGGCGTGATAGACGTGCACCGGCAGCCAGTGCCGCACGCTGCGCGGAAAGTCGGCGAGCACCTGCAGATCGATGACGATGTTGCGCGTGGGCGCGAACGTTGTCGGTGCGACCAACCAATCGCCTCGTCCGACCTGATCGAGCGAAATGCCGGCCGAGACCGATCGCGCATCGGTCGCCCGGCGACAGCGCGATCGGCTATACGATCGGAAACGCGCAGCGATCGAGCGCGCGCCGCCAATGCACGTCGGAGCCGACGACAGAGTTCGTCGCCTTTCTCCACCACACCGGAGTGAACGGTGCCGGTTACAACGACGCCGACACCGTTGATGACGAACGCGCGATCGACGGCGAGACGAAATTCGCTGGTCGACGGCAACTTCGGAGTGTGCTCCGCGCAGCCGATGCAATGTGTTGCCGCAGCACGTCGAGGCCCGTGCCGTCGATCGACGATGTGCCAACGATCGCACTGAGGTGCAAGCCGGGGATTCGCGTGCGATGTCCGCAACCGCATTGCGCACGCTCGCCAGACGGTCGCGGTCCACGCAGTCCGACTTTGGTAACGGCGGCAACGCCGCGTGTCTACGCCGAGCAGCCGCAAGATCGCGAGGTGTTCCAGCGTCTGCGGCATCGGACCGTCGTCAGCGGCAACCACCAACAGCGCGTGCTGATGTGCCGCAACGCCCGCGACCATGTTGTGAATGAAGCGGTGGTGGCCGGGCACGTCGACGAAGCCGATACGCCGGCCCGTCGATGTCGGCGTAGGAGAAGCCGAGATCGATCGTGAGTCCGCGGCGTCTGTTCCTCGGCGAGCGTGTCGGTGTTCACGCCGGTCAGCGCCTCGACCAGGCTCGTTTTGCCGTGATCGACGTGGCCCGCGAGCGTGACGATCATGCGTCAGAGTCCACCGAGCGCGGCGCACAACGCATCGGGGTCGTCGATCGTGCGCACGTCCAGCCACAGCGCGCCGTTGTGAATGCGCCCGATCACCGGCGTGTCGAGTTCGCGCAACCGCGTCTGCCAGTTCGCGTGATGTCGCGATCGGACTGCGCCGTGACGGTTACGGCCGCGCTCGGCGAGCGTTGTTTCCGGCAACGCGCCGCTGCCGATCTGACATTCGCTCTGCGGTCGCATCGATCGAAAGAGTGGAGCGCAGTCGCGCCGCGCAGCACGGCTGCAATGCGCTGCGCGAGCGGCATCAGTTCGCTCGCGTGAGCCGTGTCAGTGTCGCAAGCAACGGCAGTTCGTTGGCGAGGCGTTCGGGATCCTGATACAGACGCAGCGTGTAGTGCAGGATCGCCAGCGTGATCTTGTCGCAGCGCAGCGCGCGTTTGAGCGGATTGCGATTGATCCGATCGATCAGTTCGCGGCGGCCCGACGATCAGGCCGGCCTGAACGGAGCCGAGCAATTTGTCGCCGCTGAACGTGACCACGTCGGCGCCTTCGGCGAGCGTCTCCCGCACGGTGGGCTCGTGCGGCAGGCCGAAGCGTTCGAGGTCGATCAGCGCGCCACTGCCGAGGTCGACGACCAGCGGCAGAGCTTTGTTCGCGGGCGAGCGCGGCGAGCTGCGGTGTTGTCGACGTCACTCGGTGAACCCGTCGATGCGGTAGTTGCTGGGATGCACCTTGAGCAGCATCGCGGTCGATTGCGTCGATGGCGTCGTTCGAAGTCGCGCAGGTGAGTGCGATTGGTCGTGCCCACCTCGCGAATGCGGCAGCCGGAGCGTTCGATGATGTCCGGCAGGCGGAAGCTGCCGCCGATTTCGATCAGTTCACCGCGCGAGACCGGCACCGATCTGCCGAGTCCCGAGCGTGTTCAGCACGAGCAGCAGCGCTGCGGCATTGTTGTTGACGACGGTCGCGGCCTCGGCAGCCGGTCAGCGCGCACAACATCGGTTCGATGGCGGTGTCGCGGTCGCCGCGGCGCGCCCTGTTCGAGATCGTATTCGAGCGTTACCGGATTCACCGCGGCTTCGACGCCGGCTTGCGCCATCGCGCGACTGATCTGCGCGCGACCGAGGTTGGTGTGGATGATCGTGCCCGTCATGTTGAACACGTTTCGCAGGCCCGGCCCAACGCGATCGTTGAGGCGCTGATCGACGGCCTCCCGATAGCGTTCGGCGGCCGTCGCCCAGTCGGGCGGTGATCGGCTCGCTGCGGACCTGCTGCTGAATCTCGCGCACGGTCTGCTTTGACGAGTTCCGATCCATAGCGGTCCACCACGCCCGGCAAGGGCTGCGTGGCGGATGACCCGGTCGACGCTCGGCAGGCCGCGCGTGGGCCGACATCGGTAGATTCCTCGGGACGAATCGAGTGCTCGTAGTCTACTCGCAACACCGATTTCGCGAAGGTAGTATCCGGCCGGTCCGAGCGCGGGAGCACGCAGAATGACGCAAGAATTGAGCTACGCATCCGGGCCGGCCGATACCGGTCTGCTCGGGCATCACCATCGGCGACATGCTCGACCGGACCGTCGCGCGAGCACGGCGCCAACGAGGCTCTGGTGGCGCGCCATCAGGGCATCCGCTGGACGTATGCCGAGTTCGGCAAGCCGCGTCGATGAACTCGCGCGGGCGCTGATGGCGCTGGGCGTCGAGCGCGGTGAGCGGGTCGGGATCTGGTCGACCAATCGCGCCGAATGGACGCTGACGCAGTTTGCAACCAGCAAGCTCGGCGCGATTCTCGTGAACGTGAACCCGAGCTATCAGGCATCAGAACTCGAATACGCGCTCAACCAGTCGGGTTGCCGCTATCTCGTGCTTACCGACGTGTTCAAGACGACGAACTACAACGAGATTCTCGAAAGCATTGCGCCGGAGATTCGCACCGGCGCTGCCAGGCGCGTTGAAGCTCGCGCGGTGCCGGCAGCTCGAAGTGGTGATCACGCTCGGGTAATCCACGCGCCGGGATGATGACGTGGGCCGATCTGCTCGCACGCGCGGGCGAGGTATCGTGCGCAGGCGCTCGCGCAACGCCAGGCAGAACGTTGAGCTTCGACGATCCGATCAACATTCAATACACGAGCGGGACGACGGGGTTTCCGAAGGGCGCCACGCTCAGCCACCACAACATTCTGAACAACGGCTACTTCGTGGCGCGGCTGATGAATTTCAGCCACCAGGACCGGCTGGTGATTCCGGTGCCGCTGTATCACTGCTTCGGCATGGTGATGGGCAATCTGGGGTGCGTCAGCACGGCGCGACGATGATCTACCCGGAACAGGCGTTCGACGCGGAGGCGGTGCTGCACGCGGTTGCAGGAGGAACGCGCGACTGCGCTGTACGGCGTGCCGACGATGTTCATCGCGGAGCTCGCGCTGCCGAACTTTCGCGAATTCGATCTGTCGTCGCTGCGCACGGGCATCATGGCGGGCGCGCCGTGTCCGGTCGAAGTGATGCGCAAGGTCCAGTCGCTGATGAACATGCGCGAGGTCGCGATCGGCTACGGCATGACTGAGACGAGTCCCGTGTCGACGCAGACGCGCATCGGCGCGCCCCTCGAGAAACAGGTCAGCACGGTTGGACAGGTGCATCCGCATGTCGAAATCAAGGTGGTCGATCCCGAAACCGGACAGACCGTGCCGCGCGGAACGCTCGGCGAGTTCTGCACGCGCGGCTACAGCGTGATGCTCGGCTACTGGAACAACGAGGCCGCAACGAAGCTCGTCGATCGATGGCGTCGCGCTGGATGCACACCGGCGATCTCGCGGTGATGGACGACGAGGGTTACGTGAACATCGCCGGCCGCATCAAGGACATGATCATCCGCGGCGGAGAAAACGTTTATCCGCGCGAAATCGAGGAGTTCCTCTACCGGCACCCGAAGATCAAAGAAGTGCAGGTCATCGGTGTGCCCGATCCGAAGTTCGGCGAAGAGCTGATGGCGTGGATTCAACTCGCCGAAGGCGAAGCAACTCACCGAGGCCGAAGTGAAGGCGTTCTGCCAGGGACAGATCGCCCGCTACAAGGTGCCGCGCTACGTGAAGTTCGTGGATTCGTTTCCGATGACGGTGACCGGCAAGATCCAGAAATTCGTGATGCGGCAGCAGAGCATCGACGAACTCGGCCTGGACGCCACCGTTCGAACCGCATAGTTCGAGTAATTAACAACTCCGGCGCTTATTCGAAAATAGTGTTGAACAGATTCGATTGAATCGATTAGAGTCGATCCCGTAATCGATTCAATCGATTCAACCGGTTCAAGCGATTACAGGTTTCAGCGTAGCACGTTCAGAGGTCCAGGCGACAGACGAAGGCCAGATGATCGAGACATGACGACGGAGATCCTGACCCCAACCGAAGTGGCGGAGCTGCTCGCAGTCTCCCCGGTGACGGTGCGCCAGTGGGCCCAGAAGGGGCTCATCGAAGCGCGCACGACCCCGGGTGGACATCGACGGTTCACCCGCGAGTCGGTGATCGATTTCGCGCGTCGTATGGCGATGACGCTGCCGGAAGGATTCGACGCCGACAGCCGCGCACGCGCGTGCTGATCGTCGACGACGACCGGCAGTTCAACGGCATGCTGGTCGCGCTGTTCAAGCAGAAGTATCCGGGTGTCGAGGTGGCGTTCGCCTACGACGGTTTCGACGCGGGCCGCCAGGTCTCGCGTTTCAAGCCGACGCTGGTGCTGCTCGACATCATGATGCCCGGCATGGACGGCGTCGAAGTCTGTCGCAGTCTGAAGGCCGATGAAGCGTCGCGCTCTGCGCGCGTCATCGCGATGACCGGACACCCTACGCGGGAACTCGAACAACGAATCATCGCGGCCGGCGCGGAGCGGTTGCTGAAGAAACCCTTCAGCACCGACGAGCTGCTTGCGGTGTGCGGATTGACCGAAACGGATTAACGGTGCAACGGGGAGATCCACATGTACGCGGAATATGATGTCAGCGTCGCCGACGAAGCCATGGAACGGCGAACTGGTCGGTTTTCAGATCGTCAACGATCTCGGACGCCGATGAAGAACAGGACGAAGACGGTCCGTTGCCGCCGAGAGCGGCGCGTCGGCGGGTCAGCGCCAAAGCGGCGGGAGCGCGTGGGGATCGCGCCGACGCAGCCGCGGCATCGGCGACGCGACCGAAATGTATCTGTCGGAAATCGGCGGATCGAAGCTGCTCACGGCCGCAAGACGAGGCCGAAGTGGCGCGACGCGTGCAACGCGGCGACATGGCGGCGCGGGCGCAGATGATCGAAAGCAATCTGCGGCTGGTCGTGAAAATCGCGCGTCGCTACCTGAATCGCGGTCTGCCGCTGCTCGACCTGATCGAAGAGGGCAATCTCGGGCTGATCCGCGCAGTCGAGAAGTTCGATCCCGGAAAAAGGCTTCCGCTTCTCGACGTACGCGACTTGGTGGATCCGTCAGGCGGTCGAGCGCGGCCTGATGAACCAGGCGAAGACGATTCGTCTGCCGATTCACATCGCGAAAGAACTGAACACGTATCTGCGTGCGCAACGCGAACTGTCGCAGAAGCTCGATCACGAGCCGACCGCCGACGACGTCGCCAAGCTGCTCGGCAGACCTGTCGAAGACGTGCGCCATCTGCTCGACCTGGCCGACGACATCAGCTGCACGGAGATTTCCACGCTCGAACCCGAACGCGGCGCGTGGGACACGTTCGAAGACGACGCGGCGATCGATCCTTCGCAAATGCTGCAGAACAACCGGTTGAAGGCGCGCATCGACGTGTGGCTCGGCGATCTGCCGGAGAAAGTCGCGCGACGTCGTGTGCCGTCGTTTCGGACTGCGCGGCCACGACATGGCCACGCTCGAAGAAGTCGGCGCGCGAAATCGGCCTGACGCGCGAACGCGTCAGGCAGATCCAGGTCGAAGCGCTCAAAGAGCTGCGCACGATGCTGACGGACGCGGGCTTCAATCGCGACGCCGTGCTCGGCTGATCCGAGCGGACGCGCCCACGGCGCGTCCTTTCCTTTCCCGGCTCGGTGTGTAATCTGTCGCGACCTCCATCGCGCAACGGATTACCGCATGCCGCAACCGACCGACACGACCGTCGCCTTCATCGGCCTCGGCGTGATGGGATATCCGATGGCCGGTCACCTCGCAAGCGCCGGATATCGCACGCGTGTTTACAACCGAACGCGAAAGCGCGCCGACGCGTGGAAGGCCGAATATCGCGGGCGAAGTCTGCGAGACGCCGGCGACAGCGGCACGCGGTGCGGATATCGTGTTCATGTGCGTCGGCAACGACGACGACGTGCGCAGCGTCGTATACGGCGACAGCCGGAGTCCTCGGCGGCCTGAAGCGCGGCGTCAGTCCTCGTCGACCACACGACCGCGTCGGCGGAACTCGCGCGCGAACTTGAAGCCGCGGCGAGCGGCGCAAGGCGCCGGATTTCTCGATGCGCCGGTTTCGGGCGGACAGCCGGCGCGCAACGCGGCCAGCTGACCGTCATGGTAGGGGGCGATCGCGGAACCTTTGCCGCGGCAGAGGGTGTTCTGGCACCTATGCGCAAGCCGTGAGGCTGATGGGACCGTGCGGCAGCGGCCAACTCACGAAGATGGTGAATCAGATCTGCATCGCCGGGATGCTGCAGGGATTGTCCGAAGGGCTGCATTTCGCCGAACGCGCAGGGCTCGACGTGCTGTCGGTGGTCGACGTGATTTCGAAAGGCGCGGCGCAGTCGTGGCAGATGGAAAACCGCTCGCCGACGATGGCGCGCCGCGAATTCGACTTCGGTTTTGCGGTCGACTGGATGCGCAAGGATCTGGGTATGACGCTGGCGGCGGGCCGGCGCATCGGCGCGCGCTTGCCGCTGACCGCGCTGGTCGATCAGTTCTACGCCGACGTGCAGGCGTTCGGCGGCGGCCGGATGGATACGTCGAGTCTGATCGAGCGCCTGCGGCGCTGACGAACTCGCGTCAGCGCTTTCGCGACGGTGACGAAGTCGCGGCGCGTGGGGCCGGTGTAGAGCTGGCGCGGCCGGCCGATCTTGTATTTGCCGCTGACCATTTCGCACCAGTGCGCGATCCAGCCCGGCGTGCGGCCGGTGGCGAAGATCACCGTGAACATCTCGGTCGGAATGCCGATCGCCTTCAGGATGATGCCCGAGTAGAAGTCGACGTTCGGGTACAGCTTCTTCTCGATGAAGTAGTCGTCTTCGAGCGCGATCTTCTCGAGCCGCTGCGCGATCTGCAGCAGCGGATCGTTTTCGGCGCCGAATTCTTCGAGCACTTCCTTGCAGGTCTGCTGCATGACCTTCGCGCGCGGGTCGTAGTTCTTGTAGACGCGGTGGCCGAAACCCATCAGGCGGAACGAGTCGTTCTTGTCCTTTGCGCGCTTGACGAATTTGTCGACGTTCTTCACGTCGCCGATTTCGCGCAGCTGACTCAGCACCGCTTCGTTCGCGCCGCCGTGCGCGGGGCCCCACAGCGCGGCGATGCCGGCGGCGATGCACGCGAACGGGTTGGCGCCGGTCGAACCGGCGAGGCGCACGGTGGAGGTCGAGGCGTTCTGTTCGTGGTCGGCGTGCAGCAGGAAGATGCGGTCCATCGCTTTGGCGATGACCGGGTTGACGTCGTATTCCTCGCACGGATTGCCGAACATCATGCGCAGGAAGTTCGCCGCGTAGCCGAGATCGTTGCGCGGATACATGAACGGCTGGCCGATCGAGTACTTGTAGCTCATCGCCGCGAGCGTCGGCATTTTTGCGATCAGCCGGTGCGCGGTGATCTTGCGGTGCTCGGGATTTTCGATGTCGAGCGAGTCGTGGTAGAAGGCCGCCAACGCGCCCGTTACGCCGCACATGATCGCCATCGGGTGCGCGTCGCGACGGAAGCCGCTGAACAGGTCGCTGAGTTGTTCGTGCACCATCGTGTGGTGCGTGATGGTCCGGTCGAAGTCCTCCTTCTGCGCCGCGTTCGGCAGTTCGCCGTTGAGCAGCAGGTAGCACACTTCGAGGTGGTCGGATTTTTCCGCGAGCTGTTCGATCGGATAGCCGCGATAGAGCAGCACGCCGGCGTCGCCGTCGATGTAGGTGATCGCCGATTCGCACGATGCAGTCGAGACGAAGCCGGGATCGTAGGTGAACAAGACCCGCCGAAGAGAGCTGCGCGATGTCGATGACGTCGGGACCGACCGTTGCCCTTCAAGACGGGCAAGTCGATCGGTTTCGCGACGCCGTCGATAGACAGACGCGCAGTCTTATCCGCCATGGGATGGCTCCTTGTCGCAGGGGAAGTAGGCGAGAAGGCCAAACTATAGATCGCGCCGGTGGGATGTTCAACGAAACGCCGTCGGCGGCGCGCTCGTGGTGATTTCGTTGTCACCCCGGCAAGGCATCGACTATGATCCGCACCCGCATCACCGGGTTCGCTGCGCGTCGCGCCTCAGACAACCTGGCCAGTTTGGCACAACACGACTTCTCAACATTGGCCCATCTCCCAACATCGGTCTGAAGGCATGAAGACGGATCGTCCGATCAATCTCTCGTTGCTCGAAGTTCAGGTTCCCGTTGGCGGCCATTGCGTCGATCACGCATCGGATCACCGGTGTGCTGCTGTTCGTCGGCATTGCGTTCCTGCTGTATCTGCTCGATCAATCGCTGACGTCCGCGCAAGGCCTCGACGCGTCGCGAGCGCCGCTGGCGCAACCGCTGCCGAAGCTGCTGCTGATCGCGATCGTCGCGACGCTGATCTACCACTTCGTGGCGGGCATCAAACACCTGTTCCTCGATTTCGATTTCGGCGACACGATCGAAGGCGGGCGAGCTCGCGGCGCAGCTGACGATCGGATCTCGGTGGTGCTGATCGGCCTGGCAGGAGCATGGCTGTGGTAACCAACGTCACCAGTTTCGGCCGCAGCGGACTGTCAGACTTCGTCGTTCAGCGCGTTTCGGCGGTGATCATCGCGCTGTACGTGTTGTGCGTCGCTCGGCTTCTTCCTCGCCAACCCGAACGTCAGTTCGAAGCGCTCGGCGGCATTTTTCCGCAGCATGCCGATGAAGATGTTCTCGACGCTGGCGGTGCTGGCGACGGCCGCGCATGCGTGGATCGGCATGTGGACGGTCGGCACCGACTACATCCGCGCGCACTATTTCGGCGCGCACGCGACGACGTTCCGCATCGTTTATCAATTCGGCTGCCTGGCCGCTGCTGTTCATCTACGTGCTGTGGGCGCTGCAGATCTTCTGGAGAACCTGACCGATGCCGCAGCATTCGCAAGATGGAATTCGACGGCGTCATCGTCGGCGGCGGCGGCGCGGGCATGCGCGCGGCGCTGCAGCTCGCGCAGTCCGGATTGAAGACCGCGGTGATCACCAAAGTGTTCCCGACGCGTTCGCACACCGTGTCCGCGCAGGGCGGCATCACCTGCGCGATCGCGAGCGATGATCCGAACGACGACTGGCGCTGGCACATGTACGACACCGTCAAGGGGTCGGACTACATCGGCGACCAGGACGCGATCGAGTACATGTGCAGCGTCGGCCCGCAGGCGGTGTTCGAACTCGAACACATGGGCCTGCCGTTCTCGCGCACCGAGTCGGGACGCATCTATCAGCGTCCGTTCGGCGGCCAGTCGAAGAACTTCGGCAAAGGCGGGCAGGCGGCGCGTACGTGCGCGGCGGCGGACCGCACCGGCCACGCGCTGCTGCACACCCTTTATCAGGCGAACCTGCGCGCGAAGACGACGTTCCTG
This sequence comes from uncultured Gammaproteobacteria bacterium, assembly GCA_963822125.1. Taxonomy (GTDB): domain Bacteria; phylum Pseudomonadota; class Gammaproteobacteria; order Pseudomonadales; family Azotimanducaceae; genus DATJGR01. The sequence goes on along the minus strand of CAWGGQ010000025.1, from coordinate 7,698 downwards.
AACGAGTGGTTCGCGGTCGACCTGGTCACGAACCAGGACGGCAAAGTCGTCGGCGTGATCGCGATCGAAATCGAAACCGGCGAAGTCGTGTTCGTCGAAGTCGAAAGCGACGGTGTTCGCCACCGGCGGCGCCGGGCGAATCTATGCCTCGACGACGAACGCGCTGATGAATACCGGCGACGGCGTCGGCATGGCGCTGCGCGCTGGGTTGCCGGTGCAGGACATCGAGATGTGGCAGTTCCATCCGACCGGCATCGCCGGCGCGGGCGTGCTCGTCACGGAAGGTTGCCGCGGCGAAGGCGGCTACCTGATCAACAAGGACGGCGAGCGCTTCATGGAGCGTTATGCGCCGACCGCAAAAGACCTCGCCGGCCGCGACGTCGTCGCGCGCTCGATGATTCTCGAGATTCTCGACGGACGCGGCTGTGGACCCGAACGGCGACCACGTGCTGCTGAAGCTCGATCACCTGGGCGAAGCGGTACTGAACAGCCGCCTGCCGGGCATCCTCGAACTGTCGAAGACGTTCGCGCATGTCGACCCGACCAAAGAGCCGATTCCGGTGGTGCCGACCTGCCACTACATGATGGGCGGCATTCCGACCAGCGTGTCGGGCCAGGCGCTGACGCAGGATGCAGCGGGCAACGACAAGCCCATCGACGGGCTGTACGCCGCCGGCGAAGTCGCCTGCGTTTCGGTGCACGGCGCGAACCGTCTCGGCGGCAACTCGCTGCTCGACCTCGTGGTGTTCGGTCGGGCCGCGGGTCTGCACATCGAAGAAGTGTTGCGGCAGGGCGTGAGCTATCGCGCCGCGAGCGACAGCGACATCGAAGCGCGCGCTGCGCGCGGCTGAACCGCTGGAACGAATCGAAGTCGGGCGAGTCGGTCGCGTCGCTGAAAGCAGCGTTGCAGACGACGATGCAGAACAGCTTCGGCGTGTTCCGCACCGAAGATCACATGAAGAAAGGCATCGTGCAGATCGCCGAGCTGCGTGAACGCATCGCCGGCGCCCATCTCAGCGACAAGAGCAACGCGTTCAACACCGCGCGGATGGAAGCGCTGGAGCTCGACAATCTGCTCGAAGTCGCCGAAGCGACCGCGATCGCCGCGGAAGCTCGCAAAGAAAGCCGCGGCGCGCACGCGCGCGACGATTATCAGGATCGCGACGACGCGAACTGGCTGTGCCATTCGCTTTATCTGCCGAAGCGGCAAACGCGTGAGCAAACGCGCGGTGAACTTCGCGCCCAAGATCGGTCGAGGCGATGCAGCCGACCGTCCGTTCGTACTAAGCGCTTGTACTAGACAGAGAACCGTACGCCATGAAAGTCAGTGTGTATCGATACAACCCGGAGAACGACGCAGTTCCGCGGATGCAGGACTACTCGGTCGATCTGCCGGCGGGCAAAGACCTGATGGTGCTCGACGTGATGGAGCTGCTGAAGGCGCAGGACCCGTCGCTGACGTATCGGCGCTCGTGCCGCGAAGGCGTGTGCGGCTCCGACGGCGTGAACATGAACGGCAAGAACGGCCTCGCCTGCATCACGCCGGTTTCGGAAGTGGCGAAGAAAGACAAACTGGTGCTGCGGCCGTTGCCGGGCTTGCCGGTGATTCGCGATCTCGTCATCGACATGAGCCAGTTCTATCGGCAGTACGAGAAGATCCAGCCGTACCTGATCAACGACCAGCCGCCGCCGGCGCAGGAGCGGCTGCAGTCGCCCGAAGATCGCGCGAAGCTCGACGGGCTCTACGAGTGCATTCTCTGCGCCTGCTGCTCGACCGTCGTGTCCGTCGTTCTGGTGGAACCCGGACAAGTTCATCGGTCCGGCCGGTCTGCTGCAGGCGTATCGCTTCCTCGCCGACAGCCGCGACACCGCCACCGCCGAACGTCTGGCCGATCTCGACGATCCGTTCAGCGTGTTCCGCTGCCGCGGCATCATGAACTGCGTCAGCGTCTGCCCGAAGGGACTGAATCCGACCCGAGCGATCGGCAAAATCCGCTCGATGCTGCTGCAGCAGGGTACCTGACCGGCTTACTTCGAATCGGTCGCGCGAGCATCGCCGCACAGACCCGCTGCGAGGCGCAAGCTGCTAGACTTCTGCCTTGACGAACTACAAGCGCACGGCGATACGGATGTCGGAATCCTTCCTGGAACAGATGCAGAAGTCCTCGCACCTGGCGGGGGACAACGTCGCGTACATCGAATCGCTGTACGAAACGTATCTGGAGAATCCCAACGGCGTTCCGGCGGAATGGCGCGACTACTTCGAGAAGCTGCCGCGCGTCGACGGCGTGATCGCGTCCGACGTGCCTCACAGCACGGTCATCCGTCATTTCGAGCTGATCGGCCGCAACCGCCTGCGGGCGCGGCCGCAGTCGGTCGCGACGGAGGTCGCCAACGATCACGAACGCAAGCAGATGCGGGTCACCGAACTCATTGCCGCCTATCGTCATCGCGGCCACAAGCGCGCCACGATCGATCCGTTGGGGATGATGGAGCGGCCCGCAGACGCCGGTGCTCGATCTCGCCTACCACCATCTGTCGGCTGCCGATCTCGATACCGTCTTCCAGACCGGCTCGTTCTTCTACGGCGCCGAGAAGGCAACGCTTCGCGACATCGTCGCGGCGCTGGAGCACACCTACTGCGGCAGCGTCGGCGCCGAGTACATGCACATCGTCGATGCAGCCGAGCAGCTGTGGGTGCAGCAACGGCTCGAGAGCGTGCGCTGCCATCCGGAATACGGCGACGACGTGAAGCGCATGATCCTCGAGCGGCTGACCGCCGCTGAAGGGCTCGAGCGCTATCTGCAGAACAAGTTTCCCGGGCACGAAGCGTTTCGGCCTCGAAGGCGGCGAAAGCCTGATTCCGATGCTGCACGAGGCGATTCAGCGCGCGGGCTCGCACGGCGTCGTCGAGAGCGGTCATCGCGATGGCGCACCGCGGGCGCCTCAACGTGCTCGTTAACATTCTCGGCAAACACCCGCGCGAACTGTTCGACGAGTTCGAGGGCAAGCTGCCGTGTCACGACAGGCCTCCGGTGACGTGAAATATCACCAGGGCTTTTCGTCGAACGTGATGACGCCGGGCGGCGAGATGCACCTGGCGCTTGCATTCAACCCGTCGCACCTCGAGATCGTCGGTCCCGTGGCCGAGGGCTCGGTGCGCGCACGCCAGGATCGCCGCCTCGACTACACGCGGCGACCACGTGGTGCCGATTCTCATTCACGGCGACGCCGCTTCGCCGGGCAGGGCGTCGTGATGGAAACGTTCCAGATGTCGCAGACGCGCGGGTTCAGAACCGGCGGCACGATCCACGTCATCATCAACAACCAGATCGGCTTCACGACCAGCCGCCAGGACGACGCGCGTTCGACCGAGTACTGCACCGAAGTCGCGCGGATGGTGCAGGCGCCGATCTTCCACGTGAACGGCGACGATCCCGAAGAAGTGCTGTTCGTCACGCAGGTGGCGATCGACTACCGGATGCAGTTCCGCAAGGACGTCGTGATCGACCTGGTCGGCTATCGGCGGCGCGGCCACAACGAAGCCGAAGAGCCGATGACGACCCAGCCGCTGATGTATCAGCGCATCCGCAAGCAACCGACCACGCGCACGATCTACGCGGAGAAGCTGGTCGCCGACGGGACCGATCACGCAGGAAGACGCCGATGCAGATGGTGGAGACGTATCGCCAGGCGCTGGAGTCCGGCGAGCACGTTGCGCTCAGCCTCGTGTACCGAAGCCGAACACGCAAGCTCTATGTCGACTGGACGCCGTATCTCGGCCACCACTGGACGACGCCCGCGGATACGCGCTTTCCGCTGCCGGAGCTGCGCAAGACTCGCCACGCAGATGGAGCAGCTGCCCGAGGATTCGTTCTGCATCCGCAGGTGCAGCGGCTCGTCGAAGACCGGCACAAGATGACGGCCGGTGCGCTGCCGCTGAACTGGGGCTATGCGGAGAATCATGGCGTACGCGACGCTGCTCGACGAAGGCCATCCGATTCGGCTGACGGGGCAGGACGTCGGGCGCGGCACGTTCTCGCACCGGCACGCGATGCTGTTCAACCAGAAGGACGGCGCGGCGCTTCATTCCGCTCAACCATCTGTCCGAGAAGACGCGCTTCGACATTTACGATTCGCTGTCTGTCGGAGGAGGCGGTGCTCGCGTTCGAGTACGGCTATTCGACGACGATGCCGAACGCACTCGTGCTGTGGGAAGCGCAGTTCGGCGACTTTGCAAACGGCGCGCAGGTGGTGATCGACCAGTTCATCACGAGCGGCGAGCACAAGTGGCTGCGCCTGTGCGGACTCGTGCTGCTGCTGCCGCACGGTTACGAAGGCGCGGGTCCGGAACACTCGTCCGGACGGATCGAGCGCTACCTGCAGCTCGTCGGCGCAGCACAACATCCAGGTCTGCGTGCCGACGACGCCGGCGCAGATGTTCCACATGCTGCGCCGCCAGGTGATAACGGCCGCTGCGCAAGCCGCTGATCGCGTTCACGCCGAAGAGCCTGCTGCGGCACAAGCTCGCGATTTCGACGCTCGAAGATCTGGCGAACGGCACGTTCCAGCCGGTGATGGCGGAGATCGATGCGCTCGATCCGGAGCGCGTCGTCGCGGGTCGTGCTGTGCAGCGGCAAGGTGTACTACGATCTGCTGGAACGCCGCCGCGACGATCGTGCCGAAGATGTCGCGATCGTGCGCCTCGAGCAGCTGTATCCGTTCCCCGAGCAGGAACTGGCGCAGGCCATCGCGCCGTACACGAACCTGAAAGACGTCGTGTGGTGTCAGGAAGAGCCGATGAACCAGGGCGCGTGGTATGCGAGCCAGCATCACATGCGGCGGGTCATTCTGAGCCACAGCGAAGACCTGTATCTGTCGTATGCGGGTCGCGAAGCGTCGGCGGCGCCGGCGGCCGGCTACATGCAGCTGCACGTGCAGCAACAGGCACGTCTGGTCGAAGACGCGTTGTACGGCTGACGGTACGCGATCAAGAACACGAAGAAGGATGATCGCGTGACGCTCGAAATCAAGGCACCGAGCTTTCCCGGAATCGATCGCAGACGGCACCGTTGCCGCCTGGCACAAACAACCGGGCGAAGGCGCGAAGCGTGACGAGGTGCTGGTCGAGATCGAGACCGACAAGGTCGTGCTCGAGATCGTCGCGCCGGCCGACGGAACGTTGCAGCAGATCATCAAGAATGTCGGCGACGTAGTGTTGTCGGAGGAGGTCGTCGGGCTGTTCAGCCGAAGGCGCCGGTGCCACGGTGAGTGCACCGGCAAAGCCGTCGAAGCAGCAGCCGAACCCGCGGCGAAAGCGGCGCGCCGGTAGAGCGCGAATCGGCCAGCGTCAGTCCCGGCCGCACGCAAACTGGCAGCAGAGCAGGGCGTCGCGCTGACGCGCGTCGACGGCACCGGCAAAGACGGCCGGGTGACGAAGGAAGACGTGCTTGCGTGCGGCCGCCGCAGAAGCCAGCAGCGCTCGCGCGTGCCGCCGGATTGCGACGGTCGCACCGCCGAGCGCCGCGGCGCGTCGGAACGAGCGCGCGGAGCGTCGCGTGCCGATGACGCGGCTGCGCGCGAGCATCGCGCGGCGCCTGGTGGAAGCGCAGCACACCGCGGCCATGCTGACGACCTTCAACGAAGTCGACATGCAGGCGGTGATGACGCTGCGCAGCAGGCACAAGGACGAGTTCGAAAAGCGTCACAACGGCATACGCCTCGGATTCATGTCGTTCTTCGTGCGTGCCTCGGTGGAAGCGCTGAAGCGGTTTCCGGCCGTCAATGCGTCGATCGACGAAACCGACATCGTCTATCACGGCTACTACGACATCGGCGTCGCGGTCAGTACCGAACGGGGCCTGGTGGTGCCGGTCATTCGCGACGCGGACGCGCTCGGGCTTGCGCAGATCGAGGAGCAGATCCGCTCTTTCGGCGTCAAGGCGCGCGACGGCAAGCTGACGATCGAAGACATGTCCGGCGGTACGTTCACGATTTCCAACGGCGGCGTGTTCGGATCGCTGCTGTCGACGCCGATTCTGAATGCACCGCAGACCGCGATCCTCGGCATGCACAAGATCCAGGAACGGCCGGTCGTGGTCGACGGCCAGATCGTGGCGCGGCCGATGATGTACCTGGCGCTGTCGTACGATCATCGGCTGATCGATGGTCAGGAAGCCGTCAGGTTCCTGATCACCATCAAAGAACTGTTAGAGGATCCCGCGCGGATCCTGCTCGACCTGTGACGTTCACGCCTTCGGAGCACAAGCGATGACCACCGGATACGACGTTATCGTCATTGGTGCCGGTCCAGCCGGATATCACGCCGCGATTCGCGCGGCCCAACTCGGAATGAAGACCGCGTGCATCGACAAATCGCTGGATGCGGCCGGGCAAGCCGGTTCTCGGCGGGACGTGTCTGAACTGGGGATGTATTCCGTCCAAGGCGCTGCTCGATGCGTCGCACAAGTACGTCGAGGCGCGCGACCGTGCTGCCCGCGATGGGTATCAAGCCGGCGAAAGATCGAACTGGATCGTGCGCAGCGATGATGGCGCACAAGAACGCGGTTGTGGCGAAACTGACGGGCGGCGTCGCCGCGCTGTTTCAAGGGCAACGGCGTTGAGTGGTTCCCCGGCGTCGGCAAATTGCTGGCGGGACGCAAGGTGGAATATCAGCCGCACGAAGGCGCCGCGCAGGTTCTCGATGCGCAGCACGTGATCCTCGCGCCGGGCTCGGTGCCGGTGGAGATCAAGCCGACGCCGCTCGACCGACGGCGTCGTCGTCGACTCGACCGGAGCGCTCGAGTTCGACTCGGTGCCGAAGCGGCTCGGCGTCATTGGTGCCGGCGTGATCGGTCTCGAACTCGGCAGCGTCTGGAGCCGGCTCGGTTCGGAGGTCGTGATTCTCGAAGCGCTGGAGGATTTCCTGCCGATCGCCGACACGCGCATCGCGCGTGACGCGAAGAAGATCTTCGAGGCGCAGGGCTCGACATCCGCCTCGGCGCGCGCGTCACCGGTTCCGCCGTCAAAGGCAAGTCGGTGACGGTGACGTACCAGGACAAATCCGGCGAGCAGCGAGCTGACGTTCGACAAGCTGATCGTTGCCGTTGGCCGGCGTCCCTATACGAAGGGACTGCTGGCGCCGGATTGCGGCGTCAACCTCGACGAGCGCGGCTTCCTGTTCGTCAACGACGTCTGCGCGACCGATGCGCCCCAGGTCTACGCCGTTGGCGATTGTGTGCGCGGACCGATGCTCGCGCACAAAGGCATGGAAGAAGGCGTGATGGTCGCCGAGCGCATCGCCGGCAAAAAGCCGATGGTGAATTACGACTGCATTCCGTCGGTGATCTACACGCATCCGGAAATTGCGTGGGTCGGCAAAACCGAACAGGAAGTGAAGGGCAGCGGCGAGGCGTACAACGTCGGCAGTTTCAACTTTTGCGGCGAACGGCCGCGCGCTCGCGGCAGCCGATTCGGAAGGTACTCGTCAAGATCATTGCGGATGCGGCAGTCGGACCGGATTCTCGGCGTTCACATCCTCGGGTCCGCAGGCATCGGAACTGATCGCACAGGCGGTGATTGCGATGGAGTTCTCGGCGAGTGCAGAAGACCTGGCGTCTGACGATGTTTGCGCACCCGACGCTGTCGGAAGCGGTGCACGAAGCGGCGCTCGGGGTGGCCGGTCACGCGATTCACACG